>JAWOIJ010000029.1:0-36753 GCA_046484745.1 Desulfobacterales bacterium | reverse complement strand
GGTTCACCGATCGGCTTAAGCAGGCTCACCTCAAAAGCCATTCCCAGCCAATCCCTGATCTCTTCGAACTTCAGCACCCTGTCGCTCAAAAGCCTGGCGCCGCAGTAAAAGGGATGGGCTTCACCGTCATATTTTTCGATCATCTTTTTCCGGAAGACCTCTTTCTCCTCTTCCGTCATTGGATTTTTGAGGGCTTCCCGTTTTCTTTCCTCGATTGACAGCAATACGCCCGCGGCACTTCGCCCGCTCATGACGGAGGTTCTTGAGCGCATCGTGTGAAACAGGAAATGAGGACGGTACGCCCGACCGCACATTCCGTAATTTGCCGCGCCGTTATCCGGCCCAATCACCAGCTGGATACGGGGAACCTGGGCGCACGAGACAGCACGAACCATATCAGATCCGTATTTCCCGATCCCCATATGCTCGGACTCAGACCCTACCATGAATCCCGGCGAGTTCTGAATAAACAGCAATGGAACTTTCTCCTGACAGCACCGGATGATCCACTCCGCTGCCTTGCGGGCTGCTTCAAAAAAAATGATTCCAGGGCCGTTTGAAGCGATAACGCCGATCGGAAGGCCCTTGATCCTCATCTTCCCGGTTACGATGTTATCCCCCCTGCCGGGAGCGTACTGTTCTTTATATCCAATAAAATAACTGTCGTCACAGATGGCCTTTATAAACTCTCTCACATTGATTCCCTTGTGGACATCCGCGGGAAGGTTCTCATAGATGGACTCAACCGGAACCTGTGGTGGTGTCTCCGCGTAGCGGTGCAGTTGAATCGTCTGCGGGGAATCAAGGGCCAGAATCTCTCTTACCCGTGCAACCGCCTCAAGCTGGTTGGCGCAAAGATGGTCCGCGCCTCCTGATATCTGAGTGTGAACTCTTGCACCGCCGAGATCTTCCGCAGAAATCACCTCCCCTGTCGCCATTCGAACAAGCGGAGGCCCTCCCAGAAAAGAATAGGCAAGCTTATCGATCATCACGGACTGGCATGCCATAAATACAATATACGCGCCGCCGGCGGTATTGCCGCCGGTGCTCAATGTCACCTGCTTCAGCCCCTTGGCTGACATGCGCGCCATGTTATAAAACATGGAGCCAAAATGCTGATCGTCCGGAAACACATCCGCCTGCATCGGCAGAAATGCTCCTCCGGAATCCGCGATATAGACGCAGTTCAAGCCGCATTGCTCGGCAATGGCCTGAGCCCTCATATGTTTTTTCAGGGTAATCGGAAAATAGGTTCCTGCCTTCACTCTGCTGTCATTGCCGAATATCATGGTCCAGTTGCCATTAATCTTGCCGATGCCGGTGACCACTCCTCCGCAGGGCACATCCGCGACACCTGGATAGCCCATCCCGAATCCCGCGATCCGGGAAAGCTCGTAATACCGAGTTCCAGGATCGATCAGATCGTGAATCAACTCTCGAACCGGTCTCTTTCCTGTTTTTGCGAGGTTGCTGACAGCTTTTTCTCCACCAGGCCACATCGCCTGCTGATGTCGTTCAACCAGCTTTTCCTCTTCCTTTTCCCAAAACAATCGATTCTCGTCCCGCATATCAGCCATTAGCTTATTTTCCTTTATAAACAGGTTTTCTTTTTTCCCGGAAGGCGGCCAGCCCTTCAAGGCGGTCTTCGGTGGGAATGGTAATCCAGTAGGCATTTGATTCAATCGCAAGGCCGGTTCCAATATCGGTTTCAAGCCCCCTGTTGATTGCGTACTTCGCCTGCTCGATGGCGATGGGACCGGTTTCACATATCATTGCGGCTGTTCTACGGCATTCGGCAAGAAGCGATTCCTTCTCACATATTCTGTTGACAAGACCGATCTTCAACGCTTCCCCGGCATCAACCCTGCGACCGGTAAAAATCAGTTCCTTGGCCACACCCCTTCCCACGAGTCTTGGAAGGCGCTGGGTTCCTCCTGCGCCGGGAATGATCGCAAGACGGGTTTCCGTGAGCCCCATGCTGGCGTTTTCGGAAGCGATCCGGATATCACAGGCAAGCAGCAGTTCGGTTCCGCCGCCCAGTGCGACTCCGTTTACGGCCGCAATAACCGGCTTGTTCAAATTTTCAATATCCGTGAAAAGGCCCCTGATGGTATAAATAAATCTCTTGACTTCAACTTCACTCAGGGTGATGCGTTCTTTCAGGTCGGCTCCGGCGCAAAAGGCCTTCTCCCCGGAACCCGTAATAACAACCACCCGAATCCCCTTATCAAACCGTATCTCCTCGATCTTCCGCTTTAACGATTCAAGCATCGCGAAATTAAATGAATTCATAACATCCGGCCGATTCAGGGTAAGAACGGCAACCTGATCGTCAACTTCCGTTAGAATTAGTTTTTCATTCATTACCGCCTCCGGTTATTGTTTAACATCCGATATATCTGGAAATGACAATCCGCTGCACCTCAGACGTTCCTTCACCGATATCGAGAAGCTTCTGATCTCTGTAAAACCGTTCTACATTATACTCCTTCATCAAGCCATATCCGCCATGAATCTGAACGGCATGATTGGCAACTCTTCCCATCAGCTCGGAACAGTAAAGTTTTGCCATGGCTGCCTCTTTTTCAAAAGGTTTTTTCTCATCTCTGAGCCAGCAGGCTTTGTACAGAAGATTTCTGGCGCATTCAATTTCCACGGCGCAGTCAGCCAGCTTAAATCCCACTGCCTGAAATTTTGAAATCGGCTGACCGAACTGCTCTCTTTTTTTTGCGTATTTCAGAGCCAGTTCATAGGCTCCCTGGGCACCACCCAATCCCATCGACCCGATGGAAAGCCTTCCCCCATCCAGTGTCTGAAGCATCTGATGAAATCCGTCTCCGACATTGCCGAGTATATTTTCTTCCGGTACGCGCACATCGTCAAAATAAAGCTCAGCGGTATTGGATGCGCGCCACATCATTTTTTTATGCATCGGCAGCGCCTTGAATCCGGGAGCATTGCTTTCAACCAGAAAGCACGTATATTCAGGCTTTCCGTTTGCTTTTCTGCCGGTAATGGCCTGCACGGTTACACCCATTGTGAGTTCGCACGCAGCATTGGTGATAAATATTTTCGAACCGTTGATTACCCACTCATTACCATCCTTGACTGCGACTGTCTTGCTTCCGCCGGCATCTGAACCTGCCGTCGGCTCAGTCAAGCCAAATCCCCACAAGCCTTCACCGCTGCAAAGCTTTGGGAGATATTTCTTCTTTTGCGCTTCTGTTCCGAAATAGTATAGAGGTCCTATTCCAAGAGAGTTGCCCGCGGCGATGGTCGCAGCCTGGGAACCGTCTATCCTCGAAATCTCCTCTACCGCGATAATGTATGAAATGTAGTCCAGTGCCTGGCCTTCATAATCTTCTGATACAAACATCCCGAAAAGGCCTATCTCTCCCATTTTGCGGGTCAGCTCCGCTGAAAATTCTTCATTTTCATCCAGTTCTTGAGCGACAGGGGCAATCTCACTTTCAGCAAACTTTCTAACCTCTCTCCGAATCATCTTCTGTTCGGTTGTCAGATCGAAATTCAAACCCGCCTCCTTTCATTCACAATGGTTCACTTGATGGCTTCGCAAAAAACAACAAAACAAAACGACCATCTTGAATCGGATTCCAGTGTCCATTCCTCCGATTGAGCGCTCGTTCATATCGGCCAAGGTTACAATGCCTGTGCGGTGTTGTCAAGCATTTTTGATATCTTCAGACCCTGAATATCGCCTTCGCGCGCCATGCTGCATTTTTCATTATTTTTTTTTAGTCCACTCAAATCCGGTTTGCCTTTTCCACGGAAAGCTGTTATCCCTTGCCCAAAATTTCAGGCAAGAACTGCCTTTTTCGTGAATGACAGCCCGGAATTCAACAATGCCCAGGATGGAAAGAAAATGCAGAAAATATCGCTACTGAAATGCAGTGAATACGCCAACGAGATTCTAAAACAAAAAATAAAACAAAGCCTTAACAACATCGGGTACGATCTGAACCGGTTCAGCCAGGCAAGGGTTCTTATAAAACCAAACCTTCTGCTGCCGTCTAAACCTGAAAAAGCCATTATTACACACCCGGAATTTTTCCGGGCAGCCGTACAGGTCGTCAAGGAATATAACGGTTTCCCTGTTCTGGCTGAATCACCCGCGGTTCATTCTCTTGAAAAGACGATACAGAAAACAGGATATCTGGATGTTGTCGAAGCGGAAAAAATCGAAATCGCCAATCCATCTGAAACCCGTACGATCCATTTTGACGATTCAAAATCCTTCCGTCATATTGAAATATCAAAAGCGTTTTTTGATGCGGATATCATTATCAATCTGCCCAAATTTAAAACCCATGGCCTGACCTATATCACCGGTGCTGTAAAAAATTTTTTCGGAGCCATCCCCGGGCTGCAGAAGTCTAAAATGCACATCAAGCTTCCTTCTCCTCCGGACTTTACGGAGTTCCTTCTTGATTTATATGGCGCAATGATCAAGGGCTTCGAAAAACCAAAAACCGTTCTCAATCTGATGGATGCAATTCTTGCCCAGGAAGGAGAAGGGCCGGGAACCGGCGGCAATCCGATCAAAATGAACGCGATTATTGCCGGAACTGATGCGGTTGCCGTGGATTATGTTGCCGTAAAAGTCGCCGGGCTCGAGGTTGAAAAAGCAATGACCGTGCAGGAAGGGTTTCAAAGAGATTTCTGCGTATCCTCTGCCGACGAAGTCGAAGTTGTCGGAGAACCGATCAAAGCGTTGCGACTTGCGGCGTTTTCGCCTTCAAAAGGAACGATCCTTTCCAACATGGTGAGATGGCCGGTGACATCCAAAACCTTTCGAAATCTTTTCATCGACAGGCCGGTTCCCGGTGAAGAAAACTGTACGCTCTGCTATCAGTGTAAAAAGATATGCCCCGCGGGTGCCATCAGCAAATCCAGCAGCAATAAAAACACGCCGCAATATGATTACAAAAAATGTATACGATGCTATTGCTGCATGGAAATATGCCCGGAAGCCGCGATCGAAAAAAGAAACGGCAGACTCCAGTGGATGCTGAGACTCCGATGATCATGCGAATCCATTTAAAACACCGTGATAAAACATTATGAATGAAAACCATATCCATAAAACAGCAGCGGAAAACAGGTTAACCATCTCCCAGGTCCGCGCCGTCAGTGACTTGCTCGAAGAAGGAGCCACCATTCCATTTATCGCCCGGTATCGGAAAGAAAAAACCGGAAGCCTTGATGAGGTTATTGTCACGACAATCCGGGACCGTCTCGAGCAACTCAAGGATCTGGATGACCGCAGGGCGGCGATTTTAAACTCTCTCGAAAAGCACGGCCACCTGACGGACGAGTTGCAGGGAAAAGTGGAATCCGCTGAAACCCTTACCGATCTGGAGGATATCTATCTCCCCTACAAGCCCAAACGAAGAACAAAAGCCACCATTGCAAAAGAAAAAGGGCTTGAGCCGTTAGCCGAAGCCATATGGGAGCAAAAAGGCTCCGATCCTTCTCATCTGGCCCAGCGGTATATTGATATGGAAAAAGGGGTGATGTCAGCCGAAGATGCATTATCCGGTGCAAGGGATATCATCGCTGAAAAAATAAATGAAGATGAACAGGCTCGAAAAATGATGAGGCATCTTTTTTCCACCAAAGGCATCCTCATCAGTAAAGTGGCAAAAGGAAAGGAAAAGGAGGGCGCAAAATATCGGGATTACTTTGACTGGGAAGAACCGATCGCTGCGGCTCCTTCTCACAGAATACTTGCCATGCGCCGGGGAGAAAAGGAGGACTTTTTAAATCTAACCCTTTTGCCTCCCGAAGATGAAGCAATTGGAATTCTGGAGAATATTTTTGTCATCGGTAAAGCGGAAGATTCCCTTCAGGTTAAAGAGGCTGTCCACGACTGCTATAAAAGACTCTTATCCCGCTCGATGGAGACGGAAATCCGACTTGCAGCAAAAGAGAGGGCGGATGCGGAAGCGATCCGGGTGTTTGCCGACAATCTTCGCCAACTCCTTCTGTCCCCTCCTTTGGGAGCAAAGCGCGTGCTGGGAATCGATCCGGGTTTCCGGACCGGATGCAAGGTTGTGTGTCTGGACAGGCAGGGAAAACTCCTTCACCATGATACCATATACCCCCATTTGTCGGATCGAAAAACAATTGAAGCAGGGAAAACCGTTCTGGATCTCTGCCGAAAATTTGAGATCGAGGCGATTGCGGTAGGAAACGGTACCGCAGGACGTGAGACAGAAGCGTTCATCAAAAATCTGAATTTCTCAACTAAAATTCAAGTTGTTATGGTCAATGAAAGCGGAGCATCCATCTATTCGGCATCGGAAGTGGCCAGGACAGAGTTCCCGGATCATGACGTAACGGTTCGCGGTTCAGTTTCCATTGCCCGGCGCCTTATGGACCCGTTATCGGAACTGGTCAAAATTGATCCAAAATCAATCGGCGTCGGCCAGTATCAGCATGATGTCGACCAGGGGGCGCTTAAGAAATCGCTCGATGACGTTGTAGTCAGCTGTGTGAACGGCGTTGGCGTGGATATCAATCGTGCCAGTGTTCAGCTCCTTACCTATGTTTCCGGGCTGGGACCGGGGCTGGCAAAAAACATTGTCGTCTACAGAAACAAAACCGGACCTTTTTCTTCCAGGGATCAGCTTTCAAACGTCCCTCGCCTCGGCCCAAAGGCGTTTGAACAATCAGCAGGTTTTTTAAGAATCAGAAACAGTATGAATCCCCTTGATTCAAGTGCGGTTCATCCGGAAAGCTATCCGATCGTAAATCAGATGGCCGGCGACCTGAATTGTACAGTCCCCGACCTGATCAACGACCCGGAATTGAGGAAAAAAATCGTTTTATCCAAATATGTTACGGATAAAATCGGTTTGCCGACCCTGCAGGACATTCTGGATGAACTTGCAAAGCCCGGACGAGATCCCAGAGAGGAGTTTGAAGAGTTTGCTTTTGCAAGCGGTATTGAGAAAATTGAAGACCTTCTTCCAGGCATGAAACTGCCTGGAATCGTAACCAACATCACTGCATTTGGAGCGTTTGTCGATATCGGGATCCACCAGGACGGTCTGGTTCATATCAGCCGGCTTGCCGACCGATTCGTAAAAAACCCCTCGGATATCCTAAAGGTTCATCAAAAAGTCATGGTAACGGTTCTCGATGTTGATCTTACACGCAGACGCATCTCTCTTTCCATGAAAACAGAAGAGCCGTCCTCTTCTGAAAAAGGAAAAAACAATCATCCGAAACCGATTCGAAAGCAGCCGATGCACCAAAAAGAAGAATATAGGAACAGAAGAAAAGGAGAAAAGGTTCCCTTTAATAACCCGTTTGCGGATCTACTAGGAAAAATTAAATGAAATGGCTTCGCAAAAAGTCCAATTTCTGTGTTGCGGTTAGCGCTGACGCTTCACTGCGTGTCATCCCTCGTCACTGCGGAGTAGGCCAACTACACCTCATTCCTCGGGACTCGCGCGCCTTGAACTTGAACTTTTTTCTTTGCCATTAAAATTTTGACTTTTTTTACAAAACTTCCAATGAATTATAAGGGTTATCACCATGAAAGCGGTTATCCAGAGAGTTAAAGAGAGTTCCGTTTCTGTCGAAGGGGAAATGATCGCCGGCATCAAAAGGGGACTGCTGATTCTTCTTGGTGTTGCAAAGGGCGATCAAAAGACGGATGCGGACTATCTTTCGGAAAAGGTCGCCAACCTGCGGATCTTTGAGGATGAAAACGGGAAAATGAACCGGTCACTCCTGGAAACCGGCGGAGAAGCACTGGTGGTTTCCCAGTTCACCCTTCTGGGAGATTGTCGAAAAGGGCGCAGGCCGTCATTTATTGCAGCAGCGGAACCGGAAGACGCGAACCTGCTTTATGAGTATTTTGCAGATCGACTGGAGGAGAAAGGGATTTCCGTACAAAAGGGCAAATTCCGGGCAATGATGGATGTTTCCCTTGTCAACGACGGTCCGGTAACCCTCATCGTCAAAAGCCTGTAACGGAGAATGTCAAAATCCGCCCATCAAAATCCAGGATCAAAGATTTATTTTTTGACTTCTATGAGCAAATCTAATAGAGGGTAAACATTACCGATTATGAACCGTTGAATCGTAAAAAAAGAGATGCCACAGGAAACTATGCGAAAAGAACTTACACGAATCTGCCTTTTTTTCCTTGTCCTGCTTACGCTGATCAGTCTCTTGTCATACAGCCCCTCGGACCCTTCCATTCATCACGCGAAGGCCTCAGGGCAGGTCCACAATGTTTTCGGTATACTCGGAGCGCACATCGCAGGTCTTTTAGTCGGGCTTTTTGGGATTGGAGCCTTTTGGGTTCCGGCGCTGTTCCTCTTATTAACCATCCGATTATTTGGAGAATCAAAGAAAAAAACGACTTATTCGACCATATTCGGATCGATTCTGCTGATCATAACCACCGGAAGCCTCCTTTCTTTTCGGCAGGATTATTTCATGATCTTCGGAGAGAAATTTCATGCAGGCGGCGGTATCGGATTTGCGTTGCGGGATTTTCTCAAAACTTACACCAATAGTGCCGGAGGGGTAATTACCCTCATCATTCTTCTGATTATCGGGCTGATCCTTGCTTTTCATTTTTCTCCCACCCGATTTATTAAAATGATTTTCAGGACAGCCGGAATAACCATCGAAAAAATCCGTTCTCTTTATTTTTTCTGGAAAGCCCGAAAGGATAAAAAGAAATCTTTACCAAAACCAAAACGATCGTTGCCTGCAAAAGAAGCGCCCCAGATTACAATCAAAACCCAACAGGTCAACCCTGTTCGCGATGTCCCGAAACCCAGGCAGGAAGAATTTGGATTCATGAGAACAGATAAAGATTTTCGCCTGCCTTCCATCAATTTTCTGAATCCCCCCACAGAAAGGCCGACAGCGGTTGATGATGAAAACCTCCGCATGCAGTCCATGCTGCTTGAAAAAAAACTGACCGATTTCGGGGTAAACGGACAAGTGGTTGCCGTATATCCCGGCCCCGTGATAACCACCTTTGAATATCAGCCGGCACCGGGAGTGAAGATTAATAAAATTGTGGGGCTTACGGATGATTTGGCCCTTGCTCTCAGGGCATTGAGCATACGGATTGTCGCTCCTATCCCGGGCAAAGCAGCCATCGGTGTCGAGATCCCAAACGAAACGCGTGAATCGGTAGCCTTCAGGGAAATCGTTGCATCAAGCGTTTTCGAAAACTCAAAATCAAAACTGACCATCTGCCTCGGCAAGGATATTGTCGGGAATCCGGTAGTTGCATCTCTTGACAAGATGCCGCATCTCCTGATCGCCGGCGCGACAGGAGCCGGGAAAAGTGTTGGATTGAACTCAATGATCAGCAGCCTTCTCTATAAGTCAACGCCAAATGATGTAAAATTCATTATGATAGACCCGAAACGCATTGAATTGTCCATGTACAACGGCATCCCTCATCTGATTACTCCGGTCGTAACCGACATGAAAAAAGCGACAAATGCCCTGTTCTGGGCAGTGCGCGAGATGGAACGAAGGTATGAACTCCTTTCGGAAAACAAGTCCCGCAACATCATGCAGTATAATAAAAAAATAGCCAAAGATAAAACCGAAGGCAAGGAAGATACGCCCGAAGAACTGCCTTATATCGTCATCATTATTGACGAGCTGGCGGACTTGATGATGGTCTCCTCCCGCGACGTTGAAGTCGCGCTGACACGACTGGCGCAGATGGCCAGAGCGGCAGGGCTTCATATCATACTCGCGACCCAGAGACCCTCGGTAGATGTTCTGACCGGTATCATAAAGGCGAACTTTCCAACCAGAATTTCATTTCAGGTTTCCTCCAAGACAGATTCCAGGACCATTATTGATGCCAATGGAGCGGAAAATCTTCTTGGGGACGGCGATATGCTTTATCTGCCGCCGGGCACCGCAAAACTTCAAAGAATCCATGGTGCATTTATTTCAGAGGAAGAGTTGGGAAAAGTGATTGACTTTCTCAAGCAGCAAAAAGGTCCGGAGTATGATGAAAATATTACGGAAGCTCCCGTAAAAGAGGAAAACGACAAAGATAACGAGGAATATGACGAGCATTATGATCAGGCGGTCGCCCTGGTTTCAAAGACCCGTAAGGCCTCCATTTCGATGATTCAGCGTCATCTTCGAATCGGATATAACAGGGCTGCCAGGATTATTGAGGTCATGGAAGCCGAAGGGCTTGTAGGACCCGCAGACGGTGCCAAACCCCGAGAAGTCCTTGTCGGGGATTACGATGACATTCCATGATCCGCCGCTGTTACCCTCTTTGGTTTATCCGCAACTCTCCGGTTTGGTTTTTGAATGAAAAATTTTCAGGAGTACGATCCGAAAAATGGAATACGATATAAAAACGATTGACAACGTCAAGGGTTTTCTGGATCCGGAAGAAGGGCATCACCTGTATGAGACAGCATGCAAAGCAAGCCGTCTGGGTCCCGGCCTTGAAATTGGAAGCTATTGCGGAAAATCAACCGTCTATCTCGGAAGTGCATATAAAAAGAACAATGCCGTTATTTTTTCAATCGATCACCACCGGGGGTCCGAAGAACAGCAGCCCGGAGAAGAATATTTTGATCCCGAACTTTTTGATTACAGGATTTTCAAGATGGATACCTTCCCGGCATTCAGAAAAACGCTTGAAGCATCAGGCCTTGAAGATACGGTGGTTCCGATTGTAAGCCGGTCGGAAGTCGCAGCAAGGTGCTGGGCAACCCCTCTTGGACTGGTTTTTATCGATGGCGGGCATTCATACGAAGCTGCCGGAATTGATTATAACTCCTGGGCAAGACATATTGTACCGGGAGGATATCTTTTAATCCATGATATTTTTAAAAATCCCGAGGAAGGGGGCCAGGCCCCGTATCAAATTTATAAACTTGCTCTTTCTTCAGGGCTTTTTCACGAACTCCCCATGGTTAAAACGCTTGGTGTGCTTCAACGATTTAAATGCGGGGAAGTCCCGCTTCAAAAATGATCCATCCCTACAATCGGTCAATAAACTCAAGATCTTTGAGCTGTGTGTTTTTTGTGCCGATCGTGAGGATTTCCACATGCTGGTCTTTGGACATTCTGAAATAGAGCCGGCCCCTGTAAGCGAAAAGAACTTCCAATACGGTTTCACGACTTTTCCTGCTGAACACCTTCCTTTTTATCGTCACATAATCAGGGTTTTCATTGAGCTGATGAATAACTTCCTCGCACTTGATTTTCATATCTTCAGACAAATTGATAAAACCGCTGATCGCTTTTTTGTTTATTGTAATATTTTTATACAGCGCATTAAATCTTCTGGTTACGGCAGCTGTTCCTTTTACGCCTTTCTCCTGCCCTCCTTCAGATTTCCGTATCTTCTCTTTTAACTCATCGATTTCTTTCTGCTGTTCCTGCTGTAAATCGATGTTTCTATTGATCTCTTCTTCCAGGGAAACAATCTCTTCAATCATTTCATCTTCATTTTTACTGGCTTTTAACTTTTCATCCTCAAGCTCTCTTTTGATTTCATTATATCTGTTTTTCAGCTCACTTCTCTTCATGCCCAGGGTTTTTAATACTTCCGTCGAACGCTTCTCCCGTTCGAGAAGCCGATCAATCATTTCCGCCTTCTCTATTTCAGCTTTCCTTGCGTTTTTCATGGCCCTTCTGGTAAAAAAATACAGGAGAAACAGCGCAAGACCGATGTAGGCAAAAAGAATCAGGATGGAAATGGGCTTGCCATGTTCCAGTTCTACACCAATATGAACAATCAAACCTTCATTTAACAGGCGGTAATTTTCCGAGGCTACCCGCATTGGATCCAGCGGGGAGAGAGATTCTTTTGGATGCCCGAAAATAGACGGGAACAGAATTTTACCCTGTTTGGTCGTGACGACCACATTTAATTTCAAGCCCCATTTCAAAAACCATTTGCTCTGAAGATATCGGGTAATGTTTTTGTCAACCGCATTCCGGATGCTGACGCTGCCGTCAAACAATGAATGTGTATCTCCGATGTAAACATCCTTGACTTCTTCCAGGTAGCTTTCTTTCAGCCTTTGCTCCAAATAATAAACTGAAAAGAAATATAAAAAAGGCGGAAGAAGCAGGCTCAGGATAAGAATTTTGAATGGAAAGAATCTCATACTTTTCTGTGATCTCTCATTTCGACCATGTTTTTCACGTGATTGCTCAACCCCTTGCCAGGCTCCGGCTGCTCCATTTTCCTGAGGATAAAATTTTACAGCTCGGACAGAATTTTCCGCGCATTATCCGCACCTTCAAAGTTTTCATTGATACGCAGCGCTTCCGTGAGCTCTTTTCTGGCAAGATCCTTTTTTCCATTTTCATGGTAGGCAAGCCCGAGATGGTATCGAACAGAAGCGTTTTCAGGTATTTTCTCAACGCTTCTCTGCAGTTCCCCGATCGCCGAATCATAGAGCCCTTTTTTGTAATAAATCCATCCCAGCGTGTCCATGATGGCGGGATTATCCGGCTGTTTTTCCTTTGCTTTCTGTGCAAGGCTCAGCGCCATATCAATCTCTTTATCCTGCGAGGCGAGAAGATATGCGAGGTTGTTTGCAGCGGGAATAAAATCCGGGTTGATCTCCAAGGCCCTTCGATAATGATTTTCGGAAAGATCAAATTTTTTCTGCAGGTCATATATCGTGCCGAGCATCATATGAGGAGCAGCCGCCTGAGGATTTTTTCCGATAATGGTTTTATACTGGGAAACAGCCTTTTCTTCGTCTTTATTGGTCATATAGAGCTTTGCAAGGGAATAATAGGATTTCAAATAATCAGGATTTTCCTGTAATGCTTTCTTGAACTCCTCTTCCGCTTCCACGGTCTTTTTCTGCATCAGATAAAGGTTACCTTTTAAATCATAGATGATCGCCAGGATGGCTTGTTTCCCTTCGGCTTTTTCAACCTGCTCGTCACACAGAGCCATTGCCTTATCAAAATTTTTCTGTTCCGCGTGCGTAAGAACAACATGTGTAAAAACATCCATCAGCATGGGATTGATTGAAAGCGCCTGGTTCATGTTTTCAATTGCGGGAGCATATTTTTTCTGTGATCGCTGCAAAAGCCCCAGCCGAAAATATGCGATGGGATTATCCGGGGAAACACGGATCAGGGATCTGTATTTCTTTTCCGCTTCGTCTATTTTGCCTTGATACGCCAATGCATTGCCCAGAAATAATCCGGCTTTATAATTCTCTGGATCTTTTTCGAGTATTTCCTCACATTCTTTCTGAGCAAGTTCAAAATCACGTTCTCGCAAAAAAACCTCCGCAAGAGAAAGTTTTGCCTTCCAGAAATCCGGTTTCAGTTCAATCGCTTTTTGAAGTGATGTTTTTGCCGGCCGGACGTCTCCTTTTTCCAGATATGCGACACCCCGGAGATAATAAGCCGCTACCAGTCGAGGCTCTTCTTTTATCAACTGGTTAAATATTTCAATTGCCTCCGCATATTTCTTGTCTAAAACAGCCAGTTCTCCTTTTATCATCCGTGCAGGAGGATAATTGGGTTGTTTTCCCAGCATCATGGCAAGATATTTTTCCACATTAGCCGTATCTTTTTCACGAAGATAAAAATCAGCCATCATTTCCATAACCCGGATGTTTTCAGGCTGAATATCCAGCGCTTTCCGATACATCTCAATGGCATGATCTCTTTTTCCGGAAAAATAATAAAACCCCGCGATCGCCATATAGGATTTTACATTTTCAGGATCGATTTCAATCGCTTGCAGATAAGCATTTTCCGCCTTCGAGAACTCTTTCTTCCGAACATAAAAATGGCCCAATACAAGCTGCAGATCAGAATTTTTCGGATTTTCATTGATGGTGTGTATAATCTCCGCCTCTGCGTTATCAAACTGCTTCATGAGAACCAAAAGATTAAACATCGCCATTCGCAATTGAATTTCGTCAGGGTTAATCGCAATTGCCTTTCTAAGCGTTTCCAGCGCCTCCGAGGTTTTATTCTGGGCAACCAGTATGCGGGAAAGGCCGATATTCGCACGAATATTACGATTGTCGATTTCAAGAATTTTCTGAAAAACCGCTTTCGCCTTTTCAAATTCTATTTCCATCGTAAGTATATCGGCAAGCAGCAAAAGCGCCTTTACATTATTGGGTTCTTTGCTTAAAATAAAATCAACTTTTTCTTTTGCCTCCTTATTCTTTTTTCCGAGAAGCATAAACGTTGTCAACTTCAACTGCGCATCCAGATTCTCAGGATCAAGGTCGGCAACTGTCGAATAGGCTTTCATGGCTCCCTGGAGATCACCGAGCTTTAAATTGGTTTCTCCCAGCCGGGAATAGGCTTCCACATATTTAGGATCAATCTGTATGGCGCTTTTAAATTCAAGTTGTGCGCTTTTGTATTCTTTTTTATCAAAATAGGCATTTCCCTTTTGAAGATGAGATTGTTTTTTTTCCTGTTCTGAAGCGCAGCCGGGCAGCAGAACAAGACTGATCATGAAAAAAAGAAATAGATGGGCAAACCTGCTCATTGAGAACCTCCCTTATGTCGGAATAGATGCATAACGCATTGATTTTATGAAAGTACCATGTAAAGTTATCGGAACATTTATAATCAGAGCAACCATGAACGTTTTACGGCGCTTTCACGATGAATTCTTAGCAGATAATAACGACAATGAAAAGCCCATCATATTTGACAAACCATTTTATTTTATGATAAACGGATACCATTGTCGATGCCGGTCTTACCGTATGGTAACAAGCTTATATTGTTTTCGAAATGCCGGTTTTTTTTAATCAAACAACCCCGAACAGTGTTTGCACAAGGAGATATGTGTTTTGGCAGATGGAAAAATAAAATGGTTTAGCGACAAGAAAGGTTTTGGATTTATTGAGCAAGAAGAAGGCAAAGACATATTTGTCCATTACACCTCAATCAACATGTCTGGCTTTAAAACCCTTGCAGAAGGCGATCGCGTAATTTTTGATGTGGAAGACAGTGAACGCGGCCCTGTGGCCAGGAATGTTCAAAAAACCCAATAATTGTTGAAACGGCCAGAAGCGCCTCTATCCTTTTCAAGGAGGTGACTTCTTTTACCGTTGATGCATAAAAAACTTCCGCCCGGCCTGGTGTGCCATACCGGAACCCGGAACGGAAACAGAGGATTCCTGCATTTACAGGATTACGGCCTGACTGCGCGAACAGCTCCGCACTCCGTCAGTTCCGCTTCGCCTTTTATCCACTGGTTATCATTTCGTGGAATAACGATACGATCAAATTCATAATGTCCCTTCCAAAAAGCTTCCGAACTCCAATACCATTTTGCCCCGGTTTTTGGAAAAGATGATTTCGCATTCAGAATGACAATTAGATCATTGGGTGTGGGTAAACGCCAATCCTTGTATCCACCGACATTGAGATTTTCCACATATTCTTTCGCGGCATCATAATCAAGGCACTCCTGCAGTTCCGTATGTGTATCGAAGATATACCACATCAACCCGGTTTGCTGATCGGTTACGGTTCCATCTACACCCACGACAAATCGCCCGCTTGATTCGCTTAACACGGAGCCAATTTTAATTTTTTCTCTTTGAAGCCGTGCCTTTTCCCTCTGGATAGCTGCGAGCCTCTCCCGTTCCATTCTTTTCTGTTCTTCTACAAGCCGCCGTTTGCGAATATATTCCTGTTTTTCCTTTCCAAGTCGTTTCATTAATACTTCGGCGCCTTTTTGATATTTGGCCTCGTGCGTGCCGGCCATATACTTCTCAAGCTTTTCTATTCTTTTGAACAGATCCACCTTTTTGTTTTTTGTATACTTTGCAATCTTCTCCCACGCATTTTTTTCACGAATCTTTTTATTAATCTTCTGCAATTCAAGCCTGATCGCGTCTCTTGCGATAGAATCCGGATTCGCATTCAGATAATCAACATAAACCTGCTGTGCCGCTTTGTATTCACTTCCTTTTCCGGATATCTCCTCCTTCAAGTCTTTAATGACGTTTCTTGAATACATGCTGTTCCTGAGGCCCTTTATCTCCGGAAGCTTTTTACTGGCTGAATAACTGATGATATATTTATCACAAAGTTCAATGCATCGGCTCCAGTCTTTTTCCTTGTCGCAAATTGAAATTTCCTTTTTTACATACTGATAATACATTTCACTGATATCGGTAATCAATTGTTGGACTTCCCCGCGGTACTTGCCCTGCGGATGATTCTTTAAGTAAGCCTGGTATAAGGTGACCCGCTTTTCGTATTCATTGGGGTCAATCTCCTTTATTTCTTCATAATCATTGTCATCCACAATTGAGGGGATTTCACTGATCTTTTTTTTGATATCATCCGCACGAATCCCTGCCGAAAATTTATCAAGATATGCAGAATAAATCTCGGTTGCCGCTGCCATGAATTTGTTATCAACCGGCAGGTTGTTGACCTGGTTTACAGCAATCTCAAAATCACGCTCCTGAATCAGGTGGAAGATCTCCTTGATTTTCGTTTTGGCTTCCAGCGTGTATTTATTCGGCTCATGTGAATCAATATAGTCCTGCAGTATATTTTCTTTTTCCTCTAGGGACGACTTGCTTCCAACCTCTATCAGAACCTTCTGAAATTCTGCATGGAGAAGCCTGGGCTTGATTATATGAATCCAGGCCATTCCGACAGCTATTATGACCGCAAGCCCCGCAAAGATCGAAACCAGCCGTTTCCTTTTAAGCGCTTTTGCTGCACCCCCGGATTTAACGCCTCCGGCCTTTAGCTTTTCTTCCGTGGCACCTGGTTTTATTTTTGGCGTTTCCGACGGCGCAATCTTTTCATCTTCAGGTTGCGTTTGAAGCGGAGCCATCTCCGGCTGCACGTCCAGTTTCAGAGATGACGATACATCCGCCGGTTTTTTCTTTTCCGCCTCCTCGTTCTGCTCGTCCTTGATTCGCAGACCTTCCATCAAAATGTTCATCAGAGGCATCTTGATCTCTCTCTTCTTTTTCTGCCTCGATTTCTCGATCTCAATGACGGCATTTTCCCAGCTTATAATCTCATATGCGGCATCATTTCCCTGAAGCATTCCCGTTTCTGCTGCGATCAGCTCGCCTTTCTGCAGGTACAGATATCCAACATCCTGTTCTGATTTAATTTTAAGCCTGCATGTCGTCTTTTCCATCTCAGACATTTGAAGAAAGGATGAAAGGGCAATCCCGTGAATCTGTCCTCCGACTCCGACTCCAAATTCTTCAAAAATTTTTTCCGAAATAGCGACCAGATCAATTGGTTTCTGGTAATAATGGCAGGTCCCAAGCATCCGAATTTTTTCTTCAATCTCCGAAGTTCCAAATGCCGTTATGACAATAACCGGTATTTTGGGATAATCTCTGCTCAAATACCCGAGAAACTCCAGATCATCATTATCCGGCATTTTCAAATCGACAACGATCATATTGACCTTGACGCCGCTGATAATGTTCGGAACTTCTCTGACATGGCTGGCCGTAAGGATCTCGATATCGTCCGACTGTCCTTTCAGCAGGTCTGAAAATGTGGTTAGCGTTGCCGTATCAATGTCAACAAGCAGAATTTTATTCATGTAACATGGCCTCTTTCAAATAGCCGGATTGAATGGGTTTTTATCCTAAGCATTACTACATATTACAAATTGATGCAATCTTTCAATAGACAAAATCTTTTTTATCGAATTCAGCGAGGTTTCGTGATATCTGTTTCTCAAAAAAAGGAGATCCCCAAAAGGGTGTGATTCGAAATGACGAGTTGCCGTTTTTACCGGCACATGATTACAGGCTCTTTTAACGGACAAATTCACTGAAATCATAAATTGGAAATCATACTTTCAAACAATCTTCTCTTACCGGATATACCATCCGGGTTGTACCGGGACCTCACCGAAAATCTTACATGCCTGAATCCCAGGTGGCTCGAAAACAACCGGATGGGCCGCTGGAATCGAAATACGAAAAAAGAACTCAAATTCTATGAAAAAACCGGAAAATCAGGCCTGAGACTGCCCCGCGGATATATCCGGGAACTCATCACCCGGTGCAGGCACCAGGAGATACCCTGTGAGATCGATGACAGGAGACGCTCATTCCCGGCCCTTAACATCGAATTTACCGGAAAATTAAAACCCTTTCAGGCAGAAGCGGCCGATGCAATGCTTTCCAGAGAGTTCGGTGTTCTGTCGGCACCCACGGGTTCCGGGAAAACCATCATTGCCCTGTACCTGATGGCAAAACGAAAACAGCCGTCTCTAATTGTTGTTCATACCCGGGAGCTTGCTTTCCAATGGATCGACCGGATCAGCACCTTTCTTGAAATTCCATCCGAGAAAATCGGTTTTATCGGCGGCGGAAAACGCAGTATCGGGGAAAAAGTCACTGTGGCGCTGGTGCAGTCCCTGTATAAATGTGCCGAAGAAGTCTCAGCGCAGATCGGTCATATCATCGTCGATGAAAGCCACCGGTGCCCGAGCCGGACATTCACCGAAGCGGTTTCTGAATTTGATTCCAGGTATATGCTTGGGTTGACCGCCACTCCCTTTCGCCGAGACAAACTCTCAAAACTGATCTTCTGGTACCTGGGGGATCTTCACCACCAGGTCAACAAAAACCGCCTGGTTCAAAACGGCGACATCCTGAAAGCCGATGTCATCAAACGAGAAACCGGCTTCAAAACCGGTTTCGATCCGATTTCCCAATACAGCAGAATGCTTTCCGAACTGACAACCGACAAGGACAGAAATATTCTGATCGCCTCTGATATCAAAAATGAAAGCCTGAAAACTCCCGGCATTCTCCTCATCCTTTCGGATCGAAAAGCCCATTGCGAAAACCTGAAGGCCATATTGCGCTACCGGTTTAAAGTGGATTCAGAAGTGCTTACCGGAGATATCCCGATCGAGAAAAGGAAGAACATACTGGAAAAACTGCGCAGCGGAGAAATTAAAATCCTGATTGCCACCGGACAGCTCATCGGGGAAGGATTTGACTGCCCAAACCTGTCAACTCTTTTTCTGGCAACTCCGATCAAGTTCAGCGGGCGTCTTCTGCAATATATCGGAAGGGTATTACGGCCGGCACCCGGGAAAAAAAATGCACGGATATTTGATTACATCGACGTGAATATCGACGTCTTGAAAATCGCAGCCAAAGCCCGTCAAAAAACCTACGACAAGGGATGAACCGATCTTTGACAAACAATTCCTGTTACGCTATGTTCTGCAGGCTGATCAAAATATGGTCTGAAATAATTTTCAACCCCGGTTAAAAACAGGAACAACCATGAACATTCATAAGATAGAAGCGAGAGATTTACCTGACCTCTGGTTCCAGGCGGTTCACGATATCCTGGATCATGGACAGCGATTTACCATTGATCGCGGATCATATGCCGGCCAGACACGCCTGGAGTATGATTATTTTATCGGGCATGTAAAATTTCCAAGAACACAACCCCTGATTCCCGATATCCCTCCTGCCTGCGGAATCCCGAATCCTGTTGAAGAAGCCTATATATATGGCGGTGAAGGATATGACCGATCCTACATAGAATACCTGATGACAGGGCATAAAGAACCGGGAGAATCCTATACCTATGGTGAGCGCCTGACAAAAGCTCCCATTACCGGGGACAAACTGGCCTGGTGGGAACAAAACAGAAGTGAGATCATCGATAAACGTGAAATAGACGGCAAAATGATTTTTGAAGAAAACGGCCGGCTTTTCCTGAATCAGATTGAATGGATTATCCGCACTTATAAACAGTTCGGAGAAAGAAACAACCAGATGGTCCTTCAGATCGCCCATCCTTCCGACCTCACCCTGGTTGATCCGCCGTGTCTTCGTTCCATCGATACAAGGGTGCAGGGGGGAAAATTGCATTTCTTTGTTTATTTCAGGTCATGGGATCTCTGGGGAGGCCTTCCCGCGAATCTTGCCGGGATACAGAATCTAAAAGAGTACATGTCCAACGAAATCGGTATTGAAGATGGAGAGATGATCGTTGAAAGCAAGGGACTTCATCTATACGGATATGCCGAAGACCTTGCAAAGCTGAGGTGTCTGAAAGCGTAATCGGGCGATTCGGGTCCAGTCTGCGCTATCGTTTCTGGTATACGGCGGCAAAGTGAATGTCCGGTATGTTATGGAATAAAAAACCCTGGATTTCATTCTTCCGAAAAGGCAGAAAAAAATCCAGGGAAGAGATTTATGACAGTCACTATAGCAGGCAAACCAACTCTGCTATTTTACTCAATCACCTGACAAATCAGAACCAGTCCTCTATTCCGGAACTTAGTCCATAGAGATACCCAGGGCATTGGCAACACCCTTGCCATAGGCAGGATCTGCTTTCATACAGTTGCTAATGTGGCGAATCTTGATCTCTTTGGGGGCATCGCCCATTGCCCGGGCGGTATTTTCGAAGAGGACCTTCTGCTGCCCGGGGTTCATCATCCGGAACAGATTTCCAGGCTGAGAGTAATAGTCATCATTGTCCTCACGGTGATTCCAATGGTCGGCCGCGCCTTCGAGATCCAGTGGCGGCTCGCCGAAATCAGGCTGTTCCTGCCACTCGCCATAGCTGTTGGGTTCGTAAGCGAGTGTGCCGCCGTAATTATCATCCACCCGCATGGCGCCGTCGCGATGATAGCCATGGACCGGGCAGCGGGCACGGTTGACCGGGATCAAATGATGGTTGACACCCAGGCGATACCGCTGTGCGTCTCCGTAGGAAAAGAGCCGTCCCTGCAGCATCTTGTCGGGAGAAAAACCAATGCCAGGAACGATATTGGCAGGATTGAAGGCTGCCTGTTCGACGTCAGCGAAATAATTTTCGGGGTTCCTGTTCAGTTCGAACACGCCCACGTCAATAAGCGGATAGTCTCCATGAGGCCAGACTTTGGTTAGATCAAACGGGTTAAAGGGGAACTTTGAAGCATCCTTTTCCGGTACCACTTGAATTTTCATATCCCATTTGGGAAAATCGCCTTTCTCGATACTGTCAAACAGATCGCACTGATGGCTCTCTCGATTCTTGCCGATGATGGCCTCGGCTTCCTGGTCGGTAAGGGTTTTGATACCCTGCTGGGTCTTGAAGTGAAACTTGACCCAAAAGCGCTCGTTTTTCGCGTTGACCAGGCTGTATGTGTGGCTGCCGTAGCCATTCATGTGGCGGTAGGAATACGGAATACCCCGTTCGCTCATGGTGATTGTGACCTGATGCAAAGACTCGGGAAGTAAGGTCCAGAAGTCCCAGTTATTGCGGGCGCTGCGCATATTCGTCTTCGGATCCCGCTTCACGGCCTTATTGAGGTCGGGGAACTTGAGCGGATCCTTCAGGAAAAACACCGGCGTGTTGTTGCCCACCAGATCCCAGTTGCCCTCTTCGGTGTAAAACTTCATCGCAAAGCCGCGGATGTCGCGTTCGGCGTCAGCCGCCCCACGCTCACCGGCCACCGTGGAAAAACGAACGAACATGTCGGTTTTCTTGCCGACCTCAGAAAAGATCTTGGCCTTGGTGTACCGGGTAATATCGTGCGTGACGGTAAAGGTGCCGAAGGCGCCGGAGCCCTTGGCATGCATGCGACGCTCAGGGATCACCTCACGGTCGAAGTGAGCGAGCTTCTCCAGGAACCACACGTCCTGAAGCAGCATCGGACCACGTGGTCCGGCCGTCATAACGTTTTGATTATCTGCAACGGGAGCTCCGACATTGTTCGTTAATTTCTTTTTTTCTGTCATCACGTCCTCCCTCATTAGGTGTTGGTTGTAAAAAATCTTTCCAGTGATAAAAACCTCATAGCCTTTATGCCCACAGGACCGTACCAATCAAAACTCGATACTTTTGGGTGTTCTTGGAAAAGGGATCACATCCCTGATATTGTTGATCCCGGTTAGAAGCATCAACAGGCGTTCAAACCCCAGACCAAAGCCGCTGTGCGGAACGCTTCCGAAACGCCTGGAATCGAGATACCACCAGTAATCCTCCAGGGGCAGATCCATCTCCTTCATCCGGGCCTCAAGCATCTCAAGCCGTTCCTCCCGCTGGCTCCCGCCAACGATCTCTCCGATTCGAGGCACAAGAATATCCATGGCTGCAACGGTGCTGCCGTCATCGTTCTGCCTCATGTAAAACGGTTTAATATTTTTCGGGTAATTGCAGACTATGACGGGTTTCTTAAAATGTTTCTCCGTAAGATAGCGCTCATGCTCGGACTGAAGGTCTTTCCCATAGCTGACTTCATATTCAAATTTCTCTTTTGACTTTTCAAGTATTTTCACCGCTTCTTCATAACAGATCCGTTCAAAATCAGAAGTTAGAATCAGGTCAATTGTATTCATCAGATCCTTGTCGACAAATTTCGCGAAAAGTTCGATATCCTCTGCGCAATGATCCCGCACGATGCCTGTCAGATATTTCAGCATCTCCTCTGCGAGATCCATATCCCCTTCAAGATCACAAAATGCCATTTCAGGTTCAACCATCCAGAACTCCGCCACATGCCTTGACGTATTGGAATTTTCCGCTCGAAATGTGGGGCCGAACGTATACACATCCCCCAGTGCAAGCGCGAACATTTCAGCCGAAAGCTGGCCGGACACGGTCAGGCCGGCTTCCTTTGCGAAAAAATCGGCGGAATAATCGACTTTCCCATTAACACATGGAATGTTTTTCATATCAAAGGTTGTCACCTGAAAAAGCTCCCCTGCTCCTTCACAATCAGACCCGGTAAGTATCGGCGTATGAATGTATCTGAATCCCCTGTCCTGGAAAAACTTATGGATGGCATAGGAAAGTTCGGACCGAATTCGAAAAGCTGCGCCGTATTTATTCGTCCTCGGCCGCAGGTGGGCGATGGTCCGCAGAAATTCATCGCTGTGACGTTTTTTCTGAAGAGGGTAGTCTTCAGGCGCGAAACTGATTATTTCAATATTTTTTGCATGAACCTCCCATCTCTGGCCGCCTCCGGGTGATTCCACCAGGCTGCCGGAAACCGACACTGCGGACCCTGTGGTCAGTCTGCTAATATCATGATAATTATCCATGGCGCTGTCGGCAATGACCTGAATGTTTTTCAGGCAGGATCCATCATTCACCTCGATGAAAGAGAATCCCTTGGAATCGCGCCGGGTCCTGACCCAGCCCTTGACAACAACCTCATCAACTGCCGTATCAAAGCCGAGAAGCTTGTTGATCTTTATTCGTTTATTCATCCTTCACCTTGTTTTGTTTGTTTACTCCAGGATATGTATGTTTTTCTTTTTACAGATATCCCTGAGAACCTTTGGCCATACGGAGATGGTAACCTCGCCGAGATGAGCTGTCCGCAGCAGATACATGAAGGTCCGTGACTGCCCGATGCCGCCTCCGATGCTGAGCGGAATCTCATCGTTGAGAACCGCCTGATGATAAGGCAAGTTGAGAAAATTTTCCTGCCCGGACATCTTGAGCTGTATCTTCATGGTTTCCTTTGTAACCCGTATTCCCATCGAGGTCAGTTCATGACGCCGTTTTGTCACCGGATTCCAGACAAGGATATCACCGTTTAAACCATAATACTGCTCCCCATTTTTAATGATCGTTTTGGTAACCCAGTCATCATAATCTGCGGCACGCATTTCGTGAGGGTATCCGTCCTTGAGGATCTGACCGATGCCGATGATAAAAATTGCCGGGGCTTTTTCCTGAATGACCCTGGTTTCCCGTTCCTTTCGAGGCAGATCCGGATACATATCGAGAATTTCTTCGGCATGAAGAAATAAGAGCTCTTCAGGAATTTCAGGGTATTTATCCGTCTTCAGGGCTGGAAATGTTGACTGCGCCATTTTCCCGGCCCCATGAATCACCTTCCAGAGCTTTTGAACAATATTCTTTAAAAAATCCAGATTGCGATCCTTTTCGGTAATCGCCAACTCCCAGTCCCACTGGTCAACATATGCGCTGTGATCATGGTCCAGAAAGTAATCCTTGCGTACAGCCTTCATATCGGTGCAGACCCCCTCTCCAATTTTACAGCCGAATTGTTTCAGGGCCATTCGTTTCCACTTTGTAGCTGCCTGGACCACCTGAGCCTGGATTGGACTGTCTAGACCAAGCCCGCAGGGGAACTCCACCGGTGTCCGGGAGCCATCTCGATCCAGGTAATCATTCAAACCGCTGTCTCTGTCAACAATCAGGGGAACCTGAACCATTTGAAGGTTGAGTTCCCTGCACAGGTTCTCTTCGATATAGTTCTTCACCGCAAAAACAGCTTTCATTCTGTCCATGGGAGAAAGAAGCGCTTCATAATCATCAGGCAATTCCTTTTCCAATTGATTGTAATTACCGATTCCGGGTCCGGCCAAATCCGCTTTTTTGTCTGTCATGCTGCTCTCCTTTTGCTTGTTTTGATGGGTAACGGCCGTTGAGGCCGCTTAAAACATGTTCGTTCCTGTTCATTCCTCTTTTTTGATTCCATCCAAATTTCCCATGGTTTTGCAGATCGATCAAGCCTTTTCATTTTAAAAACCATGGAAGCGCAAGTTGAGAGACAGGATTCAGGCGCAAACCCTTTCTGCCATCGGTTTTATTCATCGAAAACCATAGAGAAAAAGGCAGCGTGAAAAAAGCATTGCCTGTTGGCTGAAAAAGCGTCTTTCCGATATTATGACATAAACGCTGCCTGCAAAAATTGTTTATGCTTATAGCAGAAATTGCATTGAATTTCGATATAAAAAGTAAACAGCCATCCGCGTTGATCCTTGACAACTGACCGTGAATGGTTTTTGATCCAGGGAAACGAGTGATGAACGGTCTGATAAAGAAAAATTGCATCGCCCTCTCACTTACGCCAGCAGTTAAAAACAGCGAAAAGAGGACTCGCCCTTGAAAAAACTTCTTCCCTGGCTATTTTCCGTGACCGCAGGTGTTCTGGCGTTTCTGGGTTATGTGGGCTATAACCAGTTCTACTTGGAATGGTTTTTCCTGGTTCCTCTCCTGTGGGCCGCACGGAAAGCGCCACCCGGACGTGCCTTTCTGCTGGGATGGACAGCCGGAACAGTCGGGTATGCAGGAGGATTTTACTGGTTTGTTCATATGCTGACCACCTTTGCCGGCCTGAACCTGGCATTCAGTCTTTTAGGGCTGTTCCTGTTTTCGGCCTTCAACGGTCTGAGCTTTGCGATCTTTACATGGGCTGCATGCAGGCTGCGGCTTACAAAAGGATGGTCTGTATGGTGGACAGCTCCTTTTATCTGGACCGCCATTGAAAATGTGTATCCCTTTCTCTTCCCAAACTATATGGGCGCAAGCCAGTACCTTCTCCTCCCGTTGACACAGATCGCAGATATAACCGGCATCCTCGGGATATCTTTCCTGTTGATATGGTGCAACGCGACCGTCTATACCGCGATGGAAAGCCTGATTGAACGACGGGAAATAGAGCTCAGGAAAATCGCTATTTTTCTTGCGGCGATCGGCCTTACCGCTGCATACGGCATGGTCCGTATCGGCCAGATAGACGCCGCAGTCAATGTCGCGCCAAAACTAAAGGTGGTGATGATCCAGACCGGCGAAGGCGAAGCCTCTAAATTCAATGACCCCCTGAGCTTTATCAGGCTTCATCAAAAAATGTCGCAACGAGCCATTCTGGGAAAACCGGCTGATGACGCTGACCTGGTCATCTGGCCGGAATCGGTGTCTGTCTATCCCATCAGTCGCGAATTGAAACAGCTCCCCCAAGATCTGTTCGGCAATACCGGGAAACCGTTGCTGTTCGGAACAATAACAGCGGAAAGGCTCAACGGTAAAATACAAAAATACGCAAGCGCCCTGCTTGCCGATGGACAAAATACCGTACTCGGCCTTTACGACAAGCGCATCCTGGTTCCATTCGGTGAATACATCCCTTTTGGCGATATCTTTCCGGTACTGTATAAATGGCTGCCCTATACCAGCCGGCTCCAGCCCGGTAAACACCCGGACTCCCTTCCATTCGGCAGCTACAGGCTCTCGCTCAATATCTGCTACGAAGATCTTTTTTATGGACTGATTCGACAGAATATGACGGCCGGCATCCTCGACAGAAAAGACCCTCCTCACGCCATCATCAACCTCACAAACGATTCCTGGTACGGAGACACCATCGAACCGCTGGAGCATCTCGTCTCCGCAAGCTTCCGATCGATCGAACACCGCCGGGCGCTTGTACGCTCCACCAACACCGGCATCAGTGCGATTGTCGATCCGGTTGGACGTCTGGAAAAACGAACCGGACAGTGGACCCAGGAAACCCTTGTCGGAGAAGTGCCGATGATGTCCGGGCGGACAATTTTCAGCCATGCCGGAAACTGGTTCGGCCTGGCGGTCACCGCTTTTGTGCTGGTTTTGCTCGGCATATCATTCAAACCCACGGGGAAAACAGAAAAAAAGAAACATCTTCGAAAGGCGCAGCGGAAAACAAAAAACAGATAAGGATCGAGCGGGTCTCATTCTCCAGTGGTTGTTTCCTGCCTGTTCGAATAAAGGTCTTCATTAAACCGCACTTTTTTTATATTCGGAAGCGCAGCGATCTTCCGCATGACATTCAGCCCTTCTGCCTCATAATTTTCAATCATTTCATCGGTGACCTCAAACGGTTCGTCAAGAGAAAGCCCCAGCTTTGCAGGACGCAACCGCCATCCACGGGCGATATCAGATCCCCCCACAAGATTGATCGGTACGATGAAGTCGCCGGCTCTCATATAGGTTTTCAGATAAAGCGGATTGACATATTTTATCGATACCGAACCGTCCGGATCAATCCGGGACCTGGATCCCTCCGGAAAAATAAGAAAACATTCCCGCATGATCTTTTTAAAAAGCGTATAATCTTCTTTTCCCAAATCCATCATGACCTGGGAGACCCGGTTCATCCGGATAAATTTTTTCAATGCCTCTTTCCCTTGAAGGTCAATAAAAGCCGTATGCTGCTCAAGAGCGTCAACATCATGAATCGCTTTTTTAAAATCATCAAATTCCAGTTTTTTGATGAGATAAAGACCGGCATCCGGGAAATTGATGAGGCATTGGGTTCTTCTCGCGGCTTTTTTCAACTCTTTCGCAAGTTCCCTGGATTGAATCGGGGTGGTCTTTTGGGAAGGGACGGTTACAAAAAGGTTGCCGACATTGGCAGCGCCGTTTCTAAGAACGACATTGGAAAACATCCGGGGGCCGACAATCGTATTGCAGTTTCGGGTCAGGTTGCTGAAACCCAGTTTTCGTATCACGCTTCTTACAAAATACGGCCCAAGATATCCCTCATGATGACCGATAAAAAAGATACGATGGCCCCTGTTTTTGATCTTGGATACCCGGCGAAGTATTTTGACGGCATCGGTTGATTCGAATCCACGGGGATCACTCTTTTTCAGTGAAAAGTGACGGTTGTCTTTGTCCACTAAAATAATGTCGATTACCATTTTCCGTTCCAGGTATTCGAAAAATTTATGCCAGAATGCGGAATCCGGCAATACCGGGAAAATGGACCGATCAAAAGGAAACTGGACAGCAAGAAGCTGTTCCAGACGAGTTTTTGTAAATTCCTGAAAAAATTTGTGCTGAAGAAGCTGATTTTTCTTTTCCAGTATTTTCTGCCGGGCATCGGGGAAATGCCTGTTGAAATCCAGGCCATGCCTGGAACCGAACTCCATGATCTCCTCCAGCAGCCCGATTACCTTTTCATTCTGGGGCGCCAATCTCAGCGAGTAAAGCTTGGCTTGAACAAACTCAACCAACCCTTTGAAATTCAATTGATTTTTCCAATCCCGGGCGTTTACGATAAACCCCCGAAAACTGGAAAATCTCATTAAAAATTGTTGTATCCTTTCTGAAAATTTATCCGCGACCTCAGCCAGCATTGAAAAAAGTGAAAATATCTTGTCAAACAGGCTGTATAGACGTTTTTTTCCTTCAAGCTTTGAAAAAGACTCTTCAAGCTTGTCTTTATTATTTTGAAGAAAATGAAGAATTTCTTCCGAATTATAGTTTTCCCTGGCGCTGTCCCACCATTCCTGAAGCGCCGGCCAGTTTTTCCGTTTCACGATTTTTCCTTCAACATGATTGAAACCGGTTTCAAAATTTCCTTGTTCGGATTCAGAGGGTTGCAGAATAAACACATTGATTCTTGACAACTGATATTGAATGTACTGTTATCCAGAGAAACATTCACCCTAACCTTCTTTCATCTATGACACGATTCGCTTTTTTTACACATATTCTTTTTGCAACCGGCTTGTTTCTCCTGTCATGCATCATATGCATGGTGATGATCAAGCGGGTAAAAATCATGGATACCCCGAACAGCCGATCTTCCCATGACGTTCCGATCCCGAAATCAGGTGGAATCGTGATCGTCATCACCTTTCTGATGGGTGTTCTCGCGATCTATCTTTTTGGTGACGCGACCCTGATCCGGAACACCTACTTCTTTGGTTTTATTTTTTCCGCCCTGTTGGTTGCCGGAATATCCCTGTATGACGATATAACGGAAAAACCGTTTTTGATCAAACTGATATCTCACATCATCGCCGCCGCGATTGTTATTGCCTTTGGAATTGTAATCCGGGAGGTCGCGCTCCCGTGGGTCGGAACGGTTCAACTGGGAGCTGTCGGATACCTGCTGACCTTTCTCTGGATCGTGGGATTAACCAACGCATACAACTTCATGGACGGTCTGAACGGTATGGCGGCAGGACCGGCGGTCATTAACGGCCTTTTTTTCTGTGTACTCAGTTACAGCCAGGGAAGCATCTTTGTGTATATCATATGCTATACAATCATCGCGGGAGCTCTCGGCTTCCTTGTCTTCAACTTTCCCAGACCCAGCTTGTTCATGGGGGACGTGGGAAGCGCTTTCCTGGGATTTGTTTTCTCAACGCTTGGAATCATCGGAGCGCTCTACGACCACTCCCATACATCCCTCTTTGTCATGCCGCTTCTGATGTTCAACTATATTTATGACACATCATTTACCTTCATTCGCAGGCTGCGAAGAGGTGAAAACGTTTTTGAAGCGCACCGAACCCATCTGTACCAGCTTTTCAATCAACTGGGTTACAGCCATGTCCAGGTAAGCTGCTTTCATTTCGGGCAGTGCGTTCTTCAGGGGATCGGAGCGGTTATCATGATCAATATATACGGCAGCAACCGTGTTTTTGTTTTTATTCCGTTTATCGTCTTTCAGGCTGTCTATTCCATCATTATCATTAAAAACGCCTCACAAAAAGGTCTGATCTGACCCTTGTTGTCAAAATACGCCATGAATCAAGAATTCATTTGAATCTGTTCGTTCACTGGTATACACCAATAGTCATTTTTGATTGAATATCATTTTTACACGAAGAGATAGCGATATGAAGAAAATCATGGTTTTGATAGTTGTATTGGGAGCTGCGGCATCCTGTGCGTCGATTTCAGGGCAACACCGATATATTCTGCAGGAACAGCTCAAGGCGGAAAACCGGCTGATGAAGAAAAATTCACAGCTGGCATTGAGGGAGAATGAGGTCTTGAAAAGGGAAAACGCGCAATACAGATCTGAAGTCGAAAAACTCACTGAAACGGCTCAGCAATTGACAGATGATCTTGAATCGTTAAACAGGAAATATGAAGAAGATATGGCCAGGCTGGACGATGCTTATAAAAATCTTTACGACCAATTCACAACCCTGAAGCAGGAAAGCGACGAAAAGATCCAGGCATTGACCAGCTCAAACACACTGCTTGAGAAGCGGTTTGCAGACGAAGTCTCAAAGCTGAACGGTTTATTGGAAGACCAGAAAGTTGCGTTTCACACGGAACGCGATCTGTTGAAAGACGGCTTTGAGTCCAAAATAAAGAAACTGGAAGCCCGGTTGGCATTATCCAGACAGGAATCCGATGAAAAAGAGAGAACCATCGAGTCGCTGGAAAAAAATCGTCAAGAAGTTCAGGCCCGGATCATTGAACTGGATAAGACTGTAACCATTCAGAATGAAAAGATAAAGCAGAGCGAACATCATTATCAGGAAATGATGTCGTCCTCTCAGCAGTTGCTGAAAGATATCGATGAGAAACAGGCGATCATTGATGAATTGACCGCAACGCTTCGTAAACTTCAGGGAGCAGCGGATCAAACAACCGGTCAGTAAAAACGGCATGTTGGATTCGAGTATGAATGTGATGCCTGGTTTTTTCAAAAAAAAGATTCTTTTAATATCCGGATGGGCGTTGCTCGTGATCCTTTCGGCGATTCCGGCAACCGCCCGGGAACAGGTCGTCAACCTCCTGTTGACTTCCAACCTCAACGGACGTTTTGCCGTGTCCGCCCGCGACCAGGAAACCCAGGACCCCATGCTGCTCATGGCGCAATCCTTGATCCATGAACATAAAACGCATCCGGCGGATCTGTATCTGGATCTGGGGAATGCATTCTACCCTGGGCTGCTGTCGCGCTTTTCATACGGCTCGATCATGATGGATTTTCTGGATTATTTTGATTGCACCGCCACGCTTGTGTCTTCCATGGACTTGAATATCGGCGTGAGCAATCTGGAATTTCTGGCCAAAGGAAAAAACACAAAGCTCCTTTCAGCAAATATCAGAAAACACGGCGAGCCTGTATTTCTGCCCTATTTTATCCATCTGCTGAACGGCAAAAAATACGCCTTTATCGGCATTTCATCGGACAAGGGATTTGTCGACATCGCCGAAAAGAAGCTGCTTGATATCACCCTGAAAGACTATTACAGGGTTTTAAGCGATGTGATCACCGGGCTTGAAAGTGAAAAGACCGATTATATCATTCTGCTTTCCGGACGATCCTATTCGGACAATTTCACCATCATGAGGAAATTCAAGCAGATTTCACTCTGCATCAGCGGCGGTGACGCCACCGGCGAACTCTATGCGGTTAAAGCCGAGCGGGTGGATATCGGTCATGGGAGATCCCTTGTTACGATGACCAACCGGAAGGGGTTCTATTCCCTGTCTCTGTCACCTGGAGAGCGCCTTGCAGTGAAAGAGTTAAAATTCATTCCGCCCGGAAAATATCCTGTTCAGGATACCTCCTATCGTAAATTTTTGACCAGACTGACCATCTGGAAAGAGAAATTCGCGCAGGAAGGGGACGTTGAGATTACAAAGGACATTGACTGCGATGTGGATGTGGATGATGCCCGGGTAGCACAGCTCCTGCGCCACCGGTTTAGAACGGAAATCGCCATATTGGAGAAAAATTCCATCAACTCCTGCAACATATCCGGAAGGATCGCCTATTCGGATATTCTCAGGATGGTAAACAATGAATTCCCCATTTTTACCTACAGAATTTCAGGAAGCGATCTAAAGAAGGTGATCGGGAAGAAGAGAAATTTTGTTGTTGCCGGAACCGATGGCGTCTCGGTCCAGGGATACCCGATCGAGGACAAGCGGCAATACCTGATCTGTTCCCCCCAGTCCGTATATGACCGTCTGGCAAAACGGTTCAACAAGGATTTCTCCTATACCAATTCATGGGAAACCATTTCAGACGTGATCAAAAAAGACCTGAAGGGAAAGCGGGTGATCAGCTATGGCGACTACGGTTATCTTGACAACCGGTTCAGGACGCTGGTGGATGTTTCGCTGTCTAATTTTTTTGAGCACGCCTCGGTATCGCGAAACGAGGATATGAATATCCCGCCGGGCAAGCCGGCAGAGACTTACGAGAAGTGGGGATTGGAAGATAAAATAGACGTTATTTTATACAACCGGTTTCATAAATTCATGTTCACGCCTTATATTTTCTATATCAGGCAGAATGATGATTACTTCCAGAATCTTCTCCGGGGCACTTTTCTTTATACCTATAACCTCCACCCCAATCTTAAACCGTATCACAAATCCCAGGTGGATACCGTAGTCAAGGAGGTGGATGACCAACGGCCATTTTTGTTTCGGGAAACATTCGGGGCGTTTTTTGAGATGGATCATATCACGGGCAAGGTGGGTCTCGGGTTTGAAAAACAGGCCCAGGATCCGGAAAAGCCTCTGTTTTCAGGTATTGAAACCATCATTACCGCCAAATATGATTTTCTGGAATATTTGAGCTATTCATTGGCCGTTGACAATTTCTTATCCATGGAACAGACCGATTTCGACAAATACCAGATCCGCACGGAAATCACCAACGCTCTTTCGTTTAAACTGAATTCCTTTATGGCATTTTCGACAAAACACAAGTGGTTCTATTTTTACACCAAGGAAAAAAATGAAAAATACAGGAATTCACAGATTCTTTTATCCCTGGATTTGGTGACGGATTTTAAAATGTTCTGATTTTGAAATCCCGGAACAGCTTCCGGCAGTCTTCATAAAAAACCATTGTTGACATACAGGCGGCTTTTAATAATGGGAGTCCGCATACTCCACCCAACCCCCGGCCTCAACCAGCGCCCGTTGGAAGTCTGATATTGAAAAAGGGATCTCTTCCATGTGGTTTCCCGCTGTCACCGTGAAAACCATTTTTTGAAAATCCGTATCGATCCGGGTCCGCTCTTTTTTAAAGGTTGAAAAAATATGATCGATCGTCTCTTTTTCCAGTTCAACTGCCATCATGCCGCAGTTAAACATGTTCTGGCTGAAAATTCGCGCATAACTTTCAGCAAGGACAAGATTGATACCATTGACTTCAAAAGCCCACGGCGCGTGCTCCCGTGAGGAACCGCATCCGAAATTGGCACGGGTGACCACAACCTGTTTATCCTTTATGTCCCTTTTTGGATCAAATCCTTCAAGCGTGAGATCTTCCAGAAGATACGGTTTCAGAGCTTCCTTGGAGATTTCAGTCAAATATTTTGCCGGAATGATCTCATCGGTATTGATATCGGATCGATCCAGGAAAAGTATATTTCCATTAAATTTTTTCATCGGATTCCCCCTCAAAATAAAGCCATGCGGCTGTTCCGTCATCGGCGGAGTTCACGGGCGGCAGTTTACTCCCCGCGATTAAAGCGCTCTGAATTCGTAATCGATCCTGCCACTGCGCTTGCAGCTGCTGTTGCCGGGTTCATCAGGTGGACCATGGCGCCGCGTCCCATGCGTCCGTTGAAATTCCGGTTGGTTGTGGATGCACAGACTTCATTCGGAGCCAGCACACCGTTGCTCATACCCAGACAGGCACCGCAGGTGGGATTGGTAACGCAAAAACCGGCATCCATGAACGTTTTGATGATTCCCTCTTCAAGGGCCTGGTTATATATTTTCGGAGTTGCCGGAGATACAATGCCCCGAACGGAATCGCTGATTCTTTTTCCTTTCAGCTCCCGGGCGGCAACCCGGAGATCTTCAATCCGTCCGTTTGTACAGGAACCAATATATACCTGGTCGATTTTCAGCCCTTCCATCTCTTTGACCGGTACAACCTGATCCGGTTTGAAACCGAAGGTGACAACCGGTTCCATGGATCCGGCATCAAACGTAATTTCCGTATCATACTCCGCGTCATTGTCCGGGGTAAAAACCGAAAATGCTTCCAGTGCAGACTCCCGGGAATCATACTCCTTTTGAATAAACTCCCACAGGTATTCCACCGTTGTCCGGTCCGGGCTGCAAATCCCGCAGGTGGCGCCGGCTTCTATTGCCATGTTGCAGAGGGTCATCCGCGCTTCCATGGACATCTCATCCACGGTACTCCCCGAGAATTCGATAACCCGGTTTGTGGCACCGTTTACGCCGATCTCCCGGATAATCGTCAGAATCACGTCCTTGGCATACACCCCCGGCCTCAATTTCCCCTGAATTTCGATCTTAATGCTCCGGGGATACTGAAAAGCGCATACCCCCTTTAAAATCCCCACTTCCAGGTCGGTGGTGCCGACACCGGCTGCAAAGGCTCCAAAGGCGCCGTGGGTACAGGTGTGAGAATCTCCCATGATAATGGTATATCCCGGGCGCGCAAATCCCTTTTCCGGAAAAAGCGCATGACATACGCCGTTTTTCCCGACATCAAAAAAATCCCGGATGTGATGCCGCCTCGCCCAATCCCTAAGGATTTTCCCCAGAACTGCTGTTTTTGAATCTTTTGCAGGCGTAACATGATCGATCACCGCCTTGATTCTGGACGGGTCAAACACCCTGTCCTTGCCTCGGCTCATTAAATCATTGATGGCTATCGGCGTGGTGATCTCATGGCAAAAAACCGCATCCATTCTGATGACATGAATATCTCCCGAAGGATTATCCACATGATGGGAATCAAAAATTTTCTGAGCAATGGTCTTTCCCATAGCTTTTACCTCCTTTTTACGAGGCCATCACCTTTTTAAAAACAGCTTTCTGGGCGGAGCAATCACCCAGATGGCTCTCAAAATCTCCGTCCCGGTATTTCGCAGGATATGGGGGATTTCCGATGGAAACGATATGCTGTCCCCTTTCTGCAGGCTGTACCGCTCTGCTCCATACAGAAGTTCTCCGCTACCCTCCTGAATGATTCCGAGTTCTTTGCCAGGATGGCCATAGACACTGTCGCCTTTTTCTTTTCCAGGGGAGATCTCCAGCATAAATGCCTCAACGGCATATTCATCATGTGCTTCCGGCATCATGGAAAGCTGATGATAGACAACTCCGGGTTGAACGATCGAGTCCCCTTTCCCGGCCCGAACGATATCGACCTGGTTGCTCTTTTTATAGTCCCGAAAAAGATATTCCAGATCGATTTGAAGGGCATCGGCAATTGTCAGAAGCGTATCGATGGAAGGAGAAACCTTGTTCCGCTCGATCTGAGACACCAGGCTCTCGCTTACCGAAACCATTTCCGCGACTTCCTTTAAGGTGATCCCTTTTCGCTCCCTGACGTTTCGAATCTTTTCTCCAAATCGGTATCGTGTCCCTTTCTTAATCAATACTGAACCTCCTCCAGTATTCTTAAAGTATCAAGCCCCGGATGTCAAGCTTTTTTCAAATCGGTTTCATTCTTGCCATCGCTGCTCTGAAAAAAAATTTCGTTTCACCAGCGCTTCAGAAAAAGCAGACTATACAATATACGATTATTTTGTTGAATAACTCGGCCTTTTTACGATAACTTACAGTAAGCGTTTTAAATTTTAACAATCATGAGTTTACACGACATAAAATAAAATTATCCATGAGGCTGTGTTTATAATAAACTCCCGGACCTCTTACTTAATCGAAAGCGATCATATGAAATCAAAAAAAAAATCATCCATCCATCAGCGCCCGTCAGAACTCCTGCAAAAACTTATTCGGTTCAACACCACGAATCCGCCCGGCAACGAAGCGGAATGCATTCAGTTTATCGCTGAAATGCTGAAAGATGCAGGGATTCAAACCACTCTTTTGGCTCAGAAAGCGGAACGGCCCAACCTGATCGCACGGCTGGAAGGACAGGGCAATGCCGCCCCTCTACTGCTTTACGGCCATGTCGATGTGGTAACCACAGACAGGCAGAACTGGCAGCATCCCCCATTTGAAGGGAAACGGGTCGATGGCTTTATATGGGGACGCGGCGCCCTGGATATGAAAGGCGGCATTGCCATGATGGTTGCCGCGTTTTTACGCGCAAAATCCGAAAGGGTAAAACTGCCGGGTGATGTGATTTTAGCCATCATCAGCGACGAGGAAGCCGGTGGTGACCTGGGCGCCGGGTTTCTCGCAGACAATCATCCCCATCTTTTTGAGAACGTTCGATACGCCATCGGAGAGTTCGGTGGATTTTCAATGGATATCGGGAACAAGCGTTTTTACCCGATCATGGTGTCGGAAAAGCATCCATGCTGGATGAAAGCAATCGTTCGCGGTCCGGGAGGACATGGTTCGTTGCCTGTCCGTGACGGTGCAATGGCAAAACTCGCTCAAATCCTGCAAAGCCTTGACAGAAAACGCCTGCCCGTTCATATCACGCCGGTGGCCCGTCTCATGTTCAGTTCAATCGCTTCCGCGCTTGGCGGCCTGCCCGGCCTGATGATCAGGCAACTGACAAACCCGTTGCTTACCAACACGATATTGAACCTTCTTGGTGAACGAGCTCACACTTTTGACCCGTTACTGCACAACACGGTAAGTGCCACCATCCTGCACGGAAGCGACAAAATCAATGTAATACCCGGTGAAGTAACCGTTGAGTTAGACGGCAGGTTGCTGCCGGGTTATCGTCCTGAAGACATGATTGCGGAACTTCGAAAAATCATTGGAAGTGAAGTCGAATTTGAAGTTACCCGCTATGATGGAGGGTCGGATGAACCGGATATGGGTCTGTTTGACATGCTGTCCGGCATACTGATGGAAGACGATCCCGGGTGCATTCCCGTACCTCTCCTTTTGAGCGGATGCACCGATGGACGTTTCTTTTCCCGCCTGGGTATCCAGACCTATGGCTTTCTGCCGATGCCCCTTCCAAAAGACTTTAATTTTATCAAAACGATCCACTCGGTAGACGAGCGTGTTCCCGCAGAGGCGATTGATTTTGGAACCCATGCAATTTATAAGCTGATGCAGCGCTATAAGGGGTAGATAGCAAACCGGCATCCCGTTCATTCTATTTTTAGAGGGAGATCCAAAACATTTTTCTGTTTCAGAATTTCATCATGAATAGTGCCTCAGCTGTCATCGCTATTTAAAACCAATTTTTGGAAAGCACTCGCTCAATAAGCCCGACATAATCAGCGGTCATGACTTCGTAAGGAATGATGGCATTCTTGCTCAGCCATTCAGCATCGGAGACAATTTTTTCATCTGCAG
>JAWOIJ010000017.1:0-20671 GCA_046484745.1 Desulfobacterales bacterium | reverse complement strand
CCGCGCGCGGATCGCTTTTGTCTCAAAGCCTTCGATGATCAGTTTTGCCAGCTCCATGTACGCCTCGGCCCATTCATCGCGACTCGCGGTCAGGGGTGTATTCACGCTTTCAAGCAGCTTCTCATCTCGAAGTGTCCCCCGCCGCCTGCACGATGATCTCCGGCAGGTTCCGGACGGCGCGCGGCGTCTCGATCTTCGCGACGATGCCGATTGCGGCGGTTCTCGAGATTCATCTCGCGCCGGGACAGGGAAATGGAGCCGGATCCGTGCCGATCCATTTTTTCGAACACCATACTGGGCCTCTTGACATGAACGTAAAAAAAGCCATTGCCGGGCATCTTCAAAACCACTGGACAGAGATATCAAAAAAAAACCAGAAGAATGCTTGACTCAACATGATAATTGGTATAATCAAAATTTTTCATGACACGGAACAATAAATGGCTGGATACGATAAACTACTTATTTTTTTAACTTATGAGGAGGTTCATAATGGCATTTAATCCTATAGTTGATGCGGAAAAATGCGCAGGCTGCGAAGAATGTGTCGATGTTTGTCCTGTTGAAGTCTTTGAGATGAAGGATGGAAAATCCGTACCGGTAAACGCTGAAGAATGTCTTGGCTGTGAGAGTTGTGTCGAGGTATGCGAAGAAGACGCGATTACCGTTGAGGAAGACTAAATAAACATATTCTCCTAGCCGGCCATACCATGTGTCCGGCCGGGAGAATTTCTCGGTTTTTCCACGCATACCGTATAACCGGCAACTCAGCATAACGCCCCCATCCACTTTCATCAACATGATTCAATCATGCCCAAAATTTCCGGAGATGGCAACGGTAAAGCAGGCCCTTTTCCGGTCTCCAATCATCGATATCCGGAATGCGGTTGAAACGACACTGAAAAAACTCAATCCAAAACGTCCGTACAACCACGGAGAGACGGTTGCGGTCGCTGTGGGAAGCAGAGGAATAGATCATATCGGAACGATTGTTCACGAGACAATCCGATTTCTGATTCAAGCCGGCTTAAAACCGTTTATTGTCCCTGCCATGGGCAGTCATGGCGGAGGGACCCCCGAAGGCCAGGAAACAGTACTCCGAAAATTCGGTATTTCAAAGACCGAACTGTCTGTTCCGGTCATTTCAGACATGAAGGTTGCCCATATCAGGAGTCTGCCCGAAGGGGCCGATATCTATTTTTCCGAAGCCGCTCTTTCCGCTGATCATGTTGTGGTTATCAACCGCGTCAAACCGCATACAAAATTCACATCAGATATCGAAAGCGGTCTCTGTAAAATGCTGGCCGTAGGCCTTGGCAAAAATAACGGAGCTGTTGAAATTCACAGAAAAGCTGTTCAGCATTCTTTTGGGATCATCGAAAGCGCGGCTCGTTATATCCTTGAAAAATGCAATGTCTTGTTTGGATTGGCCATCGTGGAAGACGGATATGGACAGCCCGCACAAATTGAAGCCATCTCCCATGAATCCATCATCAGCCGTGAGAAACACCTTCTGAAAAAAGCTTATGAACAGTTGGCCCGTATCCCCCTTAACCATATTGATGTCTTAATCATCGACCAGATCGGAAAAGACATAAGCGGCATCGGTATGGATTCAAATGTTACCGGGAGGCACAGAGACATCACCGGCGACTTTACGGTTTCTCCGTTTGTTAAACGAATATTCATCCGGGAGCTTTCACCGGCTTCAGATGGAAACGGAATCGGAATCGGTCTTGCGGATGTGACGACAAAACGGCTGGTGGATGCGCTGGATCGTAAAAAAACGTACGCAAATGCAATCGCCGCCATTTCACCGGAAAAAGCAGCCATACCTCTTTATGTTGAATCCGATCTCCAGGCCCTTGAGATCTGTATCAGCGCCTGCGGAATAAAATCGAACCAGGAGGCCCGTATCATCCGGATAAAAAATACCGCCAGCCTTGAATATTTCAAGGTCTCCAGGGCTTTTGAAGAGGATGTAAACCTAAATGGCCGGCTTTCATTTGTTGCTCCCTGGGGGAAAATGCATTTTGACGATAACGGGAATCTCCCTGTGTTTGATCCGACGCAGCCATAAAGGAGAAAAAATCACTTGAATCCGCGACAGGGCTTTTGTGCCGCAACTCATGATCCTTCACTGTTGATAGTATAACCGACTTTTATTGTTTTATAATAATTCTATCATGAATAATATTTCGTTTAAGATCCTGTTTTATCTTTTGACACGAATGCCGAATTCACCTATAGAATAATAAGAATACGATATCATCCAGGGGTTGATTCCGGCTACAGCAGGCAGGTGTCTGTAAATCGAATTTCGATCTATCCGCGATTGAACGGAAGCCGCCTGCTTCCGACCAATCGGTTTCCTGAATTTTATTTCGGCTGTATCGCATTTTGTATCCGGTGATATGCTTTTTATGCACGGAGGGAATTTACGATGAGAATTACCGTTTGTTTCATCATGTTAATCGTCATTTTAACTGCAGGGACTGCTGCCGGTGCTCCTGTAGGAAACATAGCGGATCCGAGCGTTCTGACCACCGGAAAGTTCTCCGGTGAAAGAGCTTACGGTTTCATCGCGGGCATTGAGACGGAATTTGTTTCAAACCGATCTTTTACCCATCAGGACAATAAATTAAAATTCAACTTTTACGGGGTTAAGGCTGGAACGATATTAAAGGATAATCTTTTCATTTACACCGTGGTGGGCATGGGCGAGATGGAAGACAGCAAACGCATTCCCGAATGGGAACCGGATCGCAATGTTGCCAACGTTCGAATTGACCGGATTGAATTTGAAACCGATTCCAACGTTGTTTTCGGATTCGGGATCACCGCCCTGCTGTATGAATACAAGATTGATGAAGATGTGTATTTCCGAATCGGCCTTGACGTAAAATACCGCCGCATCAGCCTTGAGACCGATTCCGCAATCGTTCATATCAGAGATTATGATCAGGGGGGGCTAAGACAATCATACCTGGCATCCTATGCCACCGATATAGATGAATACCAGGGAGCGCTCGCCGTTTCATACCAGTATGAAAATTTCGCTCCCTATATCGGCTATAAGATATCCGACTTTAACGGTGATGAAAAAATAGCCCTGAAAAACTTTCCTTACGAAAATATCGACTACAGCGGAAATGCTTATTCAAACGGCGGAAAAGGGTTAGTTCTGGGTCTGACTTATTATATTTCCAATACATTCTCCATCAGCATCGAAGGCCGGGAAAGAGATGAAGAGGCCTTTAATATAACTGCGCAGATGCGATTTTAGTGTATTTTACACGAGCAGAAGAGATCGACGAAAAAAATTCATTTTCTTTTGTTTGGCTCTCATCTCCTACTGTTTGAATTCACGGACGGACGCGCGTTCGATTATTTATTTGTCAGACTGCCCAAATCATGCTATCGTCCTTGAAATATTTTATTCAAGAGGTCGAATTCAAACATTACCTGGCATTCCGGCAAACAAATTTATCTCGAAATACCATCCGGGGAGGTTTTTTATGTGGCAGACTCTCAGCATTGCGAAAAAGATCTGGTTCAGCATCAGCATTCTGATCATCGGATACTTTATTTCAATGAGCTTCGAATTTTCAAAAGGCATGCAGACGGAATCACGTCTTTTTGAAGTATCAGAGTCACTTTTTCCGGCTTCCCACCAAAGCCAGGCCGCCCTTACCGCTTTTAAGGAGCAGATTAAATTCTACAATGACGCCGTACTGCTGGGGGATGTTGCACTGCTTGAATCCGCACAGGAAAAAGTATACGAAACGAAAAAAAATCTTCAAAGCATTCTTGAAAAAAAAGGCTTCAGCCAGGAAACATCGGATGAAATCGCTGAATTAATAAAAAAGCATTCCGATTTTAGCGCCGCTGCCGAAACACTCTATTCCGCCATGAGTTCTGATTCCGATGAGGAAACCAGCTTGGAAAAAGCGTCTGAACGCGCGGAAAAAGCGTCTCAGCTTGCTGAAAAAACCACACTGCTTCAAAAAAGGCTCGAGTCTCTGACAGCCTCTTTTTCAAACGATCTTCAATCCGAGTTATCGTCTGTCAGAAGTTCTACACGAGAACTCCGATTCATGAACCTTGCTCTCTTTTTCGCGGTTGTACTATGTGGTCTGATTTTCATCTATTTTATCGTAAAGCGTTCAATCAGCGATCCTCTTATCAATACGGTAAAAATGATCCGGGATATCGCCGAGGGGGAAGGAGACCTTACCAGGCGTCTTCAAGTGGATAGCAAAGACGAAGTCGGGGACCTGTCTCTGTGGTTTAATACATTCATTGACAATCTTCAAAGGATGATTAAAAAAATAGTCAATAATGCCGACACCCTGAGCGCTTCATCCAAGGACCTGACCTCTCTCTCTTCCCTCATGAGTGACGGGGCAAATCAGATGTCCGGAAAATCAAACGCAGTCGCTTCTGCTGCAGAAGAGATGAATTCCAATATGGACTCGGTAGCGGCCGCGATGGAGGAAGCTTCGGCAAATACGGGAATGGTTGCAACGGCAGCGGAGCAAATGACCTCTACAATCAATGAGATCGCGCAGAACTCGGAAAAAGCCGCGACGATTACAAGTGAAGCGGTCGCACAGGCAAAAAATGCTTCCGACCGCGTGGAAGAGCTTGGAGTTGCGGCACAGGAGGTCGGCAAAGTCACCGAAGCCATAACGGAAATATCGGAACAGACAAATCTTCTGGCACTGAATGCCACGATTGAAGCTGCGCGAGCGGGCGAAGCCGGAAGGGGTTTCGCGGTAGTCGCAAATGAAATCAAAGAACTGGCCCGGCAGACCGCAGAAGCCACACATGATATCAAGCAACGAATCGAAGGAATCCAGGCCACAACCGCAGGAACCGTATCGGATATTGAACGGATTTCAAAAATAATCAATGACGTAAATGAAATTGTCTCCACAATTGCAACTGCGGTGGAAGAGCAGTCCGCTACAACCCGAGAGATCGCCAGTAATGTCGTTCAGGTTTCCGGTGGAATCAATGATGTAAACAGGAATGTTGCCCAGAGTTCAAGTGTTGCAGGCCAGATTGCCGCCGATATTTCAGAGGTCAACCAGGCTGCAAATGAAATGTCCAACAGCAGTTCCCAGCTTAATATAAACGCTGAAAAATTAGCAAATCTAGCTGTCCAGCTCAACGAACTGGTAGGCAAATTCAAGGTTTAACACCCGCTTTCATACGATCAGCTTCATGTGCAAGGGGAAAAATCAGACTAAAACAAGGAAAAGCCCGGCATGCAACCCCGTATATGGGCCTTTTGAAACGACCTGATAAGCAGATATCGGATATTGGATGCATGGTTATGGCAGGAAGCATCCTCCAGTTCATAAAAACCTTTTTGTTAGGGATTTCTGTTGCCCAGGTCATCGCAACAATCCATCTGTACTTTTCAAACCAGACATACTACAAGATGCTGTCTGCGATCCATGAAGCCGGTTATCTGGCTGTCCCGAACCTCTCTGTAATGCAGCAAATCAAAGGCTTTTTTCCTGCTTTCTTTGGAGGTCTTTTCTTTACGGCAACCGCCGGCCTTTTTCTAACCGCGATCGCTTTTGCAGCGGCCTGGATATGGAATTATATTTTCTCCCGGAGTCTCATTCCGCTTCTTCTTATCATAACGATCTGGCTGACTGCCTTTTTGATGTTTAACCAAAAGGGGATCTCCCCTCTGATAACAGCCTATCTCTTTTTCATCCCGTGTACTGTATTTCCATACTCGCTTAACGCATTTAAAAACCATCCCAAAAGGCCGCCATACCTTGCGATCACATTCAATGTGATTCTTTTTATCGTTTTCTCCATGATGTGTGCAACACAAATGAAAACAGAAAGGTTCTTGGATATCAGAGACTACCTCCTTCTTTCAAATCCTCTGGGAGAAAAAATCAACGATTTCTATTATCGAAACAGCCTCTTTGCTGCAAGGGTTTTCAGGTCATACAATCAGGAACTTTTAAAAACATGCAGCCTGCAATCAATTCACGACGATAATGCCGAAAGGCAGTTCAGCCGACTGCTGATACAGCGCGACTATCTTCCTATAGAAAATTCCATCGAACCGGATCTTGCAATCATCATGAATGGTAATGAGTTAAAGCTTGTAAACCGCGATAAAACGGTGCTTTCTGTTTTGGCGGAATCCTTTTTAAACTACCCCGACAAAAGTCTGAAACAATTTGAAAAAAAAACGGATCGGCACCTTGCTTTTCGAGCTTTTACAATGATTTCCATGCTGTTTAACGGAGCCGCGATATCGTATCTTTTGATTTTCATCTTCCCCTTTGTTATCTTCAGACTTTTTTTCAACGCTTCCGTCTCTGCAATCCTTTCAGGCGGCGTCTGTGTTCTTCTTCCCCTGGTCCTGCTTTTTATATGGCAAAACGGAAAACACAAAACATTTTCAACAGATATGCTTGCTGCCGCGCTGATCTCGGAAAATCGAAGTGAAAGAATCGAAGCCCTCCGTTATATTTATGAGAAAAAAATTGATATCCTCGAGTTCCCGGCCTATAACGTTTTACTTGCAAACGGGAATATCCCCGAAAGGTACTGGCTTGCCAAATCCATTTCCGGCAGTCACACAAAGCAAAGCCGGGAACCTTTGATGAGACTCCTTGACGATTCTCATTTTAACGTGGTTTGCATGGCTTTTTACGCTATGGGCATGCAGGGACGCAAAAGCGATATCCCCATAATACTTGACCGAATAGAAACCTCCAGCAACTGGTACGAGCAGTGGTATGCGTATAAGGCTTTAAGGAAACTCGGATGGCGACAGAAAATATCGGGCCAAAACCCTTCTTTACATCCCTTGCACTAGTCATAACGGTTGAAGTTTTTCGTTCAGCTTTATTACCGGGAACAGCGGGTATGGTGGAACTTGGCGTAATCCGCCTGATCGAGATATTCCTTGTTTCATTTCCTTTTATTACCCGGGGAAAAAACCTGGCTCCTCTCGGGCTTTCAAGAGAAAAAATTCTCCCCGGTATCCGGAAAGGCATCATCTGGTCAACTGCCTTTGGAATCATTACCGGAATCGGCGTCTGCATCATGTTTTTTTTTAAAAAAAGTCCACTGGATATGATCCGGATCGGTCTTCCGGAGCGACCGTCGGACATTATTCTTTTCTTTCTTGTTGGAGGACTGATCGCACCTGTTGCGGAAGAGTTTTTTTTTAGAGGCCTCCTTTACGGCTTCCTGCGACGATGGGGGGTTGTTTTTGCGATTATGGTCAGCACACTGCTGTTTGCGGTCGCGCACCCGAAAGTTTCCATCATACCCATTACAGGAGGAATACTCTTTGCCGTCTCCTATGAAAAAGAAAAAAATCTTTTAGTCCCCATCATCATTCACACCCTGGGGAACCTTTCACTTTTCACCTTATCGCTTTTATCTTGACATTAATCGAGTCCTGCGCCAAAAAAGTAAAACAACACGATCAAGTTCGATGAACATACAACTGTAAAATGCGATCCGTTCTAATAAGACCCAGGGTGTAAAAATGCCGGTCTATGAATATAAGGCTTTGAATGCAAAAGGAAAATCAGTCTCAGGGATTATTGATACTGAAAGTGCCGGTACGGCGAGACAGAAACTTCGCAGCTCTCAGATTTTTCCAATCGAAATCAAGGAGGTATACGCAACCCAAAAGGAATCGGGCAAAAAAAGCTCGATGTCCATATCCCTTCTATTCTCAAGAGTCAGGCAATCTGAAATCACCATGATGACCAGACAGCTTTCCACCCTTGTAGGAGCAGGTTTTCCGTTGGTTTCAGCCATAGCCACTCTCATTCCACAGACGAAGTCCATTATTTTTCAAAAAACCCTTTCCCAGATCAAAGATTCCATCGAGGAAGGCAGCAGTTTTGCCGGTGCCCTTTCCCTTTACCCGGAAACCTTCTCTCCGATCTATATCAACATGGTACGCGCTGGTGAATCTTCAGGGACACTTGAAATCGTTCTAGAAAGGCTGGCCGATATAACTGAAAATCAGCAGGCCCTGACAAACAAAATTAAATCCATGCTTGCCTATCCGGCCATCATGACCGTGATCGGTTCCGGTGTGCTTTTTTTTCTGATGGCATACATCGTCCCAAAAATCACGACCATTTTTGAAGATGTGAATCGCGTTTTACCTGCGCCCACACGGTTCCTCATCGCTACCGGCGATATTTTAAAATCCTTCTGGTGGCTGTTTTTCATATTGATCGTGGCCGCAATTTTCTGCTTCAGGGCATTAAGAAAAACAGAAAAAGGAAAATATATGATAGATCGTTTTGTTTTATCACTTCCCATAGCCGGTGAATTGGTAAAGAAACTTGCGGTAGCCCGTTTTGCGAGGACTCTCGGATCACTTCTTGAAAATGGCGTCACCCTGCTTTCGTCTCTTGAAATTGTAAAAAATATCGTTGGAAATGTGATTATCGCCGGGGTTGTTGAAAAAGCCGCCAGTGATGTCGAGAAGGGGCAGGCGCTGGGCAAGACGATTGAATCGTCAAATATATTTCCGAACCTCTCCGTTCAAATGATACTGGTGGGTGAGCAAAGCGGTGAGCTCGAGCCCATGCTCAATAAGGTGGCGGATGTATTCGAAGGTGAAGTTGAATCAACGGTTATCGCCATGACCTCATGGCTGGAACCTATCATCATCCTTGTTATGGGCGTTGTGGTTGCGTTTATCGTTCTATCCATCGTACTTCCGATCATGGAGATGAACCGGCTCATCGCATAAAAAAGTCCGGAAAATGTTGGTACTGGCTGTAAAAAATCAGCTTGTTTTTTTAAATACAATCTCTTTTTAAAAGGTATACTGATACGAGAGAGAAACCTTTTCCTTTTCGATCCAATCAGACAGGTTGATTTTTATTTTTCCCTTTAATTCTTTTATGAAATATCGGTCCGACTCTCTATTGTATTTATGCGCACTTGAAACTGCGCCATAAATATTTCCGACATAAAAACCCATTCCAACAAAACTTATCAGCCCACCCAGTGCATAATTTTCATTATCGAATGACTCATACGCGGCAATACCCAGACCGGCATTTAAAAGAAATGCGATAACGGAATCCTGATATCTTTCACAATAAAGCTGCCCGGCACCCGGTACCACAGACAATCCGCCTGCAATGGTAGGATTTTTTCTGGGAATGGTCGGATAGTTATCAAGTTCAGACAACAGCTTTTCTATCTTGAATTCTTTTTTACCGTTCAGGCTGATTCGATTAAAATAGGTATGCGCCTTTTTGATGTTATTCGAATATTCTTCCTGATAGGTTGGATAATCAAGGCTGATCCATCCGAGTTCATATTTTGCTCGATCCTTAACAGACATATCCTTCGTACGCATGATCAGATTGTTCAGACCAATAACCGCGGGCCCGCTCATTCCAAGCTCAAGGTAAGACCTGCTCATTAAAAAAGAGGCCTTTTGGGAAAAACAGGTATCCTCGGGCTGATCCTCAAACCTGCGACAGCGTTTTATCGCTTCCAGATATTTCCCGGCCCGATATAAAGCCAAACAGGCTTTATACTCCGCAAGCTCAATCCGTTCATCGTCCGGGAAAAAGAAAACAAACTTTTTGTATTCATCTGCAGCACTTTGGTACGCCCCCTCTAAAAAACAGTTCTCGGCGTAACTGAATTGTTTGTCTGCATTGAGATCACTCTCTGTGCTTCCGGAGGCGATAGAAAAAGGAAATGTAAACAGCAAAAACCATAAAAGTATCGGCCGGGAGCAACGAACCGTTTTTCCTGCATGCAGAACTCCTCTCATACCAGCTATTCCCACCAGAAGTCATTGTTTTCAACAGGATCACTGCTGAGTATCCGCCGGCCTACACGAACCGGCGGCGTGTGCCGGGTCTCATCCAGGCCGCAGCGCATAAGACGATCACAGGTCATAACCCAGCCGATAATGCTGCCGTGCTTCTTGACCGCCTCAAGCGCATACGTTGAACAGGACGGAACCATCGCGCACCTGTCGCCGTCGGCACCGGATATAAAATTTCTAAATACCTGTATGGGAAAAACAAACGGAGCCGGTTCAGATTCCTGTCTGTGCTCAGATTTCTCTATTTTTGAAGACTCAGCATTTCCGCCGGAAGGTATAACCGCAAACACAAGAAAAAAAAAGAGGAGGTTGTAAAACGACTTTTTTGTATTGAAAACAATTCTCACGGCAGAGCATCCTTTATCGTTGGGTAACACGTAACACTTCAGAAATACTCGTAATGCCACTTATAATCTTATGAATACCGTCTTGTCTCAGTGATTCCATCCCCTGCTTTAACGCTTCTTCTTTAATCATGTTGGAATCGAAGCTTTCCAGCACCATTTTTTTAATTCCGCTGTTCATGACCAGAATTTCAGAAATACTTATCCGCCCTCTGTACCCGGTATTAAAGCATTGATCGCAGCCCTTCGCCCGGTAAAGGACTTCATTTTTCCCCAACTCAGGACCAATGCCGATACTTTTTCTCGCAGATTCATCCGGCACATACGGTTCACGGCATTCACCGCAAAGAACCCGTATAAGGCGCTGAGCCATCACAGCTAAAACCGAAGAAGAAATTAAAAAAGGCTCGATTCCGATATCAACCAGCCGCGTAATTGCGCTGGCCGCGTCGTTTGTATGCAGGGTGGAAAAAACAAGGTGTCCTGTAAGGGCGGATTGAACAGCGATATCAGCCGTTTCCCTGTCCCGGATTTCACCTACCAGCATCACATCCGGGTCCTGGCGCATGATAGACCTCAAGCCTCTTGCAAAGGTCAAATCAATTTTTGGATTCACCTGTATCTGTCCAATTCCTTCTATCTGGTATTCAACCGGATCTTCTATGGTGATAATATTAATATCCGGTTTGTTTATGCTGGATAAAACTGCGTACAGGGATGTGGTTTTGCCGCTTCCGGTCGGTCCGGTTACCAGGATGATTCCATTGGGAGAAGTAATAAGCTCCTGGATCAGCTTTAATTTCTCCTTTCCAAAACCGATATCCGAAAGGCTCAAAAGAGAGCTGGTTTTATTTAAAAGCCTTAAAACAACCCGTTCACCAAAGGTGATCGGAATGGTTGACACGCGTATATCAATAACGTCATTCCCTTTTTTTACTTCGATTCGTCCATCCTGGGGAAGCCTCTTTTCGGCGATATTCATCCTTGCCATAACCTTGACTCTCGAAATTAAGGCAGCCTGTATCCATTTGGGAGGTGTCAACATATCATAAAGAATACCATCAACTCGATAGCGCACCTTAAAGCTGTCCTGATACGGTTCAATGTGGATATCACTGGCTCCGGCCTTGATGGATTGCGAAATGATATGGTTTACCAGCTTGATTATCGGCGCATCGCTCGTATCATCCAGAAGATCCGCTGTTTCTTGAATCTCATCGATTATTGAGCTGCCGTTCTCCTCCATGTCCTGAACCAGCTGTTGCGCGGAGCTCTGGCTATGGTCGTATGACAGATTGATTGCAGCCAGGATCGCCTCTCTGGTTGAAAGAACCGGCTGATAGTCATTCGTTCCCATGATGCTTGCCAGATCATCCATCTGCTGAATAAAGGAGGGATCATTAACGGCAATCACACAATTCGATTTTTCGAGGACCTCCTCATACGGTTCAACCACCCCTCCGGGTTTGGATGCCTTTTTGGTGAAATCAAGAGGGACCATAACATACTTTTTCAAAAACTGAATGGAGATATCCCGAGGCAGGTCTGCCCTGATATTACCGACGGAAATTTCGGGTAAAAAGGGAATATCATACCGGATACTTTTTGCTTTCAACAGATTTTTTTCAGAAATAACATTGTTGGCTACAAGTATTTTACCAATATCTTCACCGCTATCAGCATGCATCTCTTCCGCTCTGCGATAGTCCTCTTCAGATACACCGAACTGCTCTTCAAGTATTTTAAAAAAAGATTTTACCATCTATTCTCGAATCATAACCTCACATGTTTTGAGATCCATTGTTACATCCGGATGAACCTTCCTCACCGGCGGCAATCTTTATTTCGATTCCTTTTCCCGAAAAAGGTTATAGGTATCGCTTTTATACATTTTGATCCGCCCCTCGTCCATCAGTTTTTCAACTTCTTTTTTCTTGTTACTTCTCATTTCATCGCTGTCCTGGGCGCCTCTCACGACATGAGGTGTTAGAAAGAAGTAAAGATTGGTCTTTGTACTGGACTCCGTCATGGATTTAAATGCATAGCCCAGTATGGGAATACTTCCCAGGCACGGCACCGCAGACTCTGACTTGGTCAAGCTGTCGTCAATCAATCCGCCGATGACAACCGTGTTTTTATCATTGATGATAACCGTGGTATCGATCGTCCGCTTAAAAGTAGTCGGTGTTGTCTGACCGGCACTCAAAAGAGAAATAGCGGCCTCATCCAATTTGTTGATCTCCTGAAATATTTTAAGCCGAACCAGCCCGTCTTTGCTGATCTGCGGAGTTACTTTAAGGGTGAATCCGACATCCTTATACTCATAATTCTGATAGGTTTCAGAGGAAGCAGTCGTACCGGTTTTCGTCAAGTACGGAACATTTTTTCCCACCGTAATCGTGGCTTCCTGATTATCGGTTGTAATAATCTGAGGTGTTGAAAGGATATGAACATCCTTATCGGTCTTCATGGCTTGAATTAATGCGCCCAGACTCGCGAAGGTAACATCACCGATCTTAATCGCCTCTCCAAAGACACCCATCGAGAAACCCGGCGGGAAGGTACCGATGCCTGTTTGTGGTGCCACCACACCGGCCAGTTTGCTGTATTGGGAGTTTCCACCAAACCCACCGCCGACTCCATACAGATCGTCATTATACGTTACATCATCTGCGACCGTCCACTCGGTTCCAAGCTCGAATCCCTTATCGACATTCACTTCCATAATCAGGCATTCGATATATACCATTGATCTGGGTATATCCAGTTTCTTGATAATATCTTCAAGAGTCAGGTAATCATCCTTATCTGCCATAATAATCAGGCTGTTTGTCGCCTGGTCTGCTGTGATTTTTGCCGCTTCAGATACAACGGGAGCCACTTGCTTTCCAGGGGTTGCCGCATCGGTCTTTTTCGTCGGCAGCATCTGGAGAACCTTTGCGAGGTCTTCGGCGGTGGCATATTCAAGATAATAGACATGTATTTTTTCTTTGCCTCTTGGCACTTCCTTGTCCAGCATCTCCACAAGCTTTTTAACCCGGAATGTATCTGCTTCACTGGCCAAAAGAACAATCGTATTGGTTCTTTCATCAGCGACAAAGGTTATTTCTCTGCCATCATCGACCTTTTTCGGAACATTTCCTTGTGCCCTGAAAATCGTTTCAAGTAATTTTACAAGTTTCACCGCGTCTGCCGACTCCAGAGGAAGTATGGAAATTTCCCTTCCGATTCCGGTCACATCAATCTGGGAAAGAATTTTTTGCAGGCGCCGAATATTGGAATAGACATCGGTAACAATCAACATGTTTGTCTGGGTATAGGAGAGAACAACGCTGCTTTTGGAGACAAGGGGCGCGAAAAGCCGCTTGATCTCATTGGCATCCGCGTATTTGAGTGGTATGAGCTGCGTGACGACCTTATCTTCGGGCGAGGTTCCCTCTTCTCTTAAAAGCGTCTCAATATTTTTTGTACGGGCATCAGGAGAAGTAACGATCTTGATCACCTTGCCCGATTGTACAGTAGAAAACCCATTAACCTCCAGAACGGATTCAAATACCCGGTAGGCATCTTCTTCAGAAATTTTAGCGGGCGAGATAATGGTTACTTTTCCCTTTACCCTGTTATCAATGATAAAGTTCTTGCCGGTAAGCTCACTGATAAATTTAATAAAAACAGTAATATCTACATTGTTGAAGTCTATGGAAACAAAACGTTCCTGAGATCCCTTTTTATCAGGATCTGTATTCACGGGCTCGGGATTTTTTCCAGCAGATCCTGCGGTTGTTTCATCTTGACCCTGTGCGGAGTAAGCGGCAGCAAATATCATGAAAGTAACAACACTTATCCGGATGATCCTTTTTGATTTTATGCAGAATGGTTTCATTGTCTATCCTGATTTTACCGTTTGTTTCGATTATTTAATGTTATACTCGATTGTCTTTTCGGTGCCTCGACGTTTCAGTTGGACCGCCACATTGGAAGCGCTTGTCAAATTCTCATAAAATTTTAGCGCATCATCGACTGTTTGTATAGGACTGCCATCAATCCCTGTGATTATGTCACCATTTCTCAATCCCATTCTTCTGAATATGGATCGCGGCTTCAAACTGCTCAACGTAAGACCGTTCGGCTGTCCATTTTCAAAATGAGGCCGAATCTGAGCCTGACCCATAAGATCAGATACATTTTCCATGGCGCTTTGAATTTGTTCCCGCCGCAGTGTAATTTTCTGCGCTCTTACGGGCGCTAACGCTCCTACGTTTCTGGATGAAAATGCTGTCAATCCGGGTTTCTTTGGGCCATCCAGTTCTTCAATTTCCAGGATTTCGTCTCTCCCGTTGACATTTAAAACAACCTTCTCACGCAAAATCAGTTTTACGGTTGCATTTTGTATTGTATCACCGGTCCGATAAAGGCTCTGGGTTCTGTTCTTGGTCTCCTCAATCACAGCGAAAGCATAAGCAGTCAGGCCCGTTACCGTTCCCCAGAGTTTCAGGTTAAGCTCCGTCGGCTTGATTTCATCCAGATTGACATTATTCAACCGCTTTTTTTCACCGGCTTCCATTCCGGTTTTAAAAAGGTTACGATCAATAATCGCTTTATAAAACAACAACGGACGATAAATTTCGCGTTCCACAATATCAATCTTTTTTATATTTGATTTTGGAGACTCTAAAACCACCTGTGCTGTGATAATTTTATAAAACCCGCTGACTCCGAGGTAGATCCCAAAAGTAAGAAGAGCCAAATTGACTGTTATAAATAGTTTATTCATTCGCACATGTGAATAACTTATTGTATTCACACTCCTTATGCAACAATTTTTTTATTTCAAGTATTTATGCATCTATCTACCGTGCAAGTCAACCAATCAGAAAAACCTCGGCCTTTCCAAGGTGCCTTGAATATTTAGAGGAATACCGCTATTGCCGGAACTCTTTTTTAAAAATGCTTTCACCATCGGATTGATCTTCCCCAGTTTGTCGACAAACACGGCACTTGGGCGCACCGACCCCTTCAGATTTAAAACACTCCTTCCGATTATGTCCCTTATTAAAACTGATCCGGCAAGGTTACCGTCGGCATCCCCTCCCACATTTGTGAACCGGTTAACCGTAAGCTGATTTTTGTTCAACTCCAGATCCGCTTCTATGTTTTTGAGATTGAGGGCTTCCAGGCCATAATAAGGAGAAAGGAATTCAATTCCAAAATCCGCCAGCGCGATATCCGATGTTACGGAAACATTTTTTTCTTCTCCGGCATCATAGATTATATTGCCATTTAAAATTCCTTCGAGATCATGGGGCATCAGATTCTTCAGCGCAATGATTTCACCGATCTGAATCTTGTTCATTTTCATATAAACTTTTTTTAGACGGAATTTTTCCCACGAAAAATCAACCGTTGCTTCAACCATGCCCGCATAGACAGCAGTGTCGATATTCAGCGACAGCTTTCCCGCAAAAAAAGACAGGATAGCCGGCGACAATACAATTTTCTCCGCATCAAATATCGAATCCCCCCTATGGTAAGCGCTGACATTGTAAAGCGTTATACCCGGCAGAAAACCAGGTTTGACATCGCCGATCATGATATCGAGATCCGGATTTATTCTATTGAGGCCGGAAGTCAGATATTTTTTTGCAACCTCTGATGGGAACAGGATATATAGAAAGAACAAAGTCACTGAAAGTACATAGGCAGTATATAAAAGATTTTTTTTTGTTTTACTCATGATCTGTTAACCTGGTTCTGTTGTCAGGATTCAAATGTTTCTGCCTGTAACACTACAGTGATAAACCCATCCTGTTTTCCTTTTTTTGAAATCGAAAGTCGTTTAACAAATATCATATTTTTTGAGGTTTCGATCCCATGCAGATATGTGGTCAATTGATTCAGTGTGATGTCCTGAAGCTTCATCTCAACGGTCGATTTTTTTCGTTCACTCCCCGGATTTTTGATTGTTGTCGGCTTCATGTAGCTTATATTTCCTTTAACCCCGGCGCTTCCCGCCAGATTATCCAGAAAAGAAAAAAGCGTAAAACTACTATCCCTGCTCAAAAAATTCTTTTCGGATAACTCTGAACTTTTTTTTAATGCATCATATTCGGTTTTCAGGGCGATCATTTCCTTTACTTCAATTTCCTTTGCCGAGAGACTTTCCTTCATGCGATTTTTTGTATTTACAACAGGAGCAAAAATCAACTTGATAAGAATAAAAAAGAAAATCACAGCTGCCGCAGCAGCAAGTCCTGCTTGCTCTCTTTTGCTGAATTTCCTGTCTAAAAGTCGGATTAATCTTTCTATAAGCTGTTTCATTATATTAAAACCGGTCTAAAATTGTATTTTAAGCTTAAAATTAATTCTCTTTCCACTCTCTTCTGAATTGGCAGAGCTGATGGAAACCTTCTTGAAAAGCGGTCCCTTCTCCAAACGGTTTTTCATATCATCCACAGAATTAAAAGTTGCGGTATCGCCCGAAAGTGTTACACTATCAGGCGCTACAACAAGACGGCTCAGTTCGATATCCATCTCCATGGGCAAAAGCCTGCTGATATCATTCAAAATGTCAATTATTCGAAAATTCTTTTCCGATTCACCCGGAATCATGGACTGCTGCTTCACCTCCTTGACCTTCACACGCATCTGCTGAAGCGGATCGACAATCCGTGTAATCTCAGGAAATGTTGTTTTAAAAATAGCTGTAATCTGAGAACCCAGATCATCTTTCTTTTTACTCATCGAATAAAAATCATACGAAAGATTAAAAAGCAGAATCAGTAGAATAATACCGGCAAGAATTCCGGTTTTTGTAATATCTTCTTTATGCGCGATCCAGTGTTTTTTTCCCGCAAAAGATCTCTTGCTGAAATTCAATCCATGACTGCCATGAACTTCGGAAATAGCCAGAGAAAGGGCATTATCCATCTGCTCCGGCACCCACGATCTATCCGCTTGTTCCGCTACGAGGATACCGGCCGCTTGAGCCAGGTCGATCTTTTTAACCGGAAGATCTATCATGCCGGATAGCTCTTTTCCAATATTTAACTCATGTTCTCCGGCTCCTGTAACATAAATCGCTTCCGGTGAAAAATCGATATCCAGCAGATCTTCTGCTGCGGAAACGGTTTGCAAGATACCTCTGGATATTGATCTGACGTGCGAATTTGAAGACGAACTCAGGGCAAGAGAACGAATAATCTGTATCTGGCCGGAAGAGACTCCAAAAAGTGTGGCCCATCCCGGATTGACATCGATGACCACGGAATGATTCGGGAGTTCAAGCAGCCTGGCGAGGCACAACGCCGTTGAATACCCTCCAATGGTTACAACCTGTGGATTGATCCTGAATGAAGCAAGCTCAGCAAGATAGGTTTCCAGCTTTGCTTTTTCTATCACCGCTGCGATAATACCTGTCTGGTCCTGCTGTTTTGGAAACGTTAAATGCTGAAAGTCAATTATCGAATCCTCAATAGGAGATGGCAGGGTGGGCTCCAGTTCAAACGGAAGAATCTGGTTTATTTTTTTGGGCTCCCGAAATGGAATTCTGATGTTCCGAAAGGATACATCCTCCGCCGGAAATGAAGCGATGCACACAATATCCGATATGTTGATTTTATCCGTGATGGTGTTCAAAGCAGACGATTTCTCTTTGCCGCTATCTTCAGACCCCTGGTCCAACACGAAATGGAAACAGGACTCTATCACATTTCCCTTTATGCTGTTTGCAAGCAGCACCGCGGATATGGTATTGGTACGAATATCAAGACCTAGAATTTTTCTGCCCATGTCAGCTTTCGTTCGTATTTAATGGTTAACTGTACAGATATAATCTATTCTGTCTGCCAACTCAAGACTTTACAACGATTTTTTCCGGATTTATTTTCCCGCTGGACAACTGCAACGGTTGTCATTTTAATCCCATGAAGCTCCGCACTGGCTATAATCCTGAAAAAGTCACTCCTTGTTGTCAGCAGTTTTGATTCAATGTCCAATTCACTGCAGCCGGGGGCCCTTTTATACCAATCCACGTTTGACAGATCATGCGTGTAGTTTCCGTCCGACATCTCCTCCCGGTATGTTATAATCTCCTGCGCAAGATGAACGTCGTCCATATGAAGCAGCGCCGCAATAACCGGCAGTTCCGCTGTATTGATATTGATCTCCCCCGGGAATGTGAATTTATTTCTCTCCGTTTCCTCTACCATTCCATGCACAGTGATGTAATTTGAAATTGCATCCCACCCCCCGGCTCCCTCCACAAGAGCCGGAATGCCCTTAACCAGAAGAAGTTCGTTAATATGGGTCATGGGGCCATTTTTGCATTTATAAGAAGGGTCAAGGTTCTCGTAATAATCCGATTCAGCCCCGTTCACTCCGGTTATGGCATCATCATCCCCTGAATCCAGCCAGTCTTTCACAGAATTTACAATTGCGGAAGGGGTTGCATCGTCATCTTCATTTTCCGGGGAAGTAATGTATCCTAAAAATCTTTCCCACATATTCATCTGATCCTGATTAAAAACCCTTCCTTCCGGAAACTTTACCAGAGCATTTACTTGTATTTTTCCCATCTCATCATTGATAATAACATCCAGTGTGCCATCCTCAAAAGGAATGAGCGCGAGCGAATCAGAAATAATTTCCGCGCTTGCCCACTCTTCCTGCATGGAATCGACTTCTCCCGCCTCCTTTTTATCTTTTAAGAGAAGCGCCATAGCCATATGTATTCCAGAAGATGTCATATGGGAAAGCGTCAGACGATCTCTGGCGACAGCGGTGTATTCTGCGGCATCACTTGCCCTCCGATTAAGCTCCAGGACAGTCGCAATCAGCAGTGTGATCACGGTGATGGTTATCAGAATGGCAATACCTTGCCTGTCTTTCCACAACTTCTCTTTCATTATAAAACGTCTTTTCCGGATTCAATCCTGTAAACCGATAAATTCATCCTGGTTTTAAACAAAAAAGAACCGGATTCATCGCCGATCTCAAGCTGAATTTCAATGGCCAGAGGCGTCTCGTGCTTGAACTCAGCCGTATCCGAGTCCCAGGATTCATGACCGGTTCCTTCTTTGTCATAATAGGTAAACTTCAGTGACCTTATATCCTCGCAAAGTACCGGATCCGCGCCCTCGGTTTCAGATGGCGTATCAAAATTGATTCGATCCGATCGCCGCAGCACGATGCGGTTCTCTTCTGTTTCGCTAACGTAATAAATGATTTCAGCCACGCCAAAAGAAATCCCTTTCCCAAAAGGGATATGGGCTGAAGAGGTAAATCTGAGTTTGGGAAAATCTTTTCCCTGCGTGGAAACATTCTCCCCCACAACCCGGTATGGATCGGGGTCAGAATTGAGTTCCGGTTTGGAATAGCGGATATCGGGTGTTACGTAGATGGACTGCAGGTCGTCTGTCATCCGGGTTAAACAGCTTTTTGCCATTTCATTGGCTGTAATATTCTCGTCAATAATATCCGCACTGGAAAAAACCATGTTGAAAGCACCAAATAAGGTGGTCATGATAATGCTGAAAATAAAAACCGCCAACAGAATCTCCAGCAACGTAAAACCTGAATTGTTATTCTCCATTCCGGCAACCATATCCAAATAACCCTGAAACCTATTCCTGTATAAACCGATACGTGGTTAGTGTATAGACGAACTCTCCTTCGTTAAGGGTCACACCGACATCGATCCGCTTCATTTTTTCTGCGAAACTGCCGATGGTTTCTGATTCGATATCTTTTACGGAACTCCGCCAGGCATACCCTGAAAATTCATCGCCGAAATCGCCGGTTTGATCTTCACTATGATTTGCAATATCGGCTATGATCTCTGCGATTTTAAACTGGGCGAGAAAAGGGGCTTTTGTATCAAACTGTGCATATGTATTTAAAACAACCGTCTGGGACTGAAGGCCAAAAACAGCGGTTACAACAATAGAAATAATGGATAATGCGACCATCACCTCAAGCAACGTAAAACCAGGGCGAGAAGGAGTCTTTCCGTTTGTTTCTCTATTCCTTTCATCAGTATGATGCTGCATACTCTTCAACCAGTTTTACCGACGGCAGGAATGGTTCAATAAATAACGAAATTTTTCTCTCACCATCGCCTTCGATATGAATTACAGCTTGATCGGAATACCCCTTCTTGTAGAAAAAAATCTCGGCAATCCCCTGCACGACACGTCCCCTGCCCGGAAACTCTACGTCAAGTATTCTGACATTCTCAGGAAGGTTATAGCTTTTATCCGAAGCACTTTGCAATGTCTCTTCATCCAACATCGATTCATCGGTTATCCAGAAACGATTATTATCCAAATCCACATTGATAACATACTGTTTCTGTTCTTTAACCGCACGGTTTTTCAGTGAACCGGCTTTAAATATTACCCATCGGGCGATTCTATCTGTATTGTCCGTAAAAATAAAGCTCGAAAAACGAGGCATTGCA
>JAWOIJ010000009.1:0-55607 GCA_046484745.1 Desulfobacterales bacterium | reverse complement strand
TTTTTTTTCATGCTTCTCATTATTTTTTTTCTCCTGACTGACAGTAAAAAACTAGTTGAATTTATAACCGATCTTTCTCCGCTCCCAAAGGATCAGGATGAGAAGCTGATTCAAAAATTCAAGGACATGTCCGGTGCGGTTCTTATCGGAAACGGTCTTGGTGGTATCATACAGGGAACGATTGGCGGGATTTTGTTTGCGATTTTTGGATTAAAGTCCCCTTTTTTGTGGGGGGTCTTAATGGCTCTGCTCGCCTTTCTCCCAATTGCCGGAATCGGTATTGTATTTCTTCCGGCTGCATTTTTCCTGTTTTTAAAAGGGCGAATATTTGCAGCTATATTTTTTGTTGTTTTTTATGTGGTATTATCTTTTGGCGTTGAATATATCTTCAAGCCTAAAATCGTAGGAAACCGTGTAAAAATGCACACACTTCTGGTTTTCCTGTCGATTATCGGCGGGATGAAACTCTTTGGGATTCTTGGGATAATTTATGGGCCATTGGTTGTTACATGCTTTCTGACGCTGGTAGATATCTATCATGAGAACTATCAGAAAATGGTAGAGCCGGGTGATGACTTATCAACCTGAAATCAAAAGGGGTTGGTCAAATATTTCCCTTTAATTTTTTATATTTTCCACTTGAAAGAGAAATGAAATGCAAGAAACAGATCAAGCAGAAATAAGTTCCAAAATTAATATCGACACCGAGATGAAAAAGTCTTATCTCGAATACGCCATGAGTGTAATCATTGGAAGGGCTCTTCCGGATGTTCGTGACGGTCTGAAGCCGGTTCACCGCAGGGTTTTATTTGCCATGCGTGAGCTGAAAAATGACTGGAATAAACCCTATAAAAAATCCGCTCGTATCGTCGGTGACGTGATTGGTAAATATCATCCTCATGGGGATACGGCTGTATATGATACAATCGTTCGAATGGCTCAGAATTTTTCGCTTCGATATCCCATGGTCGACGGTCAGGGAAATTTTGGTTCCGTTGATGGCGATTCCGCGGCTGCCATGCGATACACGGAAATTCGCATGATGCGCCTTTCTCATCAGATGCTGGAGGATCTGGATAAAGAAACGGTAAATTTTGTTCCCAACTATGATGAATCACTCTTGGAACCATCCGTTCTTCCTGCAAGGATTCCCGCTCTTCTGGTGAATGGCTCATCCGGTATAGCCGTCGGCATGGCAACCAATATTCCACCACACAATTTGACCGAAGTGGTTGATGCGATAACAGCTCTGATAGACAATCCGGATTATGACTGGCAGGATCTGCTCAAATACATACCCGGCCCCGATTTTCCTACAGCAGGTATTATTTATGGTACAAACGGAATTCATGAAGCCTATAAAACCGGGCGGGGAATTATTCGCGTCAGAGCGAAAGTCGAAGTGGAAAAGGAGCGGAAGACACAGAGTGAAACGATTGTCATTACGGAGCTGCCTTACCAGGTTAACAAGGCCAGACTTATCGAGAAGATTGCTTTTTTAATAAGAGATAAGCAGATTGAAGGTGTTAAATACGTTCGTGATGAATCTGACCGACAAGGAATGCGAATCGCTATTGGTCTTAAGAAGGATCAGTTTCCGGAAGTTATTATTAATAAGCTGTACAAGCATACACAGCTTGAAAACAGCTTCGGGATTATTTTTCTTGCGGTTGTCAACAACCGACCTGAACTGCTTTCCCTGAAAGAAATCCTTGAGCATTTTATTCTTCACCGAAAAGAGATTGTTATAAGGCGAACAAAATTTGAGCTTGCAAAAGCGGAGGCCCGAGCACACATTTTAGAAGGGTTAAAGATCGCCCTGGACAACCTTGATGCGGTGGTGGCTCTGATACGAGGCTCAAAATCTCCGCAAGAAGCCAAAATTGGGCTTATGGAGAGATTTGACCTGTCTGAGATTCAAGCCCAGGCTATTCTGGACATGCGTCTTCAGCGGCTTACCGGACTTGAGCAGGAAAAAATTCTGGAAGAATATGAAACCGTATTGAAAGATATCAGGCGCTACAAAGAAATATTGGCAAGCGATCATCTTGTGTTGGAAATTGTGAAGGAAGAGTTGGCTCAAATCAGGGAAGATTTTGGTGATTCACGAAGAACTGAAATTATGCAGGCTACAAAAGAGATTACGATGGAGGACATGATCGCTGAAGAGGATATGGTTGTTACTATTTCAAAAAGCGGTTATATCAAGCGGAATCCCATCACCCTTTATCAGCAGCAGCATCGTGGCGGTAAAGGAAAAACAGCCATGATTACAAAGGATGAAGATTTTGTTGAACATCTTTTTGTTGCTTCCACGCACCATTATTTTCTGTTCTTTACCAATAACGGCAAGGTCTACTGGTGTAAAGTTTATGACATTCCACAGGCGGGTCGCACCAGTCGAGGCAAAGCCGTTGTAAACCTGCTCAATTTTGAAAAGGATGAAAAGTTAACCACAGTTCTGGCTGTACCTGAATTTGAACCCGGCTACCATATCATGATGGCTACAAGAAACGGTACGGTCAAAAAAACGGACTTAATGGCCTACAGCAGGCCTAGAGCAGGTGGTATTATCGCACTGAACCTTGCAGGGGGAGACGAGCTGATTTCCGCAAGGATTACAGATGGAACAATGAATGTTTTTCTATGCACCTCCAAAGGAAAATCAGTTCGTTTTTTAGAAGCGGATATCCGGCCCTCAGGAAGAATTGCACGCGGTGTAAGGGGCATACGACTTACAAAGGATGACAGCCTGATCGGGATGGAAGTATTGAGTCATGGGCAGACCCTTTTCGCAGTGACTGAAAATGGATATGGAAAGAGGACTTCAATCGACGAATATCCGATTCAGAAAAGAGGCGGAAAAGGAGTAATTACAATTAAAACAAGCGTCCGTAACGGCAATGTCGTGGCAATACTACTCGTGGAAGAGGATGATGATATCATGCTTGTTGCCGACAGCGGCAAGCTGATCCGGATGGCCGTGGAAGGCATTTCGGTAATCAGCCGGAATACGCAGGGAGTTAAGCTCATCGGCATGGAACCCAATGAAAAGGTAGTGGGTGCAGCAAGGCTTGCCGAAAAGGAAGAACAAGATGGATTATAGCACAATCGATATGAACGCCATCCGTATCGGTGTGGTGGGCGCCGGTTCCTGGGGGACCGCTTTGGCAAACCAGTTGGCTCGAAAAGGATTTTCGGTTGATCTATGGGCATATGAAACTGAAGTAAAAGAGCAGATTCAGACTTTCCATGAGAATAAAATTTTTCTTCCGGGCATCTCTCTTTCAGAAAATATCGTGCCGTCAAATGACCTTGATTATGTCGCAGGCAACAAAGATCTTTTACTGGTTGTTGTTCCATCTCACCTGCTGAGAGAAACGGCGGAAAAAATGACAGACCACCTGTCTGATCAAACAATCGTTGTTTCGGCATCCAAGGGTATTGAGAATAAAACGCATAAGACAATGTCTGAAGTGATACGAGAAGTAATCGAAAAAATTTCTGAAGAAACCCTTGCGGTTCTTTCGGGGCCGAGCTTTGCCAGGGAGGTGGCAAGAGGGGTTCCGACACTTGTAACGGTAGCCTCAAAGAATCCGGCCACCGCGGAATTTGTTCAGCATGTTTTCGCGACACCGACCTTCAGGGTATATACCATCGATGACATGACAGGGGTCGAACTTGGCGGAGCTGTTAAAAATGTCATTGCCATCGCATCCGGGATTGTGGATGGTCTTGGATTGGGTCTGAATACACGTGCCGCGTTGATAACGAGAGGCCTCACGGAAATCAGGCGTCTTGGTTTGAAACTGGGTGCAAACACGCATACTTTTTCGGGGCTGGCAGGTGTTGGCGACCTTATGCTTACATGTACCGGAGAGTTAAGTCGAAATTATACAGTTGGCAAGAAGATCGGTGAAGGGAAAAAACTGGAAGAAATTCTTGGTGAGATGAGGATGGTTGCAGAGGGTGTCAAAACGGCAAAGTCTGTGTATAATCTTTCCAGAAAAGTAAATGTTGAGATGCCCATCTCTCATGAAGTCTATCATGTACTGTATGATGGACGTCCCCCGGCAGAGGCGGTATATCTGCTGATGACTCGAAGTCTTAAAAATGAGTTTGATGAGATATGATTTATCACCAGGAGGTTTTGTCGGTTTTAACCTATGGGAAAGTGCAAACCAAATAAAAATGAAGGGCATCGGAAGCGTCTCAGAGAAAAATTTCTCGAATCCGGTTTATCTGGTTTTCATGAGTATGAAGTTGTTGAACTTCTGCTTACCATCGGTACGCCTAGAAGGGACTGCAAAGATACGGCAAAAGAGGCGATAAAAAGGTTTGAATCACTCCCCGGAGTCATTGAAGCGTCCAAAGAGGAGCTTTTGTCTGTAAAGGGGATTGGGCCGAAAAACATGATCGGTATCAAGCTTATAAAAGCGGTTGCCGATAGATATCTCGAAAAAAAGTTGCAGGGAAAGAATCCAATTCATAACTCAAAGGATCTTTTCAAATATCTTTACCACAGAATGCGCGACAGTGATCGTGAATTTTTTGCCGCTGTTTTTCTTGATGCAAAAAACAGAGTTATTTCATCTGAAATTCTGTTTAGAGGTACTTTAACCGAAAGCTCGGTCTACCCGAGAGAAGTAGTAAAGGCCGCTATCGACCGGAAAGCAGCAGCCCTGATTTTTGCACATAATCATCCTTCAGGCGATCCGGAACCATCGCCGCAGGACATCGCAATTACCCAAAAGCTTATTTTTTCCTGCAGGATAATGGGAATTACCGTTCATGAACATCTCATAATCGGTGATAATCGATATTTCAGTTTTGCGGACCATGGCTTTATCAGTAAAATGAATCATGAATTTGAAAAGAACGATCGATGACGCCACTTCTTTTGTACGATAGATGCAATCTGGAAAAGTGTAACTGTAATGACAGACTCCTCAAAAGATGAGATTCCGGAATGTTTCGGAGAATTAAATGTCGTTTTTCCGAAAGGGGATGATGGTCTGAGAAACAGCCCTGAAGCATGTATGCCGTGTCCGGTTAAAACAAGATGTTTGCAGGAGGCAATGGCAGGATCGGATGGTTTGAGAGCCAAGGAGGAATTGACCGATAGAGCGTATCAATCCGGACGAATTGGATTTATGGAGAGATGGCTCAGAAAAAAAGAATTCAGCCTGAAAATTAGAAGAAAGCAGAAGAAATGATTCTGTTTGAACTCTGACAACAAGGGGAGCACAACATGAAGAAACTGACAGTTGAGGACCTTGAAATTGAGGGCAGGCGGATTTTAATGAGAGTTGATTTCAATGTCCCTCTTGAAAATGGAAAAGTGGCAAACGATAAGCGGATACGGGCAGCCCTTCCAACAATTAAATACATTCTGGAAAAGAACGGGAAGTTGATTCTGATCTCCCATCTGGGTCGTCCGAAAGGAAAACGAGTTCCCGAAATGTCACTTAAACCCTGTGTGAATGTTCTTGCCGCGTTACTGGGAAAAGAGGTGCTTTTTGTGGATGACTGCATCGGAGAAAAAGTTGAAACAGCGGTTGGAAACCTGGAAGAAGGGAATATTCTTCTTCTTGAAAATTTGCGTTATTACGAATCGGAAACCAGAAATGATCCGGATTTTGCAAAGAAGCTTGCTGCTCTGGGAGACCTTTTTGTAAATGACGCCTTTGGGACAGCGCACAGAGCTCATGCTTCAACAGAAGGCGTTACGAAATATATTGACCGGTGCGCAGCAGGATATCTCCTGATGAAAGAACTTGATTATTTAGGAAGGGTAAGCGGGAATCCGGAAAGGCCCTTTGCGGCAATTCTTGGCGGTGCCAAAATTTCCGGTAAGATCGATGTGATTTCAAACTTGCTGCCAAAGGTAGACAACCTGATTATTGGCGGGGGAATGGCTTACACTTTTTATAAGAGTATGGGATTTGAAATTGGAAAATCATTGCTGGAGGAAGACAAGCTTGAACTTGCCGGTGAGCTGCTTCAGCAAGGAGGAGATAAAATTGTTCTGCCCCCGGATTGTATTGTTTCAAATTTTTTTGATTTTCCTGAGCGAAAAGTCGGGCAAATGAAAGAGGTCAGCCACAATGCCATTCCTTCCGACTGGTATGGACTTGATATCGGATCAACGTCTATTGACTTGTTTCGAAACATTTTACGAAATGCGAAAACCATAATCTGGAATGGTCCCATGGGCGTTTTTGAAATAGAAGAGACAGCCAGAGGAACGGTTGCCCTGGCCGGTATTCTTTCAGAAGCAACGCAGCAGGGAGCTATCACCGTGATCGGAGGCGGTGATTCTGCATCCGCAGTGGAAAAAGCTGGCCTGGAAGACCGGATTTCGCATGTTTCTACAGGAGGAGGCGCCTCTCTTGAATTTCTTGAAGGCAAGGTGCTCCCGGGTGTCGCCGCACTCTCCGACAAATAAAACGGAAATGGTTTTGAAAACGATATTTATATCTATTTGAGTTACAGTAGATCCATCCTATGGCAAAAAAATGGTTTCCCGGCATCATCATTGCGGCCAGTATCCTTCTCGGGGTTCTGGTTGTCTATTTGTTTTTTCATTACAGGATCCAGCTCTGGGAATCGGGTTGCAGTTTCTATGATTTTTTAACGAATAGAGATCGAATAAAAGAATTCATTTCTGCATTTGGGTTATGGGCGCCTGCTGTTTTTATCCTGTTTCAATTCCTTCAGGTTCTTTTTGCTCCGTTTCCGGGAGAGGCAACCGGGTTCATCGGAGGATATCTTTTCGGAGTCTTTTTGGGATTTCTTTATTCCAGTATCGGCCTGATAGCCGGTTCATGGTTGAATTTTTTTATCGGGCGTTATTTTGGAAAAAAATATATAAGAAAGCTTATATCCCCCAAACTTCTTGACCGGTTTGAACCTCTGCTGAAGAGGCAGGGTGTTATTGTTTTATTTGTTTTATTCATTATTCCAGGATTTCCAAAAGACTATCTTTGCCTGTTTCTTGGCCTGACAACACTTCCGCTGAAAGTATTCATCATGATCTCTTCCATTGGGAGAATGCCGGGGACGCTTATGCTCAGCCTTCAGGGGGCTTATGTATATGAGCAGATGTATGGCGCTTTCGCCCTTATTTTCGGAATAAGCGCGGTGGTGGTTGTTCTTTCACTCCGCTACCGGGATATCCTTTACAGATGGATTGAAAAGTTTAATGGAGATCAGGAACAGGATCGTCGTTTTAAATGAAAGCCTGTTTTTCATTTTTATATCGCTTCAACATACAAATCTCTATATTGACGATCATCAAAAATAGTGGTATTAATTATACATTCTGTATGATTTTACCGATAGAAGCAAACAGAGGCTCTTCAAAAAGCACGATTCTTGTCTGAAAGAGATGGCTGAAAAGCGGTTTTTTAAAATATGGATCGATAGTTTCAAGTTGAACAGGAGAAGAAATTGGGTTTCTGGAAATACAGAGAAGAATTGAGTAATGCGAACAGACTGAGGCGTTCCTATTATGAGATGTTAAGAGATGAACTGGATCATTTTGTTCTCCAGTATGCATTGACCGATTCCTATCACAACTTCGTTGCCAGAAAGATTCCCTATCCGTTTGTCGAACGCAGGGAGTTGAAGCCCCGGGCCAGAATACCCAATTTGGAATATGAATCCCAGAATTCCTTTCTGGTTATTTTTCTGGAGGAAACCATTTCGGATGTTCATAAAAAATACATACGATTTTTTGATGCCAATAAAACCAACAAAAAAAACCTCCTCAGCACCAAGACCCTCTCACTTGAAAATAAATTCGACAGAAGTCAGAAGTATCTCGATTCTGTTCATTTTTTTGATTTTTTAAAAGAGCTTTTGCCGGTTGACTACGCACTTCTTATTCAAAGAGACGCCACCAGCCAAACCCGAAACCGATATTCCATGTCCCATTTTCATGTCCGCATAGACTGGCCCATTGCCGATGCGGCAGAGGATCTCGCCCGAAACCTCCGTTATATTTCAAAGGAGATATATGAAAAAGGCGACAAATATGCGGACGATATTCAAAAAAAGCTGTTTGAATATTACGGACTTCCGGTAATGGTCGGCGGGCGACGAACAGCTGCGATCGTAGCGGCGCAATATGTTAAGCGGCTGGGATGTCTTTCCACGGTATATGCAGGAAGCAGTGAATCACGGTCACTGATTCGGATTTCAGAAAGAGGGGTGTCCAAGGCAATACTGGTCAAATTTTCCAAGGAGGAGGTCGATCAGGTTTCGGAGGTCAACAAGATTTCACCGAGAGTTTTTACCAATAATTATGTCGTTGCGCATGAAATGAAAAAAAAGCAAAAGGAAAGCGTCTGTATCTTTCAAGCCACCTATGCTTACACGGATCACGCCAGACCGCCGGACGACGGCAAGTTGAGGGAAATCAATCCGGACCCGTACTGGCTGACGGTAGGAGCTCAGCACATTCTTCCCAAACCAGGGGTCTGGAAGTATGCTCCGATTCCAATCAATGTAATATATTCTTAATCTGAAAAAAGAGGGAAGCTTACGAGGTGAGCTAAAGCGCTTTCATCATAGCGGTCTCGTCACAATCCGGAAATTTAACGCACATGTAACAGTCGGCCCAGATTTTCAGGGGGAGTGTTGCCCTGTCAACAACATCGAAGCCAAATTGTTTAAAAAAATCAGGTTTATACGTAAGGGTAAAAACGTTTTTAATGTTAAATAAACGCGCTTCCTCTAAAGCGGTTTCCATAAGCCTGGACCCGATTCGTTTTTTTGTATGATCGGGTAAAACGGCAAGCGATCGAATTTCCGCAAGGTCTTCCCAGCAAAACTGAAGGGCACAGCATCCGATAATTTTCTTTGTTTCCGGATTTTCAAAAATTAAAAAATCTCTGACATGGTCATAAAGCTCACTGAGAGGACGCGGGAGCATTACTCCCTTACGGCCGTAATCCGCAAGGATCTTATGGATTGATTTAATATCTTTTATGGTTGCCTTTCGAATCATGATGGTTTTATATCACTCTTTTTCCGATAATTAAACAGATGTTTTTATTTCAGCCAAAGCGGCTTAATGACGGGACGGATCAGGAGATTCAAGAAAAATGTATTTAACAGAAAGAACGATTATTTTGAATCAGCTTTACAGCATATACGATGATTTTATTCAGGGGCAGAATGTGTGCTGTAAAAAAGAATGTGACTTCTGCTGCACGCGAAATGTTACCCTGACAACCCTCGAAGGTAATCATATCCTTGAGTATATCAATTTGAATCGCAAAGGGGAGCTGTTTGGAAACCTGAAAATCCATTTACAAAAAAAAAGGTTTATTCCACAGGTTACCATCAACAGCCTCGCAGAAATGGTTTGCAATGGAGAGACGCCGCCGGAAGAAGAGATCGATCCAAACTGGGGGGCTTGTCCGCTTTTAACAGAAAAGGTGTGCCCGGTTTATCCTGTAAGGCCTTTTGGGTGTCGCTGTCTTGTGTCAAAAGTTCCATGCCGCGATACCGGTTGCGCAGAACTGGATCCGTTTGTCTTGACGGTCAACAATATTTTTTTTCAAACCATCGAACATATCGATAATCAGGGCCTTATGGGAAATCTCACGGACATATTGTTGCTGTTGGAGCCAGCGGATATGCGTAAAGAGTATGCAGGAAACAGGTTAAAACCGGATAAAAACAAGATCAAAAACGCTTCGATAAGATTTCTCATGATACCGCCTGAGCACCGTTTGCGCGTGAAGCCGATTCTCGAAGAAATACAAAAAATTAACAGGTAAATCCGTGTTGAATTTTTATCCAGTGCCGTGGTTTTGCGCTGCAGGGTCTGTGACTTTTATCATTAAATTGACAAACCGGAAAAGGGGACTTATCTTCTTCCTGGTTGAGTAAAGGTTAACCGGATTTTACAAATGATGCATGAATGGTCTGAGGCCCTCTTTTCGTAATCGCGTTTTTATATATTTTGAAATTATCGGAGAAATAAAACAATGGCTTTTGAAACAAAAGAACAGGTTCTTGAGAAAATACTTTCCGGGGAAAAACCGAAATGCCCACACTGTGCGGCAGAGATGTGTCTGTGGGAGGTCCCTGATATCGCAATGGGGGATGGACTGGGATGGGGTACGCCCTATCTGTATATCTGCTTCAATGACGAGTGTTCGCTGTATACGAGTGGATGGAAATCCATCATGGATAATTTTGCGCATAATGCATCACACCGATGTATGAACTACCCGGGTACGAACCAGTTTGAATGCATTCCGGTCTTCAGTCCCCAGGGCGCCACAGGGCAGATCATCGATGACAAGGTGCTTGCCGCGCAGGCTGAATTAAAAGAAGCCATTAAAAGAGGTTTTTCGATTCTTGCAGACAATTATGTATCCAAGAACTGGGTTGAAGTGCTGAAATTACTGCTCGATGCTAAAGAGCCTGCCCGCGTGAGATTGAAAGCTGCTGAAATGATGGGCGACCTAGGCGAAGTTGAGGCAATCGAAACGCTTCGAAGCACCCGGTTCGGCAACCAGAAGCTCACGGAAACCGTAGAAGCATCGGTTCAAAAAATACATGATCGATATTTCACCCGGGAATGCCCCTTCTGTGCTGAAATTATAAAAAGAAGAGCAACGGGCTGCAAGCACTGCGGAAAGGATGTAGCGGGAGTTTGATGACAGCAACCGGTATTACAGAGGAGATCGGTTCTGTTTACGGGCGACATTCACGTTCATTTCATCATAAGATCGGAAAATCAGTTTTTCACGTTCTTTTCGTTCTTCAGGATAGGGTATAAAGACGATCGTTTTTAATAAGGCGTAGATCTCTTTTTTTGAGGGAATCGTTTCAAGGCCTTCGGACAGCTTCTTTCCCGAAATTGTATCCAGGATGACCGCGGATTTTCCGTCAGATATCACCGAAAGGGGAATCTGGTATTGGTCCAGCAGCCTTGCGGCTGCGAGCGTTTCTCTTTCATGGGAGGAAATGGATCCGGAACAGCATTTGATCAACATAACATTTTTTTCATCCACACGAACAACAAGGTCTACCTGAGAACAATAGACCTCTCCGGACATATCAAGGGAAATGTCGGTGTCTACTCTGATCTCTTCTCTCGTAAATCCCTTTTCTTCAACCAGAAAGCGTTCAACCGCCTGTCGGTTCATCTCCGAACCGATATTCGGAATTTTTCGTCCGGTAATAAAATCCAAAAGGGTGTCTTCTTGTTTCATCAGCGCTCAATAAGTGACCGGCATGTCATTTCCGGAGGTTTTTCGATTTCCATCAGGTCAAGTATTGTTGGGGCGATGTCCCCAAGAACACCGGATCTCAGTTGTATGGATTTTTTTTCGTCGTTAACAAGGAGCAGCGGAACCGGATTCAGGGTATGGGCGGTATGTGGATTGCCCTTTTCGTCGATCATCTGCTCTGCATTTCCATGATCAGCGGTTATCAGAACCGTCCCTTTGAGAGATCGTATTTCCGAAACAATTTTTTTCACGTTTGCATCGACGGCTTCACAGGCCTTAACAGCCGCAGTCATAATGCCCGTATGGCCGACCATATCCATGTTGGCAAAATTCAGGATAATCAGATTGTAGCGCCCGGTCCGAATACGTGAAACCACCTCGTCTCCCACTTGATGCGCGCTCATCTCGGGTTTCTGATCATAGGTGCTTACCTCTCTTGGTGATGGAATCATGCATCTGTCTTCTCCGGGAAAAGGCTTTTCTTCGCCGCCGTTAAAAAAATAGGTAACATGAGCATATTTTTCGGTTTCCGCGATGCGAAGCTGTGAAAGGCCTTTTTTGCTGATCACTTCGCCCAGGATTCCTTTTAAATGGTGCGGCGGAAAAGCAACGGGCAGGGTAAAGCGTTCATCATAAAGCGTCATACAGACAAAACTCGAAAGTTCCGGTGATGCGCTTCGCTGAAAACCTTGAAATCCCGGATCCGTAAATGCACGCGTAATCTGTCTTGCCCGATCCGCCCTGAAATTAAAGAAAACGATACTATCGCCGTTTTTGACTGTTCCTTCCGGGCAGATGATTATTGGTTTTATAAATTCGTCGGTTTCATCGCGATTGTACGCATTTTGAACCGCTTGGGCCGGTTCTGTCTCCGGAATACCTTTTCCTTCTGTATAGAGTTGAAAAGCTTTTTCCGTTCGATCCCAACGCGTGTCCCGATCCATGGCGTAAAATCTTCCACACAGGGTTGCAATTCGGCCAATGCCTTGTTTCCCAAGATATTTCTGAAGCTGCCGGATAAATCCGATGCCGCTGTCTGGCGGGGTATCCCGTCCGTCCAATATGGCATGGATATATACCTTTTGCACTCCCTTTTCAGCTGCCAGTTTAAGGAGGGCAAACAGGTGAGTCAGCTGGCTGTGTACGCCTCCGTCTGATACAAGTCCGATAAGATGCAGAGCCGCATCCTTTTTTCGCGTTTTTAAACAGGCATCATTCAATGCGGTGTTGTTAAAAAAGGAAAGGTCTTTTATGGCGGTGTCTATTCGGAGAAGTTCCTGATAAACAACACGTCCCGCACCGATATTGAGATGGCCGACTTCGGAGTTTCCCATGATTCCGTCTGGAAGACCCACGGCTTCACCGTAACAAAGCAGTTGTGTGCGGGGAAATGTTTTGGAGAGACTGTCGAGATAGGGCAGGTTTGCCTGGGTCACGGCATTTCCTTCCGGAGAGGGGTTTATTCCCCAGCCATCTAAAATCATAAGAATAAATGGTGTTTTATCGTCCATCGATTGTCTCCATTCGCTGAGATTTTGTATTAAGAATCTTTTTGGAATATAAATCGGTTTCTATTTTTCTGGCATCGGTCCAGAGCCCGTCCAGATCATAAAAACTTCTAACCGGTTCATAAAAAACATGGATAATGATGTTTCCGTAATCAAGGAGAGCCCAGCGTCCTTCCTTCATCCCTTCAACGCTTAACGCGTTGAAGCCCTGTTCTTTCAGCTTTTGTTTGATATGTTCTCCTATGGCCGTAACCTGTCTGTTTGAGCGGGCGCTGCAAATGATAAATGCATCGGCAATGGATGTCAGGTTTCGAACGTCAAGAGCGACCAGATCGATTGATTTTTTTCCGAGTACGGCTCTTATATACGGTTCAAGCGATAAGTCAAAATCAGATGTCATAAATAAAGTCCTTTGTCCTTGATATAATTTTCAACGTTTCCGGGTACCAGTCCTCCTATGGGGTTTCTTTTTCGGATCTTTTTACGAATGTCGGTTGAGGAGATGGTACATGGGGTGACATTAAAAACGTGTATAGGCTGATATCGATCATCGACAAAGCGCTTTTCTTCTTTTTGAAATGCATAGCTTTCTGAAACTTTATTTAAAACATACGATTCAAGGTGCTCCGATGTTACGATATTGTATTTTCCCGGTCGTGACATCACGATGAATGGCAGCATCTTAAAGAGTTCTTTATACGACATCCAGGTATCGATTTCAAGAAAAGCATCTATCCCAAGTATCAGGTAGAGTGAGACATCGGCAGGAAGGATTTTTTTAAAATGATTTATGGTATCAACCGTATAGGAAGGCCCGGAACGTTGGAGTTCAATATCGGAAACATGATAGCCTTCCAGCCTTGATACAGCAAGACGCGTCATCTCAAGGCGATCTCTCGCATCGGCGATTTCTTTTGATTTTTTGTGCGGAGGGATAGCTGACGGAATCATGTATAGCCTGTCAAGTTCGAATGCCTCTTTGATCTCCGTTGAAACCGTGATGTGTCCAATGTGTATTGGATTAAATGTACCGCCGAACAGACCGATGCGCATGGATGAGCCTTTTCTATTCTCTGATTTGCCCTTCTCCGAGAACAATGAATTTGGTCGTGGTGAGTTCCTCTACTCCCATGGGACCGAAAGCATGAAGCTTGGAGGTGCTGATGCCGATCTCCGCTCCGAGACCGAGCTGTCCTCCATCGTTAAATCTTGTTGATGCATTTACCAGAACAACAGAGGAGTCGATTTCCCTCAAGAAACGATTCGCCCTGCTGTAATCTTGTGTAACGATCGCCTCTGTGTGATTCGAACTGTATGTGCCGATATGTTGAACCGCTTCATCCATGTTCTCAACCACCTTGACGGCAAGAATCAGGTCAAGATATTCTGCGGGCCAGTCTTCTTCGGATGCCTGTTTGGCTGTCGGAAGAATTCGGCATGTTTCAGGGCAGCCTCTTGTTTCAACACCGGCCTCAGAAAAACGTTCAGCCATCTTGGGCAGAAACGCTTCAGCAATTTTTTTATGGACGAGCATGGTTTCCATGGCATTGCATACGCCGGGCCGTTGCACTTTTGAATTAAAGCAGATTTTTTCAGCCATGTTCAGGTCCGCATCTTCATCAACATAAACGTGACAGACGCCTTTATAGTGTTTCAGCACGGGGACTTTTGAGTTTTCAACCACAAACCGGATTAAACCTTCTCCGCCGCGAGGAATAATAAGGTCTATTGATTCTTCCTGCTTTAAAAGACAGTTTACTGCCTTTCGGTCGCTGATTGGAACAACCTGGACCGTTTCAGGAGGCAGCCCTGTTTCGGAGAGCCCCAGGCGGATTGTTTCCGCAAGCGCCCGGTTGGAATGAATCGCCTCTGAACCGCCTCGAAGAATGACCGCATTTCCTGCTTTCAGACAAAGGCCTGCAGCATCAATGGTAACATTTGGCCTTGATTCATAAATAATGCCGATAACCCCCAATGGGATTCGCATTTTGGAAACCGTAAGGCCGTTTGGCCTTTTCCATGAAGCGCTTGTCGCCCCAACCGGATCAGGAAGCAGCACAACTTCTCTCAGACCTTCAGCCATTGACTTTATGGTGGCATCTGAAACCGTAAGCCTGTCAATCATGGCACTTGACAGTCCTCTTTCTCTTGCCAGATCCAAGTCCTTCTGGTTTTCGCTTTTGATATAGGATGCTTTTTCTTCTATTTTTTCTGCAATTGCGGAGAGGGCCGCGTTTTTTGCACCAGAAGAACTGGCTGCGATTTTTTTTGATGCAAGCCGGGCGGATTTTGCCATTTCCATGATGGTGGTTTCAATCGACATCGGTTTCTCCTTTGATTCCTTCCAGGGCGCGAAGGATGGAAGATCTAAATTTTCCTTTTAAAACTTGAAGTGATCACCTGGAATAATACTCCTTTTCAGCCGTAATCGCAAGGTTGTCCCGGTGAATTACATCGTCATACGGTTTATGACCCAGCTTTGCTTTTATTTGTTTGGATTGAAGACCCTTGATTTTCAATATATCGGAAGAACTGTAGTTTACCAGTCCGATTCCGAGTTTCACACCATCTTTATTTGTAAATTCCACACAGGCGCCAATGTCAAAACTGCCTTCAACCGCTGTAATCCCAATGGGCAAAAGACTTTTTCCTTTTTTCAGCAGCGCTTCAGCCGCGCCATCATCAATTTTGATTTTTCCTTTCGGGGTATGAGAAAAAGCGATCCAGCATTTCCGTCTGGATAGTTTGCTTTTACCAGGCGCAAAATAGGTTCCGAGACGCTCTCCTGAAAAAAGCCTTGTGAGAATGTCCGGCTTTTCTCCTCCGGCAATTATCATGGGAATACCAGCGGTTGTTACTTTTCCGGCAGCCTTTATCTTGCTGAGCATTCCTCCGGTTCCGAGGGCTCCGGGAATATTGCCGGCCATTCTTTGAATATCCTTATCAATCGTATCAACAAAAGAAATCAGTTCTGCATCCGGGTTTGTTCTTGGATCCTTTGTATAGAGCCCGTCAATGTCTGTCAGGTTAATCAGGATATCCGCGTCCATCAGAATTGCGATCATGGCGGAAAGGTTGTCGTTGTCACCAATTTTGATTTCTTCCGTTGCGACCGTATCATTCTCATTGATAATGGGAATCACCTTCCAGGAAAGCAGTTTGTTCAGCGTATTCCGGGCATTGAGATACCGTTTTCTGTTTTTCAAATCTTCTTGTGTAAGAAGAATCTGAGCTACTTTTTTGTCGTAGTTGTAAAAGGCCTTTTCGTATTCCAATATAAGCCCTGCCTGTCCGATTGCGGCGGCAGCCTGTCTTCCCGGGATATCGCCCGGTCGTTTCGAAAGACCTACTTTTTTTAAACCGGAAGCGATCGCCCCTGAAGAAACCAGTACACATTCAATTCCTTTTTGGGACAACAGGTCAACCTGTCTGCTGATAATTTGAATCGCCTGAATGTTCAAGCCATGGCTCGCTGTGAGAACACCGCTTCCGACTTTTACGACGATACGTTTTGCTGAATCGAACTGCTTTTTTCTATCATGTTTCATTGATTCGTTCCAGAAGTCCGGCAATTTCCTGTTTTAGATTTTTGATGTTTTTCCCGGTTGCCGCGGAAATCAAAATAACCCTTTTATCCTGGATTTCGGATTGAAATGCCTTTGCGGGTTTTTCAGCATCCGGAAGGTCCAGTTTGTTTAACACAATGATCTGAGGTTTTTCTGCAAGTTTTTTACTATGGAGCTCAAGCTCCCGGTTAATTTTTTTGTAAAGATCAAGCGGATTTTCCGGGTCAATTGCCGCCGCGTCAATCAAATGGACCAGAATTTTCGTTCTCTCTATATGTTTTAAAAACTGGAGCCCAAGACCTGCTCCTGTGTGTGCATCTTCTATGATTCCAGGCATATCTGCTACAACATATGGCTCTCCCCGCTCGGGTTTAACCATGCCGAGGTTTGGCGCAAGAGTTGTGAATGGGTAATCGCCTATTTTGGGACGCGCAGAAGAAAGAACGCTGATCAGGGTGGATTTTCCGGCATTGGGAAAACCAATAATGCCGACATCGGCAAGAAGTTTGAGTTCAAGTTTGAGGGTTACGATCTGGGCGGGTTCACCAGGCTGGGCAAATCTTGGCGCCCGATTGGTTGAGGTCGTAAATCGTTTATTGCCCTGGCCGCCTCTTCCGCCTCTGGCTATGACAACCGTCTCACCGGATTCGAGAAAATCATGATATATCTCACCGGTATCTGGATTGCTGACGATCGTTCCGGGCGGAATTTCAATAATCAGGGATTGTGCGCTTTTGCCGGTTTTTTGCCGTCCCTGACCGTGGCCGCCGTTCTTTGCTCTGAAAAAGTGTTGGTGCCGAAACGGATAGAGCGTCCGTTTCTGGGAAGAAGCCGTTAGGATTACATCCCCGCCGTTGCCCCCATCCCCACCGTCAGGCCCGCCACGGGGTATAAATTTTTCGCGTCTGAAACTTACGCAGCCCCTGCCACCGTTTCCGGACTGGACTGTAATGATCGCTTCATCTATAAATTTCACGCGGCATAAACACTGACTTTTTTGCGGGAACGTCCTAAACGTTCATAGGCTACTTTACCGTCAATCTTGGCATACAGGGTATAGTCATTTCCCAAACCCACATTCTCGCCCGGGTGGATTTTGGTTCCCACCTGACGTACCAGGATGTTGCCGGCCTTGACGTTCTGACCGCCGTATATTTTTATCCCACGACGCTGCCCATTGCTGTCGCGTCCGTTTCTTGTGCTTCCACCTGCTTTTTTATGTGCCATTTTTTTTGTTCCTTCGCACTGAAGCGATCTGTATTATGCTTCGATACTGTCAATCTTTACAGCAGTATACTGCTGACGATGCCCCTGGGTCTTCCGAAACCTTTTACGGCGCTTGTATTTAAAAACAAGTATTTTTTTAGCTTTTCCCTGTTCGATAATGCGGCCTCGAACCGTTGCGCTCTCAACCGCCGGCTGGCCGATTTTGACGTTCTCTCCATCCGAGAACATGAGAACATTGTCAAAAGATACCTCATCTCCAACCGCGCCGGGGAGCTTTTCAACCATTAAGGTTTCCCCTTTTTCAACTTTATATTGTTTGCCTCCAGTGGCAATGACCGCGTACATGATCACGTTCCTCCTTTATCGAACAGTTTTTTACCAGTATAATAAACCTTCATATTTTATAAATTTTTACCTTTTTGTCAAGAAGTATTTATTCGTTTAGGGTTTTAACTGCTTTTCATCTTCTTCAAAGTCGGACAGCCTTTCCGGACCGCAAAAAATAAAAAGTCCTGAGCCCCTGGCTCTGGAGGCAAGGGTCATATTCAGTTTTTTTGCCAGTTCCACAGCAAGGGCTGTCGGTTTTGACTGGGCCAGAATAACCGAAATTCGCGCTCTGGCTGCCTTTTGAACCAGTTCATAGCTGATCCTTGATGAGAGTATGAGAAGGCAGGCTTTTTCGAGCTTTTGGTCCAGAAAGAGCTTTCCGATCGCTTTATCAAGGGCATTATGGCGTCCCACATCCTCGGCAATGGATAAAAGTTCCATATTTCTATCGTAAAGTGCGGCAGCATGGGCTGCCCGGGTTTTATTTCTCAAGGGCTGAAGGTCGGAAAGAGAATCAAGCTTGCCGGATGCGGTTCCGACATCGATGGTAATCTTATTGTTCATGGGCCGGACAATTTGAAACAAATCCTCAATGATTTCTTTGCCGCAGATACCGCAGCTGGTTTGACTGACAAATCCCTTTCTGTCTAAGATTGGAAGAACTTTTTCTCGGCATTGGGGGGTCAGCGTAACCGTTACGACGTTTCCCTCGATTTCATCGCAAAAGCCGAGCGAAGAAAAATCATCCGGGGTTTCAACAATCCCTTCCGAGAGACAGAAACCAGCGGCATGGGCAATCTCGTCTCCGGGCGTCCGCATGACAACCGCATACGGTTTTCCCTGAATTCTGATGGAAAGCGGTTCTTCCGCAATCAGGTTTTGTTTTACCGCGATTTTTAAGTCATGATCCCAGTGGATACTGTTCTGTGTTATGTGATCCAACCAAAACTCCTGTTTGTTCTGTCAGACAGCGCCAATCCTTAACTGGCTGTTTTATACAATGGATCTGAGCAATTATTTCACAAGTAACTTTCTGTGTAAAGGCATGTTTGAGACTTTTCGGCTGTTACATCCGTAATAACAGTCACTCTGATGTGATTTGTGTCAGAAAATCTTTGATAGAGAGGGTGCAGCCTGTTTAAGCCAGATTTACCTTGACATCACCAAGCGTTTATAATTATGACTTTTTCACGAAGCCGTCCGATGTGAAACAGGAGGAAAGTATTATTATCACGTTTTTAAAGCGGGTTTTTTTGAAAGGCAATAAAGATAAACCGCCTGAAATGCCTGAAGATATTATGCGGGTGCCCAGGGTCGTTGAGCCTCTTTTGAACAAGGCCGCTCTCGATATCGTTGATTCCTATAGAGGCCGACTTTTAATAGAACCGATCTCCTATGTTGTTCCTGCTATCTGGGGTGTTAAGGAAAACGGTAAAATAGACAAGGTTCAGAAAGAGATCCATCGGCATGTAACCCCTCTCATTGATGAAATCGTTGATTCGCTTGATCTTGAATTCCAAAATACATCCCGGAAGTTCACCGTGGAGTATCTGGTAAAAGGACTGATTGTGGCCAAGATAACCTACATGATCGAAGCGCTTAAAAATCAGATGAATGAAAACGCGGGCCGCGGTGATCTGCAAGAGAATGAATCACTTGCCAGCATAGAGCCAATCGGCAGGGCATGAAAAAAGGGGGAAAACACATGGATGATTTTACCAAAACACCCGCGGATAATGATCTATTTGCAAAGCATTCCGGGATAAGGCTGGTTGCGGTTGGAAAAGGGAGTGCAAGGGCGGAGCTGGAAATTAAGGAGCATCATCTCAATGGTCTTGATATCGCCCATGGCGGAGTCATCTTTACACTCGCGGACATGGCCTTTGCAGCCGCATCCAACTCTCATGGGGTTGACGCCGTTGCGGTCAATGTCAGCATCTCCTTCTTCAAGGCGGTTCAAAAAGGCAAACTTTTTTCTGAAGCAACTGAAATTTCAAGAAATCGAAAACTGGCCACCTACCGGATCGATGTAACGGACGAAGCCGGGGAACTCATCGCATCCATGCAGGGAACCGCTTATCGGAAAACACCTCGGAAACAATAAACCAGACAGATCGATAGCGGTTTGCCACAGGATCTGCTGGTCAACCACCAGCCTAAAATCATTAAAGGTTTCGACTTTTCGTGCCAACATTCTTTCAGCAGGAGCATCCATAACGAAACAGGATAGGTTGTATTTTTTGAAATGTTGCAGAATTGTAATCATGATTTATCAGGTCACCATATTTTTATGAAAGCGAGTAACAAAAAACAACAAAAAGAAGCATCTGTCCAATATCCGATCCGGTTCAAGATATTTCTCGTGAGCCTGTTGCCGACCATTGCGCTGCTGGCGGCTGCATTTATCAATAACCAGTATTTGAGCACGCTGGGAGACAGCGCCGAACAAATCCTTTCTAAAAACTATAAAAGCATTCGGGCCGCCCAGGAGGCACGAAAGACACTGGAAGAGATACGAAACCTGCTGCTGGAGCAGATATCCGAACGACAAAGCACCACGCTTATTCCCCTAAAAACTTTACAAAAATTATCCTTACATTTGAATACCTGTCGGAGAAATGTCACCGAAGTCGGCGAACAAGAATTGATTGATCAACTATTAGACCGATTCGGTCGATATGAAGCCCTTGCCCGATCCCTGAAAGAAACAAATAACGATATTTGGCCAACCAAACATTTTACAGACTTTCTGAAAATGACAGCAGAGATGGTCATCCTGATTAACGATCTGGTAGGCATCAATGAGGATGCAATGGAGAAGGCAGAGAAGCAAACCCGTTTGCTGGCAAGCCGGGCGCAACGACAGGCAGCGATCCTTTTTGGTGTCGTCATCACTGCAATATTGACGTTGAGTTATTTTTTATCCTACCGCATCGCCAGGCCGATCATGACACTTGCCCGGAAGCTTTCGAATATTAAAGAAGGAAGTGGTAACTATCCGATAATCCCTTCACAAACGAACGATGAGATCGGTTTTTTGACAAAATCTTTCAACCGGTTATTCAGCCGCCTTGAACAATACGACCATCATCGGGATAAAATCCTTGCGGCTGAACGAGAAAAAGTTCGTCGCAACGAGGAAGCCAAGGGGCGTTTCATCACCGAGATTTCTCATCAATTGAAGACGCCGATGACCTCTTTGGCGATGAGCGTGGGAATGTTGAATAGCCGCGGCGAGAAATTCGCTGCTGAAAAAAGAGTCAAACTGTACTCAACCGCCCATGAGGATTGCTCACGATTGGCAGCATTGATCAATAAGCTTGTCGACATATCCCGACTTGAGACCATGTCGCGTCCGCGCCCTAAAGAGACACTCGATGTCGCCTTGGTGATCCAGGAATCCCTTGCGCCGTTGATCAAGCAGGCTGAGAGTAAAGGTGTTTCTATTGATATTGACATGCCGGAGCACCTGCCGCGGGTAACGATCGATTCTTTCCGGTTTCCGTGGGTGGTAACCAATCTTGTAGGAAATGCGTTGCGCTACACGGATCGTGAAGGATGCATCAAGCTGAAGGTTTACAAACAGGGTATGCGGTTTTATTTCCAGTGCAGTGATACCGGAAGCGGCATCGATCCACTATATTTACCGCGTATTTTCGACCGGTTCACCCAGTTTTCCGAACGCGGCAAAAGCGGCACGATCGGACTCGGGCTGGCCATTGTCAAGGATATCATCGAACAGCATGGCGGCGATATACAGGTTCAAAGCAGGTTGGGGCAAGGAACCACCTTTACTTTCTGGATACCGGCTTCAATGGAGGAAAAGAGTGAAAACAGCGCTGATCATTGATGATGATCGTAATATTCTAACCACCCTGGAGATGTATTTCGAAGATAAAGGATTCGAGGTGTTCACCGCTGCTTCCGGTTCGGAAGGTGTTCAGTATTTCCGTAGCGAAACGCCGGATCTGGTGCTGCTGGACATGAAGCTTCCGGATAAAAACGGGCTCGAAGTACTTGGAGAGATCATGGCGAGCAATATCAAAACCCAGGTGTTGATGATCACCGCATATGCCACGATTGAAACCGCCGTCAATGCCGTTAAAATGGGAGCGTTCGACTACCTGCCAAAACCGTTTGTTCCCGGCCAGCTCGATCTTGTTTTAGAAAGGCTGAAACGGTTTCATCACATGGAGGCGGAGATCGCCTCCCTCAAAGGTATTTTTTCCGAGGGAGGGATTTTGACGCGCAGCCGAAAAATGAGAAAAATCCTTCAAACAGCTCGTCAGGCTGCCGATTCCGGGGCAATCGTTCTGATCAGCGGTGAAAGCGGCACCGGTAAAGGGCTTTTGGCATCCTTGATCCATGACTGGAGCCCGCGCTCCGGGCATCCATTCATTACCGTTGATTGCGCAGCGCTGCAGGAAAACCTGCTGGAGAGCGATTTGTTCGGCCATATCAAGGGTTCCTTTACCGGCGCTTTTCGTGACAAAACCGGCAAGCTTCAACTGGCTGAGGGCGGCACCGTTTTCCTGGATGAGGTATCGGAGATCCCTTTAGCGGTTCAGGGAAAGCTGCTTCGATTTATACAGCACCGGGAGTACGAACGTGTTGGTGATCCCCAGGTATATAACGTGGATGTGCGCATCATCGCGGCCACGAACAAGGAGCTGGAAGAGATGGTCCGCGACAAAGCGTTTCGCGAAGACCTCTATTTCCGCCTCAACGTTTTGGAGCTGTTTCTGCCTCCTTTGCGGGAGCGACCGGAAGACATTCAACTGCTGGCCGAACACTATCTTCATCGTTCAGCGCAAATAAACGGAAAAGAAATGCGATTCATTTCAGTCGAGGCCATGCAGTGTCTGCAAAACTATCCATGGCCGGGCAATGTCCGAGAGCTGATAAACACCATTGAACGCTCCGTAATCATGGCCAATGGAACTGAGCTCAAGATTACCGATTTGTCACACAACATTGCAAATTTCAGTCCGTTGGCCCCCGATAAAGAATCCCTTCAAAGTCTGAATGAAGTTGAAAGACAGCACATCCAGAACGTGATCCTGCATACCGCATCGCTCGAAGAGGCTGCCGGCGTGTTAGGGATCGATCCAGCCACCCTGTGGCGTAAGCGCAAAAAATATCAGATAGACTGACCTTGCAGGATGCAATGTCATTTTCTTGCAAAATTCAATCGATCGTACAAAATCTGCCGGCACCTTCCATCCAATTTATATTGAATCAGTTAAAAATACAAATAGATAGAACGACAGGCATCTATTTTGCTTTTTCAAAAAAATGATTGAAGTGCGTTTTAATTGTACTGAAAAGGAAAAGGGAATCGATGGCGCTGTCGTCTATACAAAAACCAATTTTGATTTGCCGGCTTCTTGAAAAACCGGCGATTGTTCAATCCAAAGAAGCGATCATTACCCGTACGCTTCTATCCTGTCTAAATGAGGCAACGATAAGGAACTTCGGGTTGATCATCGTCAGCTTTTCAACCCGATCCATTTTACTGCGAAGCGAAATCGTCGAACTGTGCGCTTGTCTTAAAAAAAATCCGTTGACATGTGAAACACCGATTTTGGCTTCAATGGAAGCATTGCACCGGGATATCGCCGTTAACCTAAAAAATGCCGGGGTGAATTTTATGAAAATTCATTCGCCTGAAGCACCTCTTGATCCCAAACAGATGATACGCGCTGCGCAGAAAGGAGATGCTTCCGTTCTCATCGACCGATTTTTGGGACAACTCTGCCCTTTTCTCGATTATGACCCGATTGATGATCAGCACGAGCTGACAACCTGCCGGGCATACAGCAACCGAATGGTATTGGGTGGAAGACGACAACATGAGATGTGTGAAACCGACAGTTATTTGTATTGTGAATATTTTTTAAATCCAAGGACCAGGTCATGACGTTTCGAAAGCAAGTCCTCAAATTACACCCGGCCACCCTGGTGTTGGCCAGTTTTCTCCTAGCCATCTTCGCAGGCACGCTTGTGCTCAAACTTCCGATTTCTACGAAGGCCGGCTATATCCCCTGGGTGGATACCCTGTTTACAGCCACTTCCGCTGTATGCGTAACGGGTTTGATCGTTGTGGACACCGGAAGCTTTTTTACCTTTTTTGGACAATGTGTGATTCTAACCCTGATCCAGGTCGGTGGATTGGGTGTCATGACCATATCCGTTATCCTGTTCAGATGGATCGGCCGAAACATCTCCTTTCGACACCGGATGGCGATGCAGGATCTGTTTGCCCATACCCCTCGTGAGGATATTTTCAGTTTAATTAAAAGTATTGTCTTCTTAACAATGGGTGCGGAAGCGATCGGCGCTGTTCTGCTGACCGTTTGCTGGAGCCGGGAGTTTCCGTTTTCGCAAGCGGTGTTCAAGGCGGTTTTTCATTCTGTTTCCGCTTTCTGCAATGCCGGATTTTCATTGTTTTCCGACAGTATGATGGGCTACAGCGATAACATTTTCCTGAATCTGATCATTTGTGGTTTAATTGTTATTGGAGGCATCGGCTTTCCGGTACTGTATGACTTTCAATGCTGGGTCAAGGTCCACAAACAAAAACGCTACAGGCTTTCGATTCAGACGAAAACGGTTCTATTGACTTCATTGCTTCTGATCGCCGCAGGAGCCTTGATGTTTGCGTTCCTGGAACGGCATACACCGCGAGGAAGCGCATCGCTTTCCTATTCTGTTCTGACGCCGATATTTCAGTCCATTACCTGCCGGACAGCAGGTTTTAACACAATTGATATTGCATCGCTCAAAGATGCGACTCTTGCCATGATGATTTTCTTAATGTTTTTCGGAGCATCACCAGGCTCGTGCGGCGGCGGGGTCAAAACCACTACGCTGGCGCTGATCACCGCATTTACCCTGAGCCGAGTGCGCAGGAAGCGGCGAGTCAATCTGTTCAAAAAAAGCGTTCCCATCGAAACCGTGACGAGAAGTGTGTCTCTCATTCTCGTTTCTACAGGAATCATCGGACTGATTTTATTTTTCCTCCTTGTAATGGATTCCAATAGTGGTCCAGAGGTTGTCAGCCGGAGAGGGTCTTTTCTCGCCTATTTTTTTGAAACCGTATCCGCCTTCGGAACGGTGGGCTTGTCCATGGGTGTGACGCCGAAATTAAGCATCTGGGGTAAATACCTGATCATGGTAACGATGATTATCGGCAGGGTTGGAGTACTCACCTTCTCCTACATCATTGTGGGTTCGGGTGTCTCCAACGGAGTCGAGTATTCAGAAGAAAATTTAATGATTGGATAAAAGGAGAATGACAATGAAACGATTTGCGGTCATAGGACTTGGTAATTTTGGTTTTCATGCGGCCAAGGCCTTATATGAAGATGATAATGAAGTCGTGGCGATTGACATTGATAAAGGGCGGGTGCAGGCCATTGACGGCCATTGCACCGAAGCGATTGTTCTTGAAGCCACAGACAAAGAAACGATGAAAACGCTTGGATTGGAAAACATGGATGGCGTGATTGTATCCACAGGCACGAAGATCAGCACCAGCATTCTGATCTGCCTGCATCTGCAGGAAATCGGGGTCAAAAAAATTCTTGTCAAGGCATTGGACGATGACCATGGAAAAATTTTGAAACGAATGGGAGCGACCGAAATCATCCATCCGGAGCGGGACATGGCGTTGCGCATTTCCAGAGGGCTGTCGCAGCCCAATGTGCTGGACTTCATCCCTCTTTCCGATGAATTCGACCTTGTTCAGGTTGGCCCGCCACGAGAATTCATCGGAAAGAGCCTGAAAGAGATCAATCTTCGGGCCAAATACAACGTACACATTATCGCCATCAAAGAACTCGTGCCCGAAAACTTCCTTTTGGTTCCTCCTGCGAACTTTGTGATAAAGGATAGCGACATTTTGATCATGCTGGGAAAGTCTAAAAACATTAAACAGATAAGGGCATTAGAGTAAAGTCCGCTATGTGATTAAAAAAAATTTTACTGCCCTCTTTGGCACGAGAGGTTTCAATCAACTACTTCTTTCGACTTCAATTCATGGTGACCTCTTCACCGGCCTCGTCACCTGTTAGCAGAATGATCCGAAAGGTACAAAAAGTATACGATTCGATTATGGAAAAAGATACAGCCGGCTTTTAATCGCTTTATTCAATTTCAACAAAAACCTTAACTATCCAGTTAATAATAAAACAAAACTACAACCTTTTTTTCTATATGGCACCATTTTTGTATTTACCGGGTCAAACGTTTCAGCGCGTTTCATGGTTTTAATCTTATTACTACTCAACAGGGGGTGCATCATGAAAACACCAGCCAAATTTGTTTTTTTTTCTTTTTTAATTTTCTTTTTCCTTTTTTCAATTAACCTCGCAATGGCTGCAAAGCCCATACCGGTTATCGAATTCAGCAATGGTTATCCAAGCGGGCCGCACCACAATCTCAATATCCATGGAAAATCTGATTTCACTTGTGATTCCACGGAAGGAGGAAGCTCTGTTTTCATCAGTGAATATGGTGTTTCTACAATAACCTACGTTACCAACAAAAAATCATCTGTCACCGAGCTGATCGCTCTTGACAAGTGCGCAGAAGAGTTCGATGGCGACCCTGCAAAGGTGCAGCTGCCTTATGAAGCCCAAGGATACTATGTGTTTGCAGCCATAAAAGGGAAACCGAACAATGGCAAGGATTCTGAAGAAAGCTCCGTCATTCTTTCACCAAACCTTGCACGGGAAGCTTGTAATGATACCGATCCGTCTAATCCCGATTTTCCGACATATACAGAATGTTCAGATGATTCTTTGCTGACCCTTGGCGTAATCGTGGGTGATAATGTTTATGAGGCCACGGATGTCGGATTTGTGAGGTTTGAAAACCAGGATGCACCGGGGAAGGGGAATTCAAAGGCCACGGATATAACAGATCTGTTTATGTGGACAGGTTGGGTTTTTGATGCAAGCCTTGATGGCAATGGCGATGGGCTTGTCAATGAGAATGATGTTCCATTGGATTATGACCTGGTAGAAAATGGCGGGAATGGAGATGGCGTTATCGATTCTTCTGAGTTTGAAAACTGGGCATTGGATATAGAGTCATCTGGCATGGCTTCATATTATGAGAACGAGTGGATTCTTAATATCGCCGATCTTGTTTTAACCGATCAAACCATCAGCAATGACGGTTCTAAACTTTTAAAGATACGGTTTTACCCGGTAGAGACAACCGTATATCTCCCGCCTGTTGAATAAAGAAGCTTGCAATCATTAGAAATGAACATGTCCGGGAAGGCCGAAACAGCTATCGGCCTTCCCGCTGTTTTATTTTTTTAATGGTGATACGTTTCGTTACCGTTCGCAAAGCTCAACCAGAACCCCATTTGTGGCTTTCGGGTGCAGAAAGGCGATCTTCGCGCCGCCTGCGCCTTTCCGCGGTTTTTCATCGATCAGCCGGATGCCTTTTGCCTTCAGTTCTTCCAGAGCCGCTTCAATGTTTTCAACCCGGAATGCGATATGCTGGATTCCTTCCCCCCGTTTTTCGATATATTTTGAAATCGGCCCGTCCGGAGCGGTTGACTCCAGAAGTTCGACCTCGCTTTCACCTACTGGAAAAAAAGCGGTTGTAACTTTTTGCTCGGCAACGGTTTCAGATCCTTCAAATTCAAGACCCAGCACATCGGTCCAGAATTTTTTCCCATCTTCAATTTTATTTACGGCAATGCCAAGATGATCAATTTTAAGAACTTTCATTACGAACTCCTGTTGTGTGAATCGGTTAAAAAAGGTTATTTGACTTTTTCGATGACCCGTCTGAATCCGGGTATGGCTTTTTTTATGGTTTCATCATCCACACAGAATGCAATTCTGAAATGGCCGGGGCCTCCGAATCCGGTTCCCGGAACCGTCAGGATCAGTTCTTCCTGGAGGGCTTTTACAAATTGAATATCATCCGGAATGGGGGATTTCGGAAACAGATAAAATGCACCTTTGGGTTTTTCAAACGCATAACCGCATTCGGAAAGACCGTCGCAGAGAAGATCCCGCTTCCGGGTATACAGGGACATGTCAACACTTGCGCCCTGCAATGATCCCACCACGCGCTGCATCAAGGCCGGTGCATTAACAAATCCTAAAATTCTGTTGGCAAGGGTCATGCCGGCAAGGAGTTCCGTTGTGTATTCTGTTTTCGGATTTACGGCAACAAATCCAATACGCTCTCCAGGAATGGAGATGTCTTTTGAAAAGGATGTTACCAGGATGCTTTCCTCGTAACAGGAAAAGAGGCTCGGAACCTCGATGCCGTCATAGATGATTTTTCGGTATGGTTCATCTGAAATCAGATAAATCGTCCTTCCAAGTTCGTTGCTTTTTTTTCGGAGGGCCGACCCCAGCAACATCAGGCTTTCCCGGTTGTAAACCTGTCCTGTCGGGTTGTTGGGCGAATTGATGAGAACCGCTCTGGTTTTATCGGTAATGGCAGATGAAATTTTTTGAATATCGAGTGTAAAATCTGAATTCGAAGGTACGGTTACCAGTTTTCCTCCGTGGTTGTCGACGTAAAAACCATATTCGACAAAAAAGGGTGCCGGGGTAATTACCTCTTCACCCGGGTTAAGCAGTGCCTTTAAGATAACATTCAAACCGCCTGCTGCCCCGCAGGTCATGATCACTTCCTTTGCGGAGATGGGGACCTTCTGTTCTTTTGTAAGATAATCGGCAACATTGCGGCGCACCTGCGGATATCCGGCGTTTGGCATATAGGCATGGTCGCCCGGATTTTCTGTGTTTACCAGGTCTTTAAGAACTTTTTTAAACCTGTCAGGCGGCTGAAGGTTTGGGTTCCCCAGGCTGAAGTCAAACACATTTTCCGCACCATGTTGTTCTTTCAGCTTCGTACCTTCTTCGAACATTTTTCGGATCCAGGAGGATTTGGTGATAAAGTTTTCAATTTTTCCGGCTATCGTCATGGTTGGACCTCCGGTTTATGATGATGCGGGCTGCGGTAAATGTTTATTATGGACACGTTAAATGAGATGGTCCTGTTATCCGACATTTTCTACGGCCTCAATTTCCGGAATCTCTTTTTTCAGCAATTTTTCAATTCCGTTTTTAAGTGTCATCTGAGACATTGGACAGCCGGCGCATGCGCCCTGCAATTTGACTTTTACAATTTTGCCTTCAATACCGACAAGCTCAACATCGCCTCCGTCTCTTTGAAGCACGGGTCTGATTTTATTTAAGGCTGCCTGGACTTTTTCGATCATGGTTTTTCTCCTGACTTATGAATTAACTGTTTTTAATTTAACCGTTTCCGGTAAAAATCCTTTCTAAACTCATGGAACGTGTCGTTTCGGATCGCCTGGCGCATTTCCGCTGCCAGGCTCAGATAATAATGGATATTATGAATGGTATTTAAACGATATGCAAGAAGTTCTCTTGTCATATAAAGATGGCGCAGATAAGCGGAAGAATAGTTGCGGCATGTATAACAGCCGCAGTTCGGATCGACCGGCCCGGTTTCGGTACGGTAGCGGGCGTTGCTGATATTGACAGCGCCCTGACTTGTGAACAGTTGTCCGTTTCGTGCGTTTCGCGTCGGCATGACGCAGTCGAACATGTCCGCACCAAGGAAAACCAGTTCAACCAGATCTTCCGGAGTTCCTACACCCATGATATATCTGGGTGCTTCGTAAGGAAGCAGGGGCAGTGTAAAGTCTGCCATTTCAAGCATGAGATTTTTCGGTTCCCCCACACTGAGTCCGCCAATGGCATATCCTGGAAGATCGAGTTCCGCGATGCTTTCCGTGGATCGTTCTCTTAATTTTTTAAACATTCCCCCTTGAATGATTCCGAAAAGGGCATTGTCTTGGTTCGTTTTCTTCCAGGCTTGTTTGCACCGCCCGGCCCATCTGGCCGTCAACTCGAGCGCTTTCTCAGCTTCCTCTTTTTCGGCTGGATAGGCAATGCACTGGTCAAGGCACATCATGATATCGGAATTGAGGCATGTTTGTATTTCAACAGCCTTTTCCGGCGTCAGTATATGTGCGGAGCCATCAATATGGGATTGAAACGAATAGCCCTGTTCCGTGATCCTGGAGAGTCCGGCGAGAGAAAACACCTGAAATCCTCCGCTGTCTGTTAGAATCGGGCGGTTCCAGTTCATGAACCCGTGCAGACCGGAAAATTTTTCGATCACGTCGCAGCCGGGCCTTAAGTAAAGGTGATAGGTGTTTCCCAGAATAATTTGAGCCCCGCAATCGGCAAGGTCCTCCGGGGTCAAGGATTTTACGGTGGCCTGTGTGCCTACCGGCATAAAAACGGGGGTTTCAATTCTGCCGTGAGGAGTTTGAATGACACCGGTTCGGGCGTTTGTGGTTTTTGATTTTGCTGCGACGCTAAAGGTAAACATAATGATATAATTGTATTGCCATGTCTTCTCGGTTTTTAATGAATAAACATCGCATCCCCGTAACTGTAGAATCGGTAGTTTTCCCGGATAGCTTCTTGGTAAGCCGCCAGGATGTTTTTGCGTCCCGCAAATGCCGATACCAGCATAAGCAGTGTTGATTTCGGGAGGTGAAAATTGGTAATCATGCTGTCTACAATCCGAAACCGGTATCCCGGATATATGAAAAGATCACAATTTCCGGTTCCATGTTTCACGATTCCGGCTTCATCTGCAGCGTATTCGAGGGTTCTGACGGATGTTGTGCCCACGGCAATGATCCTGCCCCCCTCCATTTTTTTCCGGTTGATTGCCTCCGCCGCCTTTTTTGAGATAACATACCTTTCCGAATGCATTTTATGCTCTCTGATATCCGCTGCCCGTATGGGCAAAAATGTACCGTATCCGACATGCAGGGTAATTTCAACTATCGGTATTCCTTTTGATCCTATTTTTTGCAGAAGCTCCCTTGAAAAATGAAGGCCGGCTGTTGGAGCGGCAATCGCTCCCTTTTCTTCAGCATAGACGGTTTGGTAAGCGATCCGGTCATCACATGGCGGCTCGTTATTTTTTCGTTTTATGTATGGGGGAAGCGGAACGTTGCCGATCCTGTCAAGGGTTTGCTGAAAGTCTTTTTCCAGGATGAAGCGGGCCTGGTAAATACCATCCCCAAACCCCGTGATCCTGGCTTTAAGTTCCGGGGTAAAGAAGAGCAACGTTCCTGTTTTCAAATACTTGGAAGCTCTGATCAGGCAAGAACACTCAAAGTTTCCGTTTTCCTCAAGACGTTCCAGGCCGCCGGTATAATCCAGAATGAGGAGCTCAACCTTTCCGCCGGTTTCCTTCTGCCCGACAAGCCTTCCCGGCACAACCCTGGTATTGTTTACAACCAGTAAATCTCTCGAAGAAAGAAGGCCGGTTACTTCAAAAAATGAACGGTGTGCAATGCTGCCTGAATCTCGATCTAAAACCAGAAGCCTGGACTGATCTCTCTGGCGCAGAGGTTCCTGGGCAATAAATTCCTCCGAAAGGGTAAAGTCATAGTCTGATAGCTGGTACATGGTTCTTTAACCCCATTTTTTTCCAAGGTATACTAGTCCGAGCCCCGTCAGCATCAGCACAAAACCCAGCTTGCGAAGGGTATTGTCCGGCATTTCAATGACTTTAAGTACAATCCGCTTTATTTTTTCAGGACACGCAAAATAAGGAAGCCCTTCAAGAATCATTGTCATACCGATAACGCACAGAAAAAAATTCATTGGTTAATCCCTGTTAAAACAGCCAAAAAAACGCAAATCCGGTGTAACCGGCCACATATGAAGCAGAGGGCTTTCAAAAAATCAGACAGTCCTTTGTTTCACAGCAAGAGAAGATTGTAAAAAACCATCAAGTTGGCTAAGATACCCCCGGTATGGAATAAACGTTAATGATCAAAACATTACCTTATACGATCCAGGGTAAGATTTTGTCAAAAAAAAGAAATAATGTCCACAGACTTTTAATCGAATGGCTCGTTACCTGTAAGTTTTTGAAACAATTGAAATGATCGCAGATGAAATTGACAGGATTTCTTCTCTTTAGTATCGTAGCCTTTTCGTTGCGGTTTTTGTGTGACATGTGGGATTAACAGGGAACCATCAATGTAACAAAAGGGAATAATATGGAATTCGAACCAGTTATCGGGCTTGAGGTTCATGCTCAGCTGAAAACCAAATCAAAAATTTTCTGCTCCTGTTCAACCGAATTCGGCGCGCCTCCCAATACCCATGTATGCCCTGTCTGTCTGGGGATGCCCGGCGTGCTTCCAGTACTCAACAAGAAGGTTGTGGATTTCGCCTTGCGTATGGCTGTCGCGACCGGATGCAGAATTGCGGAAACCAGCCGTTTTGCAAGAAAAAATTATTTTTATCCTGACCTTCCAAAAGGGTATCAGATTTCTCAGTATGAGCTTCCTATTGCGGAATCCGGACAGATAGAAATCGATGTGGACGGAACCCGGAAAAAAATCGGAATTACACGGATTCACATGGAAGAAGATGCCGGAAAGCTGAATCATGATCCAAACCGTCCTCTGAGCCATGTGGATCTGAACAGAACCGGTGTGCCTCTGATTGAAATTGTGAGCGAACCTGACTTACGCTCGCCTGAAGAAGCCGGTGCCTACCTGAGAAAGCTGCGGTCAATCCTGAGATATATTGAGATCTGTGATGGAAACATGGAAGAGGGAAGTTTCAGATGCGATGCGAATATTTCGATTCGCCCAAAAGGTTCGGAAGGGTTTGGGACAAGAACGGAGCTGAAAAATTTGAATTCTTTCAAACATGTCGAAAAGGCAATTCAATATGAGATCAGGCGGCAGGAGGCGGTTCTGGAAGAGGGGGGAGAGGTAATTCAGGAGACAAGGCTCTGGAATCCGGATTCAGGAACGACGCATTCCATGCGCGACAAAGAGGAAGCCCATGACTACCGGTATTTTCCGGATCCGGATTTGCTCCCGCTGGTTATTGACGATGAGTGGATCCGGAAGGTAAAAGAGGAGCTTCCGGAACTTCCGGATGAGAAAACAGAGAGATTCGCTAAACAGTATAAACTTTCTGAAGGTGATGCGGAGCGTTTGACATCCGCGAGGGAACTCGCTGACTATTTTGAAGAATGTCTGAAGACTTTCCCGGAGCCCCGGCCTGTATGCAACTGGATTACAGGCACCCTTTTGGGACTTTTGAACGCTCAAGGTAAAACCATTGAAGAATCTCCGGTTTCTGCTGAAAATCTTGGAGGATTGCTCAAGCTTGTTCAAGATGATGTAATCAGCGGGAAAATTGCAAAAACCGTTTTTGATGAAATGGCGGTGAGCGGAAAGCCGGCAAAACAGATTGTTGAAGAAAAGGGATTGATCCAGGTTACAGATGCTTCAGCCATAGAAGAAGTTGTTTTAAAAATTCTCGAAAGCGCTCCACAAGAGGTAGAGGCATACAAGAACGGCAAAAAGAAGCTTATGGGTTTTTTTGTGGGCCAGATCATGAAGGAAACCAGAGGAAAAGCGAATCCGAAAATTGTGAATGAGCTTCTTCGGAAAAAACTTGAAGGATAAGCTTTTGTCAAAAAAAAGCACAGGAGGTTGAACGATGAAGCCGAAAATTCTGGTTGTGGATGATGATGCCTCCCATCGTCTGATGCTCGATGCGGTTCTTACTGCCGAGAAATTTGAGGTCAGCCAGGCCGATAGCGGCCAAAGTGCAATCGCAGCGGTTGAGGAGCAGTTTTTCGATCTTATCCTGATGGATGTCCGTATGAGCCGGATTGGCGGTATTGAAGCACTCAAAAAAATCAGAAAGATAAGTCCCGCCATACCCGTAATCATCATGACAGCCTATTCCTCGGTAAGTACGGCTGTGGAAGCTCTTAAATCAGGTGCTTCTGATTATCTGACAAAACCGCTGGATATCGAGGAGCTGAAAATTCTGTTGCATAAAACCATGCAGCACCAAAAACTGGAGCAGGAAAACATTTATCTGAAGGAACGGGTTGGGGAGCGGTTTGATTTTTCCAACATCATTGGACGGAGTTCGGCCATGAAGAAATTGTTTGAAACCGTTTCTTTGGTCGCACCCACAGAAGCAACCGTTTTAATCACCGGGGAAAGTGGTACCGGAAAGGAACTCATCGCCAATGCCATTCATGAAAACAGCCGGCGCAAGGAGAAATTGTTGATCACCGTGAATTGCGCCGCGCTTCCGGAAACACTGTTGGAAAGCGAACTTTTCGGGCATGAAAAAGGGGCTTTTACCGGCGCAACCGAGCGTCAGCCGGGTCGTTTCAGAGCCGCAGATACCGGTACGATTTTTCTGGATGAAATTACGGAAATGTCATCGGCTACTCAACCGAAAATTTTGCGTGTTCTGCAGGAAGGCGAGATCAATCCGTTAGGAAGTTCCAAAACTGTAAAGGTTGATACCCGTATCCTTGCAGCCACGAATCGGAATTTATCTCTTGAAATGGAAAAAGGAACCTTCCGGGAAGATTTGTTTTATCGGTTAAATGTTGTGAATATATGTGTTCCTCCACTACGGGAACGGAGGGATGACATTCCGCTGTTAACGGATTTTTTTTTGAAGCAATATGTTGAAAAAAACCAGAAACTGATTAAAGGATTGACGCCAAGGGCAATGGATCTGCTGATGCGGTACAACTGGCCCGGTAATGTTCGGGAGCTGGAAAACATGATCGAACGGGCGGTCATTTTGACCCGGAGTGATATGATTTCGGAGAAAGATCTGCCTGAGCCGATTCATCTGTCTGAAAACCATGCGGATACAATGGAATTTCATTTTGCTGCCGGCAAATCGTTAAAGGAAGTCGAGAAGGAAATGATAATCAGAACCCTTGAAAATAACGATGGGAACCGAACACGTTCAGCTGAAGTACTGGGCATCAGCCGGCGTACACTTCAAATAAAGCTGAAAGAGTACGGTATCAATTAGATAATATGAAACGGGCTGGCCTCAGATGCAATATCCACTTAAAAGTGGTATGCATCTGAAAACCAAAACCAATAACAAGCAGTGCCCATCCATAAATGGCTATTTTGTTCAATTTCTTCGTCAAGCTCAAACGTTAACCCTCGAAATATTTTTTTGTGCTATTTCTGCGTGTACCAGAATTTGAACAACGGTTTTTCGTCTTTTATTTTTAAAAGACAGATCACCCCGTATTTTCCAGCTTTCGGGAACAGGGTGTTTACCGAAAAAACTCCATTATAGTTTTTGATATCAGATATCTGCTCCTTGCCATCCGGATCAATAATCTTGATTTTACCTTTTGCTTCTTGAATCTGATGATTCATACTATCGTGAAAAATTTTAAACATGATATGGTGGGTGGCCCCGTTTTCGGGCTTCATTCCCATATCGGCAAGGCTCATGATTTCAAATTCAGCTCGGATTCCTTTATCCACGCCGCTGTATGTAAAATGATGGCTTGTTGTTTTACTGCTGTCATTTATCGGCGTATCGATTTTATGTTGCCCCTCGTGTTTCGGGTCCTTAGCTTCTGCATATTTTATGCCCGTCCCGATTACCAGCATGGTTATGATCAGTGCGATTGATTTTTTCATTTTTTTGTCCTCCTCTTTTCTTTTTGATAGCATAAAAATTTTTTGAATTCACCTGTCATCTTTACGGTCAACTGCCGTTTCGTCGCCGGGAAGACTCCAGCCTTTATAGATCCCATATATTGCCGGTACCACAAGAAGAGTAAGAATGGTAGCGCTCACCATTCCGCCAATCATCGGTGCTGCAATACGCTTCATGACCTGGGAACCGGCGCCATGGCTCCACATGATAGGCAGTAGACCGGCCATCGTGGCGACAACGGTCATCATTTTGGGTCTGACCCGCAATGCGGAACCTTCCTCAATGGCGGCATTCAGATGCCGCCGATTAAAATTTTTGCCATGCTGTGTTTTGAATTTTTTATAGGAAATATCCAGGTATATCAGCATGACCACCCCTGTTTCCGCAGCCACACCGGCAAGTGCGATAAATCCAACACCCACGGCAACACTCATATTGTAATCCAGATAATACATAAGCCATAAGCCGCCGGTGAGCGAAAACGGAACGCTCAGCATGATGATCAGGCTTTCAGAGATATTTTTAAAATTTAAATAAAGCAGCAGGAAGATAATAACCAGTGTCATGGGAACAACAATCATTAGACGTTTCTGGGAGCGCACCATATATTCATATTGACCGCTCCAGATCATGCTGTACCCGGGAGGGAGATTTATCTTCTCGCGGACGATTTCCTGTGCTTTTTTTACATAGGTGCCCACGTCTATTCCGGATAGATCGACATATACCCAGGCATTGTTACGGGCATTCTCGCTTTTGATTACAGGCGGACCTTTTATAATACGAATATCGGCAAGCTGCGTTATGGGAATGTGTGCTCCGGAAGGGGTGGGAACCAGAATGCGGCGCAGTTTTTCCGGTGTGTCCCGGAGTTCGGATCCGTATCGGATATTCACCGGATAGCGTTCCAGCCCCTCAACGGTCCGGGTCACATTCATACCGCCGACAGCACTCATGATAATGTCCTGAACATCGCCGGTGGTCAGCCCGTATCGGGCAGCAGCCTCCCGATCAATGTGATAATCCAGAAAGTTGCCTCCGGTAACGCGCTCCGCATAAACGCTTAAGGTCCCTGGAACATCTCGTATCACCGCCTCGACCTTTTTTCCCAGTTCGTTCAAAATTTTCAAATCTGCACCAACCAGTTTGATACCGACCGGCGTTTTGATTCCGGTGGAAAGCATGTCGGTACGGGTTTTAATGGGCATAGTCCAGGCATTGGTGAGCCCTGGGAACTGGATCGCCTTGTCCAGTTCTTCTATCAGTTTCGGCATGGTCATCCCCTTTCTCCATTCCGACTCAGGCTTTAACATGATGGTGGTTTCGATCATGGAAAGCGGGGCCGGGTCCGTAGCGGTTTCCGCTCGCCCGATTTTTCCGAACACATGATGAACCTCTGGAAAAGTGGCAATGATTCTGTCGGTTTGCTGGAGGAGTTCTTTGGCCTTTGTAATCGAAATGCCGGGTAAGGTTGTCGGCATATATAAAAGGTCTCCCTCATTCAACGGCGGCATGAATTCACTTCCGATAAGCTTCCAGGGGATATAGGTGACACCGAGTACGATAACCGCGGCGATCACAACCAGGATTTTTGCTTTTAAAACCAGTTTAATGATCGGGTGATAGATCCGGATAAGGAAGCGATTGACCGGGTTTTCAGCTTCGGATTTAATTTTGCCGCGAATCAGATACCCCATGAGTACCGGCACAACGGTTAAGGCGAGAAAGGCGCTCCCCATCATGGCATAGGTTTTCGTAAAGGCCAGGGGGCGAAAAAGTCTCCCTTCCTGGGCTTCCAGTGTAAAAACCGGCAGGAAGCTGACCGCGATGATCAGAAGCGAAAAGAACAGGGCCGGTCCGACTTCTTTGGACGCGTTCATGATAATATCCCAGTGCGGTTTCCGGCCGCCGTCATTTTCAATATGTTTGTGGGCGTTTTCGATCATGACAATGGCGGCATCCACCATGGCCCCAATTGCAATTGCAATCCCCCCGAGACTCATGATGTTTGCGTTGATGCCCTGCTTTTGCATGATGATGAAACTGATCAAGATGCCTACCGGCAAAGTAAAAATTCCAACCAGCGCGCTGCGAAAATGAAACAGAAATATAATACAGACAAGGGCAACGATGATACCTTCTTCAATCAGTGTCTTTTTCAGGTTGTCGATGGCGCGCAGTATCAGTTCGGAACGATCATAAACACTTCTTATGCGCACACCTTCAGGCAGGCCGGACTTCAGTTCTTCCATGCGTTTTTTTACGTTTTCAATAACTTTCAGGGCATTCTCGCCAAACCGCATCACAATAATGCCGCCCACTACTTCTCCGGTGCCATTATAGTCGGCGATTCCCCGTCTCAGTTCGGGTCCGATTTTTACGGTTGCTACATTGCGCAGCAGAATTGGAATTCCCCTGTTGTCAACGCCCAGGGGAATGCTTTTGAGGTCCTCAATGCCTTTGATATACCCCAGCCCGCGAACCATAAATTCGGTTTCTCCCATCTCCACCAGCTTGCCGCCGACATCCTGATTGCTTCTTTGTATGGCCATTTTGATTTTCTGGAGAGGAATTTTATAGGCCGAAAGTTTGTTGGGGTCTACAACCACCTGGTATTGCTTGACAAAACCGCCGATGGAGGCGACTTCTGAAACCCCGGGAACACTGGCCAGTTCATAGCGTAGGAACCAGTCCTGTATGGAGCGCAATTGGGCCAGATCATGCCTGTCGCTTTCCAGCATGTATTCATATACCCATCCGACACCGGTGGCATCTGGTCCCAGGGAGGGGGTGACTCCGGCAGGCAGTCTGCTGGAAACAAAATTAAGGTATTCCAGGACCCGGCTTCTAGCCCAGTAAAGGTCGGTGCCATCTTCAAAAATGACGTAAACAAAGGAGAGCCCGAAAAAGGAATATCCCCGTACAACCTTTGCAAACGGGACAGACAGCATGGCGGTTGTAAGGGGATAGGTCACCTGGTCTTCAACCACCTGAGGGGCCTGGCCTGAATATTCCGTAAATATGATGACCTGGGCGTCTGATAGATCCGGGATGGCATCCAGAGGAGTCTTAAAGAGAGCATAAACTCCGGCAAGAATGATAAAAAGGGTCATCAGGATCACCAGAAATTTATTTTTTAAGGAGAATTCAATTATTTTTTCAATCATGAGGGATTCCTTCCGTATTCATAGCGGATGGCGCCTTGCAGCATGAAGATCAATTGTTTTACGTTGATCATGCACACCGATTATGGTTCTGAAGGCGGATCATCCATGGTGATACCGTCCATGTTCAAATCATCATCTTTTTCCATACGAATACCGCGCATATCCATATCATCCTCTTCCTCCGAGGAGGTGCTCTCTTTACGATTGGATGCGGTGTTACCCGCCAGCATTTTTTGTATCGCCTCTTTCAGGCGGCTTTCAGAATCAAACATAAACTGAGCGGAAACAACGATGCTTTCACCTTCTTCAAGCCCCTCTAGAACTTGAAATTCGTTATTGTCGCCCTCAACACCGATGGTAACTTCCCTGGGTTGAAATTTTCCTTTTCCAAGAGATACAAATACAATTTTACGAACTCCGCTGTCGATCACCGCCTCCTGGGGTATAACCAGACTGTCTGAAGAGAGGGTTGAGCTCAGATAGACGGTGGCATACATATCCGGCTTGAACTGGTTATCCGGATTGGAAAATTCCAGACGAAGTTTGGCGGTACGAGTCTTGGCTGAAAGATAGGGGTAGATGTACAATACCTTTCCGCTGAATCGTTTCCCGGGGATATAAGAAAGCTCCATATCCGCGGCCATTCCTTCTTGTATCCAGGGAAGCTCGTATTCATAAACATCCACATCCACCCATACGCTTGAAAGATCCGCGATGACATATTGATGTGCGCCTGCATGAACGAAATGCCCTTGAAAGGCATCTTTCTTTATGACCACGCCACTGGCAGGAGAATATACGGTCATCGTTTTTTCAGGCCGTCCTGAACCTTCAATTTTTTTAATCTGGGCATCGCTCAGATCCCAGTATCGCAGACGTTTTCGGGTTGCTTGAAGAAGGCTTCGGGCTCCTTGTCGGATAGATTCATAGGGGCTGGATGACAAAGCGGCATTTTGTTCCAGGGTCATCAGATATTCCTCCTGCGCGCTTACCAGTTCAGGGCTGTAAATTTCAAAGAGGGGTTGCCCTTTTTGTACCTTTTCTCCTTCAAAGTTTACATGCAATTTTTCAATCCACCCGCTGATTTTGGTGGTAACCGTATAAATTCGGGTTTCATCGTACGTGATGTTTCCAAAGGCACGGATTTTTTTAGAGAGGCTTTTCCTTACAACCGGTTTTATGCGAACACCCATGTTTTGCTCGGTTCCCGGATCTATTCGAATGGTTGAGGCAGGCATCTTTTCATCCCCCTCTTCCTCGTATACCGGCACCAGGTCCATTCCCATGGGGGATTTTCCGGGTTCGTTCCGGATGTATTTCGGGTCCATGGGTGCTGCCCAGTATTTTATTTTTTTGCCGGTTTTGGGATCGATCATCCCGGCTTTCAGGTTGTTTTCAGCGCCGGAACTCTGTGCAACCCCGAAAAATATTTTACCCGGCAACCAGGATAGCTGTCCGGCTCGAATCTCGATACCAGTCGGTAGACCGGCTAAAACGAGTGATGACAGGGCAAAAAGGATGAACATTCCTCGTTTCATGTTGGCGTCTCCTCATAGTATTAGATTTTTTTGTTCACTCAGGCGATCCATGTAATACCTGTTTTACGATGATTGCGCGGCTTCCGGCAAAGGCCTGCCGATTATTTCTTCCAGTTCCGCTCTTTTCTGATAAATTCTGTATAAATAGGTTGCGGTTTTCAATTCAATTCGGAGCAGTCGAATCCGGGCAGTGATCATTGTATTGAATTCCACTTTGCCAACTTCGTAGGCAGACATGGAAGAGCGTGCCCATTGCTCAGCCTGCATGGTAAGGGCATCTTTGAAAAAGTAGTAGTTTTTCGTAAGGCTTTCAATTTCGCCTGCCAGTGCATCCACCTGATGAGGAAGTCGTATGGCAAGGTTCCGGTATTCCTTTGAGGCCGCCTCCCGCCGGGATCGACTGGCTGATAATTTTTTATTTTGCCGGGTTTTTTGCCATAATGGTATGTTCATGGCAGCGGAAGCTGAAAGAAAGTCCGGCAAATCCTGTCCTGCTGCATTTTCGCTCCGCTGGCCGTATGCAATTTTAAAATCCATATCCGGCCAGTAATCTTTTTCAGCCAGCTTGACTGCAACAAGTGCCTGGTCAACTTCGGCCTGCTTCGCTTTCAGCCATGGATTCTGTTTTAGAGCCATCTTCTGAAGAGATATTACGTTCAGCGTCAGTTCAGGTTCGTCTGGTTTTTCCGGCGGTGCTACCGGAGAGAAGGTTTCCCGATTCAGCAATTCATTCATGCGATCTTCAATGGTTCGCCGATTTTTATCCAGGGTGAGCTTTTCATCCAGCAGATTGCTCAACTCAACCTGGGCCTGGAGCACATCCTGCTGCAGCCCTTTGCCGGATGAATATCGGGTCTCCGACACCTGGATCAGCTGTTTTACCATTTCCATAAGCCGGTGATTGATATCCAGGTTGATTTCGATGATGCCAAGCTGATAATAGGTGTCGGCGATCTGCCTTGCGAGCGAAAGTCTTCTGGCTGTAAGCAAAGCTTCCTGCCTGTCCGCCATCAAGGCGGCTTCCTGTGATTTAAGGTCCAGTTTTCCAAACCAGGGAATTTTCTGGGCAATAAAAAGCTGCTTCTGCGTCATGGGCTCCTGGCTGAAACTGAATGAATCTGTCGGGACATTCAACAGGCCGATGCCGACTACCGGATCATTCAATGCTCCGGCCACGGAAACTTCCGCTCTCAGGCCTGCCGCTTTTAATTCGATGCTCTGGAGTTCGCGGTTTTGAGAAAGACCTTCTTCGATCAATTCCGATAAACCAGGTGGTGCCCAGATCGGAGATTCAAATCCAGAGGCGATTGATGATCCGTTCGGCAAGGATAATCCTGTTATCAATAGTGTTAAAATCATCAAAAACAATTTCATGATTGCTTCTCCTTCGCTCTGAAATTTGCAATTCAATTTTTGTTTCAGCAAGTTTAATGCCAGAGAAAAGATTTTGGGCAAATGTTCTATATTTGATTTTGGGAGATCAGTTTTTTATTGTTTGAAATTATCGCCCTTTTTGTGGGCTGGGTTTATTGTAATGAATGATGATTATTCACTTGTTGGAAAACAGAAGTAGAAACTTTTTAAATGTATAGTAAACCCATGTGAAAATCAAATCATAAATGAAAATGTTGTGTGTCGACTGCATATTTTTTTTCACGTTAAGAGGCTCCTATAAGTTTGTTATTCCCCAGATCGCGCGCCATTGTTTACCACCAACATGCGGCCTTCAAGACTCTCCAAAGCGGTTTTACAAAGAGCTATCCTGCGCGGTGGTGCTTAGATATAGATTGCGTAAAAACTGCGCAGTGTCATGGATCAAAGATGCTCAAGCGCAAAAAGATTGATCCGTTAATGTGTTTGTTTAGTAAATATTATATATGGTGGTGAGGGGTAGTCAGACATAGCGGCATAAAAGCTTTTGAAGACGATGAATTGCTATTTTCATCCAGTTCCAGGGCAGCACCAGAATTTATAAGGGTGCGCCCTGGATATTTTCTACTGGCTCGCAATAATAATTTTCAGCTGAAAGCCTGAAACCGGTTTTACCAGTCTACAGCGGCCTTTTCTTTTTCTGCTTTTTCGTCTTTGAGATTCCAGACTTGTTTGAATTTGTCGTCAATTTTTATTTCAAGCGATTCAGCGACAATAGATTGATTTCGTTTTTTTCCTATTACCCTGGCCGGCTTATGGATATATTTTGCCTTGATAGCCCTGTCCAGATTGGTAACATAATAATATGTATTACTATTTTTAACTAAAACAAAATCAGGTTCAGTGGCAATATGAGCGTCGGGCATATTAGCAGGGCATTTTTTCAGGAAAAAAATGCAGTTCGCCCCCTGAAATTCCCCTTCTACTGTAATGGGTGATTCGGCAAAACTCACAGCAGATATTGAAAATATTGAAACTGCGAGGAACGTAATAATGCTTAATTTTTTTCTGTTTTTCATAATACTGCCTCCCTTGATAGATGATTAAATATAAATTACTACTCGCATTGACCTAAAGATAGTCTCCCTTGAATCAGAAGTTTTGATTCTTTAAGGGCTTTAGAAAATATTTATCTCCTGGCAGTTATCCCCTTATGTTATGTATAAATATTTTCATTGATTAATGATAGTTGCAACTTGCGCGCCAAAATCAGAAAGCGCTGTTAAAATCAGTATAATCAAAAGAAATACGATTTTGCGAAGAGGTCTTTATTACAAAAAGCGTTTCGTGCTTATGTAGTACTCTTACGAAATAAGGAATAGTGGAGTTCGCTTTTGCTTCGGTAAGTTTGAATGTGAAACATATCAAACTTTTTTGTCAGGGACAAGTAAAAATTGGCGTAAAACGAAGAAAAACTTTGAAACAGCTTACTACAACCCTATTATGAGCAGCACAGTAAGAGTAATTAAAATACCGGCTAAGATAAAATTGAGGGCATGAGGAGCACCGATCGAAAAGAATATATCATCGATGGCACTGATGACTCGAAGCCATTGAGACTTATACTGAGGGATCACCTTTACGCTAGGTTCGATCGCCTGTGCTGCCCGCCGGCCGCTTTCTACCGCGCCTTCGATACTCCACACATCCGCCTCGGTTTTGGTATGCGCTCCCGCGAGTACGAGGTTGGGTATTGATGTTGCTTGTGTCGGTTGGTAGGGTTGCGTGTTGCTTGTCGTTACCCACTTTGGTTGATATGTCTTGATACCTGTAGGTGAAAACAGCCACTCATGCCAGACCTCTATCCTCACAATCGGGAAAGTGCCTAAGCTGCGACCGTTGTTTGCTTCCTTGATGAGAGCATCGAGGCCTTCGCAGCTGAACAATTGAGCCTTTACTTCATCAATGAATTGTTTTTTGGTGCACTCGATAACCGGCAGACCGTAAAGTCGGCCCGGAACGGTTCCAACACACGCAGTGCCTGTCCACAAGGACTCAACGCCGGCACCAAGATCCACATCCGGCGCCCATGCCTGTTCTTCCGCGAACAACGTCAAATTGTACTCGGAGTCAGCAATAATAACGGCGGTACGTTTGCGCGGCCAGGCTATTTTCTCTGAGAAAGCGATTCTGAAGGACACCTGCGTATGAGGGCCGTCTTGGGTGAGTGGTTTAAACAGGCTCAGTTGGTTCTCATCTGCAAGATCTGGTGTTCGTTCCAGGATAGTTGCCGCCGCAAAAGGGTTCGTCGCCAGGACGTAAATGTCGGCTTGCACTGCGTCACCTGTCGCCAATTGCGCGGCCGTAATTTTTTTACCGTCGTACTCAAGTTTGTACAGCGATTGTTCCCAAGAAAAATCGACTCCACTCTTTTCAAGGTGCGCAATCCATTTATCAAACCAGCACTCGCTGCTTGGCCCCCGGAGAAGCAACCACCCGTCACCCTGACTGTGTGTCCATGCCGGACCTTCTTCGTCAGCGATGTGGAGGTGGGAGGGTCTTGATAAAAGTAGTTTGCGGAAGAACTGGCCCACGGTATGGAGCGAAACATTGGTCCAATCCGAACCGACCCAAGGACCGTAAGTGGCTCTCCAGGTTCTCCACCCCAGGTTACTCAAAAGCGGCTTCCACTGCTCGGAAGCATTCAGTCTTGAGTAGTGTTCAAATGTCCTGCGGTTTGACGTCCATGTTTTGAACATAAGCCATCCCCACTTGATACTATCGAGCCCTGACATCCTGAGCATCCTCGATACAGGAAGTATCCACGAGTCGTTGAATTCGGTTTTGCCCTTGTCGGGAGCAACACCAAAGTCAATCGGTCGCGAGAGGCCTTTGTTGTATACATTTTCCGTTTCATCGAACGGGATCTGTTTCATTACATCAAACACGTTATGGTACCAGGGGCCGAATCCATGCCATGAGTATTCGGAAGGCATGTTCTCGTGATCCGGCATGCGTGCGCTGCGAAAGAATCCTCCAGCATCGCGATTAGCCTCGTATACGGACACTTTATATCCAAGACGAGCAAATTCATGCGCTGAGCTGAGACCAGCAATTCCCGCCCCGAATACTGCTACCGTCTTCATTGGGATACTCCTTTATATTTCATAACCATTCATTGGTAACAATGGGAAAGCTTTGACGGAAGCCACTATTCTTTGGCGAATATCATCGGTAATGCCACTGGTACTGACATGCTCGTTTGTTTTATTTGTGATGCCATAGATGATAATAGTCGGGTGATCATAGTTACCGACTAATGGCGGCTTTTCCAGCGTGGAATTTGCCAGGGTTTCTACAATCGCTTTTTTATCGGAGAAATCATAGTTTTCGTCATAGTGTATAACCTCATCCGGTTCGATCTGGTGTGTTGCTATCCGGCACCCAATGATAAAAGTCAAAAAAATCAGGCACAAAAAATAGCCCCAATGTTTTATTGTTGCAGTTATCATATATATAATAAGTCTCAAAATTTGTAAATAATTTTATAAACAAAGGGTTCCAGGCATGCGGTTACTGATTTTGTGTGAGAAATACCGCCTGCGCAGAATTAACGCAATCCACTTTGTTATCGTGGAAAAAATACCCACCATGATCCAGTGTTTTGTTTAACGTGAGGAAAGTTGATCGGAGATACATGTTGGAGAACATCCTGATTCTACGATCTGATAATCTATATAGAACAGCGATAAAAGTCACAGGATGGACAGCTTTTTCATAGAAGCCGAACTGTGGCATCATACTTGCAAATTAACGAATCCATGGTTTTTAATTTTGTTGGAGGATCAAATATTTTAAAAAGACAAAAATTTTAAGGAGGAAGTTATGAAGACAAAAGTATTCGCAGTTGTAGTGGGGTTAATTTTTATGGCCGTATCAGCAGAAGCCGGTATGGGGGGTCACGGCATGGGTAGCATGGGAGGCGGCGGTAGCATGATGAGTGATCAGAAAAATCAAAATATGAGCTCTCAAAGATCCACACAAATGATGGGCCATGAAACAATGGGTGGGGGGCAGATGATGAACCCGGCAATGATGCGTGATATGCAACGTACGATGGGCCAAATGACGCAGATGATGCAGACAATGTCACGTAACATGAGTAATATGGACCAGGCAGATATGAAGAACATGTCTCACGTCATGGGAGAAATGGGGGACAACATGAAGGATATGTCCAAATACATGTCTGATGGTGACATGTCGAACCCGGAACTTTCTAAAAAAATACAGGAAAGAATGGATTCCATGAATCAATCGATGAAAAACACTAAAGAAAATTAAAAGTCTTGATGTGTTTGATGCACAAATGGTTTGCAAGAAACCCTGCGGCCTGCCGCAGGGTAATATATTGAAATGGAAACAGAGCATGTTGACTGCCAAAAATGGAGAGGAAGTGTGTGGTCTCACAATTTTTAAGCAAAGATTTATTCTTTGTTTCCTTAGTTTGATATGCATATTACAGTCGCAAACTGCGTTCGCCATGGAGGGAAGACCTTACTTTGAATTTGGAATGGGATATCGGACAGGAGATTTTGGGACATCCATCACTTCCAGTTTATATGATGCTTCTTCGACAGCAGGGTACATTGCATCTGATTATGATTTCGGAGTAACGGCGCCTTTTTTATTTTTAACAAATGAATCAGACGACCAGGCAGACCATCAGAATGGGATCGGTGATATTATAGCACGTGCGGGGCTTGTGTTGGTCCGGGAAAAGGATAAGGGATTTTCTCTTTACGGGGACTTATCAGTCAAAATTCCCACTGCAAATAGTGACAAGGGGTTGGGAACAGGCGAAACAGATTATGGTGCCCTTTTAATTTTAAGCAGAAGCTTTGAAACTGTAAAATTGTCTGTAATGGGAGGGTACTTCATTGTTGGAGATACCCCGGTACAGGATTATAACAACCTTCACTTATATGGTATTGGAGTATCAAAAATTTTTGATAGAACAGGTCTCACTGTGTACTTTGAAGGACGCCGTTCACTGATTCCCGGAAGTCAGGATCCCAAAAACATTAATTTTGGAATTTTTCATGTAATCAATGCCAACTATTCAATTCGTGGTAACATTTTATATGGATTGAATGATGGCGGCCCGGATTATGGGTTTAATTTCGGCTTATCCAGATGGTTTTGAAAGTGATGATCGCGAGCTACGAAGTGACAAAGTAAAATTGTACCATCTTCATTATCAAACAATTCTTATTTTGACGGTTTTGAAAGAAAACAGGCTTCAGGGCCGGCATTCAGATTATAATTTTATAATTGGAAAATATCGATCTTCAGGTAGTTCTCCTCCTTATGCGCAAATGGTTTTATTTACAAAACTGATATTTTATCCGATTTCTTCTATTAACCGTTTTCCCCAATCTTGATAAAACTTTTCTTTTGTAATTTTTAAAACAGTTTGAAGCATTGATTTTGCTTCAGCTATATTCTTATCTCCACCCAATGATATAAGCAATTCTGCAAACATTATCGGCCCACTTTCTCTTTCGTAAAACTGATTATTTATTTTAATATATTCGCGATAAAGCTTTAAGGCTTTTTCCGTGTCGCGTAAAGGCCACGGCAGGACAGCCCAGAATCTGGCAAGTGATTGGATAGGCCCAGCATGGTCATAAGTTTTGTCCAGTTCATAGGCTCTTTCAAGTGCATTCTGAGCTTTATTTTTAAGTCCTTCGATAATAGCAGTTATGACGCTTACACGATCTGAGTATAGGCCTAGACTTGAACTGTAGTAATAATAGCCCTCCACGCCATTTGGGTTTATTTCGATTGATTTTTGACCAGACCGCATCCCAATTTTTGCTAAGCCGATAATTTTGGATAGACTGTTTTCATCAATTTGACTTGCTTGTAACTGATAACCGTATGCTTGTAACACTCTTGAATATTTCCATTGCGCTTCATAACTCATCGGGTTTGCTTCAGCTATTTTTTTATAGAGCTGAATGGCTTTTCTATATTCCACTGTGTTTCTTGTCTCATATGCTTTATCATAAGCTTTATCTGCTTCAATCATCATGCTTACCGCCATAAGATTAGAAGGAAGAAAAAATATATAAATAGAGAAAAGGCTAATTTGTAAAAATCGTTTCATAAGCACCTCCAAAAAAATAATTAATTAGTTCGCAAGCATCTTTAAACAGAATGCCTGGCTATGTTTATGGCCCGCTGCTTGATCATACGCCAAATAATTTTTTGAATGTTTACCAAGAAAAAGTTGTAAAAACTTTGGCTGCGCTTCAGGCATCCTGACTGTCAAGAGCACTCCAGGTGTATTATTAAAACCTTTATCAAGAGCTATGGAATGAAAACGAGCCCCAAGTTTCATGTATTGCTTGATCAAGATCGGTAAATTTTTATGATCCGGTTCAATAATCTTAATTAGTTGAGACAATTCTTCTATAGATAAGCCGTATTGTTTTATATAGTTTTTGACCTCCGAATGAAGTCGGCAATGAAACATATTAATCGGCTGTATCGTAAACTTATCACCAACGAGCACCTCTTTCATCAGAGCAATTGAAGCTGGAGAGTAAGTCGTACTGATCGAAACCGTTCCAAAGAGTGTATGATAGTGAGGAAATTTAACTAAAAATGCTCCAATACCCTTCCAGAGCAGCAAAAGCCCATAAAATGTACGCTGATATTTGGGAATTATGAAAGAACGCCCCATTTCCAAACCAGGATAAACATTACTTAAAAAATCTGCAGTATAATGAAAAAGACTGGATAAATAGAGCTGGGTGATATCGCCTTCAGCTAACAGCCGGTCTGTTTGTCCCATCCTGTATGCACCTATGATTTCTTTAGACGCATTATTCCAGATAAAAAGATGGGTATAGGTTTGATCGAAGCGATCTGTATCACAGGACAAGCCGCTGCCCTCGTTTAAAACACGAAATGTTTTTTCCCTTAGTCTTCCGATTTCTTTAACTGTCTCAGGGATTTGATCGTAATAGCCATAATAGACTTGAAAATGGTTTTTGGTTAGAAGACATTGTTCTGGAGGTAAAGAAGCGAGCTCTTGTGTTAAAATATCTTTATGGATAGGTTTCATTAGCCGATCAACTTGGCGTTGGCCTTTTCGGCTTATCCGGTGATCAATTTCAATATCCTCGGATAAAAGATATGGCAGTATGCGTAAACAGCTTTTTTTGTTATCCAAAGAAAAGTTAGACAGAAGATCCATTACGTTACCGTCTGTTTTTGATGTGTTACGAAGTTGTCATTTTTAAGTTTTAAATAATAATAAATACGTTTTCGATTTTGAAAATCGTTATAAATGCCACTGCCGATGCATCCGGCGAATTGTTTGAGAGAGCTTTTAAAAAAAGCAGGAATCTTTGCTTTCTCAATAATATTTTCTTTTCGTTTAGAGTCATTTTTTAAGGATAAGAGGACTAATTCAGTGATATCTTCCAATTTATCAATCTGTAAACCAGAAGATATCAAATCACTTTTAAAAGAATTGATTTGGTGTTTTGAACGGAAATCAGCTAATAGAAGGGTTCCTCCCGGAGTTAAAACACGTTTTGCTTCAGATAAAAACTTATTAAAGCTGGGATAACAGTGCGAACTTTCAACGTTTATCACCAAATCAAAACTATTATTTGGATATGCGATAGACTCGGCGTCACCCTCTGAAAAACTTAAATTATTCTCAGAGTATTTCTTTCTGCAATACCAAATCGCTTTTGAAGAGATATCAATTCCAAAGACTTTTGCTTTATTTAACTTTTGTGCTAAGTAAGCCGATCCACCTCCTCTACCACATCCGACTTCTAAAACCGAGTTTATGTGGATTTTGGAATGTAATATATCCTCGATTAAATATTGATATAACTGTAATGGATATTTTTCATCAGCATCTGTAATCCTTGAAAAATGCTTGTCGTTATCATTAAAGGAAGAATAATGTAATCCGTAGTTCATTAAATGAAAGTCCGAAAATACGGCGCAAGTGAGATCATTAATAAGATTATACCATCTTTTACTAAAATTTTTAGAGGGTTGAAGATTGAACTTGTATCTGCTTTTGATTACGATTCTCATAAAAAAAGCATATGTTGATAATAATAATAATTTCATTAATAAATCCTATCGATTTAGTGGATGATACAGTTCTCCTTTTATTGACAATTCGTTTAGGAAATTAGCGATCTCCTCCGCACCCATTGAAAGGCGGTTAAAACATTTATGAATCTCATCGGAGCAGTAGTATTGTATTGCTTGATTCATATCAGTAAAATCAACCCCGGTAAGCTCTTTGCAGGAATGGGATCCTATTCTGCTTTTTAATCTTTTCATAAGCTCATGCCCTGGCTCAATTATTGGAATAAGGCCGTCAAGGCCTTGTTCGATTTTCTCCCTGCCCATAAATATTCCCAGTACCATCATACCGGCAATATAAATGCCGCATGTAAGAGAAGACAGCAGTCCTGCATGCAAGGCACCTGATGATTTCAAAAGAAGCGGTAATTCAATCTTAAATTCTTCCAGAAAAGCAGCTAACAGGGATTGCGTGCAGTTGCCATAGAGTTTGTAATTATTAACGCTATTGTCTTTGACTCTTTCAATCCATTCAATTGAATCAGGAGGTGAAGTTAGAATACTTTCATTCAAAATTAATTCTCCTTTTTCCTGTGCTGTTTTGAGTAAGGGTTCTTTGTTTTTTATCAACTGTTCACTATATATCGGATCGTCATGCACCGGCATATTGGCATAGTTGTAGAGTTCTGATAGTAAACAGCTTATTTCTTCGGGGGAATTGCCAGGATAAAAAGCAAATCTGATATATTTTTTATGATCAACATCAGGGTGTTTAGAACTCGAAACGTGAATGCCTTTTTCCGTTAGCGTAGAAATAATTTCTTGTGCAGAATAATTTTCAGGAATTTTAAAAATATAGGTACTCGAAGATTGGCGGTCAGGATCAGCCAATAGGGAAAAACCCAAATTGTTCAAGTTTCCGCTTTTCGAAAATGCTTTAAGAATTTTTGATCGGGTGTCGTCACGAAGTCTGTCAAGCATCTCAAGTTTTGAACGGTCATTTTCCAGGAAATAGTTAAGTACTATTTTTAATTTCAAAAGATGTTTAATATGATTGATTCGTTGGTCTCCATATGGTACTTCGCCTTTAGTGATATCTGATATTTTAGGGCAATTATGGATAGGGTTCGCATCTATCTCTGTCGCTCGTATTGCAGCTTTATCATTAAAAATAAAAACAGCGCCTGAATTTTGAGCCTGATGAAATTCGTCCTGAGGACCGTCATAAGGAATCCCTTGTTTTCGAAACGAAAAAAAGAAACTATCCGGTAAATTTTCCGAAGGAATGTTTTCCCAATCTTTTGTAAGAAGCCTCAGGGATGCAGCATCTGCAATAATAAGGGTTTGACTTTCACATCGATTGCGAAAGGCAACAAGTTTTTCAACTCTTTCCTGAATACCTGTTGATGTGCTGTTCCATGCAATCCAAAGCGTTTGTATCTTATTATGTTTGATGAGCCTCTTAGCCTTTTTAAATTCAAGGTCGGAATTTATGGTCAGGGCCTGTCCTGCTTTTAAATCAAATGGCTTTTCACACTCGATTGCTTTCTGCTTCAAAAGTGCTGTTGCAGCGGAAAACTTGTTGAATGCGACATAATTTTCTGTGGGTACAACTGCATTTTTATGGGGCTGATTCACACAAAATAAGTTTACAAGTAATTCGATAGCCCTTTTTCCTGAATCGGTAATTCCCATATGCCAGTTCGATCTTTTTTCTTCAGGGATTGAAAGTAGATCAAAGAGTAATTCGCGAACAAGGATATATAAATCTTTCAGCATTTCAGGATTTTCATTCAATGCTTGAATATAATTCTCTTTTTCAAGTTGATTCATTTCATTTTCCACAAATAAAAACATTTGGTTCTGAGCGGTTTGAAGATCTGCCTTAATCATGATATTTTTTCCTTTTCTTCAATTTGTTTGGCATAGCCCATCAAGTTATCGAAAAACTGATCAATATCTTTTTCTTTAATGCCTGGGTTGGCAGCAACAAATCGGAGAGCAACATTATCTTTCCAATATCCGTAGTTGATGAGACTCTTTCCGCTTTTAATCAGTCTTTCACGAAGCGCCAGGTTAAAATCATTTATATTGGTACTGCTGCTGTTTCGGTATCGAAAACAAACAGCCAGTGACTGGGGAGGAAGGAGAAGTTCAAGCTGGTTGTTTGATTTAATTTTTTTTGTCGCATATTCCGCAATATTAAATAACTTATCTATTCTTGCCTCGTATCCTTTATCTCCAAAAAATTTCCAGGATAGCCAAAGCTTTAATACATCAACTCGTTTGCCGCATTGAACAGAAGATTTCCCAAGATCAAAACACTTGGTATCATTTTCATGAAAAAGATATTCAGCATCTATACCGGTTAAATTTTTTGTTAGTCTACCTTTTTCTTTAATAAGAAGAACCGAACAGATCAGCGGGATATTCATCAGTTTATGTGCGTCCCAAGTGAACGAGTCTGCTTGATCTATGCCTTCAAGTAAGTATTTGTAAGTGTTGCTAAGAATAACCGAGCCACCAAAAGCACCGTCAACATGCAGCCAGATGTTGTATTTCCGTGCGATTTGCGAGATCGCATCAATTGGATCAAAGCCGCCCAATAAAGTTGTTCCTGCTGTGGCTGCAATAAAAAAAGGCGTTTCGTTTTGATTAATGCTTTCCTGAATGGCTTTTTCAAGAATCTCCGGGACCATGCAGCCATTATCATCGGTTTTAATTTTTTTTACTAGATCTGTTCCTATTCCTAATATATTTGCGCCGTTATTAAATGAATAATGTGAGTGTTCCGAAACAAACAGTGACATATTGCCCATATTATTTGCACCTTTTTGATTGATTTCCGGAAATGTCTTATTCCGGGCGCTTATCATGGCAACCAGATTTGCATTACTTCCGCCGGTCAGGAAAGTTCCTTCGCCGTTTGAAAAGCCAATGAGTTGATTCATTTTTTTAATTAATTCCAATTCAATCAAAGACGCCACCGGTGCAACTTCGTAAGTATACATGGAAGTATTGGTCAGTGCAGTGATGATTTCTCCTAAAAATGCGGGGAAATTCAGGCCGGCATATAACTGGTTAAAAAATTGAGCGCTCGATGTATCAACACAATATTCAAGATATAATTCAATATCCTTTAGCAGTTCGTCATAGGAGATGCCATTGTCTGGAATTGAAAGATTTATTTTATTTTTTAAAGCTTCCGGGAGAAGATATTGAACGACCGGGCTGTTGTTCCGTTTGCTTTTTTCCATAAACAAATGGATCATCGCAAATATTTTTGACAATATCCGTTTTTCTTCACTCATTTTATTAAACATCTCTATTTCTATCTGAATTATGAACAGTTATTCATTTATTGGTTTTGGTAAAACAGCGTAAATACTTTTAACAACGTCCAAAAAATAATTGTTTATTTCTTTAATAACAAAGCCGGCTTTCCGAACATTGCTTTCCGTATCCCTGTTCATATCCGTACCAATTATTCTGGTTACAGGCGTCATCAAATGGAGCATAAGATTGAAGGGAAAGTAACGACTACTTGTATGTTCAAACATTCTTAATACGCCATCCGGTTTTAAAACCCGCTTTAGCTCCTTAAGTCCTTTGATTGGGTTCGGAAATGAACAAAAGGTACATGAAGTAAAGACTTGATCAAAACTGTCATCTGGGAAATCCAAATCAGTGACGTCTCTCTCCAAAAGCGTTATGCTGCCCGAATAAGCAGTTGCTTTTTTAGCCGCTTTTTCGAGCATTTTTGGGCTAATATCAATTCCGATTATATTTTTGAAAGGTGGAAAAAATTTAAAATCCAACCCTGTTCCTGCAGCCAGATAGAGGATCTTTCCATTCATTGTTGAAAAGAATTGCCTTTTAGGCTCTTCCCATCGCTTATCTCTTCCATAGCTATTCATCAAATCAAATGATTTTGATGTTCTGTCCCACCGTTTCCTTGTCACTAAATTTTCCATTTCTGTTTCCTTTAATGAAAGGTTTTTCTGCCAATAAGCGCGATATTAAACGAGTATGTAAGAATTATTGATATAATCCCAATGAAAGCGCCGACTACAATTACCATGAATGGGTCAAGTGACGCTATGGATGCCCATATGCCAACTACCATACCGCTTGCTATGCCAGAGATCATGGTAGGAACCGTCACCTCCATTGCACCAAATAATGGCACAAAAATGAAACCGCCTAATATAAGGCTGAGAATCATCCCAACAGCAAACCCTGCTGCCATGGCAAAAAGCATATGCCAGGAATTGCCGACTAATGATGCTGTTAAAATAGCGGTAATACTTCCAATAAAGCTATTAGCCGCCAAATCTCCAAAAATGAAGTAAAGTCGTTTCACAATTTATTCTCCTTGCTATCTAATTTTCCATTTCCAATATGATTTTTTCTACTCTATTGAAATCTCTCACATAATAAAAAGATCCTAAATAAAATGCGATGCTTGCAAAAACCGAAAAAATCGGCAGCAGTCTGAATGCCAATAAGAGGCTATATCTATCCGATATAAAACCGACAAAGATTGGACTTAAAGAGTATCCCAAAGACATCATAAAAATGATGGCCATACTGTATGACATAGCCCTTAATCCAGGATGCACAACATCCTGAGTCACAGCTGAGGCGGCGGCGGCATACATGGGTAAGACCAAGCCGCATAATAAAAAGAAACTATATTGCATTTTCCCCTCAAAAAACATAAATGCGATAAAAAGTACTATGCCTCCGATTAATGAAGTAACAGCCGGCACCGTCATTCTTGCGTTTAACTGTTTTTTTCTTATTCTGTCTGCTATGATTCCCCCTAAAGGTGCGCCAACAATTGCAAGAAGGAATATAAGAGACGATTTTATTCCCGCCTTGTCCATTGGAAGGCCTTCGGTTCTGTGAAAATATGTTGGGAGCCAAGTGATCAAAGCCGTTGTAACAAAAGCATTCCCAGCATACCCCAGATAAGTATAAATAACAGAAGGTGTTCTCATAAATACTTTCAAGATGTCTCTTAAGCTCAGATTAATTCCATTGTCAGTCCGTCCAATCGCTGTTTCCTGTTTGATAATATCAACGGTTTTATAATCCTTAACTCCAAAAAACAGTAAGGCCACAATCAGTCCTGGAATTGCAGTAAGGCCGAAAGCATATTGCCAGCCAAGCTTGACGGCTATAAATCCGCCAAGGACAATGCCTATCGACGTGCCTAATGGCACTGAGGCACTAAAAATACCATTCATCATTGCTCTTTTATTTTCAGGGAAATAGGCGGCTATCATTGCAAAACCACCAGAAGCATAAGCGGCCTCTCCAACTCCGATAATCGACCGAAAAATGAGAAGTTGTTTAAAATTTCTTGCGAATGCACATGCGATGGCGGCAAAGCTCCATATCATTGCCATGAGACCAATCGCTTTTTTACGGCTCCATCTGTCAACAGTAAAAGAAATAGGGAAGGCAAAAACGGTCATTGTCAGTGTGACAATAGATGCAAGCCAGCCGCATTGTGTATCTGTCAATCCCCAATCCTGTTTAAGAAAAGGGAAAAGCGAAGCGATTACCATGCGATCGACATAATCAAAAACGTATAATAACATCAGAAGTGTGAATGCATAATACGCAGATTTTTTTGACATATTAAATGTCCCGTTGCTTTCCAAAATTATTATTCCTTTTTAAAAACCGATATTATTTTGTCGCTATAATAAATCGGTAAGTATACCTGCGAAATGTCCTTTATAATTTTATTGGATAAAAGTTTCCCCATCTTTTAGCTTGCTATACCTCATATCAAATACTATGCCAGGTTGAAAAAGTGACGACTTTTGTGTGATAAGATGCAACTATAGCAATTAATTGGAAGGCAGTTAGGGGCGGGTTGGTTTTACTCTTTATAAGTTTGTTTGGGCATTGTAGAATAGGCAGATATTCAC
>JAWOIJ010000065.1:0-6843 GCA_046484745.1 Desulfobacterales bacterium | reverse complement strand
CTTAGCGCCTCTGCGTGAAAATATTTTTTTAAACCTTCCGCAGGAAAAACTTACCGTGTCTGCTTCTTCATGTGAAAATATTGGCAGGAAAAGGATATGATGTTTAAATCCCGGCAAGAGCCGGCGGATCTTCCAGAGAAATGGTTACTTTTTCGGTTTTGCTTTTCTTCTTTCCGGGCCGGCATTTTGTATTGGTTTTTATCAGTTCGATGGTCTTGATGCTGAACCCCTCTTCAAGATGCTCACAGAGGGCTTTAATCATATTCTGCCGGGAATCCGGCGTGTTTGGATAGGAGATGTTTTTTTCCACCGTGACATGTTCCTCAACCTCGCGCATGTTTTCAGCCAGATCCGAGCATTCTCCGCTGTTTTTCATGAGATCTGATAATATCGCTTCATGATTCCCGTCAGCAGTTGCACTGTCAGCGGCTGTCTTGTCGTTGCCGTGAGCATCGCGCTCTTGATTCCCAACCGTAAGTGGACCCTGGAGACATTTCGCGGATTCATCAGAGTGGCTGCGGCTGGATCTGCCGGGATGCTTTTTTGATTTTTTCGGAGAAATCCTGCCTTTTCCGTCTTTTGAAATAAATATATTCGAGATCTCCCTGAATCCTCTGCCGAGGCTTTTATTTTCCATCTTTTATGCTCCCATTGGAATGAAAGTTCGATCAGGCAATCTCGATAACCGAGTTTTTACCCCCAAACGCATTGTCGGCAAGATTGGGATTCTTTTTGTCCTCGATCCAGATATCATTGACCAGAAATTTGTATTCATAGGTTCCAGGCTCGAGGACAATTTTTTTTGTCCATTTTCCGTCTGGATCACGCTCCATGGTAGATTCCGGAGAGGGGGTCCAGTCATTGAAACTGCCGACAATTTTTACGGAAATCGCTTCCGGTGCATGGAAAACAAATCGCCTTTCAATCGTTGAAAAAGGTTTCTTCTGTTTTACAAGTCTCATTCCCAGGTGTTTTTCACCTTTCACCACTTCATTGGCAAGGGCCATGTAGTCCATGAACCCCCTTGCTTTTTTCTGATAGTCCAGGATGGACTTCCCGAAGCTTGCGGCTTCCTTTAAGGTGACGTTGAGGTTGATGACGGCTTTATACATCGAATTTTTGAAGTTGCTTCGGATATCCTTGAGGACCTCTTTCGATATCCGTGTCCGGCTGTCAAACATGGTGGCGATTACATTCATTTTCAATTCATGCCCGGTTCTCGATTGGACCAGATCCATGATTTCCATTAATTTGCTGATCCCGTGCAGGGAAAAGAGACCCATTTCGATCGGAACGATGACTTCAGTCGAAGCGAGAAGCGCGTTGAATGTCAGCAGCCCCAGACTTGGCGGGCAGTCGATGATGATGTAGTCATAAGCCTGATCGAGGTTGTCAATCGCCTCCTTTAATCGTGTCTCTCTTCCCTGCACCATGGATAGATGTTGATCCAGGGTGCTCAGGGATATGTTTGAGGGGGCAATATGGAAATTGTTTCCAGCTTCGAGTATCACCTCATCGAGACGGACGGCACAGCCATCAGCGGCAAAAAGCGCATCGGTTACCGTTTTGTCCAGCTCGTCTGAATTGACATTCAAATGCAGGGCTGAATGTCCCTGGGGATCCATATCGATGAGAAGTACTTTTCTCCCTTTATTTGCCAGGCAGGCGGACAGATTGATCGCGGTGGTTGTCTTTCCGCATCCTCCTTTTTGGTTGGCAATCGAAATTATCCTCATATTTCCCCCTTTTTCTGCTTTGAAGGTTCTGGGTGATCCGGCTGTTCCATTTGCCGGGAATCCGTCAGCCCTCTGTTATTTCCGCAAAGAAGGAGATCCATTCATATCAGTCGGTATTCCGGATTCCGGCTCTGTATCCTACTGCGGCGGAATACCATTCTGCATTGCCGGGCTGATCGATAGAAAATTGTCCATCCCTCTTGTTAATACCATTACGGATTCTCCTTATGGTTCAGACAGTCGCTATCATCAAAAAAGCCCCCAATGACATGAACATATGCCATCGGAGGCTTTCGGAAAGATTCTTTAGAACCGTAATCATCATGATCCATCCCGGTTTTGAGGTGGGTTCTGAATACGATTAACCATAAAACTCCCTAATATAATAGATTTTGTATGTCAAGAAAAAAGATGTACAATATGTTGTGTTTTCAAGCTTCCGCAAGAAAGTTTTACCATTGAAGTAATTTGAGCCCCGCGGCAGCTTTTTTCCTGAATTCATGCGCGGAGTGAACACTCAATATTTTGCGTGCAATGTAGCTGGGTCGTAAATAAAAGGATTTATAACCCTTGACAAGCAGTTCGCTCAACGCTTCCTTTGAAAAGATTTCATCCCAATGGGGCGGCTGGAAGTCTGCTGTTGGGTTTTTGGCGAATTCTCTCCAGTAATCCTTTTTGATGATACCATTCTTCAGACCGTCAAGGTAGATTTTTGTTCCCGGAAAAGGCGTCAGGATCGTCAAATGAACATAATCCGCTTTTAAAACTTTCATAAAATTGAAGGTTGAAAGAATATCATCCATGGTTTCATCCGGGTTTCCGATCATAAAATACGCGAGGGTCGACATCCGATATTTTTTTGTCAAATGAAAAACCGTGATGGCTTGCTGGAGCTGAATGCCTTTATTCAGTTTTTTCAATATTTTTTCTGTGCCGGCCTCGATGCCGTAATGAATGCCGTGGCATCCCGCCTTTTTCAGATGCGCCAAAACGGTTTCGTCAACCGTATCGACCCGTGCTCGGATATCCCAGGCGATATCCAACCCTCTTTTGCATATTTCATTGCAGATATCGATGACTCTCCGGCGTTGGACGGTGAATGTATCGTCGTAAACCAAAAAATCAGATATTCCTTTGTTTACACAATTTTCCAGTTCATCAACAACATTCATTGTGGACCGGGCGCGGAATTTTTTTCCCAGGCTGGGTCTGTCGCAGAATGTGCACTTAAAAGGGCACCCGCGGCTTGTAAAAATCGTTGTTGCAACTTTTCCTTTTGAAAGCAAAGAGTTATACTTATCGTACGGAGTCAGGTGCCGCGCGGGAAAAGGGAGCGCATCCAGATCTTCGATGAAAGCGGGGATTCCCGTATGGATGATCTCTCCATTTTTTTTATACACGATACCGGGTATATCGTAAAACGCGCTTTGATTGTCGAGTGCCTCGATCAGTTTTGTGAAAACGATTTCACCTTCACCGATTACAAGAAAATCAACTCCAGGAAGTTCGATTGTTTCTTCGGGAAACAAGATGGCGTGCGGCCCACCGAGCACCACCTTGATTTCCGGGTTGACGTTTTTGACCTGCCTGACCGTTTTTAAAACATCGATCATCGTCATGGTCATCGCTGTGATGCCCACAATTTGAGGTGTTTCGTCAGCGATTCGTGATCCAAGGGCCTCGTAATCCAGGTTTTCCACCTGTGCGTCGATAACCTTTACGCTGTGCGTCGTGTGCTTTTCAAGATATGCCGCGATATATAAAATTCCAAGAGGGGGATTGACACCTCTTGTTTCTTCGATGATGCGAGGATTGTTCCCAATAATCTCGTTTTTTCTTGGCGGATTTATCAACAGTATTTTCATATCATTATAATCTTTTATCAATTAAATCAGCCAGCATCCCGATGGATAATGTCATCACCGATGTCATGATGAATACACCGAAAGTCACGTCCATAATCTTATCCAGAAACATCCAGCTGAGCGCCAGGACGAGAAACGCGCCGCAGAAAAAAAACATGCTGATCGGAATAAATACTTTCAAGGGATTAAAATACAGGCTCGTTCGGATAATAAGCTGCAGGAAATTGAAGGTGTCATAAAAAGGCCTGATTTTCGACTTGCCGTGTCTTACGAAGTAATTGATCGGTGAAAAATGAACCTTCATGTTGTTGGTCAGCATGGCAATTGTAATGGTTGTCGTGAAAGAAAAGCCATTCGGCAGAATAGAATTGAAACGTTCGACCGATGTTTTTCGCATGATTCGAAGTCCTGAATTAATATCGGGAATTTTAAATCCGCTGAGATAGTTGCAGAATTTGTTCAGAATCCATTTGGGCAGCCTCCGCAGAAAGGGGATTTTAACCCTCTTTCCGGATCGCGCCCCCACCACCATATCATATCCCTCGGAAAGCGCTTTCGCCAGCCTTGGAATTTCATCAAGAGGATAGGTGCCGTCGGCATCGGCAATGCATATGTAGGGAGAAGAGGAGTGCGCGATTCCGGTTTTCAGGGCTGCACCATAGCCGCGGTTCATGTCATGATGGATGACATGAAAAAAATCCGCGTTTAATCCATTTAATACCTGTTCTGTTTTATCGGTTGATCCATCATTAACGAAAATGACATCAAAATCGTTTTCATGCGCCCGGATTATTTCATCCAGTTGATGAATGGTTCTTTCAATATGGGTTTCTTCATTGAATACCGGTATCACAATTGATATTTTTTCCACACACTGCTCCTTTACGAATTGGTTTGAATCGTTCTATCGATGGTAACACGCCGCGTCAAAAAAAACTGTTTAAAAAATCAACCAATTCGTATAATACTATCACAGTTTTGCGGGAAGTTACACCAAAGAATATGGAAATCACCTATCAAAAAAAACATGAAACCGGATCAGAAAGAACCGTTCGTTAGAAGAAGTCGCCGCAGCCAGGAGGCGTTGCTGCTTTTTCTGATGGTCACAGTTGTATTTCTGGTTTACGCGAACACACTTCACAACCCATTTGTTTTCGATGATTTCGTCGCCATTACCAAAAACAAAAATATTCGTCTGACGTCATTCAGTTTGTTGGAGCTCATCGGATCGCCGCGTCACAGCGCGTATTCAACACGGCCTGTTGCCATGATGAGTTTTGCTTTGAATTATAGCCTTCATCGATATGAACCGTTCGGATATCATTTAATCAATATCGTTATTCATCTTTTTGCCGGCCTCTTTTTGTATTTCTTTATTAAAACCACCTTCAGGGCTGTTTCGTTGCAGACCGCCCAATCAGCGGGAAAAAAGCCGTATGGAATCTCTTTTGTCGCGTACGCGGCAGCCTTTTTATGGCTGGTAAATCCCGTTCAGACACAATCGGTCAACTATGTCATGCAACGAATGAACAGCATGGCGGCGATGTTCTTTGTCTTGAGCATGCTGTTTTACGCGCACGCGCGTCTGGCTGAAAACAGAAACCGAAAAAGGCAGCTTTTTGCGGCGTGTCTTTTCTCTGCAATTCTTGCGATTGGATCAAAAGAAAATGCAGCTGTTCTGCCCGGATTTATTTTTTTATATGAGTGGTTCTTTTTCAGAGATTTGAGTTTTTCGTGGTTCAGGCGCCGGGCAATGGTTCTTGGTCTGCTGCTGCTTCTTGTCGGTCTGCTCGGTTTTCTTTTTTTAGAGGGGCAGCCCATCGAAAAGATAGCCGCAAAATATGCGACGAAAAACTTCACAATCGGCCAGCGGCTTCTGACGGAAGCACGGGTTGTGGTCTATTATTTCACCCTTATCCTATACCCGCACCCATCACGACTGAATCTGGATTATAATTTTCCGCTATCGTTGTCGATCGTTGATCCTGTTTCGACACTGCTTTCAATCCTCGTTATCGGAGGGATGATCTGGCTGGCCATGCGCATTGCCAGGAAAAATCGGATGATCTCTTTCTGTATTTTCTGGTATTTTGGGAATTTATTGATCGAATCCACCATAATTCCGGTCGATATTATCTATGAACATCGCATGTATCTCCCGTCCATGCTGATCATGCCGGCATTTTTTATTGTATTCTATCCAAGGCTTCGGCAAAAGCGGGCAGTTATTTTACTGTTTTCGGCGGTGGTCGCGGTCTGGTCTTTCTGGACCATGGAACGAAACAAAGTCTGGCGGGACGAAGTTGTTTTGTGGGCGGATGCTGCTGAAAAATCTCCGGACAAGGCACGGCCGCATATTAATTTAGCCGATGTTCTGATCGCAAGGGGCAAAATATCCGAAGCTGTTCGTCATGCTGCAATTGCGGTAAGGATTGATCCGGATTCGGCGGCTGCGCACATCAACATGGGAAGCGCTTTGTTTAAGTCCGGCAAAATTGATGCATCCATACGTCATTTCGAGAAGGTGCTGCAAATATCCCCCTATGACCATCAGGCGCATAATAATTTAGGACTGGCGTTTGTATGCCAGGGAAAGCTGGAAGCGGCAACCGCGCATTTCCAAGAAGCAGTCCGGATTAAGCCCGGTTTTACCAAAGCCCGTTTGAATCTGGATAAAGCCCTGGAGCTTCGCAATGCCATTTACGGCCCCACGCATGATTTTGAGAAGGCATTGCAGGAATTGGATATTCATGAAGCAACCTTATCTGAAAAAGTTGACAACCTGCATTCAACAAAACTGAGACTGGAGAAAGGCCTGCGGAAATACCAGACCTCAATTTCAAGATTAAGAAAAAACAAAAGGCTTGATCCAAATCAAATCGAAGGCGTCGGGCGGGTAAAGAAACAATATGAAGAGCAATTGAACCTGTTTCAACAAATCGTTCAGGATCGGAATATTTTGTCAGCTCACTATGATATTGCGTGCATTCTTTCCCGGAAAAATAAGATTGAAGAGGCGTTGCATGCCTTGCGTTCGGCATTGAAGGGCGGTTTTGATAACCGTGATCTCATTAATATGGATACGGATTTGCAGAACATTAAAAATAAAGATGCATCGCAGCGGAAATGGCTCGATGATCTGCTGAATTGAATCAAGGGGAACATAAAAAAGAAAGAGTGGACATACCCGAATGGCGGAGGACGCATTCCATGAAAAAATATGATGTGGTGATTGTCGGAGC
>JAWOIJ010000106.1:0-5363 GCA_046484745.1 Desulfobacterales bacterium | reverse complement strand
CGTATATTATTCATCCAGTAATCCGGATTCTGGGGGTTTAAAAAGCTGATACGGGTAAGGATCTCTGTGAGTTGTTCATACATTGCATCCAGCTCATGGCGATTCGCCAATTTCGGCAGAAATTCATTCGGATCTTTTTTCCGGGCGGAGAAAACTTCATAGCAGATGATCATGACCGCCTGAGCAAGATTGATGGAAGAAAAAGCCGCGGTTGGTATATTTACAAAACTGTGGCAGAATTGGAGGTCTTCATTGGTGAGCCCCCTGTCTTCCGGTCCGAATAAAAGGGCGATCCGGTTATTGGCCGCAAGAGAAATGATTTTTTTCGCCATATCGGATGGAGAGTGGAAATTCTGACGGTGTTTTCCCAGCCGGGCGGTTGCGCCCACAATATAATGAAATGGCGACAGCGCTTCTTTCAGACTGTCGAAAACCTTGATGCGATCCACCGCGTCGGCGGTTGCATGCGTTGCCATCCGGAGGATCCGGGTTTTGTCGTAATCCAGGGGCTCGACAACGATCAGGCTGGTGATTCCCATGTTGTGCCCGGCCCTCACAACAGCCCCGATATTTTCAGGATACCGGGGCCGCTGGAGGACAATGGAAATATTTTCAAGATCCGGTAGTGTAGTCATCAGCCAACTATTTCAAAGCGGTTGAAAAAATAACCGATTTCAAATGCCGCTGTTTCCGGGGCATCAGAACCGTGGACGATATTTTTTTCGATATCCGTCGCAAAGTCTTTTCGGATGGTCCCTTCGGCAGCTTCCTTGTAATTGGTCGCGCCCATCAGATCGCGGTATTTTGCAATACCATTTTCAGCTTCCAGGACCATTACAACCACGGGGCCGGAAATCATAAAATCGGTCAAGCTTCCGAAAAAAGGACGTTCCCTGTGAACGTCGTAAAAACCTTCGGCCTGCTTTTTGGTCATATGAATCATCTTCATCGCCACGATTTTAATATTGTTTTTTTCCAGGCGTTTGATGACTTCGCCGATCAGGCCGCGGCTTACACCGTCTGGTTTAATGATTGATAGTGTTCTTTCCATCATGGTCTGTATCCTTTCTTGGTTAAATTTTGAGGCGTGAATACCAGATGTAAAAAATCAAGTCAATGATGGCTTCGTAAAAAGTCCAATTTCGGCGTTGCGCTGCATCCCTCGTCCCTGCGGAGTAGGCTAACTACGCACACCTTCGGCTACCGCTGCGCTGCGCTTCACGGTACTCCTCGGGATTTGCGCGCCTTGAACTTGAACTTTTTACTTTGCCATCATAAATTTGTGATTTTTTAGTAGTGCGTTAAGTCACTGCCTGACCTGGATTTTGGAAATTTTATGATCTGGCATTCTTTACATTTTTTTATCTTTCGGCTATTATCCAGCAGTCTGAAATGCGGTTGTCGTACCGGGCCTGATGCCGGATCCCGGCCGGGTAAAGTTGGCTGCTGAGCGTATTGCAGACGGACGCGGAAGGGGTATGTCAGAAAATAGTCAAAAATTTCAAGGAAATGAAAATGCCGATCTATGAATTTTACTGCAGTGACTGTAACACCATTTTTAATTTTTTTGCAAGGTCCGCCAATACCCGTAAAAAGCCTAAATGCCCGAAATGCAAAACAAAGACACTTGAAAGACAGATGTCTCTTTTTGCTTTTACCGGAAATGCAAAAGAAGGCGGAGATCTGGATGATCTTCCGGTTGATGAACGAAAAATGGAAAAAGCCATGCAGATGCTGGCCAAAGAGGCTGAAAATATAAAGGAAGATGATCCGAGGCAGGCGGCAAACCTGATGCGGAAACTCACGGATATGACCGGAATGGAACTGGGGGCCGGTATGCAGGAAGCCTTGAGCCGGATGGAGCAGGGGGAAGATCCGGAAAAGATTGAAACCGAGATGGGGGATCTGCTCGAAGGGGAGGATCCTTTTATCATTGCCGGCAGGAAAGGGGGGGCCGGAGGTGTAAAACGGCCTGCTCCCATGCGGGATGACACCTTGTATGATCTGTAATTTCAACCTGCCCGGGGGACCAGGGAGATACGATCCGGGAGAGCCTGAAAAAAGGCGGGAATATGGATAAAAAGGCAATCAGCAGAATCCACATCAAACAGGGGGATATTACCAAACTCGAGGTTGACGCGATTGTAAATGCCGCCAACACATCACTTCTGGGCGGAGGCGGTGTTGACGGCGCGATTCATCGTGCAGCCGGGCCGGAACTGCTGGCGGAATGCCGGACCATCGGAGGATGTCCAACCGGTGAGGCCAGGATTACGAAAGGATACAATCTCAAGGCAGCGTATGTGATTCATACCGCAGGGCCTGTCTATGGAAAATCCGGTAACAGCGCGGAACTGCTGAGACGGTGTTATGAAAGCTGTATGAAGATTGCGGTTGATCATCACATCCGTACGATCGCATTCCCGGCAATAAGCTGCGGTGTGTATAGGTATCCCATTCAAGAGGCATGTGAGATCGCCCTGGGCACGACCATTCCCTTTCTGGAGCAGCATAGCTCTTTCAACGAATTGATATTCATCCTTTTTTCAGACAGTGATGCCCGGATTTACCAAGACCGCCTGCAATATTGGATGAATCGTTTTTGATTATTGACAAATTCGATATTCATGACTAAATTTATAGACAGCGATAAATAGAGCGCAAAAAGGTCTTGATACAACAAGGCCGATATTTTTAGATTAGGAGGGATTCCAATGGTTGAAGTAACTGAAATGGCGACAAAACAAATCGCCGATTATTTTAAAGACAAAGCGTTAATGCCGATCCGTATTTTTTTGAATGAAGGCGGATGAGGCGGGCCATCACTTGCAATGGCTCTGGATGAGTCAAAAGACACTGACGAAGTTTATACGATCGATGGTTTTCAATATGTCGTTGATAAAGAATTCGTGAAAAAGGCCACACCGATTAAAGTTGATTTCAAGGATATCGGCTTCAGCATTTCATCAAGTATTGAACTGAGTTCCGGCTGCGGAGGTTGCAGCACATCAGGCACCTGCGGATAACAGCGGTTCGAGAATGATCTGAAAGGGCAATATCCCACCGGGTATTGCCCTTTTCTGCATTCAGATGGGGGTCAAATCTTTAAACTTGACAATTTGTTCGTTATATCATCAACTTTTTGTTTTAATGATAGATCTTTTTCCATTCGAAGCCGCAACCGTTTCCGGGCGATACTCACCGCGCTGTAATCAAGCCCTCCAAGCAGTCTGCCGATTTCAGGTTGTTTGATATCGCAAAACCGATAAAGAAGTTCCATCAGGACGGCACGGTCGACCGTATTGCGACCTCGGCGGCAAATGTTGTGTTCATCCGCATTGATGATTTGACAAAAATTTCTGATCAGATCTTCCGGCTTGAATATCACCCGGAAAACTTTTGACTGGGGCTGTTCTCGATCTGATTTTGTATTCAGGTGAGCTTGCCGGATATCTTTCTTGAAATGTGAAGACCCGATGAAGCCGGTTTTTTTGCCGATCTCGGATAAACCCTCCAAATTCTCAGTTAGCCCTTTATATACGAACTGCCGGTATTGTCTACGGCCGTTAGGCGTATCTCCGCCAAAGCAATTCAGCGTTTCTCGATAATTGATAAAATCAACCCTTGCGTTCAAACGGATATATCCCGGAAAACTGCTATGCCTGTGCTCATCGAGCAATTTAATTTTTTCTGATAGTGGTTTGTCGGAATGGGTTTTAATTCGCACCGGATTTAAATGAATATACCGGGACACCGCCATCAAGTAATTGTCCGCATCGATCAGAAAGGATTTATACCGTCCCTGATAAAGGTGTCCGGATCGCTCATGCCGGCGGTTAAATGCGGATGTATAGGAAATATTGAAATGACGCATGAATTCGGACAGATTCCCGTCCGGCGTTGTTACGAACAGGTGAAAATGATTGGTCATGCACACATACGCAAGCAAAGACACATTGTAGATGTCCAAAGACGCAGTCAGCTTGTCTAAGAATATATCGTAATCCACAGAATCTTTATAGATATCCTGCCGTTCATTGCCCCGTGAGGTGACATGGTAGTAAGCGCCGGGATATTGGATTCGAAGTTGTCTGGCCATGATACCTTATGGCGTATGATGGGAGAATTGTCAAGTTTAAAGATTTGACCCCCAGTGATGTAAATGGTGTTGACCACACTTATTTGAAATGATAGTGGTTTCCAAGGCAGGGGTTTTTGATGACCATAACATGCGGAATACGGACGGAGGAAGGACATGACGGATTTTATGACGATTTTACAGGAAAGAAGAAGCATTCGAAAATATGAGGAAAGGGATGTTTCCGAAGATACCTTGAACATCATTCTTGAATCAATACGATGGGCGCCTTCCTGGGCCAATACGCAATGCTGGGAGGTTGTCGTTGTACGGGATCAGTCTGTTAAAGAAGATCTTGAGAAAACCATTGTGCCGAAAAATCCTGCCACAAAAGCAATCGTGAATGCGCCCGTTCTGCTGGCCCTTTGCGGAAAGCTTGAAAGTTCTGGATACTATGGAGGCACCGCTGTAACCAAGTTCGGTGACTGGTTTATGTTTGATCTGGGCATCGCCGCCCAGACCATCAGTCTGAGTGCTCAGGCAATTGGACTGGGAACCGTCATGGTTGGGCTGTTTGATCACGATGCAGCGGCAAAAGTTCTCAATGTGCCGGAGAAACATGAGGTTGTTCTGTTAATACCGCTGGGATACCCGGCAAAAACACCGCCGGCACCGAAACGCAGAGAGATAAATGAGTTTACGCATTTGAACCGATTTTAACCTGAAATGTGCGTTTCAAGCTTCAAGAATGTTGAATTCAGGAATCGTTGAAGAGGATTCTGTCCATTTGAATTTTTAAAATTTAAAACCCGCAGGGATTGCCGATCTTACCGCGTCAGACGACATGTCGAACCGTTCATTATCGTGCGCAATGTTATCTTCCCCCGCGCAGGCCGGGGTTTCGCCAGACTCAACTGCCTGGCTGCGGCAGCCCCAACAATCGCTCAATTTTAGCCAAACAGACAGCTCAATCACCGGCAACGCTTTTTTCGGTTGTTAGGGGTTCTCTTTAAGCACACAAATAACACCTGGTAACGGCAGTACATGATTATGCTCAATGAATTGACAACCTTTTTTTCCGAATTTCAGGTCATTTTTTCTTTTTCTTTTTCTGGGTCATGAGGCAGGAGACCTTGTATGGTACCTTATTGTTTCCGTTCTGGCCTATTTTGGTCTGCGGCGTTTAAATAAAAAAATTTATTTTGGCTTTCTTATTTGCTGCGGACTGTTTATGATGCTTTTCGGGGTCTATATCGGGGCTCTCCCGTTCCTTGACGTATCCATC
>JAWOIJ010000064.1:0-7172 GCA_046484745.1 Desulfobacterales bacterium | reverse complement strand
GGATTGATAATCACAACCGGAGGCGTTGGAGCCGAAGGCAAGGATCATACGGTCGAGGCTGTCATCAGGTTGGACCCTGATGCTGCCACTCCCTATATCTGCAAGTTTGAAAAAGGAACCGGAAGGCATGTGAAAGACGGCGTAAAAATTGCGGTTGGATGGGTAGCGGGCGCACGAATTGTTTCACTGCCCGGCCCCAATGATGAGGTTTCCTTAAGCCTGGATGTGCTTATGAAGGCATTGAATCACAATCTCCCAAACAATGCTTTGGCTGAAGAACTCGCAAAAAGATTGCGGGAAAAGTTGAGGGGGATAAGAATGCATATCAGAATATGTTAATTCCGCTTACTATTTTTGATTCCGAAAACACAAAAACACCAGTGTATCATCGCTGTTGTTGATTGCCTGATGCTGTTCATCCGGTGCGAATTCAAGAAAATCCCCTTCCTTGATATTTTTTCGTTCCTCCCCGGCTTTAATCACGCCGCTACCGGACACTACAACCACCCGTTCCTTATCGTTATGCGCATGATCAGGCGTGTGTCCTCCCGGCTCGATTTCAATCCACACGGAATCTTCGGATAGCAACCTGAGCATCATCTTACGAGATCCTTCAAGTCCAAGAGACAGCGAATCCAGACCTTCAACAGAAGGGCAATATACATGTTTCATTTTTTCAACCTGTTTTTCCGGTAATTGAGTTTTTTTATGCACAAGGCTGATTATGGCACCTTGTTTACAATTTTCCCCTTCTGGGTTACCCCGGTAAAAGTCGCCTCGCCAATCAGATAGAGAACATAAAAAACAGCACCCAGAATCAAAAGCGCAATCATCAGTTTTAAAAATTGTTTTGGCCGGAGGCACAAAAAGATGATTAAAACAGCGACACAGACAAGGGTGATGATTGGCTGGTCATAATAAAAATTTTGGCCAATGTGGATTAATTCTTCAAGATCCATTGTTCCCCTCATGCATGCTGTCAGCCAGAATAATAAAGCAAAGCCCACCGTGATTCGGAAAAACGATTTTCTGCCGTAAACCTGAATTAGACTCCGCTTTGTTTCTATATTCAAGAGACAATGATGTGTCAAGGCGATAGCGTGCACCTACCGCTGCCTCTTTTCTAAAATTACTGTCTTTCCGAGAAACACCTTCGGCCTTTCAACAGGTGTAAAGCCGGCAACCTGTGATGTTTTGATCATTTCTTCAAACGCGGCCCTTGAGACATGGAACGGCGGTTCTACAATAAAAACCTGTCCTGCCTTTTTTAGTATGGATTCCAGCTCAATAAAAAATCCTTTCCGATCCGGAACTTCGTGAACCACATAAAAAGCCAGAACAAAATCAACTCTCTCGGACAGACCGATTGTATTTTCCTCACACTGATGCAGTGTGATTTGCTCCTTAAGTTTTGTTCCCCGAATCTTGTCTCCCAGTTTCTGAAGCATCCCCTCCTGCAAATCAGAAGCAATAACCTTTCCGGATTTCCCGACCATTTGAGCCATATCAATCGAAAAGAAACCGGGTCCGCAGCCCAGATCCAGGACCGTCATTCCCTCTTTTATGTAAGGCCTCAGTATTTTCTGAGGATTCTGAAACCACCTTCGAATCCGATTATCGAGACTCCCTGCCATTGTAACCGGGCATACACGATTCTTTTTGTTGCTCACAGTATCGTTATCCTTTCAACTGCTTGCATAAACAATCCCTTAAAAGCAGACAACCGGATCTCTTTCCCGCGACTGCCATATGGTGTTGTTTATGTTGATGACACAAGTCCGAAACCGGCTGCCTTGGCTTTCTCCAGCAGCCCGGCATCGTTTTTAGCCGAGTCCCGGTCCAGATGCGCTTCGAATTGATGAAAAATTTCGTAGCTCCCGGCCCCGAGAGAGAGCGGTATCAAATTAAGCCATTCATTCATATAGTCGTAAAACTGTGGAAAAATCGCTGCCGGTTCGGGATCTCCGCGGGAGATGAGAAAAATAAATTTTTTACCTGTTGGAAACTCGGACCGGATTGTCTGCTCTCCGGTTTCCGGATTTTCTCCAATCTCCATAAAACAATAAAGACGGTCAACCAGCATCTTAAACTGGGAGGTCACATGATACCAGTAAACCGGCGTTCCCATGACAATGGCGTCATATTCCGCCATCTCCTGAAGCAGGACGGTGAGATCATCCTTCTGCACGCACCTTCCCAGATGTTTTTTGCACCCTTCACACCCCAGACAGCCATGAATGTTCATCTCTCTCAAATTGGCAAGGCGGGTTTGGGCTCCTTTTTCCGAAGCGCCTTCTAAAACAGCCTCTACCAGTGTTTGCGTATTTGCCTTTTTTCTCGGACTTGCGTTAATGCCCAAAACTTTCATCGTCCCTCCTGTAGATCATTGTTTGATCCGTTTTAATATTTTTCTGGAAGTATATTCTCCCACGTCAGCGAGCGCATCGACCGGCAGAAACAACCGTGCGTTATTCGAGTAAAGGCAGGTAACAGATGCCGGGAATTCATCATCCGCGTCATAGAAAATATAGCAAAGTGCGATTTTCGGCAACGGATAAACCGTAAAAGAAAAATCTCCGCCTGTTCCCGGCGGAGCATCCTCTCCATTCAGCGTTTCGGTAATTGCCTTGGCGTTTTTCCGGATATCCGAGACAGCAGGGACAAGTGATTGCTCTGTATGGGCTGCAAACGCCCCCACATAAGGCATGCTGTTCGGAAACTCTTTGAATGCCTTAAACGGAGCAGGAACGCATATGTCCGGGCATGCTCCCAGGGCGTAAAGAGAAATTAAAATACCAAGCACCGGAGCGTGTTCTTTCTCGCCAAGCACGATTCCGCCCGGTTCAATCAGGCACTTTTCACCAAATGCATCAAAAACAAACCGGTCTCCATCCTGCTCTGCCGGAAGGTTCCTGGCCAGATCTTGCGGAAGATTACCATAAAGCCGGTCAAGATTGTCTCTTACAATTTTTGAATAATTGTCTGTCATCGCCTGTCTCCCATATCTTTCCGGCTTCTCTATCGTACATGCCGACTCGCGAATTCCCAATATTCTTATACGGTGCGGGTCTGTTTAAAATTTTTTTTCTGAACAGGGCGCAAACAATGATCATTTTGAATGTATTGATAAGCGCCGACCGCTCCCTGGTCCGGCTTCCGGAACCTTCTTTCCCGCAATCCAGGCAGCGATCATTGCGTTAACGACTTCCGGAGCTTCCTGCTGAACCCAGTGGGAAACACCCGGCAAGTACCTGACCGTAAAATCGGTCACCAGCTTTTCGGTACCATAGGTCAGTTCTTTTCCAAGTGCGGAATCTTGTTCACCCCAGATCATCAGTGTGGGAACCTCTACGATCGTTTCCAGCATCCGGCGCTTTTGAGCAATCTGTTTCTCGCGGAAAAGAGCACGATAATAATTAATCATGGCGGTTAACGCCCCTGGCCGGCGGGCATTTTCACGGTACACCTCAAGGACTGTTTCCGGAAAACGTCTTTTATCAACCGCCATGTTGTAAAACATTTTCCCAACCAGCCTGGCTCCCCGTAAACCGAGCAATAATTCGGGAATCTTTGGAAATTGAAAGAAAAAAATATACCAGGATCTGAAAAGCTGGGGCCATCGGATAAGGCCCTTCAGAAAGAGAGATGGATGAGGGATATTCATGACAATTAAACGTTCGATCGGGCGTATGGCCTGAATTGCAAAACTCCAAGCGATAACACCCCCCCAGTCATGACCGATCAGAAGCGTGGATTCGGCTCCGGACGCATCGATCAAGGCGGCAACGTCCGAAACAAGGCAGTCAATTGAATACTCCTTCACCTTTTCAGGACGACTTGAATTGCCGTATCCGCGCAGGTTCGGTGCCCATACCCGATAGCCAAGCCCGGCAAGAAGCGGCAGTTGATAACGCCAGGAAAATGAATGTTCCGGGAAGCCGTGCAGGCAGATAGCGAACTTTTCACCGGCACCGCACATATCGACCTCAAAAGTCAAGCCGTCTGTTTCAACCAGCTCCGTTCTGATCTCTGTACTCATGTCATGCCTCCCACGGAACTATTCCTTTTCAGTTTTCGGTGAAAGAACCATCATCAATGCCGGAGCCAGGATGATATCCGCCAGCAGTGCGGTAATGATGGCCAGACCGGATATTACTCCGAAGTTGATTAAATTTTTCATATCCGAAGCGACAAACACAAAAAATCCCGCCGTCAGGACAAGGCTCGTAAACAGCAATGCCCTGCCGGTTGTAAGCAGGGTTTCCTGAACTGAAAATTTTACATTTCTTGTATTGGTATAATATCTTCTAAAATTGTGAAAGAAGTGAACCGTATCATCTACTGCCAGCCCGATGATAATGCTTCCAATAAGAATATTGGAAAGATCAAGATTCATGCCCGCATACCCCATGCCTCCCAGGGCAATTACGATCGGCAATACATTTGGAATCATGCTGATCAGTCCATACTTTATATTCCCGATAAGGAGTATCATCAGGATGGTGATCACGACGCCGGCAATGATATAGCTGGACATCATTGTAACAATAACATTGTAAATGGTGCGGCTTAATAATGAAATCATGCCGGTAATCGTTACTGTCCCGATACCCTGGAACGTTTCTTCCAATTCGGCGATGATTTTTTTCTGAATATTGGTATAGGTATTGGCATCCTCCCATGGCAGTTTAATGGTGATTCTTGCTTTGCTGTATTGACTGTCAATCTGGTTTTCCAGATCATCAGTGCCGCCGTTTTCAAAAAGAATAAATTCCTGGGCAATCAACCCGCTGTCCTGGGGAACAAGGTAATGTTCATCATCATTGGCATGCAGGGCTTTGTTGATCTGCTTCAGGGTGTCTACTACCGATATGGATTTCCCGATGAAAAGATCTGACTCGGTCATACTTTCGGCAATTCGGTTAAATTGATCCAGTTTATTCATGATATCCGGCTGGTAGAGCGAATTTTTTTTCTTTGTGTCCACAATCACTTCCATGGTCATGCTCCCTTTCATGCCTTCATCGATGACGGTTGTGCTGACTCGAAAAGGATCATCTTCCGGAAACCATGCAAGAGGGTTGTGTGAAAAGTGCAGTCTCGCAATGCCAAAGGCTGAAATGACGATAATAAAACAAGTAATGATGATCACCAGCCAGGATTTATCTGTAGCGAAATTTCCGATTCCCATCATGATACGATCGAAAAAAACATTGGAATGGTTTCGTTTCTTTTCTTTTCGGCGTATCGGGAAAAATGCCAGCAGTGCGGGCAGTAAAAAAAGACTGTACAGGAGCGCGATAATGACCCCGGCTGACGCAAAAACACCGAGATCCGCAATAGGAGCAATCTTTGCTCCGGAAAAGGATAACAGCCCCCCTGCTGTTGTCAAACTGGTCATCAGAATTGCCAGACCGGAATGCCCCATGGCATAGGCCATGGCATCCTCTTTGCTGCCGCCTTTTGAAAATTGCCGATAAAAGACCGCAAGCAAATGAACCGAATCACAGACACCGACCGAAATAATAAAAGAAGGAATGATTTGGGTTACGACTGTAAATGGCCTGTGAAACACCGCAAAAAGCGATAAGGTTGAAACCATGGAGAAGGCCACGACGATCAAGGGAAGCAGGACACCGGAAAGCCGACGGAAAAGGACCAGCAGCAACAGAAAAATGATAATAACAGCGATTGTCATAAAGTACGGCACATCCTTCTGCATACGTTGATGTATGGAAAAGGCAAGGATCGGAGATCCGGCTGTAAATATCGGGAAGTCTTCAGTGCTGTAATTCCGGGTAATATTCAGTATGCTTTTAACAAACGCCTCTTTTTCCTTATCGCTCAATTTTCTGTTCGAACTCTTCCCGGACCCCGTTTCATTATCACCAGAAGTGCCGAAATCGTCTTCGAAATCTTTTGTGTCATCCGTATCCGACTCTGTTGAAAAAGCATCCGCCTCCAGGATGATTGCAGTATATTTGCCATCTTCAGAGAGAAGATAATTGCGATACAGCTGATGAGGCTGCGCATAGGCTTTGATGAAATCGATATACCCGGCCAATTGTTGATCATCATCCGGCCAGTTTTCCATTAATTCCTCAATAATCAGTTCATCTTTTTCACCTCTTACAGCAGTAACATTTACAAGGCTTGTAATGTCATTCAGATGCGGAACATTTTGTTCCAGCTCCTGATGAAGCACTCTCAATTTCTGCAAAAACGATACGGTAAAAACTTCCGGTGTTCGAATGGCTGCAACCACAATCTCATCCCGGCCAAACTGTTCCCGGAACTGATCATACGCAACCATTTCAGGGTCATCGTCGAAAAAAAATGCCTCCGTAGAGGTGTCAACGACTACATGGGGTAACTGGGTTGCCGAAATGGTAACCAGGCCGAGTGAAACAATCAGCACAATCCATTTATTCTGAAATATAAAGTGGGAGAGCTTTTCAAATGAGTGCTCAATTCGAGAACGCAAGTTATGCATCATTCACCTACCGAGATTCGAGCGCCGAGAGATTTTCAGCTTGTACAACATTCGAAATCAAATATAGTCTGTTACTTGAACATATTTTTATTGATTTATCAAATCCCATATATAAATGAAGGTGGAAGGCCACTAAAATAGTTTGCATCCCGAAGTTACCGAAAGTCATTCTGATTATGTTTTTTTATACACCAGCGCTCACAAAAAGAAACAGGACAAAAGCCAATCCACGAATAACTATAATTCAAAACCTGAAAAGGGTAATGACGCTAACCCACTCAATTATATTATTTTCTATCATCAAAAGAAAAATCGCTTTTCGGGCGGGCGCAAGCTGCTCCATATCCTCATTCATATCATCATGCCATAACCTGTTGCATATAAAAGAGTTAAAACGGTTATCTTTTTAAACAGCCTCTCGTTACCCGACGATAGGCCTGATTTTTGGAAAAAAATCATTTAAAAATTTTCCCCCATTGATCGGAACGTGTTTCTTTTCAAATAATTATGGCTGCATTTCCAGGGTTGCCTCTCCTGAAAGACAGCTTCGGCAAACCGGTTGGTATGTCAGTTGCAGTATAAAACGTCGTCAAAGGCAAACCATCCGAAAGGATGGGACGCAAAGCCGTTGGCCTAAGTCCGGAACACTCAGGATAAGGTTGCGAGGCTGCCGAACGAA
>JAWOIJ010000060.1:0-54767 GCA_046484745.1 Desulfobacterales bacterium | reverse complement strand
AAAATCCTCAGGAACCTGTTGGATCTCCGAAGGCTTTTGGTGCCTGAAATAAGCTACTGCGCTGCATTGAATCGAAGTAAAAGCGATTTGAATGAATTGGAACGGATCGTTTTTCAAACCGATGAAATACCGATCGAAGAAAAGGATTGGCGCATTCACAACCTCATTGCACGAGCCAGCGGCAACCTGCTTTTTGTCATTCTTTTAAATTCTTTTACCGGATTGACCAGGGCATTATCACAACTTTATTTCGGCATAGAGGAAAACCGAATACGGTCCCGGAAATTCCATGAAGAGATTTATGAAGCGATTAAAAACAAAGAGGCATTGCAGGCAAAACAAGTCATGTCGGATGTATTGCAATTTGCTGAAGAACAAACCTTGAAGGCATTTGGCATATCGATATCGGGAGGGGAACAAAATGATGAGCAGCGGTAATACAATAAGCCGGAACACCGTGATCATAAAACGGTTGCACGCGGATCACGGCCAGGCAACTTTCAAAGACTATCTCCCTTTGAACCGGGAAATGGTGAAAGAAATTGAAAAAAAGGTAAAAGAGATATTCGACAATCTGGGCGGTCCATCCCTGATCAAATCCAGCCGCGACGTTTATATCAAGCCGAACGCCGTCGGCACGGCCGCATACGTTTATACCCGGCCCGAGGTCATCGAGGCCGCGATTCGTTACTGGTTTGCCGCCGGTGCGAAAAATGTCTATCTGATTGAGAACTGTACCCAGGCGAACTGTACCCGGTTTGTGTTTGAAATAATCGGGTACAACACCGTATGCAAAAAAACCGGCGCAGTTCCGGTTTGTCTCGATGAGGACGATGAGGTGGAATACGACTTTCCCGGAAAGAAACCGGCCGAGAGCGATCCCACCGGATATGCGCTTACAACATTCAGGATGCCTCGGATGGTCCATGAGAAACTTATCAGGGAAAAAGACGCCAACCTGTACGTGAACATTCCCAAACTCAAAACCCATTCCATGGGGGTAGTTACCCTGGGTATCAAAAATCAGTGGGGATTCCCGATTCACTGCGACCGCAGTCCCGACCATAATTACAATCTTCCCCACAAGATCGTCGATGTTTTATCCCATGTGCGCCCTGATGTCACCCTGATCGAAGGTGTTGAAGGAACCATTTTCGGGCATTATCCGCCGCTGGCACTGGCTGACCAATGTGTAAGGCCCTTCAAGGTGCTGATCGGCGGGTTGAACGTGGTGGCGGTCGATATTGTGGGCGCACGGATTTTCGGAAAGACGATCCAAAACGTCCCTCATCTGAAAATCGCCCTGGAAAGAAATCTTGGCGGCGGAATCCAAAGCGAACAAGACATCACCATCACCGGAGATTACACAACATACGACGACATGGATATTCTGAATGAATTGTCCGAATACGGCGGTCAATACCCCGACGACCTGGTTCCGGAATTCCCAAAAGACGTAACCATCATCAAGGGAAAGGAAATGGCCTGCCGGGAAGGTTGTGTGAACAACTCCATGAGCGTACTTCAAGGCATATACCTCGATCAGCATGGGAAAGGCGGATGGACGATGATCATGGGCAAGGGGTTTGATCATGATGTTATTGACGGCATCACCGGTCCGGTTCTTGTGGTCGGACCCTGCGCGGTCAACGAAGCCGGCAGCAGGCTGGTGGATCGACTGGGCAGAAAAAAGGTTTATTTCAGCCGCGAGTGCAATGACCTGACAGCGCTGGTCGAATCCATGTGTCACCTGATGAAGGTCAGTCCCTTCAAGATGGCGCCGCCGATCAATCTCATTAAAGCAGGGTATCTTTTATTTCAAATGAAACGGAACAAGAGCAGTGCGAGAATGACCAATCCGTTGGCAAATTTAATCAAGCTCAGATAAAGAGACGTTCGCTGGAGTGAATACATGGAGAGATTTATCGAGAATTATACTGGAAAAAAATTCGATCTCATCATTATCGGCGGGGGAATAACCGGAGCTGCCGTCGCGTATGATGCGGCTTCACGTGGTTTATCGGTCGCTCTGGTCGAGAAACAGGACTTTGGATGCGCAACCTCTTCCGCAACCTCAAAGCTCATCCATGGCGGGCTGAGATATCTGGCTAACGGGGAATTCGATATTGTCCGAGAATCCCTGCGTGAACGGAGGATCCTTTCCAACATCGCGCCGAACCTGGTATATCCTTCGCCGGTTATGCTCACCTGCTACAACACGCACCGGATCAACAGTTATTGGAATCTGAAAATCGGTATGATCCTGTATGATCTGATGTCGTTTGACAAAGGCTTTACATGGGACAAAAGCAAAAAGATACCCTCCCACAGAACCATCTCCGCTGAAAATGCGGTCAGGCTCGAACCGGTCGTTCGAAAAGAAGGCCTTAAGGGGGTACACATATACCATGACTGCATCAGCCTGTGCCCGGAACGGTTGACCCTCGCGTTTATCAAATCAGCGGTCCGACAGGGTGCCGGCGTATCCAACTATGCCAAGGTTGAGGGATTACTCTTTTCGGAGCGTAATGTAATCAGCGGGGTCAAGGTTAAAAACCTGCTCAGCGGTGAAACTGTCGAGATCAAGGGAAAGCTCGTGGTCAATTGCGGCGGCCCCTGGGCGGATAAGATACGGGGGCTTGCTTCCGACAAGGCAGGGAAGAATTTGATTGTGCGTTCCGAGGGCATTCACATGATCACCGGAAAGTTGACTCGCGATCATATCGTCACGTACGGCAAATCAAGTAAAATCGGTTTTTTCATGCTGCCCTGGCGAGGACACACATTGATCGGCCTGACAGACAAACACTATGCAGGTGATCCGGATGAGTACAAGGTAACCAGAGAATCGATACTTGAGCTTCTTGATACCGTGAACGAATACCTCGGTGAAGAGAAAAAATTAAAATATGAGGATATCCTGTTCACATATGGCGGACTGAGGCCGCTGGTTGGCGACACAAGCCAGGATACCCGAAAAATGTCCAGAAAGTACGAAATATACGACAATACGGACGAGGGCATCCAGGGAATCATCACCGTTGAAGGCGGAAAATATACAACCAGCCGGAACCTTGCCGAACAGGTGATGAAGCTTGTCGAGAAAAAACTGAAAAAAAAACCCGGCAGATGCATAACGCACAAACAACATTTAGCCGGCTGTGAAATCAATGAGCTGCCGGCATTTTTGGAGTCGATAAAACAGAAGAATCCGGATATCGATGAAAAGACAATTGACTGGCTGGGCAGACTTTACGGAACGGAATATCACCATGTCATCGAAATGGCAGGTGAGGATAACACGCTCCTTGCGTCGATAAATCCGGACGGAGAAATATTAGCCCAGGTTGTATATGCACTGAAAAAAGAAATGGCCAGAACGCTGAAAGACATCGTGTTTCGGAGAACCGGCATTGGAACGTTGGGAAATCCCGGCAGGGGACTGATACAAAAAGTCGCGGACATCGCTGCGGAATATCTCGGCTGGGACGAAGAGAAAAAAGCCGAAGAGATAGCCGGGACGATCCAGTTGTTTACGCTTCCGGACGGGATAGATCAAAACGTTATTGAACATTGAACGATGAAAAGGAAAATTACCATGACGGAAAAAAAGAGATTCACACCGGACTGGACGGAAACACCGCCGCCGCAAAAATCCTATCGATCGATCTTTAAGCTGGGGAGACCAGATGAGTTCAAGCATCCAAGCGATGCATGGTACGATATGATGAAGAAGGAGTTCGGCCTTTCGGATGAAGACTTCCGGATCAAGCAAAAAGAGGGAAACGAAATTGTCGTACTGGATAAAAAGCCCGGGCTCAACGAGGAACAGCTTGGAAAATTTTCTGAAATCGCTGGGAGCGGCAATGTTTCAACCGAAGAGTATACCCGGGTAAAATTCAGCCACGGAGCGATGCTTTTTGAGGTTCTGGACTTGCGGGAGAACAACGTAAGATCTGTTTCGGATATTGTGGTTCATCCCCGTGATAAAAGCGACGTCAAAAAAATAGTCCGGTACTGCAACGAAGAGAAGATCCCCATTGTTGTTTACGGCGGCGGCTCCTCCGCAACCAGGGGATTGACCCCCGCAAAAGGAGGGGTAACACTGGTTTTGAACACGCACATGAACAAACTGATCGCGCTGAATGAAGAAAATCATACCGCTATCGTACAGCCCGGGCTGATGGGTCCGGATTATGAAGAAGCTTTAAATAGAGCGCCTGAAAGATTTCATGCAAAACGCCGATATACCTGCGGGCATTTCCCCCAGTCTTTTGAGCTCTCTTCGGTGGGCGGGTGGGTGGCAACCCTCGGCTCGGGTCAGGCCTCAACTTACTATGGCGATGCCTACCACATCGTCCTCGCCCAGGAATATGTGACGCCTGCCGGAGACTTTAAGACCTACGAATTTTCAGGAACGGCAACCGGACCGAAGGTCAATGACATGATGAAAGGCAGTGAAGGCGCCTATGGCATCCTGGTCGAACTGACCATGAGAATTTTCAGATATCAACCGGAAAACAGGCAGCGTTTCGCGTTCATGTTTCCGACCTGGGAGAACGCTGTATCCGCCAGCCGGGAAATCATGCAGGGCGAATTCGGACTCCCTGCAGTATATCGAATTTCCGACCCGGAAGAAACAGAACGCGGGCTCAAGCTCTTTGGGGCTGATAAAAGCTATATCAATGCGTTCTTTTCCATGTTCGGGCTCAAACCCATGAAGCGATGCCTTTGCGTCGGCACGGTTGAAGGAGAAAAGGGATATACCGGACACGTTAAAAAAATGATCCGGAAAATTGCCAGAAGTTACGGGGCACTTTATCTTACCGGAGCCCCTGTCAAGAAGTGGGAGAAAACCCGGTATAAAGAACCTCTCATGCGGGATGACTGGATGGATTATGGGATTCTCGCCGACACTGTAGAAGCATCAGTCACCTGGGACAATCTGCATAATCTTTATCAGGGTGTAAGATCCTATATCAAAAACCGGCCGGGAACCGTTTGCATGACGCATGCCTCCCATTTTTATTCAAACAGCACAAATCTCTATTTCATATTCATACTCAAGCCTGAAAGCATGGAAGAATATGCCGGGTTTTACAAAGGGATCGTCGACACAATGGTCAAATATGGCGGTTCCATCAGCCACCATCACGGCATGGGCAAGCTGTTCGGCCCCTGGATGGAGGCACATCTGGGCAAAGAGCAAATGGACGTCCTCAAGACCCTGAAGTCCCATTTTGATCCAAATAATATCATGAATCCCGGCGGTACCCTCGGTCTCGATATACCGGAAGATGAGAAAAGAGTCATCCAATAGGGTCTTGAAACTTTTCAATTTTATCAGGTGCTGAATATGCCGAAATTCGAACAAAAAAATCGAGAACTGATCCTGGCCATTGATGCCGGCACCCAATCCATGCGAGCCGCGCTGGTGGATCTGGCCGGTCGGATTCATCATCTGGTCAAGACGCCGATTGAGCCGTATTTTTCCGCGCAGCCCGGATGGGCCGAACAGCAGCCGGAATATTACTGGCGGATGCTCTGTGAGACCTGCCAAAAGCTGTTTGCCGTCGGCAAGTTTCCGGGCGAGGCGATTGCGGCCGTGACCATCACAACCCAGCGACTGACGATGATCAATGTCGACCGGGACGGCAATCCCCTGCGACCGGCCATTGTGTGGCTGGATCAGCGGAAGGCAGATATAAAAAAAGTTCTTCCGGGGTTTTCCTTTCCCGTTCTCAAGGCGCTGAGACTTTATCCATTCATCGAGTACGTGACGCAATATTGCCGGTCGAACTGGATTCAGCAGAATCAGCCTGAGATCTGGGACAAAACTCATAAATTCCTTTTTTTATCCGGATACCTTTCCTATAAAATCACCGGCGAGTTCCGGGATTCAGCCGGAAATGTCATCGGGACCATCCCTTTTGATGTCAAAAAGTTCGGATGGGCAGGCAGGATGGATCTGAAATGGAAACTTTTTCCCCTCGAGAAGGAAAAGCTTCCGGAACTGGTCAATCCAACGGAATTGCTGGGCCATGTCACCCATAAGGCTGCCGAAGAAACAGGTATTCCTCGGAACCTTCCCGTGATTGCGGCTTCGAACGATAAGGCCTGTGACGTTATCGGCAGCGGCTGCCTGACACCGGATCGGGCGTGCATCAGCTTTGGTACCACCGCAACCATCAACACGCAAAATGATAAGTATGTGGAACTGCGCCCGTTCCTCCCTCCTTATCCATCGGCGATTCCCGGACAATTCTATTCGGAAGTGACGGTGGTGAGGGGGCTCTGGATGGTCTCCTGGTTCAAGGAGGAGTTCGGCCTTCAGGAGAGACTCCAGGCGCTGGAAAAAAAAGTTCCTCCGGAAGAGCTTCTGGAAAAGCTTTTAAAGGATGTGCCTCCCGGCTCAATGGGCCTGATGTGCCAGCCCTACTGGACACCGGGACCGGAACTGGCGCCGTATACCAAGGGTTCCATCATCGGATTCGGCGACACCCACACCCGGTCCCACGTATATCGCTCCATCATTGAGGGACTGGTTTTTGCCCTCAAAGAAGGCGCGCAACTGACCGAGAAAAAGAATCAGGTGCCCATTACCGAGATTCGAGCCACCGGAGGCGGGTCCCGAAGCGATTCGATCATGCAGATTACCGCCGATATCTTCGGACTTCCCGTTCACCGGCCGCACACCAATGAGACCTCCGTTCTCGGCGCAGCGATCGATGCTGCTGTGGGTTTGAAATTATACCCGGATTTCAATAGGGCGGTACGTTTCATGACCCGGGTTGAGGGTATTTTTGAGCCGGTCAAAAATAATGTGGAGATTTATCAGGATCTCTACCAGCGAGTCTATCTCAACATGTACAAAAAGCTTCTCCCCTTGTTCAAGAAGATTCAGGAGATCACCGGCTATCCGGAGTAGCCCGGAGAATGACCGGAAAGCATGTCCGGCCGCATGGTCGCTAAACCCTTTCGATATCCGGATGTTTTATTTACGCATTGTCTATGGCATGATGGGGAAGAGGCTTGCCCGATAACTCAAAGCCTGCTATATCAATGTTTATTTTAACCTTTGAAAAATGGAGGCTTCAGCATGAAGGAAAAGACCCGGAAGAACACCAATGCAGCATTCATCGGTGAAGCAAAAGCATATTTCCGTCTGCTGGCTTACGCGGAAAAAGCCCTGGAAGAAGACGTCCCTCAAATCGCCCTGCTGTTTCGAGCCATTGCCGAGGCGGAACGGGTCCATGCCACCCGAAATTTGAATTTGATGAAGGACATGATCGTCAAGGATACGGACACAAATCTGGAAAAATCGTTTCAGCGTGAAAAATCCGTCAGCGAAAATGTCTACCCGGATTTTATCAAAGACGCCGAGGATGAAGGCGAAACTGCCGCCGCCCTGGTTTTCAGCAATGCCCGGGACGCGGAAGGCTTTCACGCGAAATTATATGAGCGTGCCATTATGAACGTCATCAAGGAAAAGGTGGAATCCTATCACGTCTGCCAGGTTTGCGGCTACGTGGTTGACAGGAAGGCACCGGACAAATGCCCGGTCTGCGGAGCGCCGAAAGAGAAATTCAAGACAGTTGAGGCGTGAACATGAAGGAGTGTTTAATATCATTTTGACATGTTTCTTGCCGTCTGATCTGTGTTCCGTGTAAAAACAAATTTTTTTTATCAATATCATGATATTCATTACCCATGGAGGTATCGGTTCAAAGTCCTTCCCTTATTATGGAAAAATGAATATCCCGGGTGATCAAGTGACAGGTGAGGAAACGCCTTGCTATAAGCAGGACGATTTGTTAAAAAATCCTTGACCTGTTAACCGGGGTTGTTGTAAATAGATATATCTTATTTTGTTGCCAAGAAGGTGACGGCGGCTGAACAGCCAAAAAAAGATTTCAGACAAATACTTTATTTCAAAAAAACAAAGCCATGAAGGTGAGCAGGCGACATACGCCTGATATACTTTCATGGCTTTTGTATTTAGGGATAACCGCTTGTTATGAAGTTTATGATTTTACGGAAAAAAAGAGCTGCTCTAAAGGCATGGAAACGTGTCGCAAGCTGTTTTGCCGCAGTTTGCCTGTCTATTTTCATAATCGCAGCGCCATATGCAATGGCCGTCGACAAGCCGGTAGCAAAAGATACGGACAATGATGGGGTGCCGGATACCCGGACCTGGTTTGACACCGCGGGCAAAATTGTAAAGGTGGAGATGGACATAAATCAGGATGGCCGCATGGACCGGATTCAGTATTATGAAAACGAAACCATGACCCGGGTCGAAAGGGATATTGATTTTGACGGTCAAATGGACTGCATTGACCATTTTGACCAAAACAGAAGAATTCGACAGGAACGTCTCAGCAAGGACAATGTGGTTGATCAGGTCACCCTGATTGATGAAAACGAACAGCCGCTAAAGGTCAAAAAGGATACCAACGGCAGCGGTTTTTTTGACATGGTTTACTCTTTTACTCATGGCCGGCTGATCTCCTCCACCCGGGATATGGATGAAGATGGTATCCCAAATATCCATGAAACCTATGCAAACGACAAACTGTCCACCCGGTCCACGGATGAGAATGGTGACGGAAGGCCCGAGCAGATCATCCAGTATGATGATCAGGGACGCCCCCGGGAAAGCCGGCATGATCTCACAGGGGACGGCAGGATGGAGACCATCCGTTTTTATGAGAATGGTGAAATCATCCGGGAGGAAAAGAATGCCGATGCAGAAGGACGTCCCCAGGTTTTGACCCGGTTCAAGGCAGGACTGCCGACAGAACAGAAAAAAGATATCAACGGTGACGGATCGTTTGATGTCTTTTCCGTCTTTGATTCAAAAGGTCGGCCAAAAGAGATCCTGGAAGACACGAATCATCGCGGTTTTATCGACAAGCGTACGTATTTTGAAAACGGAAGGATCGTCCGCCAGACCATGGATGAGAATCGGGATGGAAAAGCCGATACCGTTATTCTGTTCAATGAGCTGGAGGAACGGATGCGGGTGGAAAGTGATACGGATTTCAACGGCGCCATGGATACCTTTCAATATTATGAAAAGGACCGGATCGTCCGCCTGGAAAAGGATGAAAACAGCAACGGAAAGATAAACCTGAAACTATATTACAACAGCAATGGGGAAAAGAAAAAGCAGATCCGGGATGTCGACGGCGACGGTTATTTTGAAACCACATACCGGTTCAATCATCTGAAATGGTCTCTGGTCGTCGAGGTCGATGCAAACCGGGACAACATCCCCGAGTCCCGGTTTTTTCATATCGACAACGTCTTGCGGGTGAAAGAGCTGGATGAAGATGGAGACGGCGTCATAGACTTGATGGAGTTCTACAGCCCGGGAGGACGGTTGACTGAAAGCCGGGAGGATGAACTTCATACCGGAAAACTAAGCCTGACATGGTTCTATGATGAAACCGGCCGGGCTGTCAGGGCGGAGAAGGATACCAACGGTGACGGCATTGCCGATGTCCGGTTCTTTTATGAAAATGCCAAACTGGTAGCGGTAGAAGAAGACACCAACCATGATGGAAAACCCGACATCTGGGAAACCTATGACACTGCCGAAGCCCTGGTGAAGCGGAAGAAAGACCTGGATTTTGATGGAAAACCGGATGTAGAGGAACCATAAACGTTGCTGAACCGTCATGCCGGACCGGATCCGGCATTCAGAACCAATTGAAAGTTCAACAAAGGATATGACCCATGATTATATTTTTAGAAAAAGGCGGAATCCTGGTGATTCCCATCTTGCTCTGCTCGGTGTTCACAGTCGCGATTTTTCTGGAACGGATCATCACTTATTCCCGTTTGCGCATCCGGGGGGCGGGTCTGGCAGAAAAAATCGCCGGACTGCTGATGCAGGGGAAAAAGGGTGAGGCTCAAAAAGCTGCGAAGGAAAGTAACTCTCCTATGGGCCGTGTTCTGGCCAAGGCCATCGAGGTTCAGGACCATGACCGGGAGATACTGGAAACCGTCCTGGTCAATTCCATGGACGAAGAAGTTCGGAACCTCTCCACTTATGTTCAGACCCTGGCAACCATCGGCAATATTGCTCCTCTCCTGGGTCTTCTGGGAACAGTCATCGGAATGATCAAAGCCTTTATGGTGATTCAGCAGATGGGAGGAAAAGTTAATGCCGCAGTGCTGGCCGGCGGCATCTGGGAGGCCATGCTGACCACGGCTCTGGGACTGGCCGTAGCCCTGCCGACCATGGTGGCCCACAGTTACCTGCTGTCACGCATCGACAGTTATGAGGCCCGGCTGCAGAACGGTTCCGTGACCTTCATGAAAGCCGTCACCCGAAAGTAGGAGAATGCCCATGCTGGTTCATCGCAAGAAAAGACCTCGTTATTTGATACAGGTGCCCTTGACCTCTCTGATCGATATCGTGTTCATGCTGCTGATTTACTTTCTGCTGACCACCAATTTCATGGTGGACGAAGGCATCTCCATCAAGCTTCCCCAGGCCAGGACCGCAGCTCCGCAAACCCAGCAGGAGATCACCGTCTATGTAGACAAGGAGGGAAGAATCTATATCAAAAACAGGCCTGTTCCGGAAGAGATGGTGTTTAAACACATAAAAGAGATGATCGGCGGACAGGAAGACCGGCTGGTAGTGGTCAAGGCCGACCGGGAGGTGGTACTGAACAAGGCGGTCAAAGTGATGGATCTGGCCAAGGCTGCCGGCGCCGGAAGGCTTTGCCTGGCCACGGAAAAGGATTTCTGATCCATGACATTCGTGTCTGAAAAAAAGAAGCCAAACTATCTGATGCGAATCATGATCATTGTGTCTCTGGTCATTCATTTCCTGATCTTTCTTCACATCGCAGGAATCTACCAGTCTCAAGCCTTGACGTATATCGAATTGACGTTGAAGGGGATATCCAAACCAGCAGCCCGATCCATTCCCCGGCCCAGGATCAGGAATGAAAAACCCGAAACCACATCCGCCGACCAACGGGAATTTGAAAAGTCCTATATGCCGATTACCCCTGTAAAGCCGATCAGCCTCAACGCCGCCGAGCCGCTGACGGCCGATATCAGCGCACCGGTCGCCCCTCCCTCCGGATGGGATTTTGGCGGTGCACCCGTGTATGCCACCACCGGCGATTATTTCGATATGGTCCGCATGAAAATAGAAAGCAGCAAAAAGTATCCGGCGGATGCCAGGAAAAAAGGCCGGGAAGGACAGGTTCTTGTCCGTTTCGTCATTACCATGGACGGGCGGATTTCTTCTCTCAAAATCGTAAAAAGTGCGAATCATGCCGATCTGGATCAGGCCGCTCTGGAGGCTGTCCGAAACGCTGCGCCCTTTCCCAGGCCCACGGCAGGCCTGTTCAAGGACAAGGTTCGGGTGGAAATAGCCATTCTTTTTGAATTGAGGTGAAAAACGAGGAAACGGGCAAAGGAGATGATGAGCCATGTGTGAAGCCGATGCATACCTGATCAAAGACGGCCAGGAGCATTTGCTCATGGAATCCGTGGATGTCGTGGAACCCGAGGACGATGGTGCATGGCGTCTGGTTGACATCTTTGGTGACCGGAAGACCGTGAAAGGTACGATCAAGGGGATGAACCTGGTCAATCATAAGATTTTGTTCGAGCCCCAAACGGATTGATGCGCCGTAACAATCTGTCTTCTTTTTTCACTCAACACATGAATTTTTTTTGATGAAGGAGGAGAAATAATGAGGCGGTTGAGATGGATCGGTATTGTATTGACGCTTGCTGTTTTTGAATACCCGTTGTCGCTGTCGGCGCAGGAAACGACAAGGGAGACAAAGGATGTGTATCGTCTGGATGCGGTGGTGGTTTCAGCCACCCGGACCGAGATGCCGGTGTTCGATACGGCCCAAAGCGTGACGGTCATCTCCAATGAGGAACTCATGGCATCGCCATTCGAGCGTGCGGAAGATATTGTCCGCAGTGTTCCGGGCGTGTATAACTTTCGACATTTCGCTTTGAACACAAACGGCATTGTAAGCCCGCTGAAAATGCGCGGTGTGGGCAGCAACAGAGTTCTGATATTGGTGGACGGGGTGCCTCAGAACGATAATTTCAACAACGCCATCGCCTGGGTGGGATGGGGGCATATTTCCAAAGAGACCATCGAACGGATTGAAATTGTGAGGGGGCCGACGTCGGCGCTGTACGGCTCCGAGGGCCTTGGCGGCGTTATTCATATCATCACCAAGAAACCGAAGCCCGACAGGCAAACCGCGGTTCGCGGCGAAGCAGGAACGGCGGACACTTATGGAGGATATGGATTCCACAGCCAAAAAATAAAAGATTTCGGTTTCATGGTGGCCGGCGGTTACGGGGAGAGCGATGGGTTTAACATGGTGAAAAACCCGGAAGATTACGAGATTAAACGATACCGGGAGGTCTGGAAAGGCCTCGGCAAGGCGACCTATGATTTAACCCAAGCATCCGAAATTTCTCTTGGGGCCCTTTATTACGACCATGACATGGGACAGGGCCGCGAATTCTTTCACAATGACCTCCAACTCGATCAGTACTGGCTGAATTATTCCCATAAAGGTGAAAATGTGGGATTGAAAGGATTGGTTTATCTTAATCGTGCGGATAAGACAGCCTTTCAGGATACGGCCAACAACAATTACACATCTCCTTTTCGAGACGAAAAATTCAAGGGAACCCAAATTTGGGGAGCTGATCTGCAGGGGACGCTTTTGAAAGGGAAACCGGCCCGTTTCACTATCGGCGCTTCGTTTAAGGAAGCTCAATTTGAATATGACGAGGACTACCCCGGAAGCACCCGTGATGCAGGCGCCAAGGGTAGACAGCAGTTCACTTCTCCCTTTGCCAATCTGGATTTGCGCTTTCTGAAGGACAGTCTGATCCTCAATCTGGGGGCGCGCTATGATTGGATCAAAACCTCGGACGGCAAAAATTGGGATACTGCCGCAAGCGCGGGCAAGCCGGCTTACAACAATACGTACGATTCCAACACGGAGGGCAGTTTCTCTCCCAAGCTGGGAGTTGCCTGGCATCCTGATGATAAAACCACATTCCGGGCTTCCGGCGGAAAGGGTTTTCGAGCCCCCAGTCTGTTTGAGCTTTACAAAGTCCACGTCCGCGGAGGCGGCACCTATTATCGTGAAGCCAACCCCGATTTAGAGCCTGAGAAAATATGGTCCTATGATGTGGGGGTGGAACGTTTCCTGACCAACAGCCTCTGGGGCAGACTGACCTTTTACCAGTCCTTTGCCAGGGATTACATCGGCGACCGTCTCATCGGCACCGGCACCTTTAGCGGGGGCAGAACCCGGTATGAGTATCAATTGGACAATATCAGCGAGGTGGATATTTACGGCGTTGAAACGGAATTGGAATGGTATGCTCTATCCGACCTGACCCTTTTTGCCAACCATACCTTCAATATTTCAGAGGTCAAAAAGGATGAAAACAATGCCGATCTGGAGGGCAACTACCTGCCCAACGACCCCCGGAACAACTTCCATTTCGGATTTCGGTATCAAAATCCGAAAATCGTCAATGTTTCGATAATCGCCAATTACTACACCGACATCTACTTCGACAATGAAAACACATTGAAGGAAAGTGGCTATTTCACCGTAGATGCCTCTGTCTCGCGCAGGTTTTTCGACCGGCTCACAGCGTACCTTAATGTTGAGAATATTTTTGACGAGGAATATGCCGTATTCCGTTCCGCTTCCTCCGGAGACACGTTTGCACCGGGTATAATTATTACCGGCGGCGTGAAAATTGAATTTTAAAAAGGAATTGAAAAAGATGAAAAAGTGCTTAAAAAATGCAGTGGCGTTTGCCACGATCGTGGCCTGGATGTGGGTGGCGGCAACGTCTTCTTTTGCCCATTATCTATGGGTCCAGGAAGAAGACGGCGCCTATGCGGTATGCCGGGGAATCGTTGGAGAACGCCTTGATCCCTATAACCCATCCTGCGTGACGCAAGTTTCAGCGCAGTCCTCCGACGGGACGGGACTTTCGATAACCCGGACAAATGAAAAAGAACGGGTGGTTTTTACCACAAATGAAATACCCGCCATCTTGTCGGTGACGAGTGAATGGGGAGACCGCGTCAACACCACCCGGGGAAAAAAGCTGATGAACCGCCAGGCGGCCGAGGCAGCAGGTCTGACCGTAGTGAGCGCGTTTACATCCACGCATTTTTCAAAAACCCTGTTTGCTCCCTCCGAAATAAGCTCCCAGTCTTTGGGATTAAGATTTGAACTGGTACCGCTTACCGATCCCATGACCTTGGCGCCGGGGACGCCGACATCGTTTAAATTGTTGTTTGACGGCTGTCCCCTTGCCGGAATTGCCATTTTAACGAACCTTGAACGGGAATCCAAAACTGATTCAAACGGCGTGGCGCAATTTACCTTTGAAAAAAGCGGCAGGCACCTGCTCTACGCGACTCACCAGATTCCCGCTGAAAAGGGTTCCGGTCACGATTTTCTGAGGTTTATGACATTTTTAACGTTTGAGGTGAAGCAATGAATCGGATATGTTTTTTTGCCGCTTGTCTATGGGTATTGGTCATACCTTTCAATGCGTTCGCACATGGAACGGACTACCGCCTGATCGGTAAAGATGCTGTGGTGGCCGCGGAGTTTTTCTATTCCGACAACACCCCCATGCAGTATGCTGATGTCCTTGTTTTCAGCCCGGAAAACGACAAAGTGGAATATCAGAATGGGCGCACGGATCAGAACGGCAGATTTGCTTTTCTGGCGGAAACACCCGGAAAGTGGCATATAAAGGTCAACGACGGCATGGGCCATGCGGTCCGGGCAACCGTCACAGTGAGTCCCGGAAAAGCGGAGCCGAAAACTACTGGTGAAGCCCCGGATAACCTGCAGAATGAAATCTCGAAAAAAAATAACTCTCTGTTTGGGGAGACGTCCATGGGCATCAAATTGGTTTTCGGGCTGAGCATTTTGATGAATATCTTTCTGTGTATGTATGTGTGGAAACGCAAACGGCATTTCTGACGCAAGACATGGAAAGGTATTTGTAAAACGAAAAAAAGTTATGCTGCAAATGGACAGTCACGCCCATGGAGTGTTATGGGATGATCTCAAGGTGGAATCCTATCACGTCTGCCAGGTTTGCGGCTATGTGGTTGACAGGAAGGCACCGGACAAATGCCCGGTCTGCGGAGCGCCGAAAGAGAAATTCAAGACCGTTGAGGCGTGAACATTACAAAGAACAAAAATCAGATCAGGAAGGAATCGAAGTCATCATTCAGGCGGACATATCTTCTTGATTTATCGTTAAAAATGATGTCTCAGGCTCCGGTTGTTCGAAATTGAGCGATCTGCCTTGAAATGGAAACGAGTCTGCCGTTTTCATCCCACACCTCTCCGTCTTCTTCCAGCAGACCGCAGTTGATAAACCGCGTGCGGAAAATACATTTCAGCCAGGTTGTTTCGGGAATATTCCGGACATTGATGGACAGCTCGATTGTCGGCACCCATGACAGCATTCCCTGGCTTGCCATGATCGGCGGGGGAAAAGAGTCTGTGCAGGAAAGGATGGAGAAGAGATCAAACTTCCGTTTTTTTCGATGTCTGATCCAGCCTTTCAGCTCAGACCTTTTGGACAGGCTGCCCGACATCCATCCGGCGCATTCCGGGTCCAGCCGTATTTCCATGTTATCCAGAATTGTAAGATCCGGAACGGACGGAATCTCAATGCATTCTTCCGGAGAATGCATATCCGGCGGGGAGGCTTCATATCGTTTCATAAAACACTCATTTTTTTCATCTGCAAAGGTTCCGATTATCCGAATTCGTTCCATTCCGCCCTGGACGAGCCTGGCCTGCAGTCGGGTGAACTGGGTTGACTGCGCAAACTTTTCCACAAAGATATCGGCTTCACCCGGAACACTCCTTGAAATATAATTTGCCGTGATTATAGGTGTTTCTTTTTTGTCGCTGCATTTCACCATGGCGTTGGTCAGCATCGCCATGAGATACCCGCCGTTCGGAGTGCCGTTCACAGACCAGTTTGAAGACACATTCCCCTTGAAGACAAGGGCCGCTTTCCGGATTAGCGATATATCCTGATCAAACAGATGCATGGTTATCCTTTCATATGAGTGTCTGTAATCAAACCAAACGCTTGGAACCGTGTAAACCTTAAACCAGGGGAGATATAAAAATCAAAGCAAAAGAGCCAATTTCAGCCTGTTTCTTTTCGTTTCATTCAAATCCTTCCCGAAACTGGTAATTTTCCGCATCAATGACTTGATATTCGTCGCCTTCAATGATATTGAATATGGTACAATTTTAGCATGCTTTTACAGACAGTTATTGTTTAAGAATTTTCCGGTTGAGGAGGAAATTATGAAAAAACAATTGTCATACTTATTATCCGCATTCATTATCCTTTCGTTTTTTTTATGCATTTCAGAAGCGGATGCCCTGTATGTTCCGGATCATATTGCCAAAAAAATCAGTTATCAGGCAGCGGAAAAATATCCCGGCAACGCGGCACTTCAGAAGAATATGATCTCATTGCAGACCAGAGCCTATTTCAAGGTTAAAGAATTCAAGAGTGACCTGATTGCAGACCAGGAGATGAATATCATTAAGGGAAATGCGGCAAGACAGTACCCGTATAACTATGTCGGGCAGTTGCGGTTCATGGACCAGCACTTGCGGAAACATGAAAAAAAAGCCAAACTGAAAAAAGAACAGGAAGAAGCGCTTGCGGTAAAAGAATAGTCGCCGAATGGGTTGCGATAAAAAACAATCCGGTGACGGCATCATAAAAAATTCAGGTTGGCGCCGGTGTTTCATGGTGTGTCTCGGCTGCAATTCATTCCTCGTGTCTGCGAAACGGGTTGGCGGCACATGCCTTTCGGCTGCTGCCGGCACGGTATTCCTCAGGATTTGCTGTCTTGAACGTAAATTCTTTTGCCATCAAAGCGTCGACTTCCAACGAACTGAAATTGATATAGACTGCCTGACAATTCCAATGTAAAGGGTATTCGAATTGTCAGCAGCCTGCGCGCTGTTAACCTGTCGGTTCACGAGGCTGACATCCTGCGGCAACTTCGAAATGAGCTGGAGAAAACTGAATGAGTTACAAGGAATGGCTGAACAGTCATTGTAAAAACAAAATGGTAAGCGCTGAAACCGCCATTTCAAAAATCAAAAAGGGTGACAGGGTTTTTATCGGCACCGGATGCGGGGAACCGCAGCATTTAATCCGAACCATGGTAAAAGATCAAAACAAGCAGGATATTACCCTTTATCAAATGCTGTCTTACACAATGGCGCAGTTTGTTGACGATAAAAATTTTCTGGAACGGTTTTCCCTGAAACTGTTTTTTATCAGTGAACCCCTTCGAAAAGCCGCATTTGAAGGAAAAATTGATTACATTCCAGCATATTTATCACAAATTTCATCTCTTTTTTCCAGTCAGCGCATCGGTATCGACATCGCGTTAATCCAGGTAAGCCCGCCGGATTCATTCGGCTTCTGCAGTCTGGGGATATCGGTGGACATTACCCGGTCGGGAATGGAAAACGCGACGCTGGTTATTGCCCAGATCAATCCCATGATGCCCAGAACATGGGGCGACAGTTTTGTTCACGTTGACGAGCTCGATTTTCTGGTTCACCATCCGGAACCGATCGTTATAAACATTCCTCACAGAAAGGATAATGAGGTCTCCAGGAGAATCGGACACTATGTTTCTCAACTGGTAGACGATGGTGATACCCTTCAGATCGGCTTTGGCCAGCTTCCCAATACGATTTTAAAATACCTTGACCGAAAAAAGGATCTTGGAATTCATACCCAGGTGATCACAGACGGATTTATGCCTCTTTTTGCCAAGAAGGTGATTACAAACAAGAAAAAAACACTGCTTCCCGGAAGGGTGGTTGCCTCGCTCTGCATGGGGTCTGAGAAAATTTATAACTTTGTGGACAACAATCCGATGTTCTATTTCCGGTCCTCGGAGTTTGTTAATGACCCTGTCGTCATTGCAAGAAATGACAATCTGGTCTCTATCAGCTCTGCGCTGGAAGTCGATCTTACCGGTCAGGTCTGTACGGATTCCGTCGGATATCTATTTTACAGCGGAATCGGCGATCAGGTTGACTTCCTGAGAGGTAGTTCAATGTCCAAGGGGGGATTTTCGATCATTGCGTTGCCGTCTACCGCGCAGAAGGGGCGGGTCTCCCGAATCGTTTCTCACCTCAGTGAAGGAGCCGGGGTGGCAACCACAAGGGGGGATGTTAATTTTGTCATCACCGAATATGGTATCGCGGAGCTTCAAGGCAAGGGAATCTATCAGAGAGTCATGGAACTGGCACAGATTGCACACCCCAAATTCCGTGACGGGCTGATTTCCGAAGCCAAAAAGCATCATTACATTTTTTCGGATCAACTGCCTCCTGCCCAGGAAGATCTTCTGTTTTTAGAGGGTTACAAAAGTTCGCTGAAAATAAAAAATGGAAAAACCATTGAATTCAGGCCGATTCTGCCGTCGGATGAGTTTTCCTCGAGAAACTTTTTCTACTCTCTGCAGGATAAAACCATATATTCAAGATTTTTCTGCAAAATTAAAATTTTTTCACATGAGATGGTTCAGCGCCAGTGGGCCTCGGTGGATTACCGGAAGAACATGTCCATCATCGGCATGGCGCAGAAGGGCGGATACAAGGAGATCATGGCTATCGGGACATACGCGAACGTGAATGATTCCATGGCCGAAATCGCCTTTGTCGTCCGGGAGGATTTTCAGAATATGGGAGTCGCATCCTACCTCCTTGAAATACTCGAAGATATTGCAATTGAAAACAACTACAAGCAGTTTACGGCTACGGTCCTTCGAGAAAATACAGCGATGATGCATGTGTTTACCAAAAGATACCCCAGCGCTGAGATTGTTTTTAAGGGTAATGAGGCCGACATCGTGATGGATTTCAGCAAGTCAAAGCCCCTTGTCAATGAAAATGTAACCTGACCGATTCATGAAATTCAGTTCTGAAAAGTGGAAGTCCATCGTTCTGGAAGGCGCAAAAACAGTTGGAATCGAGATCAGCCCGCAGCAGGCGGAGATGATGGCGGTTCATGCGGATGAGCTTATCCGGTGGAACAAAAAGACAAATCTTACCACCATAACCAAACCGGTTGATGTTGCCGTCAAGCATTTTATCGATTCAATCGTCCCCTCTCTGCAGATCAGCAGGAAAGCTTTCCTCATCGACATCGGTTCCGGAGGAGGGTTCCCCGGCATTCCGCTGAAAGTGATCCTGCCGGAGCTCACGGTCACGCTTGTGGATTCATCGCGCAAAAAAGTGAATTTTATGAAGCAGGTGATACGGCTTTTGAACATGGATGATATCGATGCGGTTCACGGCCGGATCGAAGAGATAGCCTTGGATTCTTTTTTCACAGGAGCATTCGATGTGGCCATCAGCCGGGCTTTCACGGACCTGAACCGGTTTGTCGATCTCGCAACCCCGCTGCTGAGAAAAGATGGAAAAATCATTGCAATGAAAAGTAAAAATACGGATACAGAACTCGAGTCCTTTGCACACAGGGGGAGAGAGCCGGTGGTGGAAGCCTATTCTCTTCCTTTTCAGGATGCAATGCGTACGCTCATTATCGTTTGATCTCCATACTTCATTGAAATTGAATTCAGGCTGCTTTGATCGTAACCGGCGGTTCATTGTTGAAAGCAGGGATTTTTTGATTGATAGCCATTGTCATCAAATGTAGCGCTTAAATTGGAAAATTATTATGATAACCAATAACCATCCTCTATTCCCTTGACACAAGATGGAGATATGACTTACTGTTTAAAACTTTTTTACATCATTATTGACGGCTTCGAAAAAAGTCAAATTCATGGGGTGCCGGAATGAGCAGCACGAATCAGCAGGCCCCTGAAAGTATAATGCGTCGGAGGAGATATGGACTACAAAAAAACATTAAACCTGCCCAAAACGGAATTTCCCATGAAAGCCAGTCTGGCAAACCGTGAGCCCGAGCAGCTGAAGCAATGGGAAGAGGATCATTTATATGAAAAAATTCAAAAGGCATCCGAGGGAAAGGAAAAATTTATTCTGCATGACGGCCCTCCGTATGCCAACGGTCACATCCACATCGGTACGGCGCTGAACAAGATTTTGAAGGACATCATTGTCCGATCAAAAAGCATGGAAGGGTTTCATGCACCCTATGTTCCGGGATGGGATTGCCATGGACTGCCCATTGAACATAATGTCGACATACAACTCGGCTCCCGGAAAAAAGATATGGCCCAGGTCGAGATTCGACAACAATGCCGTAATTATGCAGAAGGTTTTATCGACATCCAGCGAGATGAGTTCAAGCGTCTGGGTGTTCTGGGTGAATGGGACAACCCCTACCTTACCATGAAATACCGGTACGAAGCCATCATCGCGAGGGAATGCTGCAAATTTGCTTTGGAAGGGAGTCTGTTCAAGAGCAAAAAACCGATCCACTGGTGCTGCAGCTGCAAGACAGCTCTCGCGGAAGCTGAAATCGAGTATGCCGATGATTCATCTCCTTCGGTTTTTGTCCGGTTTCCGCTCAAGGATGATCTCGGAAATGAGATTCCGGAACTGGCCGGTAAAAAAGTATCGGTCATCATCTGGACAACCACGCCGTGGACACTTCCCGCAAACCTTGCCATCGCCCTTCATCCGGATTTTGTCTATTCGGCTGTAGAGGTCCAAAACAGTGAAGTGTATATACTTGCAAGGGATCTTGTGGAAGACTGTATGAAAACCTTTGGTGAAGCTGATTTTAAGACCGTTGCTGAAATCGATGCTTCAACCCTTGAAAGGAAAAAGTGCCTTCACCCGTTTTATGACCGGGATTCGCTTATCATACTGGGAGATCATGTTACCCTGGATGCCGGAACCGGTTGTGTGCATACGGCCCCCGGACATGGACGGGAGGATTATGATGTTTCTCTCGGTTATGAGATCGATTCCTACTCTCCTGTCAATGATAACGGGTGCTTCACCGAAGAGGTCGGATTTTTCGCGAATCAGTTTGTTTTCAAGGCAAATACAGGCATCATTGAAAAGTTGAAAGAGAAAAACGCGTTGCTTGCCGAAGAGCGGATTGCCCATTCCTATCCCCATTGCTGGCGATGCAAAAAACCGGTTATTTTTCGTGCCACACCCCAGTGGTTCATCTCCATGGAAAAAACAGAATTGCGCAAAAAGTCGCTTCAGGCCATCGATCTTGTGAATTGGATCCCTTCGTGGGGGCGGGACAGAATATACGGCATGATTGAAAATCGTCCTGACTGGTGCGTTTCCAGACAGCGTTCCTGGGGGGTTCCCATAACGGTAATTGTTTGTGAAAAATGTGATACGATTCATATCAACGAGGAGATGGTTGAAAAAATCTTTTCTCTTTTTGATGAATACGGAGCGGATATCTGGTTTGAAAAAGATGTAACCGAGTTTGTCGAATCCGAAGCGGTGTGCGGGAAGTGCGGAAATAAAACGTTCAAGAAAGAGAGCGACATTCTGGATGTATGGTTTGATTCCGGTGTAAGCCACGCGGCTGTTCTAGAGGAAAGGGACTATCTCTCCTGGCCGGCTGATCTCTATCTCGAAGGAAGCGACCAGCACCGGGGATGGTTTCACAGCGCGCTGCTGACCGCTGTTGAAACAAGGGGTGCGGCTCCGTACAAATCCGTATTGACTCATGGTTTCGTTGTAGACGCTTCCGGGAAAAAGATGTCCAAATCCGTGGGCAATGTCGTGGCTCCAAAAGAAGTGATACAGAAATATGGGGCTGAAATACTGCGGCTGTGGGTGGCGGCATCCGATTACCGTGACGATGTTCGCATTTCCGACTCGATCCTGAAACAATTGAGTGATGCTTACAGGCGTATACGCAATACCTGCCGGTTTATGCTCGGCAACATATCGGATTTTCATCCTGAAGCGGATGCGGTGCCGTTTGAGTCCATGCCGGATATCGACCGGTATGCCCTGCACAAACTTTGCGATCTGATTCAGACCGCCTGCAGCGCATACAAAACCTATGAATTCCATACCATTTATCACGCGCTGTATAATTACTGCACGCTGGATCTGTCCGCTTTCTATCTGGATATACTCAAAGACAGGCTGTACACCTCGCCCCCCAAGTCGGTTGAACGAAGAAGTGCTCAAACCGTGATGCATCGGGTCCTTGACGCGGTCACCCGGATAATGGCGCCGATCATGCCGTTCACCTCCGAGGAAATCTGGAAGTATATGCCAAGGAGCATCGAGTCAAAAGAAAGCATCCACCTGATGATGCTTCCGGAAATCAATGAAACATGGCAGGATGATCAGCTTGCATTCTTATGGGAGCAGATCCTCTCCATCCGCGGCGAAGTGACGAAAGCACTGGAAGATGCACGGGTGAAAAAACTGATCGGACATCCTCTCGACGCGGAAGTGAATATTGAGATCAAGGGAAAGATTCATGATCTCCTGGAATCCTATTCAGCGGATTTGCGAAGCATCTTTATCGTATCCAAAGTCCGGCTGTTTCAAGAGGGGCTTTCCGGAGACACTTTTGAAAGCACCGCAATCAAAGGAATGAGATTGCAGGTGAAACCCGCTTCAGACGGCAAATGCGAACGCTGCTGGATTTATGATGGCAGTGTTGGGGAGAACGATGAACACCCGACGGTTTGCGCAAGATGCCGGGGCGCACTTGCAGAACTTGATTTGGAAAATGGTTAACCCGAACTGGTATTCCCATGCATTTTGAAAAATATTATAGACTGCTGTTGATTTCCGCGGTCATTGTCGCGCTCGATCAGATCACGAAATCGATTATTTTAAACAGCCTGGAGCTTTACCATGAGATCCGGATCATTCCCGGGTTTTTTCATATTACGCACGCCCACAATCCCGGCGGGGCGTTTGGATTTCTGGCAAACCAGAGCCCTGCCGTCAGAGTCGTTGTTTTTCTGTTTGTATCGATCCTGGCGCTTGGTTTCATTTTATATTTTTACCATAAAACACCGGAAACCCATAAGCTGCTGGCAGCCGGATTCGCCTTGATTTTCGGTGGTGCTGTCGGGAACCTGATTGACAGGGTCAGATTCGGAACCGTTGTTGATTTTCTTTCGTTTTACATACCCGTAATACCGTTAAAACTGTTTAATCCCTGGCCAACGTTCAATGTCGCCGACAGCGCCATTACAATCGGCATGAGCGTATTTGTGTATCATATTCTGGCTAAAAAGATGCCGGATTGAATGGGGCATCTTGTTTCTTTGTGTTGAAAATTTTCGATGGAGCCTTTTGAATTCATTGAAAAAAGGGATAACATGCCGGTAACGGAATATAAAAATTTGAAACCCTGTCTGGCGGACCTGAAAAAAGGAAAGCCCTTTCCGGTTTATCTGATTCATGGCGAGGAGTATCTGTATCGCTCCGCTTTCAAAGCAATTCTTGATGTGCTGCTCCCGGACTCCGGAAAAAGTTTCAACTATGAAGAGATTGATGGAACCCTGGGCAATATTTACGATGTAACGGAGTCCTTGAACACCTTTTCATTTTTATCCAGAACAAAAGTTGTCGCTTACACGGATGCAAAAATATTTTATTCCAGAAACGATGAGGAAAGACTTCTGGATAATGCGGGCAAGGCATATAAAAAAAATGAGATGAAAAAGGCGGCTAAATTTCTGGCAAGCCTTCTCGGCATCCTGGGAATCGGTTTTGATGATATTCGGGGTGAGAATCGGAAAAGATTGATCAAGATTCAGCCGGAACTGTTTGAGGATGAAACGTTTCCGGAGCATATTATTGCGTATGCTGTCGAAAATGCGATTCCGGTGCCGGCTGCCCGGGATTCCGCCGGTATTTTGAAAGATGCCGTTGAAAAAGGCTTCCCGAAAGGAAATATCCTGATCATCACAACCGATCTGGTGGATAAGCGAAAAGGCCTTTTCAAGGCGATCAATAAAAATGGGCTGATCATTGATTGTTCCGTGCCGAAAGGCAGCCGAATGGCTGATAAAAAAGCACAGGAAGAGATGATGAACGATGTGGCGAAGGAGGTGCTTGCCAAATCCGGGAAAAAACTGGATCCGGATGCCTATCGCATGGTACTTGAAAACACCGGGTTTAATCTGAACACCTTTGTCAACAATATTGAGATGCTCATAACCTATGCGGGAGATGAAGCCAGAATCACGAAAGAACATACGGCTTCTCTTTTAAAAAGAACCCGGGAAGATCCGATCTACGAACTCACCGGAGCGATTGCTGACAGGGATATCAGCCAGGCACTCTTCTACCTGGCTTCACTTCTTTCCTCAAATATCTATCCGTTGCAGATTCTTTCCGCGATCATCAATCAAATCCGGAAACTGATCATCCTGAAGGATTTTACAAAAAGTGCTTACGGAATGGACTGGAATAAGGGGCTTGCTTTTCATCAGTTTAAAACAAATGTGATGCCGGCTGTCGTGAAATATGATCAGGATATGCAGCACGCGGCAGAATCACTGGAGACCCTTTTTGATCCAAAAAAGTCTGAGGGGAAAAACAAGAAGCCCGGCAAGACCGATCTTGTGATTTCAAAAAATCCGAACAATCCCTATCCGGTTTTTCAATCCCTCATAAAATCGGAAAATTTTTCAAAAGAAGAACTGCTCACATCCTTGGAAACACTCGGTCAGGCAGACCTTCGGTTGAAAACTTCCCGCTTGGCGCATAAAGTGATACTGGAAGATGCAATTATCAAAATCTGCCGAAGAAAGCCCGCGGATACTCCCGTGAGAGGTACATGATCGTATGGGTTTTTTCAGAAAACAGGAAGAAAAGCTGGCTGCCAGGCTTTTGAAATGGAAATATCAGAGCATGAACACTCCCGGCCCTGATCCTGCTGCGCTGAAACAGCATGCGGCAAGGGTTGTGGACGATGCCCACCGGATTGCAAGGGAGCGGGGAAGCAACGTTATCTCCATTATCAAGGAACTGATTGCAGAGATAAAAAAGAGATAGAACCACGCAGGCCTATCCTCGCGGATGAAATTTTTTATGCATCTTTTTCAGATGATCATGCGCAACATGAGTATAAATCTGTGTGGTGGATATGTCCGAATGGCCCAGCATAATCTGGACGGACCGGAGATCCGCGCCGCCTTCCAGCAGGTGGCTTGCAAAGGAATGACGCACGGAATGGGGCGTGATTTTTTTTTGAATACCGGATCGTTTTGCATATTTTTTGATGAGCTTCCAAAACCCCTGTCGTGTCATCGGTTTTCCGGCCCTGGCAACAAACAGAAACTTGCTCGGTATGTTTTTCAACAAACCCGGTCTGACTGTCTGGATATATGTTTCCAGCTTTTTTCTTGCGTATTCTCCAATGGGGACAACCCGCTCTTTGGATCCTTTGCCGAACACCCTGACAAAACCGGCCTCCAGATAAAGCGTACCGATTTCCAGATTGATCAGTTCGGAAACCCTGAGCCCCGCCGCATACAGAAGCTCAAGCATGGCCGCATCCCGGACTCCTTTCGGTTTTTCAGGATCAGGCATCTCCAGGAGCCTTTGGATATCCTGCACCGAAAGAAAATCCGGCAGACGGAGACCTGTTTTGGGAAGGTCAATGGTTGCGGATGGATCTTTTTTCAGCACCTTTTCCTTCACCAGAAACTGGTAGAATCCTCTCAGGGTAACGATATGCCTCGCTCTTGAACGCGCGGAAAGGCCTTCGTTTCTGATTTCAATCAGGTATTTCAAGACAACCGCCGTGTCGGATTCAGAAACCTGTTCGATGTTATTTTTTTTCAGAAAATCCCAATATCGGATGAGGTCTCTGTTATAGGACTCGATTGTATTTGCCGAAAGTCCTTTTTCAATTGTCAGAAAATTCAGATACTGATCGATCAGAAGATCCAGAGAATGCATAAAAAGAGTTCCATGAGAGGTTGCCATCGAGCACGGGGGACAGACATCCGGCGTTTTACGGGATAAAGTATGAATAAATGAAAAAGGGTTGTCAATAAAATATCGTTTTTCACCTCCCGGACTCTTGCGAACATCTTTTTTTTGAGGCATTATGCCTTCTGTAACCTGAAACCGTATTTCTTGGTTCGAGGTATCTTGTTCAAGGAGGAGAAGCCAATGAGTAAAAACAAGGTCGCTATTGTGCGTTATGAGAAGCCTTTTGAGTCTGTGAAAAAGGCAGTTGAACTGTCCGGCGGTTTTCGACAGCTTCCCAAAAACGCGAAGGTATTCATCAAACCCAACATTGTATTCTGGACCAAAGCGGTTCCGTTTCCCAAGTGGGGCGTCATAACCACTTCGAGAGTCATCGAGGACATGGTGATGCTTTTGAAAGAACACGGAATCGATGATATCACCATCGGAGAAGGAATCGTCTGTGATTTGAAAGATACGGAAACCCCTGCGCATGCATTCGAGACACTCGGATACGGCAACCTGAAAAAACGATATGGCGTGAAAGCCATAAACATCATGGATCGGCCTTTTGAAAAGGTGGACCTGGGAGACGGTGTCGAACTCAGCTTCAATTCCGATATCCTGCACAGCGATTATGTTGTGGATATTCCGGCCATGAAGACCCATAACCAGACAATCGTAAGCCTGGGCATTAAAAACCTGAAAGGGACGATTGATATGAAGTCTCGAAAAAGGTGCCATAATGCGGATCCGGAAAAAGACCTGCATTTCCATGTTGCAAGACTTTCCGACAAGCTGCCGCCCATCTTTACGCTGATCGATGGAATTTACAGCCTGGAGCGCGGACCCGCCTTTGACGGCAAAATGCGGAGAAGCAATCTTCTGATTGCTTCTTCCGATATCCTGTCAGCCGATATGGCAGGAGCCGGCATACTGGGTTATAAGCCGGAAGATGTGCCTCACATCATGCATGCCGCGAAAAACCGGAATCGTCCCCTGGACCTTTCCGATATCGAAGTTGTGGGTGAAAAAATCGAGGATGTCGCATCTCTGCATGAATGGGATTTTTTATACACGAAGACGGAAAAAGGAGAAGTGCCGACACCTTTGATCAAAAACGGTATTGAAGGGCTTTTTTACCGCAAATTTGATTCAACGATGTGTACCTATTGCTCCGGCTTGAACGGTCTGATGCTTTCCGCGATCCGCTATGCGTGGAAAGGGGAACCCTGGGACAACGTGGAGGTTCTTACCGGGAAAAAGATGCAGCCCGAACCCGGCATGAACAAAACGATCCTGATGGGGAAATGCATGGTTCAGGCTCATAAGGATAACCCGAACATCAAGGAGATGATTCCCATCAAGGGATGCCCCCCCAAAACAAAAGAGATGATCGAGGCCCTGCATAAGGCCGGAATCGACGCGGATCAGAGTCTTTTTGACCAGATCGATCAGCTTCCCGGTTTTTTTATGGGCCGCTATGCCGGAAAACCGGAATTTGATGAGAGCTTTTACCGAATCGAACAGGAGGGCTGACACGGTTTGAAATTACTCTAAAACATGTTTATCCAGCACAAAGCAGGTAAAGGTCCCTGTAAAAACCGGTTTGCCTTGATCGTTTGAAACAATAACGGTTACGTGCTGTTTCTTTCCCTGGGAATTTTCAACTGCTGCTTCGGCGGTGATCTTCTCGTCCGCCTTTACCGGTTTGATAAACTTTGCCTCCGAAGCCCCCAGTACCACATTGGGATGGTTCACGGCGATCATGGCCGCATAATCTGCAAGGCCGAAAATAAAGCCGCCATGTACCAGGCCGGTTTCATCTACAATCATTTTCCGGGTTGTTCGGAGTTCAACCCGGCTGCGGCCTGAGTCAACCTGCACCGGTGTTCCGCAAAGTTTCTGATCAATCAGGGTGTGTGTCTTTATTTTCATTGATATCTTCCTGGTTCTCCACGTTGAAACGATTCAGCACAACAGAGATTCCGTCACATCATCCTTTTTACCCATGACCGCAGGGCTGTCCGGCAACCCTTTCGGAAAGGGGGGGTGATCCAGCTTTGCCAGACTCTCATTATCCGGTTCTTTTGTCTGCATATCAAGCAGATTTTTTCGTGTTTGCGGAGAAATATCCATATCGTTTATCGAAAAGTCGGAATTTTTGACACAACGCATCAAAAAGCCTTGCTTTAAGCCGGCAACCTGTTTTATAAATATGACCATGTGGTCATTTAGCAATATCATAGATAAACCTCGATCCGCCCATCACAGGAGAGAGGATGCATAACCGATCTCTTTCGGATAAACGGCTGATATCCATACGGGAAAAACTTGCCTCCGGAGAGCGTCTTGACTTTGATGACGGCTGCCTCCTTTACAGCAGTTCGGATCTGATTGGGAAAGCAAGGCTTGCGGATGGTGTCCGTCAGCAAAAACATGGCAAAAAAGCCTTTTTTGTCTACAATCAGCATATCAATTATACCAACATCTGCAAAAACAAGTGCCTGTTTTGCGCATTCTCACGGGAAAAAGATCAGGAAGGCGCATTTACCCTTTCGATTGAAGAAGTCGGCATGCAGCTTGAAAAGCGTTTGAGAGAGCCCATACGGGAAATCCATATGGTCGGGGGGATCAATCCGTCACTGCCTTTTGAGTATTATCTGAACCTGGTTGAGACCATAAAATCGATACGGCCGGATGTGGCGGTTAAAGCATTTACCGCGGTTGAAATCGATCATTTTTCCGAAATCGCCGGGCTGAGCCTGACGGAGACGATATCTCGTCTGAAAAAAGCCGGTCTTTCCATGATGCCCGGAGGCGGCGCGGAAGTGATGAACGAAAGGGTCCGGCAAAAGCTTTTTCCGCGTAAAATCGGAAAGGAAAAATGGCTTGAGGTTGTAAAAACAGCTCATCTGAACGGCCTGACATCAAACGCAACCATGCTGTACGGTCATATTGAAACCATTGAAGAAAGGGTCCGACATCTTATCCGTCTTCGGGAACTCCAGGACGAGACAGGGGGATTTTCAGCGTTCATTCCCCTTGCATTTCATTCAAAAAACACCCGGTTGTCGCATATACCCTCAACCACGGCATTCGATGATCTGTCGAATATCATTGCCGCACGTCTTATGCTCGACAATTTTGATCATATCAAGGCTTACTGGATCATGATTGGTGAGAAGCTGGCACAACTGGCGCTTTCCTTTGGAGCGGACGATCTGGATGGAACCATAATTGAAGAAAAAATAACCCACATGGCCGGAGCCACCTCGGCCAAGGGGCAGACAAGGGATCAGTTGATTCATACGATAAAAGCCGCCGGTTTTGAGCCAATCGAACGCGATTCGTTTTATAATCAGGTAACGTTATAGCTGCCATGCACCAGTTGGAAAACATATTCAACAAAGTGGATTCCGGAGGCCGAATTGATGCCGCAGAGGCACTCCGCTTGTTAAACCATGCCGGGACACTGGATCTGGCGGATCTGGCAAACCGGACGAGAAAAAGGCTGCATCCTGAATCCATTGTGACCTATGTGGTCGATCGCAATATCAATTATACCAATATCTGTAAATCCGGTTGCCGGTTCTGCGCGTTTTATCATGATTCCGACAAACCCGGCGGCTATGTTATTTCAGAAAAGGACCTGGCCGCTAAAATAAGAGAGACCCTCTCACTCGGAGGTACACAGATACTGCTTCAAGGGGGACTCAATCCGAAGCTTCACTTTAAAGATTATCTAAAAATGCTTTGTTTTATTAAAGATAATTTTAATATACATATCCATGGATTTTCTCCTCCGGAAATTCTTTTCATGGCCGAGAAATCTTCACTTTCCATAACGGAAACACTTGAAAAGCTGATGGAAGCCGGTTTGGGGTCGATTCCGGGCGGCGGTGCCGAGATCCTGGTGGATGATGTGAGAGGCCGGATCTCACCAAACAAGTGTTCTTCCGGACAGTGGCTTGATGTGATGAAAACCGCCCATAAACTTGGATTGAAAACAACAGCGACCATGATGTTCGGACACGTGGAGACCAAGGCGCATATTATCGAACATCTGATCAAGATCCGGGATCTTCAGAATGAAACCGGAGGGTTTACCGCGTTTATTCCGTGGACCTTTCAATCCGGGAATACCGGTTTGAAGGTAACGGAGGCAACTGCAGTCGAATATTTGAGAGTGCTTGCCGTTTCCCGGCTGGTTCTGGACACTGTTATGAATATCCAGGCTTCCTGGGTAACCCAGGGGGAAAAGATCGCTCAGACGGCGCTTGTTTTTGGTGCAAACGACCTTGGAAGCACCATGATCGAAGAGAATGTGGTTGCAGCAGCCGGTGTGAAATTCAGACTGCCCAAAGAGGAGATGATCCGGTTGATACAGGATGCCGGGTATGAACCCAGACAGCGTGACTGCTTTTATAACGCGGTAAAGAAAGGATAGGCAGTGACCCGGAAAATATTTCCGCATATGTCTGTTCATCAGCCTTCCGGAAAAGGGAGCAGCCGGTCTGAACCTTCTGTTCATCGAGCCGGTTGGGTTATTGCGGATCAGAATACGATCATTCAAAACGGATATGTCAAGATACAGAATGGTTATATTACCGAAACGGGAAAAGGGAGGAGAGTCCCGAACGATCATGAGGTCGATTATGGCGAAGGCGTTATCCTGCCGGGACTCGTGAATGCACACACCCACCTGGAATTGTCCGCGCTGAAGGATTCTGTTCAGACGACAGCCGGTTTTCAGGCATGGGTAAAAGAGCTGATCGAGAAACGCGCAGAACTGGATCTGAAAACGCTGAAACAGGGAGCGGTTTCCGGAATGCGTGATCTGCTTTCAAGCGGTTGCGCGGTTGTCGGAGAAATTTCCACACTCGGGATTACACAGGATCTTTTTTCCGAATCGGTATTGTCCGGGGTATGGTTTCAGGAATTTCTCGGGAATCCACGGAATCCGGTATTGAAGTGCAGAAAAGGAAATCGTCAGCATCTGTCTGTGGCCGGGCATGCCCCGCATACGACCTCACCGGATATCTTGAAGAAGCTGAAAGCCCTTTCTTTGAGAGAGAAACTCCCTTTTTCCATTCACCTTTCCGAGTCCGAAGATGAACGATTGTTTTTTGAACAGGGCAGGGGGCAATGGGCTGATTTCTTAACGGAACGCGGGATCGATTTTTCCGGATGGGACATCCGGGGGAAGACACCGGTAGCATACGCAGACACTCTCGGCTTGCTTGATTCACAGACCCTTGCCGTTCATGTGAATTATGCAGATGAAGAAGACCTTCGAATCATCAGCGAAAAAAATGTTTTCGTCTGCCTCTGCCTGAGAAGCAATGCCAGGCTTCATGACAGAATCCCGGATGTAAAGGGGCTGATGAAAAAAAACATCAGGCTCTGCCTTGGGACAGACAGCCTCGCAAGTGTTGAAACCTTGAGTATTTTTGATGAGATGGCATATGCAGCGGAAAAATTTCCATCGATCCCGCCTGGCGAAATTCTGGCGATGGCTACGGAAAACGGTGCTGCCGCGCTCGGTTTTCCCGGAGTGCTCGGATCACTTTTACCAGGCGGAGTGGGCGTGTTTCAATATATCCCCCTTGCTGCCGCAAACGAGAAACAACTGTTGGAGCATCTGGTAAACGCAGGGTTTGACGGATCGCCACAAATGATTATGGTTACAGAATGAGAGAAAAAAACATGATTACCGATCGTATCAATTTTTCCGCCGGTCCCGAAAAGGTCAGGGTGGGGAGAATTCGTTATATCAATGTGGCGCCTGTCTACTATGGTATCGAGCAGGGGGCGAAGCCTTCCTGCATGGAACTGGTTTGTGAAACGCCGGCCGTTCTCAACCGGATGATGGAGAAGGGGGAGATCGATATCAGTCCGGTTTCATCCGCGTCATACGCAAGGAATTATAAAGACTGGGATCTGCTTCCTGGGCTTTCCATATCTTCATTCGGCAAGGTCATGAGTGTGATCCTGGCGAGCAATCTGCCTCTTGAGGAACTGGACAATCGAAAGATATTGTTGTCTGACGAATCGGCTTCCGCTGCAGAGATGTTGAAACTCATCCTGTCCTGGAAGAAAATCAGCCCGGTTTATGAGACCGGCTCCATACAGGAGAAAAACACTGCCGTGTATCCGGATCATGATGCGGTTCTAGTTATCGGAAATGCGGCTTTGACCGGCGAATGGAATCGCTGTTTCAAATATGTCTGGGATCTTGGATCGATCTGGCAGCAGATGACGGGCCTGCCTTTTGTTTTTGCCGTATGGGCGGTTCGGAAATCCTTTTCCGGAAAACGACCGGAAATCGTAGCGGAAGTTACGGATCTTCTGCGGAAATCGAAACAGCAGGGAGATTTGAATCTTGAACATATTCAGGAATCAACGTCCAGGTTGCTGGATATTGACATGGATACCTGCAGAGTTTATTTCAACAGGCTCAACTATGATCTTGAAAAAATTCACCTTCAGGGGCTTGCGCGCTTTTACCGGGGATTGTATCGGCAGGGCATCCTTTCAGAGCCGGTAAAAATTTCTTTTATTGACTCTCCGCGGCGGATGGAAACAGCACCGCACTTCCGGAATGTTCATTGCGGTGTACCTTCCAGAATACCGGCCTTGCTCACGAATATGCAAAAACAGGCAACTCTGAGTTTTTTGCGATCACTCCATTTTCCCTTGCCATTGAAAAAAGTGTTTCCACAGCTTGTACACCTTCTTCGCCAAGATCGACGGTAAACTGGTTTACATAGAGATCGATGTGGCTTTGAATGACTGCACCTGTCATCTCCTGCGCATATGTTGAGATATATTTTTCCGAAGCGTTCCGGTGCTTGAAACCATAGGCAACACTTTCCCGGATGCAGCAGTCTATTTTTCGGGCAATGCCCGTTCCGAGCTTTCTGCGTATCGCGATACCACCCAAGGGTATGGGCATTCCTGTTTTTTTCTCCCACCATTCTCCGAGATCCAGCAGTTTTTTCAGCCCGTAATTTTCATAGGTGAACCTTCCTTCATGAATGATCACCCCGAAGTCAATTTCCCCTCTTTGCAGGGAAGGCATTATCTGATCAAAAGAGAGGGAGATGACGTTCGGCCGGTTTGAGAGATAGAGGCTGAGAAGCAGGAATGCCGTTGTCCACATTCCGGGAACGGCAATTTTTCCCGAGGATATTTCTTCAAGATTGAATCCGGGACGTGCAACAATCAGGGGACCGCACCCCCGGCCAAGAGCGGCTCCTGAGCGCAGCAGGGCGTATCGGCCCAAAAGATGCCCGATTGCCGAAAAGGAAAGTTTGGAAATATCGAAAACTTCGGATTTCGCGTCCTGGTTTAACGTTTCCACATCCTTGAGCTGGATTGAAAATTGAAAATCATCACATGTTACAAGGCCGTGTGCAAGGGCATGAAAAAGAAATGTATCGTTCGGGCAGGGTGAATACCCCAGTTTTAACGTTTGTTTCATGTTATGATTTCATCTGCCTTTTTTAAAGAATTTTTCTATTTTTTCGCGAGGCGTACCATATCCGCCACTGTACAGACAAACCGTATGGAAAGTCAAATGATGTGAAGAAGTTTGATTGATATTTGAACCTTCATGAGATACAAGATTTTTGATGCAAAGCGGTTTCAAAGCTCAACCCAATCAGAGGACCTGATGCAAGGATTCAACCTGTTTAACAGCAATCGTCTTGAAAAGCTTCTGGAAATTCTGGCTCAACTCCTTGAAACCTCGATTTCTTCACCGCTTGCGCCGGAGCTGTTTGTCGTGCAAAGCCAGGGGATGTCCCGTTGGATCAGTCTGGGAATTTCAAGATATATGGGTATCAGTGCCAACTTGAAATTTTTTTATCCAAATGATTTTATGCGGTTTCTGTTCAACCAGGTGATGCCGGATGTTCCGGATTCCCCCTTGAATGATTCCGAGACCCTTGCATGGAAAGTCATGAAACAGCTTCCCGGGTTTCACGCTCAGAAAGGCTTTGAAAAAATTGATCAATATCTTGAAAATGACCTGGATGAGATCAAGAAATACCAGCTTGCCGGACGAATTGCCGATCTGTTTGATCAGTATCTTCTTTTTCGTCCGGAAATGATACTGAAATGGGAGCATGGTGAAGAAAACCATTGGCAGGCTGAACTTTGGCGAGTTTTGTCCGAAAATGGACAAATTAGTCATCGTGCCGGCCTGTTGAAAAAATTTCAGACAATATTCGCTGATCTTCAAAAAGCGCCTTTGGATTTTCCGGAACGTGTTTCCGTTTTCGGGATTTCGGCGCTGCCGAGATTTCATATGGAGCTTTTCGAAACGATATCGAAGTTGACAACGGTCAATCTTTTTCTGATGAATCCGTGCCGTGAATACTGGGGAGACATCGTATCCAACCGGGAGATCCAAAAAAGAACTCAAAACAAAACAACATCCGGAATACCCTTGGATTTTCTGCATCTCGAGCAGGGCAACGCGCTGCTTGCGGCACTGGGAACGATGGGGCGTGATTTTTTTGAGATGGTCAACGGATTTACCTGTGAGCTTGTCGAGCTTTTTGAAAACCCTGGTGAAAATATGTTAATTCAGCATATTCAATCCGACATTTTGAATCTCAAGGGGAAACCGGAAAACGCAAACCAGAAAATTTTGATATCTGAAAATGACCGGTCCATAACCATTCATTCATGCCACAGCCCCATGCGGGAACTGGAAATTCTTCATGATCATCTGCTTGATCTGTTTGAAAAAAATGAATCCCTGACCCCGGCGGATATTCTGGTAATGGCACCGGATATTGAAGCGTATTCGCCTTATATCCGTGCGGTATTTGATCTGCCGAAAGAGGATAACAGATGGATGCCGTACAGTATTGCGGATAGAAGCATGATGAATGAGAGTGTAATCATCCAGACGTTCTTCGCGATTCTCGATCTGTCTGCCGGTCGTTACAGGGTAACGGATATCATTCCGATCATCGAGTCATCGGTTGTGCGGGCAAAATTTGAGCTGACGGAAAGCGGTCTTCAACTGATTCAGCAATGGATTCTGGGTACCCGGATAAAATGGGGGATCGACGCAACACACCGCGAGATGATGGGGCTTCCGGGAATCCATGAAAACAGCTGGGAAGCGGGAATCGAAAGGCTGCTTCTCGGGTATGCGATGGCAGGCCGGGAAAAAAATGAATTTTCCGGAATCTTGCCGTATGACCTGATCGAAGGAAACAGCGCCCTTGTTGCCGGAAAATTTGTTGCATTGGTAAAACAGCTTTTTTCGTTTGTCCGATCGCTCAAAACCCCGCGCAGGCTTGAAGAGTGGAAGGCTGTTTTTGAAAATCTGCTGGATTCTTTCTTTCTATTGGATGAAGAGGGAGAGCGGGAAATTCAGACCTTTCGGCAGGTACTGAACGATCTTGAAACAAAGGGACGGGATGCTTCTTTTGATCAGAAAGTTTCAATTGAAGTCATGAAGAACCATCTTGCAGCGGTTTTGAAAAAAAAAGGATTTGGTTCCGGTTTCATCTCCGGTGGCATTACATTCAGTACCATGCTGCCGATGAGAAGCATCCCTTTTGATGTCATCTGCCTTCTTGGAATGAATCATGACGCTTACCCCCGCCAAACCCGAAGCGTCGAATTCGATCTCATATCTCAAAATCCGAAACCCGGAGACCGTTCAAGGCGTCATGACGATCAGTATCTGTTCCTTGAGTCAATCCTTTCCGTGAGAAAAGTTCTGTATATCAGTTATGTTGGAAAAAGCATCCGGGATAACAGTCAGATGCCGCCATCCGTTCTTGTATCAGAGCTGATTCAATACATTGAACAGGGCTATACATCAAAAGCCGGATCATTACCGGAGCAGATTGTCATTGAACACAAACTGCAGCCATTTAATCCGGCTTATTTCAACGCTTCGGTCCATGGGCGGGAGACGGATCGCTTTTTCAGCTATTCCGGTGAAGATCTGAAAGGAGCAAGATGCATTCAAGGGAGACGTTCAAACCCGGAACCCTTTTTTACCAAAAGCCTTCCGGAACCGGAAGAAGCGTTGAAAAAAATCGATCTTTCAGATCTGCAGCGGTTTCTTCTGAATCCATCGAAGTACCTGTTGAACAAACGGCTGGGATTGTTTCTGGGGGCAGGTGAAAAGAGGATGGATGACCGGGAGCCCTTTGAACTGGACAATCTGGATCGATTCGTTTTAACCCACGACCTTGTCGAGCAGAATCTTTATGGAAAAGATGCGAAACAATCCCTTGGAATGCTTCGATCTGCCGGCGTTCTCCCGCACGGAAACGTAGGAGATTCCGTTTTTAACCATATCCATGACAACACAAAAATTTTTTCAGAAAAATTGAAGCGGCTTCTTCATGATGAGTTGCCTGAGCTGATTGATTTCAATCTTGAAATCTCAGGAGTGATCTTGAAAGGAAAAATCGATTCCGTATATGGAAGGACAGCGGTCTGGTATCGATATGGAGCGATTCGCCCAAAAGACCTTCTGAAAGCCTGGGTTACGCATCTAGTTCTGAATGAACTCCGGACCGACCGATATCCGGTAACAACCATTTTCGCGGGTCTTGATGAAAAATCATCGAAAGAGGCCATCTGGAAAGCTGTGGCGTTCAGCCCGGTTGACAACTCCCGAAAATTTTTAGAACAGATTTTACTGAAATATCGGGAAGGGCTTCAAAAGCCGTTAAAATTTTTTCCAAAAACATCCCATAAATTTGCCCGGATCCTCACCGGTCAGAAAATCAGCCCTGAAGAGGCGGTTGATAAGGCAAGATCGGTTTTTACCGGCAATGATTTTTCCAACGGAGAGTTTGATGATCCGTACTTCCGGATCTGTTTTGAAAATTCATCCCCCCTTGATCAGGAGTTTCAGGATAATGCATTGATGATATGGGTTCCCCTGCTGGAGCATATGAAATCCCATGAGGGCTGACAACTGTTTTCGTGAAAGGTGAATCCGCAAGGTATGTCTGAGATGAAAAAAGATTTTGATATCATAAACAATCCTCTTGAAGGCGCAAACCTGATCGAGGCGAGCGCGGGAACCGGGAAAACCTATACCATTTCAGGTCTTTTTTTACGTCTGATTCTCGAAAAAAAGTTGAGAGTGGATCAGATCCTGGTCATGACCTTTACCGAAGCGGCAACCGCGGAACTCAAAGATCGAATTTTAAACCTTCTCCGAAAGGCCTGTACGGCTTTTTTAACCCGAGACAGTGAGGATCGTTTTCTGCGAACACTTGTTGAAAAAACCCCGGACCACGAAACCGCCCGAAGCCTTTTAAACGATGCAGTCCGATCTTTTGATCAGGCAGCCATCTTCACGATTCATGGTTTTTGCCTTCGGATTCTTCAGGAAAATGCATTTGAGAGCGGCAGCCTGTTTGATACGGAATTCATGGTAAATCAGAATGAGATCTATCAGGAGATCGCCGAAGATTTCTGGCGGAGCAATTTTTATAACGCCTCCTCCTGTTTTATCAATTTTATACTCAATCGAAATATCGGCCCGGATACACTATGGCCCCCTTTTGCCCGATATATTTCGATTCCGGATATTACCATTTTACCAAAAGCTGAAATTCCGGATGCTGCCGATGTCGAAAACCGTTTTCAAACGGCTTTTTCCGGCGTAATTTCAACATGGCGGGAGTTTCGTTCGGAGATATCTGAAATTCTGATGAAAGACGGATCGTTAAACCGAAATAAATACAGAGGCTCGACCATCGCCACCCTGATCGCGAAGATGGATAATATGGCGCAGTCGTCCGGTGGCGACCCGGATCTTTTTCCGGAATTTGAAAAACTGACCACGGAATCGATCCGGAATGCGGTTAAAAAGAACAGTGATCCTCCTGCACATCTTTTTTTTGATCGTTGCGATGAATTGCAGCAGGTTCGTTTGAAACTTGAAGAAATCAACTTCAAAAGACTGCTTTCGCTCAGAATAGATCTTTTTGAAACCTTACGACATGAAGCCTTCAAGAGGAGCAGGCAGCGCAATGTCAGAACGTTTAATGACCTTCTGCTGGACTGCTACCGGGCGCTTGAAGATGAAGATCATTCGGCAAATCTTGTCGCGTCGGTGCGCAGGAAATACGCTGCGGCGCTGATCGATGAATTTCAGGATACGGATCCGGTTCAATACACCATTTTTCAAAAAATATTTGGAGAAAATCGGGACTCCATTCTTTTTCTGATCGGTGATCCCAAACAGGCAATATACAGTTTCCGGGGAGCGGATATTTTTGCGTACATGAATGCCGCCGCCGGAATCGACTCTTGTTACACGCTGCGCCGGAACTGGCGTTCGGAAACCGGACTGATCAGCGCCGTCAATACGGTTTTCGGGAATATTCCTTCGCCCTTTGTGTTTGACGAAATTCAATATAACTCGGTGCGCGCTGCAGAGGAAAATGAGCAAATACACCCCCTGACCATTGACGGGAAACCAGCCTCGGCCATCCGGATATGGTATCTGGAATCCAAAGACGATAAAGAGATTTCAAAAAACACCGCATATGAAACGATTCCCGGAGCCTTTGCAGGGGAGATATCCCGGATTTTATCCATGGGCGGAAAAGGGATTGCGGTTCTGGGAGACCAGCCTGTCAGGGCCGGGGATATTGCCGTGCTGGTTCGAAAAAATCGTGAAGCAGCCTTGATCCAGAAGGCATTGTCCGCGTTGAAAATTCCAAGTGTAATCCACAGCAGCGGAAATATATTCGACAGTTTCGAGGCGCTTGAAATGGAAAGAGTTCTGGGCGGCATTGCAAATCCCGGAAGTGAAAGAATGGTCAAATCCGCCTTGACGACCCAACTGTTCGGACTGAATGGCGTGGATCTCGCAGACCTGATGGCGGATGATCATGATCTGGAAACGCAATTCTCAAATTTCAGGAAATATCATGAGCTGTGGGAAAAAAAAGGCTTCATTCAAATGTTCAGCATTTTCTGCAGGGATGAGCAGGTGCAGGGAAGGTTGATGTCCTACCAGGATGGTGAACGGAGGTATACCAATATCCGTCATTTGTCGGAAATACTTCACCAGGCTTCCAGTGTCGGGAAAAGGGGCATCAGCGAACTCCTTTCCTGGTTTCGGAAACAGAGAGATCCAAATCAGGAGCGGCTGGATGAGCATCAGCTTCGCCTTGAAAGCGATGAAAACGCTGTAAAGGTGGTTACGGTTCACAAAAGCAAAGGGCTGGAATATCCCATTGTGTTCTGCCCATTTACCTGGGAATCTTCAAAACTGAAAAAAAATGATGATCTGATTTCTTTTCATGATGATAAGAACGCGATGGCGTTGACATTGGATGTCGGTTCGAAAAGCAGTGAATCGATTCAAAAAGCGGAAAGGGAAATGCTGTCGGAAAATCTTCGTTTGCTTTATGTCGCTGTAACCCGGGCGAAAAACCTCTGTTACCTGGCCTGGGGAAGATTCAGGGACGCGGAGTCATCAGCCCCCGGTGTTCTGTTTCATCCGGGCGGCAAAAACAGAATGGATGATGACGGAAGCATGTTGTCGGATCTCTCCCGGCTCATGGAAAGCAGGGAAAGCGGCATTCAAGTCGACAACATGCCGGAAGAAGCGGGCAGGCCGTTTATCTCTGAAACCACCGAAACCATTTTGCTTGAATGCAGGAAATTCAGATCAAAAATCAGCAGAGGCTGGCGGTTTTCGAGTTTTTCGTCGCTTATCCGGAATGATTTTAGTGATGATCCATCCGTATACGATGAGCTGAAGGATGAAAAAGGGGCTCTCAATCTTTCTGAATCAGAGGATTCCGGAGACACGGGGCGGTTTGATGATATTTTTCTTTTTCCAAAAGGGTTAGGTCCGGGGATCTGCCTGCATGATATTATGGAGCATCTCGACTTTGAAGATCAGGACCCGGCCAATATTCAAAAATGTGTATCGGAAAAACTTGCCTGCTATGGATTTGATCTGAAGTGGACTTCGGTTGTAAGTGGAATGATCCGGAATATTCTGAACGCAACGCTTGATTTAAACCGTACCGGTTTTCAATTGTCTCGAATTCAAAAAAAAGACCGGATCACGGAATTTGAATTCTGTTTTCCGACGCAATCGGTTACACCGGAAAAACTGAAAAATATACTTCTGGAACACTCGGATTCCAATGATTCAAAACTTTTTGCGGAGCGTATCGGAAGACTGGATTTTGGGGTATTGAGCGGATTCATGAAAGGATTTATCGATCTGGTGTTCCGGTATGAAGACGTTTTCTTTTTGCTGGACTGGAAATCCAACTATCTTGGGAAACGAAGAGAAGACTACGGTCTCCATGCGCTTGCGGAAACCATGGAAAAGGACCTTTATACCCTTCAGGCATATCTTTATACGGTTGCACTGAACCAGTATCTGTCAAAACGTTTTCCGGGATACACCTATGCGGATAATTTCGGAGGGTTCTATTACGTCTTTATGCGTGCCTTTGGCTCACCGGTGGAAGATCGTTCCGGATTATACATGGAAAAGCCTTCTGCTGAACTGATTGAAAGCCTGTCAAACCTTCTGATCCATTTCGGGAAGGGGAAAAGTGGATAAAAAAGCAATCGAAATTTTAGTCCGGAAAGGAACCTTTTCCGATCTGGATGTTCATTTTGCGGAGTTCATGCAAAAGCTGGACCGCAGGAACGATACCGGAATATTCCTGGCAGCGGCCGCTGTCAGCAGCAGCACCCGGCAGGGGAATATCTGCCTTGATGTTGAGGGCATTGCGAATCGACCCCTTTTGCCGGAATATGATTTATACTATCCCGGCAAGGAGACATGGATTGAAAGGTTGAAAACCAGTCCGGTCGTGGGCACTTCACGCGATTTCAAACCGCTTATCCTGGATGGTTCATCAAAACTCTACCTGCATCGATATTTCGAGTATCAGAAAGATCTGGTGCAGTTTATCAAAAACCGTGTTGTTGATCATGAGTATCCCGAACCATCCGGTTTACAGAAAAGCCTGAACCGGCTGTTTGGAGAAGTATCGGGCCGGAAAGCGCCTGACTGGCAGAAAATTGCCGCAATTCTGGCTGCAACCAGAAAATTTTGTGTCCTGTCCGGAGGGCCGGGAACCGGCAAAACAACAACGATCGTCAAACTGATGGCCCTGCTTCTTGAGAGGAATCATTCAAAACCGTTGAAGACGGCTCTTGCGGTTCCGACCGGAAAGGCAGCCGTAAAATTACAGGATTCAATCCGGGAAGCCCTGGAGGCGCTGAACTGCTCCGATGAGGTTAAAGCCCTGATGCCCGATGAGGCATCGACAATCCACAGGCTCCTTGGAACCATTCCGGGGTCTCCTTATTTCCGGTACAACGAACAGAATCGGCTGGATGTTGATGTCGTGATTGTAGACGAGTCCTCCATGGTCGATCTTGCACTCCTTGCCAAGCTGGTCCGAGCGATACCGGACCATGCAAAACTGATTCTGGTGGGAGACAAGGACCAGCTTGCTTCTGTCGAAGCAGGATCTGTTTTTGCCGATATCTGTGACGCAGCGGTCATGAATGGGTTCACCCATGATTTTTATGGAATAATCGATCGGGCTTCGGGTGAAAAAATCATGAGGCCGGATGTGGAACCGCCGGAAAACCGGATTAAAAACTGCATGATTCAACTTCTCACCAATTACCGGTTTGGAGATAAAAGCGGGATCGGCAAAGTCAGCTCCGCCGTTAATGAAGGCAACGGCCCTCTTGCCCTGATGCATGTAAAGGATCCACAATATCCTGATATTCGTATTGAAAATGTTCGGGCAGCAAGGGGGCTGAAAGATCAAATCAAAAACATCGTCATACCGGGATTCAGAGACTATCTCATTGCACGCACGCCTCAGGATAAGATCGACGCTTTCGGCAAGTTCAGAATTCTGTGCGCGCTGAAGGAAGGCCCTTTCGGTGTTTTTGCGGTGAACAGAATGATCGAAGAGATTTTGACGGAAAATAAACTCATCCGCAGCGAAAATAGCTGGTATGAAGGCCGACCGATAATGATTGTTGAAAATGATTACAACCTCCGGCTTTTTAACGGGGATGTGGGCATTTCCATGGTGGATCCGATTGATCAGGAGGTTCGCGTTTTTTTTCCGGATAACCGTGGCGGTCTGAGAAAATTTCATCCCACGAGGATTGGGTCGCACGAAACGGTTTTTGCCATGACGGTTCATAAAAGCCAGGGCTCGGAATTCGAAAATGTTATTCTGCTCCTTCCGGATCGTGAATCTCCGGTTCTGACAAGAGAGCTGCTTTACACCGGGATAACCAGATCACAAAAACATGTCCTCATCTGGGGTGATGAACAGATTTTTATCCATGCGGTTGCAAAGAGGGTTACCCGTGTCTCCGGGTTGAAAGATGCGTTGTCTGAAATAAAAACTTAGTCCCGGCGCCACGTTAACGTGCTGCGTTCATCGCCTGAAGCATCTGCCGAATCCCTTCCTCGATTTTCAGAGGAGAATACCCCATTGAAAAAGCCCTTGAACTGTCAAGGGAAATGTCAGACGGCCGGGCAGCCCCCATGGAGACCTCTTTCTGGGATATCGGCTGGATCAGGGAAGGGGATACATGGAGCAGTTTTTGAAGCATCACTCCCATGTCATATCGGGAGACCCGCTTATGCCCTCCCAGGTGAATGATGCCCTTTACGTTTTCCAGGGAGAGCAAAAGTCCCCGGGCAGCGCTTTCCGCATCCACCGGAGTTCTGAATTCATCGGTAAACAATCGAATCCGCGATCCTTGTTTTAATGAACGGATCATCCCGGAGGTGAAACTTTGATTTTCGCCTTTGGAATACCCAAACATCAGGGGCAGTCTGCAGACAATGCTTTCCGGATAGGCTTCGAAAATTTTTTCTTCTGCCCGGACTTTTTGTTCGCCATACAGATTGATCGGGTTTACCGGGCTTTTTTCGGAATAGGGAGGATTTCGTCCGTCAAATACGAGGTCGGAAGATATAAAGACAAAGGGTATGGATAGCGCTGCACATCGTTCCGCGATATGGATCGAAGAATGGATATTGATCTTGCCGGATTCAGATGGATGAAGCTCACAGTAGTCTGGTCGAGAAGCCGCGGCTGCGTGAATTACCGCATCGGGCTGGATTTCGCGAAACAGTTTTTGGAAATTTTTTAAATCCGTCAAATCCGCTTTTATTGGATGAACATCTTGTATCGCAACGGGATGTCTAAAAAAAACACCGATAACCTGCCAGGCTTTTGAGGCAATTCTGCATAGGTTCCAGCCCAAAAAACCGCTCGCTCCGGTAATCAGGAGTTTCCCTTTTTTTTCTGGCTGGTCCGGCATGAAATTTTTTCTCTATGAGCGGTTTTGTAAAAGATGTTACCATGATGCTGTCAAAATCAACTGGAAAAATATTCAATCACGACTTTTAGAAAAATTTTTTCCTCTGGAACCGTCATACCGCGATCGACACGTATCAGCAAGCGGATTCCCATCTATAAAAATTGTTTTTCAAAGAAAGGGGTTTCTCATTTTGATTGAAAAAACGGATGCAACTGGTATATCTGATTTTCTGAAAAGCGAAAAAACAGAAAAAATTCCGGGGCCGCTTTCCATGATATCACCAGAGATTGTCGGGGAAAAATGAAAAAGAAAAAAATTTTCGGCAGGACGCTTAAAGAACAATACATCGCCGGTGCAAATGACAGATTAACCCGTTTTATCATGTGCGACGATTCTGTCCGTGGCGCGGTTGTGAATACAACGAAAATGATCAATGAGATGAGATCGAATCATGAATTGGGTATACTTGAAACAATGGTGCTTGGCCATGCTTATATCGCGGGAGCATTGATCGCATCCGGCCTTAAGGGGAATGATCGGATTTGCCTTCAGATAGAATGCTCCGGACCGATAAAAGGCCTGACCGTTGAAGCAAACGCTTTTGGGGAAGTACGGGGATACCTTAAAAACATTCCAATTCCTGTTGATAAGCCATTGGAGGATTTCAACCTGTCCCCTTTTTTTGGAGCTGGATTTATTTCTCTGATTAAATATCTTGAGGGTTCAAAACAACCGTTTAAAGGTCAGGTTGAGTTGCAATATGGCAGTATCGCAAAGGATCTGACATATTATTTTTCGAAGTCAGAGCAGATTCCGACAGCGGTAAATCTCAGCATCAAGTTCGATTCGGAAGGAAATGTTTCAGGAGCAGGCGGATTGCTGTTGCAGGTGATGCCGGTTGCCGATGATGAAGCGGTTGGAAGTCTGGAGGAAATTGTTTTGGAACTTCCATCGATCGGAGAATATTTCGCTGAAAAAAATAAGGCTGAAACGCTTATTTTAGAATCTTTTAAGACCTGTTCTCCAAAACTTCTGGCAAATCATCGCGTAGAATTTATGTGTCACTGCGGTAAAGAGCGAATGAAAGATTATCTGCTGCTGCTTCCGCCGGATGATTTTGACGATCTCTGCCGTACCGGGCCCTTCCCCCTGGAATTGAGGTGTCACCACTGCAATTCCAGCTATATGTTTTCCGAGATCGATCTTCAAAAGTTAAAAAAGAATCGGACCCCGGCAGACCGATAACACTCCCTGCAAACAGATGATGATCTGCCTGTCTACAGCCGTTTTTATAACCGCTTGGTGAAGGTTTGCGTCTCTTATTCAAAAAGGTATGCGCCGATTTTTCCGTAGGTTTCTTTTTGACAGAATTCCAGGCCGACATGCATTTCATCGTTGATATTCATCACCACGGCCTTTTTTTGAATCAGGGATTTATCCTGGTCGTTTAAATTGAAAACAATGTAAAGTTGATCGCCGATCTTAAAAGCGGGTTGAATGTGGGGCTTGAACCGCATTCCGGAACGTGAAAGGTCGGTAACCACAATTTGTCCCTTTTCAACTTCTTTACCATCGATTTTTCTGCTGTAGATTCCAGGAAGGGTAATTTCTTTCCGTTGATAATTGCGCCTTTCCAGGTAAGCCTGAAAGGAATGACCACAGGGGCATTTGCAGTTTACCTTAACTTTTGTTGCAATTTTAATAAATCTGCCCACATCTATTGTTTTGACATTCTCACATTTGGGACAAATAAAGGTCGCCAAATCATTAAACGTAAAGATTTTGTAAGCCATTTTTTCAAATCCGGTTTAAAAGGTTTTCATGGTTTCCGGGTTTCTGAGACTGAAACAGCACCCAGGCCGCAAAGCGGAATTCCGGGGCGTTGCTTTTGAAATTCATGTGCCCGTTGATGCGATTTATTGCGACCAAAATTTTTAATCGTTGCTTTTTGAAATAAAATCCGATTCCAAATATCGTATAAAGATGAGTACAATTTGCGAAAAATCGGATCACGATCATGGTGAGGCTGTTATCCGTCAAGTACCTTTATCGGATAAACCATTAGGTGTCAAACTTTTTTATCGTTCAGGATATAACTATCTATTTTTTAAAATAGATAATAAATTTTGAGCTGTTTGTTTTTCATGTGGACGGCAGCTTTTTCAGCATCTCCTTTGCAAGGTCGCAACCGATTCTGAGGGATGTGTTTATCGCCGATTAACATATTAACCGGTTATAAAAAGCATCTGAAAAATGGCGTTTACCATTGGGTTTTACGGGTTGGATTTTTAGAGCGGTTGTCAGAAAAACGTTCCGTTTCGATGCGCCGCTTCTTTAAGAAACGACAATAACATCCGTAAAAGGCTTCACTCTGTTTCATCCTCTTCGGCTTCAATCGGAATAGTTTTATGACAATCACTATAATTTTATGCTGAGGATTTCAATCCCGGGAAAACAGTGCTATAGGGTTTTAAAAAAACAGGTACGATGAATCGGTCTTGCAGCGCACAACCGAAACTTTTTTCAGGTACCGTTCAAAAACCGTTCGGGGGCCATGCGGATGTCAGGGCGAAGATACCGGAACGCCATTTGATTTTTATGCGGGTAACAAGGGATATAATCAGGTTGAATTCTGAACAAGATAAAGTTACAAAAGCGGCCGGCATTGTCGGTTCCGCAACGCTTCTCAGCCGGATATTCGGATTCGTAAGAGACATTGTCTTTGCCGCCTTCTTCGGTGCCGGGTTTCATTCGGATGCTTTTATTGCCGCCTTTCGGATACCCAACCTGCTGCGCAGGCTTTTCGCTGAAGGGACGCTGATTATCGCTTTTATTCCGGTTTTTACCGAATATTTAAAGAAAGGAGGCAAAGAAGAGGCGTTCGTTCTGGCACGATCCGCTTTTCTGATGCTGCTGATAATTCTCTCTTCCGTTATTATCCTGGGTATTATTTTGAGCCCGGCAATCATAAAGGGAATCGCATACGGTTTTACAGATTCGCCTGAAAAATTCGAATTAACCGTTCTCCTGACGCGGATTGTCTTACCCTACGCGCTGTTTATCAGTTTTGTCGCTCTTTGCATGGGGATTTTAAACGCCCTCGATCATTTTGCCGCTCCGGCACTCGCTCCTGTTTTATTGAATCTGGCAATGATTGCCTCGATTTTTATCGGTTCATTTTTGTCGTCCGATCCCACCATCCATGTGATTGGACTGGCTGTGGGTGTTCTTGCAGGAGGTGTTCTGCAGCTTTTTCTCCAGGTTCCGTTTTTAATCCGGAAAGGGTTTTCATTTTTCAAACGAACCGTTTTAATTCATCCTGGATTGAAAAAGATCGGAAACCTGATGCTGCCGGCCATTGTCGGAGCCGGTGTATATCAGATCAACATACTGATCGGAACCTTTCTCGGTTCGCTGCTTCCGGAGGGGAGTATTTCTTATCTCTATTATGCAGATCGACTTGTTCAATTTCCGCTCGGAATTTTTGCATTATCGATTGCAACCGCAGTTCTGCCAAGCCTTTCAAGGCAGGCTTCCGCTAAAGACTTTGCCGGTCTTAAAAGCACTTTCTCGTATGCACTCAAACTGATTTTATATGTGATGCTTCCTTCCATGGCCGGATTAATTGTTCTGAGAGAACCCATTGTTTCCATATTGTTTCAGAGAGGAGCCTTTGACCAGGAAGCGGTAAGGATGACATCTGACGCGCTTTTGTACTACTGCGTCGGCATCTGGGCAACGGCGTCCGTAAGTGTAGTCGTACGGGTATTCTATGCGCTTCATGATTCTAAAATACCCGTATATATCGCCATTGTATCGATTGTCTCCAATATCATCCTTTCGGTTATTCTGATGATGCCCATGGCCCATAGCGGACTCGCACTAGCGACATCACTGGCCTCTATTCTCAACCTGGCATTGCTTGTTTTGATGTTAAGAATCAAACTCGGCGCCCTTGGATGGCGCAAGATATTTTTTTCTGCCGGAAAATCAGCCTTTGCAGCTCTTGTGATGGGTATTGTTGTCTGGTATGCTTCCGGATATATGGTTCCGACAGAACACAAAAGCCAGACAGTGCTCGCATTCGGCCTTGTCGGCAGTGTTCTTATCGGACTGGTCGCCTATACCGTACTTTCAATAATTTTTAAAAGTTCCGAATTCCGGTATGTTCTGGCAATGATGCGAAGGGGAGACTTAAAAGCTTGAATATACGTAAGAAAATTATTTTGCTTGTCGCGTCGACCCTATTTGTTTTATTGTTTGCGGTAATTGTTTTCAGCAAAAACGGATACATGGCTTTGCAACGGATGAAACAGGAAGAGCAGGCATTCATTGAGGAAAATAGAAAGATTGAAGCGGAAAATCTGAAACTGTACCGCGAAGTCGAACGGTTAAAACATGATCCAGTGTACATTGAAAATGTTGCCCGGCAGGAACTGGGCATGACCGGCAAAGACGAAATCATTATAAAATTTAATACCAAAAAGGACGAAAAATGAGGACACGGAAAGAATCATATCGGCATTGACAGAACCCTTTTCAACAATAACCGAAAAAAATAGATCAAAAAGCGAGACCTCAAAAATGGAAAAATCGATTTCAGACAGCGAAGAAAGCAGGGAAAATGGCCGATCCGATCGAAATCTTTCCGGAATTTTAGAGGAGTGGATTGAACTGTTGATTCGATATAAGAAGGTCCTGATACAAAACGATTTGCAAAGAAAAACGGAAGGGTAGAGCCATCCATCCGCGAACAGCCAGAAACTTTTTATGCCTTATGCAAGAAGACCGGTAATGAAAAAACAAAATAAAATTATAAAAGAGTTGTCTGTTATCCTCGTGCTGTCGATCATAGCCGGTTTCTCGATAAATCATTTTTCACCCAACGGTATCGCTTACATCGGATCATGGGACATTGCCTCCGGCGTCATCACCGCAAACGCAAAAAATGACGCTGTTGTCCGGGAGCGGGAGATCATGGATGTAAAAACCGTAAAACAACTTTTTGATGCCGGCAGGACCCTGTTTGTTGATGCAAGACCTTATAACGAATATGAAAAGGGCCACATCAAGGGCGCGATATCCTTTCCGACCTCACAGTTTAATGAGCGGATAGAAGATTTTCTATCAGACTATCCCCCATCCATCTTAATTGTAACATACTGTTCAGGAAGAGAATGCAGAGACAGCCACGAACTTGCTCAACTGCTGATTGATACAGGCTTTTCAGAAACCCGGGTGTTTATTGATGGATATCCCATATGGGAGAAGGAGGGATATCCCATTGAATAAAAGGATACCTGCTCTGGTCTGGAATCGAAAGATTCAATTGTTTTCCCGGCTGGTTCTCGGGATTACATTCATGTATGCATCGGTTCATAAAATGATTTATCCGGGCAAATTTGCTCAGATTATCTATGGCTATGGCCTTTTTCCCAGTGAACTGATTAATGTCACTGCAATACTTCTTCCACCCCTTGAATTTTTTGCAGGTCTTTTTCTGGTGATCGGCATCTATAAGAGATCAGCGGCGCTTATTATCAATACCATGCTTGCCGTGTTTATCGCGGCTATTTCCATTAACCTTATCCGGGGACATGAATTCGACTGCGGCTGTTTTTCCTCTGATATGATCGGGTATGAATGGTCTTCCGTGCATCTTCTTTTGCGGGATATTGTCTTTCTGCTGATGGGAGTACATCTGTTTATAACTGAAAGCAAAGACCGTAAGGAGTGATCCTGCCGCTTAACGTTGTGCCTGAAAAAGGACCTCGAAGAGAGATTGAAAAGAAACAGGTTGCCGGAGCAGGTATGCGGCAACGAGTTATTCTGCCGATGGGATGACACGGTTTTTTCCCTTGACACCCAAAAGGCATTTAAATTAAAACTATCTGCAAAACACAATCGGAATACCTTTAAAATAAAAGAGTTCACAGCCAACCCGGGACCATTTATTGAATTTGCCCTTGAAAAAAATTCTTATTGCCGATGAGGATTCTGTTGCACGGGGAATGCTTACCCGCGTGTTAACGCCCAACTCGGACCAGTTCGAGGTTATGGCGGCTGGCAATGAAGATGAAGCGTTAACGATATTGAGCAGGCATAAAATCAATCTGTTTATTACTGATTTGCATATCTCCGGGGCCGATGGCTTCAAGTTTTTGAGTTTTATCCGAAGAAGCTATAAGGATATGCCGGTTTTTGTAATGACCGCCTTTGGCACCCCGGAAGTGAAAAACAAGGTGGAAAACGTTGAAAAATGCAGGTATTTTGAAAAACCGCTTCATATAAAAGTCCTGACAAAGTCCATCCTGGAGGAGCTGGAATCGGTTTCTGAGGATCCGTCCGGCAGAATCAGCCTGCCTTCTTTTTTACGACAGATCGCAACGGAAATAAAGACCTGTACACTTGTCATCCAATCAGCGGACAAAAAAGGCGAACTGTTTTTTTTAAACGGAGATCTGATTTCAGCAAAAACCGATGACTTGAGAAACAAAGAAGCTGCATATGAAATTATCAGCTGGAAAAAGTCGAATATCGAGATTCATAATGCCGTCCCGCAAACACCCAAAGTGATTGATGAGCCGCTGGCAGATGTTCTCATGGAGGGGCTTCGACGAAGTGAGGAAAAGGACCGGAACAGGGACCGGGAAAAAGAGCGTTCCCGGGAAGTCGGGAAAGCGGGTTTGAACAAAAAAACCGATGCCCCTGAAAAACAGGATGAACCCGATGCAGATAAAGATCCATTTTATTCAGAGCATTATGCCAGTACCCAGGATTTTATCAAAAAGATCGATGAGGTCCAGATATCGGCATTGACGAGCGAAGCTGAAAAAAGCGAAACCGACACCAAAGAAGAACTGTTTTCAAAAGAAGCGACACCGTCTTATGTTGCGCCATTATCGAGAATTTTAAAGAAAATGCCTGGAATTGTGGAATATGGCATTTTCAGCAAAAACGATTATCGGTATGCCGGTGATTCAACTTCCGGCTCTTTTGAACAGATCAACCCGGCTTTTTGTCATGAATTGGCTCAATCCTTGGAAACGCAAGTAAAAAGAGGACATTTCCAACATCTGATCATCAGAGAAAAAGAGAATCGATATGTTTTATTCTATTTTGGAAGCACCTGGATCATTATCGCCGTCACTCCGGATTTTAAAGTAAACCGTTTTATGAACAAACTGAAAAAGAAAAATTCAAAAGCAAAGGCGAATCATGGTCTTATTTGACATAAGCCCTGAGGCATCCCGCCGCATGGAAAAGGTCCTGCACGAACTCAACACAAAACAGGATATCATCGGAGCGTATGTTTTTCATGCCGATAATGGTGTGTTGGCGAAAAATATGCCGGATGATTTTACGGACCCCGGACTGACAGCCATCGCTGAAACAATTGTTGAAATATATGCATCCGGCCTGAAAAGGTTTCAGGACGCGTCAGAGGTGTCTCTGGTTTATGAACAATCCATCATAACTATTTGTGAAATTAAGGATCATGTTTATCTGCTCGTTCTGTCTGCTGCGAATGCGAAGCTGAGCCTGTTGCCGATGGTGTTACAGCCGGTAATGAACGAGCTTACCTCTCTGCTTGAGAATAACAGGAGAGAAGATGCTCTTCAACCGGGAACAAGCGGGAACCATCTTTCATCACCCTCTGACAGCAACAATCCTGCGATCGTTTCCGAACGATTAATGGCTTCCGGTTCCATGGCAAACATCCTGCAGGAACTGCAGATTTCCCTTACAAAGATCATCGGACCCATTGCCGGAATCATTTTTATGGATTCATTGAAAGAATGGACAGCGACAGACCATCCTGACCTCTCTACGATTCCAAATCTGCTGGATATCCTTCGCGAGGAGATCAATGATCCTGAAAAATTCAATAGTTATCGGAAAGAAATCATGCCTCATGTCTGGATGGGCGGCTGAAGCCATGAAATACGGTTTTCCCTTCCCGGACAGGCTTGCCGCCTGACAACAATCATTCGAACATGCGATAAAAAGCCTCCGTCAAAATTGCTGTTTTTCTGCAATCGATCGAATCGAAAGCAAGAAATTTTGATGCGGTATCAGGCATCGGCTCCAGTGGACAGCAACGGCAAGGCCTTGATTCTGCAACTCATCAGTGGAGCACTTAAAAACGGTCTTGACTTGATTTTGAATACCGTTTAATGCTGAATCCATCACTTGATGGAAGCAACTGATAGATTGTTCACCAGTCGATTGATCGCCTGGTGATGACGACAAACAATTTGCGGGAACGATAACGATGGAAATAGTACACTATTCAGAAGATCATATCCATTTTCAAAAAAGACTGCGGACTTTTTTGGAAGGTGAAATCAAACCGTATGTTCAAAAATGGGAAAAAAATAAAATTGTTCCCAAAGAAGCATGGCGGAAAATGGGAAGAGAAGGGTTTCTTTGCACCGGTATTTCAAAGGAATATGGCGGAATGAGTGGAGATTTTCTGTATTCCGTTATTGTGATTGAAGAACTTTCCAGGATCGGTGAATCCGGACTGGCCGCATCGCTTCACAGCGATATTATTGTTCCCTATATTGAATCCTATGCATCGGATGAGCTGAAACAGAAATATCTGCCCGGGTGCGTATCCGGCGATATCATTACAGCCGTTGCTATGACCGAGCCGGATGCCGGCAGCGATCTGGCTTCGATGAAGACGACCGCAACCGAGGAAGGGGATGAAATTATCATCGAAGGCTCCAAAACCTTTATCTCCAATGGAATTAACTCTGATCTCGTTATCGTTGCCGGCAGGGATCCGATGGTTGAAAATCCTCACCACGCGATCTCACTGTATCTTGTCGAAGCAGATATCCCGGGCTTTGAAAAAGGTCGGCAACTCGACAAGATGGGCCTCTGGAGTCAGGATACTTCGGAATTGTTTTTTAATAAATGCCGGATACCTAAAAAAAACCGGATCGGTGAGAAGGGTTCGGGTTTTGTTATGCTCATGGAAAAACTTCAACAGGAGCGCCTTGTATGTGCGGTAATGGGAATTGCTGCAGCGGAAAGGATCATGGAATCCGCCGTCGTATTCTGCCGCAATGCGAAAGAAGCCGGCCGCCAGGTCACCAGGTCACAGGCGCTTCAGTTTGCTATCGTTGAAATGGAAACCGAAGTGAGACTGGGGCGGACCTTCCTGAATAAGGTGATCGCCGATCATATGGAAGAAAAGCAGGTTGTAATCGAAACTTCCATGGCAAAATACTGGGCTACCGATCTTGCCAGAAAGACAGCCGAAAGGTGTCTTGACCTGTATGGTGAGTTCGGAACGCTGGAAGAATGTCCGGCTGTCAAAGGGTTCAGGGATATACGGGTAATGTCTATTTTCGCAGGTACCAATGAGATTATGAAAGGGATCATCGCGAAGTTCATGGGATTATAGGATGGTTCGGAAAATCATTCTGAAACGAAGTTTTTTGTACACCATCCGAAACAGATTCATGCCCCCTGTTTGCCGTCAAGTCAGGAGACAAGGTGATTATGCGGAATGAGGAAGTAAAAGAATATTTTCACAATGAACTCAACCGGGAGGTTAACGCCATTGGCGGGCGTTACGTATTAACCCATGAGAAAAAACTTTCCATTGATCAAAAAGAGATTCTGTATCTTACCGGATATGCTCTTTTTGATTCAACATGCTGTGGCTCAGGAGGATGCACATACGCAGTTGTCCAGGGAACGATACAAAACTGGAAGAAAAAAAAAGATAAAAACGGCGGCTTTATTACGGATGTTGTTCCGATTCAAGAAGAAGATCTGCGACTGAAAATCAAGGATCTGATTTTAAAAAATGAAAAGGTAACCCAGGTGGTTTTCATATAGTTACGTCAGGAGGAAAAAAATGTCAAAAACCGGCGCTTTAGAAGGATTAACCGTTCTTGATCTCTCCCGCCTGCTTCCAGGCCCATATTGTTCCATGATTCTTGCAGATCATGGCGCACGTGTGATCGCGGTAGAGGATAAAAAATTTTTAGGGGATGGTCTTTTTTTAAATCTGATTAACAGAAACAAGCAGCACATTTCCCTTAACCTCAAAACAGAAGAAGGAAAGCGGATATTTTTTCAGCTTGCGGAAAAAGCAGATGTGCTGATCGAGCAATTTCGCCCCGGCGTTGTGGATAGGCTTGGTGTTGACTATGAGTCGGTGAAAACGATAAACCCGGAGATCATATACTGCTCGATCACCGGTTACGGGCAGACAGGCCCATATCGGGACAGAGCCGGGCATGACGTAAATTATTTGAGTATTGCCGGAGTACTCAACCTGATTGGTGAAAAAAACCGTCCTCCCTCAATTCCGGGTGTCCAGATTGCAGACATTGCCGGCGGAGGCATGAGTGCAGCCATTGGAATTCTTCTGGCGCTGCAATCCCGCGAAAGAACCGGCAAAGGACAATATATCGACATCTCAATGACCGACGCAATGGCAAGTTTTTTACCGATAGCACTCTTTTTTCAGCAGCTTACAGGCCAATTTCCTGAAAGGGCGGATGGTTTTCTTTCTCATCGATATGCCTGTTACAATACCTATGAAACCGCTGACGGAAAATACCTTTCCATTGGAGCGGTTGAAAATCGATTCTGGAAGGTTCTTTGTGAGATGCTGGAGGTACCCGAGTATATTCCGCTTCAATACGATGAAAAAAGGCGTCAGGAGATTCTCGATTTTATACGAAATGCATTCAAAACGAGAACACTTTCAGAATGGGAGGATCTGCTGGGGGAACAGGACATATGCTGGGCACCCGTGAAAAGCGTTTCCGAGGCGATTCAGGATCCCCAGATGCAAGCGCGTGAAATGTTTGTCGAGGTCGATGACGGCAATGGCAATCAGACAACGACAATCGGTATTCCGATCAAGCTGAGCCATACGCCGGGTTCCATTCGAACGGTGCCGGACAGCTTTGGTCAAAGTACAAAAAGTGTTCTCAAAGAATTTGGATATACAGATGAACAAATTAAAACCTTTGCTGAAAACGGTGTAATTTAGCATCCATCTCAAAGGTTTCGGGTCCGATTCCCCGTTTTAGAGATGATCCATTTAATACAAAGAGGTTGTACGGGTATTCAAAAAAAAACAATTCTGCAGCGACAGCTTGTGGGGATAATTGCCGACAGCCATGGACGGGTTGAGTCCATTTCGGACGGAATCGCATTTTTGTCGGAAATGGGATGCCGGCCTGTGTTTCATCTCGGCGACATATGCGACTCATCCCATCCTGAAACCGCTGATGAATGCGTAAAGATTCTTGAGAAAAATGGAGTTTCCGCAATAAAGGGAAATAACGATCACCTTATTCTAAGCAGCTGTCCGGAGCGCAGTGGAAACGTGATTTCAGATCACACGGCAACCTATCTGAGGAATCTCCCTCATGTGATTGAATACGA
>JAWOIJ010000026.1:0-67671 GCA_046484745.1 Desulfobacterales bacterium | reverse complement strand
TTTGCGATGGCTGTCTCTTCCGGTACCGGTTCGGAAGCGGTTTGGCCTGTTCCGGATCCGGCCTGCTGCGGAAGCAAGCTTTCAGCCTGCGTGGTCTTTTCCAGCCGGGACTCGACAGAGGGTGATGGTGGTTCGGTCAGAAGGAGTATACAGGCAATCCCGATCAGGACGGCTGCAATACCCGCAAATATGATTGTTTTTTTTTTCATGCTTTTTTCCTCGTTATGGCGGCTGTCCTCATGAGAATCAAGTATCAGGGATGAGCAGTTGTCAGCTTTTTGGGGCCGGCATTTCTCACAAGCCAAAGCCGGAGTATCTCCCGAACCGCAATGAGAAATACCCCGACTTTTTGTTACAATTCTTACGGGGAATTGCAACCCCACATCAGCAAGCGGTATTCAAATGTTAATTTGTTCATCCATATATAAAAAATATTCAAAATGCAATACCAAAAAAACATGGAAAAAATATCGAGAAAAACCGGTTATTGCCGGCCAGAGGAGCGCTGGCAGGCAGGCCTGATTGATCTTTTATTTCTTCAGTTCTTTAATCAGATAATCTTTACATAATCGACAAAGTCCTTTGATCTTGTTCCGAACCCGCTGGTTTCGAAAGCTGACCGTAATCACGGAAAGGGATGCCGCAATATGAATTTTTTCATAATAGGCCTCACTCCAATATTGATCTCAGCCATATACTGAATTAAAGTGATAATCTGGTATCTGTATTTCGGAGTCCAGAAAATATGATATTGGCAATGCCATCTGACATGCGATAGACTTTCCCAATCATGCATAGGTTCATCCTCCATTCTTGCCCTACGGGGCTTTCCCAGGGGATGAGCCTATATGATTTTTATCAAGTTTACACCGGCATCAGGAGCTGTTGACCTGGCAAAAAGGAGTTGCATGAACCTTTAAAAGCTGATAATAAAATTCAAATTAAAAATATAAAATAAAGAGACGAAATTACATGAAAAGCGCGATCGCGATATTGAAAGCAAAAAAAATAATCTTGTTTGTCCTGTCTGCTGCTCTGGCTTGTACGATGGTAGTACTTCTTTCCTGTGATAAGGAAGAGAGGCTTGTCAAAAACGAAAAAAAAGAATTCCCTTTCTATCTCGGGAAACGGATCGAACCGGTTCATTCCAAATCGTATATAGATCAACCCCACAGCACCTACGAATTTGAGCCTGTTCTGCAGGGCGATATTCTCAAACATGCGTTCATCATCAAAAACAACACCAGCGATGTACTTGAAATCAAGAAAGCAGAAGGCTGCTGCGGGTGTATCGTGGAATCGTCCAGTAAAAAAATTCAACCCGGACTTTCAGGAAGGATATCGACGTTGATCCTGACCGAATCCCACGGGGGCGAAACGATTGAAGGAACGGTCCGCGCAACAACAAACGATAAGAACAATCCTGAAATCACCATCGATGTCAAACTGCCCGTTAGAAAGTTCGCTGACATTGATCCCTACCGGATATGGATGAAGGGCTCTTACAAAAACAACATTGTGGAGACATCCACGGTCATCCCAGGAAAGGATTATCCGTTTAATATCACCGACATTAAAGTCAGAAAAGGCATTGATATTTCATACAGCTGGAAGAAAATCGAAAAACAGGGCCGGAAAGCCTATGAAATAACCGTGAAGAATTTAAAAAAGGAGCCTGGTACATACCGGGATGTTCTGTTCGTCCAGACCGATCACAGCGCCAGGCCTGAATTTCGAATTCGCATCGAGGGACGAATCACCGAATAACACACCAAATTTATAATACTGCCCGGAAGACTCAGAAATCTCATGAAAATTAATCACAAAACAGGCATCTGCGGTAACGGGGACAACAAAAACAGCGGTGGTTAGTTTCTCTTTTTCATTTCAATTTTGCCCGACACAGTTCAAAACAAAACCAGCATCCTCCGGCCACACAAACCGCTCGGAAGATGCTGGTTTTTTTTATAGCATCGTTATTGAAATTCGAAGTCTACCCCAGTCGTCAGCAACCGGTAAGCCCTGCAGGTTTTTCCGGGTTAGAGCTTCTCGGGTTATAGATCTTCTAACGATACGTATTCTCTCCGACCATCACATACCAGATCATGTTGGCCAGCTTTTCCGATCCGGAATAGGTAGGATGAATGTCGTCAGACTTGAGGTCTGAGTCGAGAATTTCGTTGCGTGGATCGATGACAAACCAGCCGAACCCATAATAATAGCTCCCGTAATACGTGCTGCCCAGTCCGTTGGCGCCTGATGTCTGGGTCCCGTAGGGATAAATAAAAAGGTCAGGGTACAGGACGTCGTAGCAGTAGTCAATGGCTTCATTTTTCTCGACTTCGCTGCCTTTCACGTGATAGTAGCCGAGCCATACGCAGTCGTCCGGAGGACCATAGTACATATCGGAAATCATGTACCACATGGTGTCCGCGACATAGTCCAATGTATCAAGGCATCCCTGGGTCAACGGGTCTGAATCGCAATCCGCACTGCCCTGCAGGATGTCATTGGCCCCGCCGTCGGCAATAACGGTGTTCAAGGTTGATCTTCCAAGGGCTGTTTGAAGCTGGTTGTCGATGGCGGCAATTTTCGCGCCGCTCACTGAACGATCCTTATACATTTTTCCGGATAAATTTTTTAAAATTTTCTGAATATCACCGGATAAATCAAAAACCGAGTCCCCGATAATCTGAACATCCCATTCATCTGCCTTGGGATTGTTAAAATCCCAGGAGCATCCTGCCATTGCCACTACCATCATGATCGCCACTAACATTCCGAAAAATCTCATGGTGCTGCCTCCTTTTCCATTTTGGTGCGATTAAGTGTTTTTTGTAATATTGCTAACCGGCGCTGACGAAACGAAAACTCGGGTTCATCTATCGACAGTGTGTCTTTCGAGTAAACACTGTTCAGTAATGATAAAAACTGTTTATCCATATATAAATATCCATATATAAAAAATATTCAAAATGCAATACCAAAAAACCATGGAAGAAATATGGAGAAAAACCAGTTATTGCCGGCCCAGCAACCCCGGGCAGATCTGATGCTTTTTTTTATTTTTAAGCTTTAATTTAAAATAGTTATCCTATATAAACCTTTTACTCTTTCTGCGTCGGCCCCGGAAAACCCGGAGAAGCCGTTTCGACAGGTTCCCCCGACATGCGGTTCCGATTCACGATCCGATCCATTTCCAGTTCATCGAACCCTGTTCTCCACGATGGACAACCGGTTGACCTCTGCTTAAAAAGAAAAATCATTTGTTGAGGGATTTCAAATCTACGCAGGTAACTTTGGAATTGACAAAAACGCAATTATCAGATATGAACAATGTTTATAGGCAGTTGTTTATTTTCCTGCTGATCAATTGATATTCGATCGCTATCTGGCTTATCAAAAGTCGTATCGCAACCGACTTGATACGCCGGGCCATACAGATAGGTATCGACAGACGGGGTGGACCAAATGTTGTGCGACCGACAAAAAACAGCGGGCATCCGCTTGAACTACGTATTGTTTTTCGCGATTTTCCTGCAATTTTTTCTTGCGGGATGTGGAACCGAAGGGGACGATTATTCCGGAAATTTCGCGACAGGAATAACACCCGAAATCATTGACGCAGCGCTGATCGATGAAAACGGAGATGAGATTAAATCCCAGGTGATTAACGGTAACCCTGTCATCATGCTCAGAGAGGGTCAAAAAATCGGATTCGAGATCGTTTTCAGGACTTCCCGCGATGTGATCGCCGAAGTTATCGTAAGCCAGTACACACCAATGGATCTGCTCTATCAGGAAGAACCGGTATACTGTGACAAAGGGCTTGAATGTCCGGACCCGGAAAAGGGAGAGATACCTTACTATGGAGAAGAGTTGTATTCCGGTACGCCTTATTACGTACCTCAACGATTTTCGGTTCCGACTCAGCCTGAGGGCAGCGAAGAGATAGAAAATGAAGACTATGATGTCACGGAAGAAGCGCAGTATAACCGGCATTACCTGAAAATACGTTTTTTCTATACAATGGATCAGCTTCTTGGTTACGACAGGATGTTTCGATTTCAGGTTGAAGACAGTGCCGGTTATATCAGCAGACATCTGATCATCTATACAAAAATTCCGCTTTAATTGATCGTAACGCATAACATTATGCCGTACATGCTCTCCATGGAGGTTTCTTACATGCCCGCACATCAAGATGACAATGCCCATAAAACCAATGGAAGTCATGCTGCTTTATGGTTCATCTGCATCGTGCTTTCGGCTGCATTGATCACAAGCTGCAGCCCGTGGCAGAAGAGATATGGATTCAAATCAACAAAAGAACTGGCTGAGCTTGAATCCATTCCCGTATTACTGAACGCGCTGGAGGACAAAGACTGGTTTGTACGCATGAAAGCGGCCGAAGCCCTTGGCAATCTGGGACCGGAAGCAGAAGAGGCAATTCCGGCCTTGAAATTGACGATACAGGACAGCCATTACGACGTCAGAAGAGAAGCAGCGGTTGCGATGGAAAAAATCGGTACGGAAACCGACCCGGAAATACCGGTTCTGATACTCATCAATGCCCTGGAAGATAAAGGATGGTCAAAAGTCAAGGCTGCGGCCGAAGAGCTGGGAGAAATGGGGCCAAAAGCAAAAGCCGCGGTTCCGGCATTGGTCACCGTCATTAAAAATCAAGACCACCACCTCGCGCTTTACTGGTCTGCACGCATTGCGGCGATTCAAGCACTGGGCAAAATCGGGCCGGATGCAGGCAGAGCGGTCCCTACCCTGATAAACACCGTTTCTACGGAGAACGACCCGCAGATACGCGCGGAAATCGCCATTGTATTGGCAAAACTGGGGAAAGATGCCAATGCAGCCATTCCGGAATTGATTACGATGGCTGAAAAAGACAAAAACTTTGTGGTCCGCATTGAAGCCGCAAGAACGTTAGGGCTCATCGGCCCTGATGCAAAAGAGGCCATGCCGGTGCTTGTCAAAATTTTTGAAGAGGATGGCAACCCTTTTATCTGTGAACAGGCAGCCTATGCGATGGGAAAAATAGAACCTTCCTCAAAACTGGCGGTTGACTCTTTTGCACGATCCTTGACAGATGATGATCCGAGGATCAGGCAGTATGCAGTCAAAACGCTTGCAGACATAGGCCCCTATGCTAAAAACGCCACGCCTGCATTGACCAATGCGCTGATAACCGATCAAGACTCGATTCGCCTTGAAGCCGCAAAGGCGCTTGGAAACATAGGACCTGATGCAAAATATGCTGCCCCTGCCCTGATACAGTCTCTGGAAGCGGAGAATGTAAAATTAAGACAGGAAGCGGTTAAGGCTCTGGGCGGGATAGGTCCTGTGAGCCAGGAGGTCGTTACCGGCGTCATCAAAACCTTAAAAGACTTTAATCCGGAAGTAAAGCTTAACGCGATCGAGGCTCTCGTGAAATATAATATAAACAAACCTGAAGTGATGGAAGCACTTGAAAAACTTTCCGAAAAAGAAAAAAACAAACAGGTGAAAACGGCAGTGGATGAGGCCATCCTTCAGCTTAAAAAAAACAGCAGGCCTTCTTCAGCGTAAACCAGACCGAATCAGCACAGACTCTGACGACAAAAAACTCACGCTCCACAAATAAAACAACTACTTGTGTTCAACAGATATCCCCACATCCAGCTTCTCCTGGTATACCTGACCACTTACGAAAAGCGTTATCTCCATCCCATGTCTTCCGGGTTCCATCGGCATTTGTGTCCATTGATCTTTCGTACCCTCGGCAAGGACGCTTGGCCATATGGTTTTAATATAGATATCCCTCCCTCGAACCGTAACCGTACCCATGGGATCATTACGGGACTCAAATTCCATGCCGTCATGCATAAAACCTCCCTTTCGAACTCCGTCTTCTGTATAAAATGCGTTGTCCCAATCCACGACAAGGTTGCTTGAGGTTTTGTTCTTCACAATGAGACGAAAACCGCAGTGTCTGTCATATGTGCTGAGCGGAGTGATACTGATATAGTATAAATCGGTTTCGAGTTTGTTGTATAAGGGGATGCTTCTGGATACCCGTTTCGAACCGCATGAAATGAACCATACCGACAGAATAAAAACAATCAGATTGATCAGATTTTTTTTCATTTTCTCTGTTATACCTTATCGTTGAAAACACCAGCACGGAGTACAGGTGTTAACGCAACGATCTGAAAAAGTCCAGAAATAAAATAGGATTGCGATCAAGCAGAAACAATTTTCATTCTGACCCGAATTCAACTCCAGGCAGACGGCAATTTTATGTGCATCCCCAAGGCTGACGCGCAACAATTGTTTGACAAAAAGGCCATCACCTGTGTAGGATAATCTGGTTTTGAACGGTTTAATTATTTGTAACCATATGGAATAGCAACTCTAATGACATCAAAAACACGATATACTTTTTTTTCTGTGATACTCATGTTTCTTCTTATTTGCGCCTGTGCGCGAAAACCGGCTTTCATACCGATGCCCATAGAAGGAGCGCCGGGAGAAAAACTGTTCCAACTCGCTGAAATGGAATTTCAAGCTCAGGAATATCAGAAAGCGATAGAAATATATCAAGACTATCTCAACATCTATCCGGACAGCCCGCTCACCCCTTACGCACTTCTGAAAATCAGTACCATTTACATGGTACAGGGGGAATATGAAAACGCACGGGATACCTGCCGGCAGATGCTTGAAAACTATCCGGAAAGCCAATTTATCCCGGAAGCGCAGCTAAACATCCTGATGACATATTATCATGAGGGAGCATACCATACGCTGCTCGAACATGCGGACCAGATCGATGATAATTCGAGTTCACAGACGATTTTTATCAGAAAATATGCATTAATGGGAGATGCATTGCTTGCATCGGGTTCATTCCTGGAATCGGGAAAAGCATATCTCAACGTTTATGAAAAAACAGACGGGGACGAACAAAAAAAAATTATTCAAAAACTGGATACCGCTGTATCCGGTATGACTTCCGATGAACTCGAAACAACTCTTTCCTTGATCAGAGATCCTTCCCTGAAGGGGCATTTTCAATACCTTCTCGGGCTAAAATATGCAGAAAACGAAAATTATGAAAATGCGATTCAAAACCTGATAGATTTCACTGAAACGTTTCCGAATCACGAAGATGCAGAGGAAGCCCGCCTTTTGATCAGCGACTTTTCTGAAATGGCGGAATACGACAGAACAGCCATCGGTTGTATTCTTCCCCTGAGCGGACGATATGAAATCTTCGGTCAGAAAGCGCTCAAGGGGATTGAACTGGCACTCATGAGGTTCAGCGCTGAAAATCCCGAATCAGATATCAAACTCATCATTAAAGATTCAGGTGGAGAGCTTGACCAAGCAACTTTGGCTGTAAGCGAACTGGCTGATAGAAAAGTAGCGGCCATCATTGGCCCGATCATTGCAGCTGAGACAGCTGCCATGGAGGCTCAGAACCAAAAAATTCCGATTATCACGATGACCCAGAAAGAAGGAATCACCGATACAGGCGACTATGTGTTCAGAAATTTCCTGACTTCCGAAATGCAGATGCAGGCCATGATCTCATTTGCGATGGGAAACCTGGGGCTGCATAAGTTTGCGATACTGTATCCGAATGAAAAATATGGCTTAAAATTTATGAATCTTTTCTGGGAAAAGGTTCAATCAAATGGAGGGGAAATTGTCGGTGTTGAGTCTTACGATTCAACCCAGGCGGACTTTGCTACTCCGATAAAAAAACTTGTCGGACGGTATTATGAGGTCCCAGTGGATCTGAAAATACCGGATGAAACAATCCGGCGGTCCGATGGTTTTATGCCTGAACCCCTTGCAACGGAGGAGAAAACATTCAAGAAGCGGGAAAAACCGGAAAAACCGGAGGCAATTGTCGATTTTGACGCGATATTTATTCCAGAAGGCCCGGAAAAGGCCGTTCTTATTCTGCCCCAGCTTACCTATCATGATGTAACCGATGTTTATCTTCTGGGAACGAATCTATGGCACTCGGACAAGCTGATCCGTGAAGCCCAGCAGCACGCTCAGGGCGCGATTTTACCGGAAATTTTCTTTTCTGAGAGTAAAAATCCTGTCGTGATGGAGTTCGTTAAAAACTTTCAAGAGACATATGGTGAAAAACCTGAATTTATTGAAGCCCTTGCCTTTGATACGGCCCGAATCCTTTTCCACACAATACACGACGAAAAACTGCATTTCAGAGCCTCAATAAAAAACAGGCTCCTTAACATGGAAAAATTTGCCGGCGTTACCGGCCAAACTTCTTTTAATTTGAATGGAGAGGCCGATAAAAAACTCTTCATGCTCCAGATATATGGACAAAAATTCAAAGAGCTTGAATACTGGCGATCTCCCTGACAAGAGCATCTATGACTCTTTTCTATTTTCTCTATCGATACTTCAGTACCGGCCTGTATTTTTTATTATTTCCGGCATATACGCTTTATAAAAAAATAAGCGGCCGGTCTTATGAAGAGATTGATCAACGATTGGGCAAATACAGGCCCGGCATTCCGAACAAACGTAAAAATGCAACCCGGATCTGGATCCATGCAGCCTCCGTCGGTGAAGTAACTGCCGCTGTCGGCATCATCGAGGAACTTTACAAATCGATCCTGGATTGCGAGATTATTTTTTCAACCACAACCCGTCATGGTCTCTCATTCGCAAAACAGATCAGCGGAAGCAGATATCTTTGCTTAATATATGCACCGCTTGATTTTATCATCTCGGTTAGAAAGGCGCTTCGTTTCTTCACACCCGACATCCTGGTTTGTATCGAAACCGAGATCTGGCCCAACTGGCTGGCAGAGGCACACAGAATGGGAGTCAAAACCGCAATCGTGAACGGAAGAATCTCGGCCCGCTCAATCAACCGGTATATAAAAATAAAGCCGCTGTTCAAAAAAATTCTGCGGCAGGTGGATACATTCAGCATGATTCGCCCGGAAGACGCCCGGCGTATAAAACTTCTTGGTGCCTTACAAACCCGGATTCAGATCAATGGCAACTCAAAATATGATCTGCTGATACAACAGGCAGTTCCCGTCCTTGAAGAAAAATTTAAAAATTTTCTGGACAGGGAAAACTGGAAAACAGTTCTTGTAGCGGGGAGTACACGAAACCAGGAAGAACAAATTATTCTTGATGCATATCAGGAGATATGCCGTACGTTTCCTGAAACCAAACTGATTATTGCTCCCAGGCACATCGAACGGACTTCTTATATCAAAAAACTCGTCCATGAAAAAGGTCTGGATTTTCTGCTTCGGACGGAACTCGCTGAAAGCTCAAAGCAGTCAAACATTCTCATTATGGATACCATCGGAGAATTAATGACCGTATACAGTATTGCCACCGTTGTTTTTTGCGGCGGGAGCCTGGTCCCGCTTGGCGGACACAATATTCTGGAGGCGGCAGTCTGGGGGAAACCGGTTTTCTATGGACCGTACATGGATGACTTCCTCGATGCCCGGGATATCCTGGAAAAAACAGGTGGTGGTATTTCGGTCATGAACGGCCGGGAACTGACGGAAAAAATATTGGATATCCTTGCAAACCCGGAAAAGGCCAAACGCCTGGGAGATGCCGCAAGAGAAGCGGTGCTATCCAACAAGGGGGCGGCCGAAAGGCATGCCGCTGCCATACGAAAAGCCCTTCATCTATAGCAAAAACAATCAAAACAATCCGATTCAGCTGCGATCAGGAGCCTTTGCTCAGTCTGCCTTCAGAGACCCCTGTCCGGTCGATTCAAGGACAGTTCTCCACAACTTCCCATTTGGATTTACCTGTTTTCGTTTTCCGGCAGAAATATCGATCGGTACATGAACAAAGTGATTATTCCAGTTGCTGATGATCAATTTTGTCTTCCCGGCCATACCCGCATGCACCGCATCCCTTCCCAGGAAGCCGCAGAAAACACTGTCATTGGCATTGGCTGGAAGGCTTCTGATCATATAGCTTGGATCAATATATTTCAGAGAAACCTCGATCCCCCGATTCTGAAAATATTCCGTTATCTTGTTTTTCAAGAACAAACCGATATCCTTCAATATGATATTCCCGGAGGCATCCACTTCATCATCAACGCCTTCAAAAAATTTCTGCCCGGCACCTTCCGCTACAACGATGACGGCATGGGTTCTCTGTTTCAAACGTCTTTCCAGTTTGGCAAAAAACCCATCAGGACCTTCAAGCTCGAAACCAACTTCAGGTATCAGCACAAAATTTACCTCCTGCTGGGCAAGTGCCGCAGTGGTAGCGATAAAACCGGAATAGCGCCCCATCAGTTTAATCAGGCCGATTCCATTCGGATAGCTTTCCGCTTCATTATGCGCCCCTTTGATTGATTGTGTCGCCACATCAACCGCTGTGTCAAAACCAAAAGAACGGGCAACCAGATAGATATCATTATCAATCGTTTTTGGAATGCCGACGACACTGACTTTGATGTTCCGTTTCAGGATGGTGTCTGCAATTTTTTTTGCAGCCATCAGGGTGCCATCTCCTCCGATCATAAACAAAATGCCGATATTCATTCTTTCAAGGCAGTCGACAACTTCATCAATATTTTGCGCGCCCCGTGAGGATCCCAGAATCGTACCACCCATATTGAGAATACTTTCAACCGAATGGGGAGTTAATTCCATGACATCATGCCCGTATTTTGGTATAAACCCCTGAAGCCCATACCGTATTCCATAGATATTCCGAACTCCGTATCGGTGGTGAAGCTCGAGAACAATTGCCCGGATAATATCATTAAGTCCCGGACAGAGACCGCCGCAGGTTACGAGAGCGCACTTCAATTTGCTTGGATCAAAATATATTTTATTTCTCGGGCCGGCGGTTTCAAAAGAAGGCACCTTCTTTCCCTCTTTTACACACGCATCGAGATGGCCGGCATTGACGTTAATCAACACCCGATCACTCTCGGATATAAAATAATCCTCCGTGATCCCTCCTGCCTTGCAAACCGGTGAGGGTATTCTGGCTTCGCCTAATGAAAGTATCGTGGTGTCAATTGATTCAAAATCCATTCGTCTTTCTTCCCCGATTACCGTTGCGGCAACAACATGAAAAACAGCGCCATGCCAGCGGTTATCAAATTATGATCTCAACTGTGTGTTCCGTTGAATTTAAAGGCTCCCTTGCCAAGTATATCATGCAGGTGAAGAATCCCGAAAACTTTTCCGGATAAATCAGTGACCGGAAAGACCGTTATCTCATATTTCTCCATCAGATAGAGTGCATCATAAACCGGGGTTTCCGGGGTAACGGTTCTTGGATTTTCAGTCATGATATCCTCAACCATAAGATTTCTGATCGATTCTTTCCGGTACACGATTCTTCGAATATCGCCGTCTGTAATGATTCCTGAAAGGATTGAACCCTTTTTTACCACAATTGCAACCCCGAGTTCAAACTCATTCATGACCTTGAGGGCTTCATCCATGTTGGTTCCTGCAGATACGACAGGCAACTTGATACCGGTCATCATAATGTCAGACACATTTAAAGACAGCCGCTGACCCAGAGCGCCTCCTGGATGTATTTTTTTAAAATCACTTGATTTAAATTGCTTTTTATTAATCAAGACAACTGCCAGGGCATCGCCCATTGCAAGAAGGGCTGTAGTACTTGCGGTGGGTGCAAGACCAAGGGGACAGGCTTCTTTCTCAACTCCCACATCAATGACAATATCACTTGACTTCGCCAGTGTGGATGACGTGTTTCCGGTAAAGGCAATTATTTTGCACCCAACCTGCCGTATCACGGAGACGAGTATATTCAACTCTTCGGTCTCACCGCTGTTGGAAAGCGCGAGGAAGATATCCTTTTTCCCGACCACGCCGAGGTCACCATGCATGGCTTCCACTGGATGAAGGAACAGGGCACAGGTACCGGTACTGTTCAGGGTCGCGACAATTTTCTGACCGACAAGGCCTGATTTACCGATACCGCTTACAACCACCCTCCCTTTTGACTTGCAGATGAGTTCAACCATCTCTTCAAAGCGATTGTCCACACGGTCAATGAGGCTGAGTAAGCCTTCGGCTTCAATCTTGAGAACATCTCTGGCTTGATTAATGATCATTTTATTTCCGAATATCCCTTCAAAAACAGGTTCCGATTCCCAGTCAATCATCATGGGCAGCTTGGGGCAGAGTATTAAATTGCCAGTAATTCCGGTGAAAATCAAGCTTCTTTTTATTAAAAGATGGTTGACAATTTTTCCGTGCCGGGTTAGTGATACAGTTTATTTCATAAATTATCTTAAAAAAGGATTGTTGAACAAAGAAAACAGTTGGAGTAATCATATAAAAAAACGATGAGGGATTAAAGAAAATGGGAAACATTACGGAAACTTGCAAGGGTTGCAGCAAAATAGACAGCAATGAAAATTGCATGGTTTATCCGAATCCAACGTCTCAAATGCGGTGGGTGGACGGCGGATCTAAAATAGGATGCTCCTTTAACCGAAGCAGTCATTTGGATGAAAAGGAAACGAAGCAGAAAGTTCGAGTGGGCCAGCAGAAACAGAAAAGAAAGTAACAACAGGATGCGTACCAGGTGTTTTCAATGAGCATTGCGGCTATCGGCATACCGCAACCGCCTGAGATGAAAAAAACAGCAGCGCCTGCATTCGGCTTGACAGGATTTGCTGCACCGTTACAGCCGGTCGTCAACGGTTTTAAAAAACCCTTCTCAATACCTGAGCGGGGTTTTGTTTTTTACAAAAAGAAGGTCTTCATCTTGCTCTTCTTTTCCGGCATCCGTTTGGAGGCAAACAAATCCTGCTGTTTTTACTTGTTATTTTTTCTTTAACCTATTAAAAACCAGGGTTGCAAGCGCCTCTTGGACAATCCGCATAACCGATTGATTGCCGATGACAATACCAAATGCGATAAAATTGAAATTTCACTCCTTTTTCAACCGGAAAGGGCCGATAGGTATCGCCTATGCCGGGAGATGGTTTTTCTATTTCATTTTAATCGGCGTAATCGCGGGCTTTGGTTCGGTTGTCTTTCATTATCTCTGTCAGCTTGGTGTACACTATTTCCTGGACAGTATCGCAGGCTACAGGCCACCTTCCCCGGCTGGAGAACACCATCTTCTGCCTCCAACGGCTACCCCCTTTAACAGATGGCTGCTTCTTATTCTTCCAGCCATCGGCGGAATTCTAAGCGGATGGCTGGTATATACTTTTGCGCCCGAGGCCGAAGGCCACGGAACCGATGCCGCAATTGAGGCTTACCACAGCAAAAAAGGCTTCATCAGAATTCGGGTTCCAATTATTAAAACAATTGCTTCCGCCATTACGCTTACAACAGGAGGCTCAGGAGGACGAGAGGGCCCGATCGCGCAAATCGGAGCGGGCTTTGGATCATTCCTTGCCACCAAACTTAAACTCTCGGAAAGGGAACGAAGAATCATGCTTGCCGCCGGAATCGGAGCCGGGGTCGGAAGTATTTTCAGAGCCCCCCTTGCCGGTGCTCTTTTTGCCGCAGAAGTTCTCTATCGCGATCCGGAATTTGAATCCGAAGTCATCATTCCCGCTGGAATTTCCTCTGTTGTGGCCTACTGTATTTTCTGCCTTATATTCGGATGGGGATCTCTTTTTGAAGCTCCGGATTTTAAATTCCGGAATCCCCTCGAACTGGGGCCATATACCGTACTCGCATTCGTCCTGGTTGGAATGGGTATTTTTTACATCAAAGCATTCTACGGCATTACACATTTTTTTAAATCATTGAATATCCCCCCGCACGTCAAGCCGGCCATAGGCGGCCTCATAACAGGAATTATCGGATTTTTTCTGCCTTCCACCCTTGCATTCGGTTACGGATTTGTCCAGATGGCTCTCCATAATCAGCTCACGATCACATTCCTACTTTTTCTCGCTGTCGGCAAGGTGCTTACCACATCTTTTTCAATCGGCTCAGGAGGCAGCGGTGGCGTTTTCGGCCCATCAGTCGTCATCGGCGGTGCCGTTGGGGGCGTTGTTGGAAAGCTGTTCAATCAACTCATGCCGAAAGTCGTCACCGAACCCGGGGCTTTTGTGGTGGTTGGAATGGCCGGCTTTTTTACCGCTGTTTCAAATACACCGATTTCAACAATCATTTTTGTAAGTGAAATGACCAATTCCTATCATTTGCTGCTGCCGAGCCTTCTGGTCTGTTCCCTGAGTTATCTTCTTTCACAAAAATGGACGATTTATAAAAAACAGGTGAAAAGCAAAATCGACTCTCCGGCGCATGAAGGTGAATTCCTTGTCGACATCCTTCAGGCTTTAAAGATCAAGAATCTCATGCATCTTGTCAAAAAAGTCGATCTGATTCCAGAAAATATGCCCTTTCCCGAATTCAAACAGTATTTTTCCGAAACAAAACAGCACTATTTCCCGGTAATGGATCAGCATGGGCGACTAAGCGGAATATTTTCGAGCACCGACATTCGAGGAGTGCTTTTTTCAATGGAGATTGAACCGCTGGTTGTCATGAAGGACATCATGACTTCAGACATGATTACAACAACTCCTTCTGAAGATCTGAATACGGCGCTTCACAAGTTTACGGAAAAAAACATAGACAGCCTTCCCGTAGTAGAAGAAGACGATCATGGGATTCTTATCGGCATGCTTAACCGGAGGGAAGTCATCGCCTTTTACAACCGTCAGATTCAGAAAATGAAAAACAGATAAAACAATCGGATCCTGCGGATTCAGAAATACGAAATCAAACTTATTCAACCCCTACCGGGAGGAGAATCCCTGCTATGAAACTCAATCATGATCTTCGAGATACTCTCAGGAGAATCAATGGAAAGGGGTACAAGGCCTATAAGGAAATCCAAGGGGAATATGATTTCAACAATTATCTTCTTATCATCGATCATGTCCAGGGCGATCCCTTCTCGACGCCGAGCAGAATTCGTGTGCGGATTGAAAGAAAACTTTCCGGATTTCCAGATGATACGACCTCAAGCACAAGCAGATCTATCGCACTTTGTGATCTGTTGACGAGACATTTCTTCAGGAACTGCATTCGGCTGTCCATCGGGAAACGGGGAATCGGGAACTCCGGGCTGATAACCATCTTTCAGCCTTTCCAGGAAATCCTCAGCCGAAGTTCCATGGTTGTCGATGATCAATTTATCGAGGCCCGATTTTTCATGGGACTGCCGGCGTTCGGCCGAAAGATATCCGGCAAGGAAGCCGAGGCGATGCTCTTTGAAGAACTTCCCGGGATTGTGCAGGCCTCTCTCTTTTTCAAGAGTCTTGATCATCGGCATGTATACAGGCACCTTGCAACAGCAGAGGACGCGGACTATCTGAGGAATCACCTGGACAGCCTGGGACTCGTCACGTTTATCGCAGATGGCGCGCTCCTGCCCAGAATGAGCGGAATAGATCCCGCTCCTCTACCTGAAAAAAATTCGATTCGATTTAAATCACCGGATAGCTTTAAAGTTGACGTGAATCTCCCGAACCAGGGTAACATTACGGGTATGGGAATACCCAAAGGGGTCACCCTTATCGTGGGGGGAGGCTATCATGGCAAATCAACGATGTTGAATGCCATAGAGCTTGGGATTTACAACCACATCCCCGGCGATGGAAGGGAACTTGCCGTGACCGCTGAAGGCGCTGTTAAAATCAGAGCTTCGGACGGACGCAATATTGAAAAAACGGACATCTCCCCCTTTATCAACAACCTGCCTTACGGAAAGGATACGGTTGCCTTCTCAACCGGAAACGCCAGCGGAAGTACGAGCCAGGCTGCAGGAATTTCAGAAGCGGTTGAAGCGGGAGCGACGGTTCTTCTGTTAGATGAAGACACCTCCGCAACCAATTTTATGATTCGTGATTTCCGCATGCAGCTCCTGGTTAGCAAGACCCATGAACCCATTACGCCTTTTATTGACAAGGTAAAACATCTTTATTCAGAAAGAGGAATTTCTACCGTACTGGTCATGGGCGGATCCGGCGATTATTTTTCGATAGCCGACCACGTTATCCAGATGACCGGATACATTCCCTCGGATGTGACCACGTCTGCTCACAAAATCGCAAAGGAGGTTGTTACAGGAAGGAAGGAGGAGGGAGGAGGAAAATTCGGCAGTATCAAAAAACGGATTCCGGAGGCAGTCGGTTTCAACCCGTTTTTGGAAAACAAACGAATGAAAATCGCGGCCCGGGGTATCGGAGAAATTCTATTTGGGCAAACCGTCATCGACTGCCGTGATCTTGAACAGATCGTTGAGACTTCCCAGACGCAGGCAATCGGATACGCCATTCACTATGCCACCCGATACATGGATGGCAAGCGCACCCTTCGGGAAGTTCTCGAAAAGGTAATGAATGACCTTGCCAAAAAAAGTCTGGATATCCTCCCGCCCTGGCTGACCGGTGATTTGGCAGCCTTCAGAATTTTTGAGCTCGCGGCTGCCATAAACCGCATGCGAACTCTTGAAATGAAACAGAGGTGACCGCCTGCCCAGGCGGACACCTCTACCGATGACTGCTTTCGGTTACAGCATCTCTATCGCGCATGCCATGGAAACACCGCCGCCGCCGCAAAGGGTGGCAAGCCCGAGAGAGTTTCCCCTGTTTTTCATCGCGTAGATTAAGGTGGTGATTACCCGGGCACCGGTTGATCCTACCGGGTGTCCAAGGCCGATTCCGGATCCGTTGACATTGGTGACCTCTCGGTTCAGCCCAAGCTCTTTTTCACATCCGATGTACTGGGCGGCAAACGCTTCATTCAGCTCAATCAATTGAAAATCATCCAACGTCAATCCGCTGCGTTCTATGAGCTGAATTACAGCCGGAACCGGAGAAAGCCCCATGACGGATGGATGGCATCCGCCCCTGCCAACTGCCTTGATTCTCGCAATTGGCTTCAACCCAAGCTGATCGGCTTTCTCAGCCGACATGATAATCATTCCGGTCGACCCGTCATTCAGTCCGCTTGAATTTCCAGCAGTAACCTTGCCTGTCTTGGGGACAAAGGCCGGCGGAAGCTGCTGAAGCTGCTCCATGGTAAGACCCGGCCTGAAGTGCTCGTCTTTGTCAAAGATGACCGGCGGTTTTTTTCTCTGCGGAACCTCGATGGACACAATTTCATCCTTGAAGGAGCCGTCTTTGGTTGCTCTCTCCGCCTCATTGTGACTTCGGAGTGCGACCTCATCCATTTCCTCTCTGCTGATATCCAGATGCTGAGCGATGAATTCAGCCGTATGACCCATAATATACGGTTTCCCTTTGAAATAACTCAGAGGCGGTTCATCCGCATTTACAGGTCCGTCTTCGGGGTGCGGTATCACATGGGAACCGCAGTGCAGCCCTCGAATCATGGTATCCACCATCGTCTGATCCTGAAGCCGGCATCCCCATCTTGCACCGGGTATGGTATAGGCGATACCGGACATGTGTTCCACACCGCCTGCAAGAATGACATCCGCCATGCCGGCCTGGATCATTGCCATGCCGGAAATAACCGCCTCCATGCCGGAAATACAGACACGATTGATGGTGACAGCCGTGCATTTGTCCGGGATACCCGACAACAGAGCGGCAACCCTAGCGACATTCAGCGTGTCTGCCGGCTCCATGCAGCATCCGTAACGAACATCATCAATAACGGCCGGATCGATCCCGGCTCGTTTAATCGCCTCTTTCATGGTAACACTTGCAATAACAGCTGCATTCATGTCTCTCAAGGTTCCGCCGAACGTACCGATTGCCGTACGGCAGGCTGAAACAATAACCACATCTTTCATTTTACACTCCTTTTGGTTTCATTTTTATTATTCGTATTTAATTTGAAAATTGCAAATGTGATAGATAAGACATTTTACCGCAGGGTGTCAAGAAAGGGATTGATCTGTTTTAAAAATCGAAAAGTGATCTGATAAATCGGGATGTTGGTTTTTAGGATTTTGAAAAATCTTAACATAGAAGTCACCGACCACTAGGTGAAGGAGCCGTATGGTTGTAGTTATTCACAATTCTGTTGGTTTGGTTGGAATCGCCCGTTAAAGGGCGATCCTACTTCCAATTTTTATGGGTCAAGAGGAGACTTGACCATCTTTTTTTCCTTAATATTTTTAGCCTTTGGAAAAGTGAATGTGGTTTTTTTTTGAAGTAAGGCATTTCCAAACTCAAGCATTGTAGTATTGCCAAATTTAGTTATCTTCGGAGGATTGATAAATAAATTTGATATCACTCCCTTGATCATTCCGAAGAAACCAGCAGACTCATTTTTCTTAGCAATAGAGGCTACTTTTATTCCCATCCTTGGTGTTTGTTCAGTCTTGCTAAAAGCAAGTGTGTTGACCCGGGCAACTACCTCATTGGATCTGTTTTCGTATTTATACTGTCCATCTTTGGGCTCAATGTCATAAAGGCCAATGGTTACGGGGCTCTGATGACCTCCTGCAGTGAAATTCAGTTTCACCTCGGTAACGGTCGTTTTAGAACCAATTATCTTGCCTTTAATCTCGAAAAAACCGAAACCTTCACCGTCAATTTTGATATAGTCAAGCATGTTTGTCAGCGTCTCTCCTTTTTTTAAATTATCAGTATGTGCCGCTATCATACCGGCTGGGTAAAATGTGTTCATATGAAAACCATTTCCCAATATTTCAACTTCACAGATCACGTTGAAGGATTTTGAAGTTGCCTTTTTCCCATACGAGATTACGCCTAATTGTTGATCGTTATTAACACTTGATATATTATCAACAAGTGTCGGAGCTATTAGCGGAACAAAATACATAAAAGAGGCTATAGGGTTTTTTACAAATTTCTTTTTGCTATAATTCATTACCATGGTGGGGCCATGGCTGCCATTAACCTCATCACTGCCGCTGGCAGCAGAAGGGTAAGTGTTGAAGCTTATTATGGGGTTGGTATCAGAACTTAGCGCAACACAGGGTGCCACAAGAGAAATGCAAATGAAGGCTGCTGCAAACCAAGCCATTAGATGATTGCTTCTTGAGTATAAGAGTGAATTTATCATATACAATTGCACGGATCACCACTGATACTGAATACTAAACAGGATTTGGCAGGTAATTTTTTTGGCTTGCATTATACGAAATTTAAAGCATTATTTGTCGAACAAATCAATGCTGAAAATTATCGTGGGAAATATTTAGACATTATCGGACAATGCATTGACGAACATAGGGAGATGCTGCCGTCTTCAGCTTTTCAAGTTCACTTTTTGTAAAAGCGCATTCTTTATTTTTAAAAAAAGACGGGTTCAGTACGGTCTTGGATCGAAAACGCTGCAGCACATAGCGCCCGGCGCCCTGTATCTGTTCCGCGATCGCCTTGATCGCATTCTCGTCGATTATGGGCTTTACACAGGTAGTCCTGAACTCATAAGGCAGACCGGAATCCATGATAATTCGTATGCTTGAAAGAATCTGTTCTGAGACCGGAGTTTTTGAAAAAACAGGCGAATAGGAAAATGGACTGGTTTTAATATCCATTGCAATAAAATCGATCAGTTTTTTGAGGACAAGATTGTTGACAATCTCCGGTCTTGTTCCGTTTGTATCTAATTTGATTTTATATCCCAGCGACTTGATGTCTTCACAAAGAGAAAAAATTTCCCGGTTAAGGGTGGGTTCGCCTCCTGTAATGACGACGCCTTCCAAAAAATGGTTTCGCTCCTTCAAAAAGTCGAGAATCCAGTTTTTATTTAAAAAAGGAGGCGCTGGTTGGTCTCCTCTGACCAAACCGGGATTGTGGCAGTAGGGGCAGGCCAGATTGCATCCTGAAAGGAACAGGATGCAACTTATCTTTCCCGGATAATCAATAAGAGATGTTTTCTGAAGCCCACCGAAAATCATTGGAAAACTCAAATTCGGCTCAGAGGGAGGAATTAAACCATAACGCCCACTTTTTTCTCAGGAATTTCAGGATAGTAGTCGGCTGACCGGCCGGCTTCGGCCTCGGTTCCGGTTTCGTCCAGGTTGTAGGTCTTTCGCATGCGGAATTCAGTTTGTTTACCATTGTTCCACTGCCTGACCGGTCTTAAATAGCCGACAACTCTTGAATAGATCTCCGTTTCCTGATCGCAGATCTTACATTTTTGATGCTCGCCGCTGATGTAACCGTGCGACGGGCAGATACTGAATGTCGGGGTTAATGTGAAATAAGGAAGCCTGTACTGATTCGCGATCTTCCGAATCAACGATTTTGTGGCTTCCGTGTCCACCACCTGCTCACCTAGGAAAATATGAAGGACGGTTCCCCCGGTATATTTTGACTGCAGTTCATCCTGAAGCATCAAGGTTTCAAAAATATCATCCGTATAGTTTACCGGGAGCTGGGTTGAATTTGTATAAAAGGGGTCTTCCTGGTTTTCATATCCCGCTTCATTCATACAGATAATGTCAGGAAAATATTTTTTGTCGAGCATTGCGAGACGATAGGCTGTACCTTCCGCGGGTGTCGCTTCCAGATTATAGATATCACCGGTTTCATCCTGTATATCGGAAATCAGGGCGCGTAAAAAGTCCATGGTCTGCAGTGCAAAATTCTGACCCGCGGCGCTTCCAATATCCTCTCCGAAAAAATTCAGACACGCTTCATTCATTCCGATGATGCCGATTGTTGAAAAATGATTTTTCCAGTACTTGCCGGATCCGTTTTTGATCTCCCTCAGATAGAATTTCGAATATGGGTAAAGGTTGTTATCCGTAAAGGTTTCCAGTATCTTTCGCTTGATCACAAGGCTTTCTTTCGCGATCACAACCAGTTCCTTCAATCGGGCAAAAAACGCTTCTTCACTTTTTGCCGTATAACCGATGCGCGGCAGATTGATTGTGACAACACCAATCGATCCGGTAAGAGGATTCGCTCCAAAAAGCCCTCCTCCTCTTTTCATGAGCTCGCGGTTGTCAAGCCGCAGTCTGCAGCACATGGATCTGGCATCTTCGGGAGACATGTCCGAATTGACGAAATTGGAAAAGTAGGGGATTCCGTATTTCCCGGTCATTTTCCAGATGATGTCAAAATTCGGATTGTCCCAGTCAAAATCCTCGGTGATATTATACGTCGGGATTGGGAAGGTAAACACTCTGCCCCGTGCGTCCCCCTCCATCATAACCTCTGCAAAGGCTCGATTGATAAGATTCATTTCAGGCTGGAACGCTGCATATGTCTCCGGGCATTCCTTTCCGCCGATTATGATCGGATGATCCTTTAACGTAGAAGGGACCTGAAGATCCATGGTAAGATTGGTGAAAGGCGTTTGAAACCCTACGCGTGTGGGAATATTGATGTTAAAGATGAACTCCTGAAGTGCCTGCTTTATCTCTTTGAAGCTAAGGTTGTCATATCGAACAAACGGGGCAAGAAGGGTATCAAAATTTGAAATCGCCTGAGCCCCTGCTGCTTCACCCTGAAGCGTATAGAAAAAATTTACAATCTGGCCAAGGGCGGACCTCAAATGCTTTGGCGGCGCGCTCTCCACCTTACCGGCAACACCTCTGAATCCCTGTTTAAGCAAATCCTGAAGATCCCAGCCAACACAGTAAACCGAAAGCAGGCTCAAATCATGGATATGGATATCACCGTTTTTGTGGGCTCTCCGGATTTCAGGAGGATAAATTCGATTCAGCCAGTATTCGGATGTAACGTCCGAGGAGATATAGTTGTTAAGCCCCTGAAGGGAATAACTCATATTGCTGTTTTCTTTGATTTTCCAATCCATTTTCTGGATATAGTTTTCCACCAGGTCGACACTGGCTTTTGTCGTAATATTCCGGATCTGTGTATGCTGCTCGCGATAGATGATATACGCTTTGGCTGTCTTGTGGTAAGGCGAATCCAGAAGCACCCTCTCCACGATGTCCTGAATCTCCTCGACTGTGGGAAGGTCTCCCAGACGAAGTTCGTGTGCCAGCGTCAGAACCCGAAGGGTTAATTTTTTGGCCTCCCTGCCATCGAACTCACCGGTTGCCGCACCTGACCTGGCAATGGCATTTGTTATTTTGGATGAATCAAACTCAAGAACCCTGCCGTTGCGTTTTTTTATTTTTTCAAACATTCGAAAAACCCTTTTGGAAAAATATTATCTGTCACTTCATCTGGGACAAAAGCAGCTGAAACAGCAATTTCTCACAATTCTTAAGACGGTGTTCATAAGACTTTTTCTGGAACGGAAAAACTCAAAGAGAGAACTCTTGATCGGTGTGAAACTGACTATCACAACATATTGTTATGTGTCAATCTGAAAATTCAATATATAGCGTTTTTATCCCGACAAGCTCAAAAATATATTGAAATATCAAGTCAGTATGCCGGAAAAAATAATTTTGATATGGTTATAACGGACTTTCAAATGCCCGGTCTGGATGGAAACGGAGTGGCACGGCATATCCGAAATTCAACAAGACGAAACATCCCTGTAGTCGGTATCTCGGGAACCCCGTGGCTCCTTGAAAATAGCGATTTCGATGCGATCCTTCCAAAGCCCACCTTGATCAAAACACTGGTTGATACCATTAAAAACATCGCGCAACCCAATTAGAAGACGCCCGATAGAGATGCCGGCTCGCCTGCATCATTTTCAAAGCCGAGAGGTATCTTAGAAATCAGGTGATTCCTATTGCCAGCCATCCTTGCTGGACGCGGGCATGGACAGATGAAAGGCGTGCCCTTTTGGACAAAGCCTGCTGAGATCGGTAATGATAATCCTCACCTCCCTGGTATTACCGGATACATTGCCGATGTTGCTGTCTGCCAAAACATAGTTGGCGACATCCATATCGGGCCGATACTCGGTAAAGCCGGCTGCAGTCGGAAGGGTGGTGCGGGCAAATTCGGAGAAATAGTCTGCAATAACGGCAGCGATATTTTTTGCATCTGCTTCTGCACTGCTGCAATATGCCCTGTTGCGATAAGCAATAAAATTCGGAACGGCGATGGCAGCCAGAATGCCGATGATGGCTATCACGATCATCAGCTCTATCAAGGTAAACCCGGATCTGTTGTTATATTTTGGCGGCATGTTCCTTGTTTCACGTATCAGAATGAAATGATGATGCCATGATAACCGACAAAAAATGCCCTGGTGAATTTCAACCTATTACCGTGTTAAAAAGGCGTTTGTCAAGTGTGCTACGGACTTGAATTAAAGAGAAGCAAATGGGGGTGTCTGCCGACGCAGGAAGCGCAGCCAGGGTGCGGACGCTTTTAAACCGGCCTGATGACATTGCTGGTGGAGCTGAGGGGGATCGAACCCCTGACCTCATGACTGCCAGTCATGCGCTCTCCCAACTGAGCTACAGCCCCACAGAGAGGCTTGAGTATCAAAAAAATCATAGTACTGTCAACACCTATTTTGGTTGACGGTAATGCCTACTGTTCACAAATCATTGAATATCTTCAATTGAACTTTTTACGGAGCTGTCAAGGTTATTGTTGACAAAACCCCCAATTAAAAATATGAAGATAGACGCCTTAATAACACAATATCTGCTTGTTATAACGGATAATTTAACACAAAACAGACAATTAACCTTAAGATATAAAAAGGAATAAATATGCTTCGGGCAATGCGTCAGAATGCTTCATCATGGATCATAAAAATACTTCTCCTTGCAATCGTAATTGCTTTTGTTTTCATGGGATTGGGATCGTATCAATCTCAAAAACCCTCAAAAATTGCGGTTGTCAACGAACAACCGATATCAATAGATGAGTACCGCGAAACCTATAACAACCTCCTGGAGCAGGTTCGCCAGCAGTTTGGAAACAATCTGAGCCCTGAATTGCTGAAGATGATGAATTTAAAAAAACAGACCATGGATCGGCTCATTGCCAGAGCATTGATCCTGCAGGAGGCTGAAAAACTGAACCTGCTGGTTTCCGACGATGAATTGACCGATGCAATCCGGAATATATCCGTATTTAAAAGAAGCGGTTCCTTCAGCGTACCGACTTATGAAAAACTTCTTCGCCGTGTCGGAACATCTCCGGAACAGTTTGAAGAAGAGCAGCGCAAACAGATGCTGACGGAAAAAATGAGACAATTGATAACCGGCAGCATTATGACAACCGAAACGGAAGCCAGAGAATGGTTTGACTGGGAAAATACGATGATCAATATCGATGTTGTCGGGTTTGATCCAAAAAAATACACGGACATTCATCCTGGCGATGAAGAAAAAATAAAATATTTTGAAGCGAATAAGAAAAATTATAAAACAGATCCAAAAGTAAAAGTCCGATATGCCCGGTTCTCTCCGGATGATTACATCCGGAATGTTGAAATTCCAAAAGATGAAATCAAGAATTACTATGAGGCAAATCCAGAGGCTTTCACAAGCCCCAAAACGGTAGAGGCCCGGCATATATTGGTCAAGGCCGACGCGGAAGCTCCAACGGAAGTGGTTGAAGATACAAGAAAAAAAGTCGTTGACATCCTGAAAATGGCCAGGGATGAAAAAACCGACTTCGCAGAGCTTGCCAAAAAATATTCTGAAGACCCTGCCGGAGACAACGGCGGTTACCTGGGTACATTTACAAAAGAAACCATGGTTGAGCCTTTTGCGGAAAAAGCTTTTTCCATGGAACCGGGAGAAATCAGCGAACCGGTCCGGACAAGATTCGGATGGCATATCATCAAGGTCGAAAACGTAAATCCAGCCCGTACTGCAAGCCTTGAGGAATCGGAATCGGAAATCAGCAAAAAGCTAAAAGATGAAGAGGCAAAAAACCTGGCCTATGATGAGGCTGAGGCACTTTTCGATTCCTCTATTGACGGGGATGATCTGGTCAGTGAAGCAAAATCACGGGGAATAAAACTCCTTGAGACCGATTTTTTTAGCCGTAAAATCGGGCCGAAAGCGGATATACGGGATCGAGTAAAATTTATTTCTTCCGCATTCAATCTGACTGAAACAGAGATAAGCGATATCCTCGATCTCGCGGATGGCTATTACATTTTGCAGGTAGTGGATCGAATTCCTGAGAAAATATCTGAATACAAAGATGTAGCGGATCAAGTGGAAAAAGATCTCATTGCAGCGCTCAGCGATCAAAGAGCATCGGAAGACGCGGAAGTTTTTTTGAAATCCTTAAAAGAAGCGGACAGCAGTCTGGCTGAAGAAGGCTCCAAAAAAAATCTTACGGTCACCTCCACCGGTTTTTTCAAGCGCAATGACACCATTCCCGAAATCGGGATGGAACAGAATGTAAACAATGCCGCTTTTCTGCTCTCAAAGGAACAGAAATGGCCTGAAAAAATCATCAAAGGGAAAACCAGGTATTACGTGATCGAATTCAAAGAAAGAAAAAAACCGGATGCTGAAGGGTTTGAAAAAGAAAAAACAGAAATAATTAATAGACTTAATGACCAGAAACGATTTAAAGCCTTTGAGTCCTGGATTTCACAAATGAAAGCTTCAAGTAAAATAACAATTGAAGAGGGTTACCTGTAATCTGAGGCTTGGGTGACATGGAAAAACCAAAAAAAAAGAAGGACGCTCCGAAATATAAAAGATGCCCGGAATGTTTTACCAGGCTCCCGCTGGATGCTACGGAATGTTATTCATGTAACCAGAAAGTAGAGGGTGCAGACAAATACGGACTTGCAAAAAGACCTTTTGACTGGACAGGATACATTCGAGCAATCGGTTTGTGGCTACTCCTTGGTGTTTACTTGTGGTGGGCGTTTTTGCATAACAACGGCTGATTACGCGAGCATCGCCTGCATCATATCGCCGGCATTCTCCGCATGATCCCCTATGGATCCGATTATTTCAACAAGCTTGACCATATAGATTATGGTCACCGGGTCTGAATCAAGTGTAAATATCTTACCTGTAAATATGCTTGCAATTCTGTCTGCCTCGGATTTCTTCTGTCTTAGACTGCTTGAACTGCTCTTTATCTTACTCCGCTTCTTTTCAGAATAATTCCTGAAATGTTTTCCGGCCTCGGTCACCATGCCGCTCAGTTCTTCAATGGGTTCGATTATTGAATCTACCAGAAGGAAAATATCTTTTTTAAGGTGTTCCGGGATTCCAGGATCTGCTTTCCCGGAAAGCCACTCCAGAGACCTCTCGACCGCATTGAGAATTTTATCTTCCTCCTTCAGATACATCAAGAGTTGATATTTGTTTATAGGCATGACTCCCAGTTTGGGAAAATGCCCGCGGATTCTCCGTTTAATGGCATCCGCCTCACCCCTCAACTTGATTACTTCCTGCCGGTGTTTCTCGAAAGAACCGCATTTGTCGGAAATAAAACACTCTACTGCCTGTTGAAAAGCCCAGGTACACTCTTTGACTTTTTCAGTATGCTCAATCATCCCCTCATCAAAAGGAGATTTTAACATATGGGATAATAACGGGATGCGCATCACCGGCTCCTTGTTGTTTTTTATGATGCAGAATGGGTCTGCTGGAAAAGAATTAAAAATGTAAATTAAAGTATGAGTTTACCAGTTGCGGATCAAACTGTCAAAACCCGTTTCCATTATTTCCGCTGTTTTTCTTTTTCAAACAATTCCGGAAGGTTTTGCTGAGCCCATCCGATTTACAACAGATGTTCAGACAGGGCTGCAACCAGAGACCGGATTGAAATTCGATTGTGTATCTTTCTGTTGATAGCCTGTATAATAGATGCTAATAAAATAAGCTGTTCGATCGGTACACGTTTATGCATAAAACATGAAACCAGACATTGTAACGGAGCAAATTTAAATCGTGTTCAAAACCGAAACAGATTGAAAAATCGGTTTTAAGGCCCGTTCCAGGTTTCTCCGCGAATTTTTCTGCCCAAGGAATTATACTGTATGATGATAAAAAAAACCGTCCTTTTTTTTCTGCTCTCTTCACTCTTTTTCCTGTCTGCCGGCTTTGAAAGCAAAAACTTCGCTGTTTGTTTTCTCAGCCCGTTTCCCCGTGCAATCGCAGCGGAAAACGATCAGATCCCTTTAATCGTATGGCCTCATGAGAAGAGTGACCTTGCCCCGGACCCTGCAATTGTTTACGGACGGCTGGAAAATGGCCTGAGATACGTACTGATGGAAAACCAGGAGCCAAGAGACAGGGTGAGCATGCACCTCGTTGTCCAGGCAGGTTCCATGAATGAAAATGACCAGGAGCAGGGTTATGCTCATTTTCTGGAGCATATGCTTTTTAACGGTTCAAAACACTTTAAACCCGGAGAGCTTGTTAAATTTTTTCAAAGTATCGGCATGCATTTCGGAGCGGATGCAAATGCCCATACCGGATTTTACGAAACGGTTTACGATGTTTTGCTTCCCGACAGCAAAAAGGAAAGCCTTGAAAAAGGATTTCTGGTTCTTCAGGATTATGCCGAAGGAGCGCTGCTGCTTCCTTCTGAAACAGAGAAGGAAAAAAAGATTGTTCTGGCCGAAAAACGTACACGGGACTCCGCTTCTTATCGAACATACCAGGCGGTGATGAAATTTAAATTTCCGGATGCCAGAATCTCCAGACGATTCCCCATAGGGCTCGAAGAAACAATCAACGACGCGAACAGTGACAAGTTGAAAATTTTCTATGATACCTGGTATAGACCGGAAAACATGATCATCGTCATCGCAGGTGACTTTCAAACGGTAACCGTGGAAAAAATGGTTAAAGAACTGTTTTCTCCCATACAGCCAAGGGCTCCTTCCCTTCCGGAGCCGCAATTTGGTGAAATTCATCATGAAGGGATAAAACCATTCTATCATTATGAAAAAGAAGCCGGCAGCACCACCGTGAGCATCGGCCTTGTTAAAAAAATCCTGGCCGAGCCCGATTCTTTTCATCTTCAAAAGCGCCTTCTGATGCGAATGATCGGCGCTCATATCCTGCAGAACCGTCTGGACAAAATGCTTCGAAAGCCGAATACGCCATTTACTGAAGCCTTCGCAAGCTCCGAAATTTTTCTTCGCCAGATCGATTACGTGAATATTTCCGCAACATGCAACCCGGAAAACTGGGAAAAAACACTTACACAAATTGAAAAAACGATTCGCACCGCGCTTCTATATGAATTTGCCGAAATAGAGCTGGAACGGGTAAAAAAAGAATATCTGGCTGCAATGGACAAAGCGGTGAAAGGAGCATCCACCCGCAAAAGCCAGATGCTCTCACGCCAGATCATTCACAATCTCAACAATGACCGGGTATTTCAATCCCCTCGCCAGGAACAAAAGATATTTGCGCCTGTCATACAATCCTTTACCGCAAAGCAAATACATGAAGCGTTCAAAAAAACCTGGGAGCCGGAGACAAGATTGATCACAGTCACCGGGAACACAAAAATTGAACCGGAACCGGAAAAAAGGATATCTCATGTTTTTAATACAAGCCGTATGGTTGAAGTCGCAAAACCTGAGGATGGAAAAGCAGTTATTTTCCCCTATCTTCCCGATCCGGAGCAGAAAGGAGAGATCCTGTCCCGAAAAGAGATCGATGATCTTGGAATCATTTGCATCGATTTTGAAAACAATCTGAGACTCAACCTGAAAAAGACCGATTTCAAGCAAAATGAGGTTCTGGTAACGCTTGCATTCGGTAACGGCCGGTCAGGTGAACCAAAAGAAAAAGCCGGACTTGCTGTTCTCGGAGAATCCATCGTCAACTCAAGTGGACTGGGAGATTTAAAACAGGATGATCTTGAAAGAGCGCTTGCAGGGAAAAACACCCAGATCCAATTCAAAATTGAAGACAATCGTTTTGAGCTGTCCGGGAAAAGTGTGTCCGGTGAAATCCGGCTCATGTTTCAGCTTCTGGTTGCCTATCTCAAAGATATGAGATTCCGGGAGGATGCATACCAGCTCACCATGAAACGTCTGATGCAGGAGCATGAAACACTCGCTCATACCATTGAAGGGGGAATGGAACTTTCCGGAAAACGTTTTCTGGCCGGCGGCGATCACCGTTTTGGACTTCCCGCAATGGATCTTCTCCAAAAAATCAGCCTGGATGATATCCGATCCTGGATCAGGACGCCGATGCAAAACAGCCCGATAGAGATTTCGATCGTTGGTGATTTTGAACCGGAAGAAGTCATCGATCTTGCCGCAACCTATATGGGAAGCCTTCCTTTGAGAAAAAACCCGGAGACCGGCATCCGGGCATCCGGGCTGCCCAGATTCCCGAATGCCCAAACGCATGAAATAATCGTCCCGACGGTAATCAATAAAGCCATGATCGATGTGGCATACCCGACCGATGATTTCTGGAACATCTCTCAGACAAGACGGCTTGTCGTTCTGGGAGAGGTTTTTTCAGAAAGGCTTCGTGAAAATATCAGGGAAAAGCTGGGTGCCTCCTACACCACATATGCATTCAACCGTTCAAGCAGAACCTACAAGGGGTATGGTCTTTTCCAGGCAATCGCCCTGGTTGATCCTGCTGAAAATGAAACTGTCATACGGGAAATTCAAAAAATCTCATCCGATCTGATCGCGGACGGTATTCCTGCCGATGAAATGAAACGTGCCCTTGATCCTGTTATTACGAGTCTCAAGGATTTACAAAGAACGAACCGATACTGGCTGAGCAGTGTCCTGGTCGAGCTGAAACAATATCCGCAGCAGCTTGACTGGTGCAGGACCATCATGCAGGATTATACGTCCATAACCGAACAGGAGCTGAAAAGCCTTGCGGAAAAATTTCTGGACAACCGAAAGGCTTCTATCCTTATCATTAAACCAAAACCGAAAGACTGATCCGGAAACGCTTCAGCGAATTATTATGAAAAGAATCCTTTTTTCAGCCCTCATGATCGCCCTTCTTATGATCCCGGCCCGATCTGTTGCCGAAGACAAACAAAAGGGGTTTACCAACAGCCTCGACATGGAATTTGCTTTTATTCCACCAGGAACCTTCATGATGGGAAGCCCTCCGGATGAATACCTGAGAGCTGAAAACGAAAAGCAGCGTCTGGTAACCCTGACAAAGGGATTTTATCTCCAAAAAACGGAAGTCACTCAGAAACAGTGGAAAACCGTCATGGGTGACAACCCGTCACGTTTTTATCGATGCGGCGAAGACTGCCCGGTGGAGTTTGTTTCCTGGTATGACGTTCAACGGTTTATCAAAAAACTCAATAAAATGGAGCGCACGGATCAATACAGGCTGCCCACGGAAGCTGAATGGGAATATGCCTGCAGGGCCGGAACCCAAACCCCCTTTTATTTCGGAAAATATTTATCCACGGATCAGGCAAATTACAATGGCAGCCATCCGATACCCGGATCACCGCGCGGCATCAACCGGAATACGCCCCTTCCCGTGGGAAGTTTTCCGCCAAACCGCTTCGGGCTTTACGATATGCATGGAAACGTCTACGAATGGTGCCACGACTGGTATGGAGAGTATGGGTCAGGACCTGTAATCGATCCAAAAGGCGCCCCATCCGGTTTGTCAAAGGTTTGCCGGGGAGGGGGATTGAGCAGCTATGCAAGAAGATGCCGCAGTGCCAATCGCACAAAACATCTTCCCGCCTATGTTAATTTTTACATCGGATTCAGGATGGCCAAATCTCTATGAAACATACATACGACAGCTATGGAACCTGTCTTTTAATTCGGTATCTTTTTATCATTCTCATTTTTCTGTCGTTTACGGCCGGAATTTCCCGTGCCGAAAAAGGATCGCATGAGGATCTGCCTGAAGAGGGTTCGATTAAAACGAAAAAAAACCTGGAAAAACAATATTTGAATATTTTCCGAAGGCTTTTTTTCAGCAGATCTTATGACAGCTTGAAATGTCACGAAAACATATACCGTCTTCTGAAAAAGGCGGAATCGGAAAAAATGGATCTGACCGATTTAAACGTCATCTTTATTTTTAATAAAGAACATGACAAACTGATGCCGATAAAATCTCAAAATGCAACCGACTATGGTGTACAACGGCCCACCATTACGATGCACAGGACCAGAATCGTATTCAACCGCAGTGATCCTCCCGGACAGTTTCGATATCATGTGTTTGCCGCGTTCAAGGATAAGATCATGGATTTTGATTATACCAACAGCCCGAAAATGTTGCCTGCGCAAGAATACTTCAACAGCATGTTCGCCGCTGAAAAAATGAGCGCGGATAAACGAAGAGAGCTGTTTGAAGGCCTGACCCTCCGGATCATATCCGCAGTGGAATATTTACAGACCTATCCGCAGCATACAAGCTGGTATCTGTTTGATCTGGAAAACCGGTTTCCCTCTCAATCGGCAAACGATTACATCAGATCTTTAAAATGAGTCATGCGATGATGAACATCCAGGAACAATCAAAAAACACCTGAAAAAAATTTCATTCATTGCACCTCCACCTGGACCCGCACATTCTTTCATCCGGTTTTTCACGCCAGCCTATCCTGAAATAACACTTATTTTTCCTTGACAATTGACCATGACAAATATAAAAATTTTTAGTTTAAAACCGGGCGAATCTAGATCCGCCCGGTAAACAGGTGATTAGCGAAACGACGCGCTGCGGGACCCACCGGGCGCTGCTTGAATATCATCAACCAGACGACAACCATGGGAGTATTCATGAGTACAGAAGATGAAAACGTAAAAGAGGTTGAAGCCGTTAAACCGGCCGAAGATGAATCTTCCCACCCGGAATCTGAAAACCATGGAAACGGAATCGCGGGAATGACGGTTCTATTTTTCATCATCGGGTTTGCGGCGAGTCTTATTGTGGGATGGATTGTCTTTCCAAATCTTTTATATTCAAAAAAAGAACAGCCTATCGACTTTAACCATGCAATGCATACGGAACTTGTGGATAACGGATGTGAAAGCTGTCATTTTTTCAGAGAAGACGGCACCTATTCAGGAGTTCCCAAGCTGGATCAGTGTATAGACTGCCATGAAGAAGTCCAGGGAGACAGCAGGAATGAAGCCGTCTTTGTTGAAGAGTATGTATCCAAAGGAAAAGAAGTCCCCTGGCTGATTTACTCGAGACAGCCGGACTGCGTTTTCTTTTCCCATTCCGCTCATGTCCGGCTGGCAAAAATGGATTGTGTCACCTGCCACGGACCGATCGGCGAGTCGACAAGTCTAAAAACCTATGAATATAACCGAATTACCGGTTACAGCCGGGACATCTGGGGCCGGAATATAGAAAACATGGTGGGTTTGAAAAAAAATACATGGGACCGAATGAAAATGAATGACTGCGCAGAGTGCCATTTAAAAGAAACGGGAAGGAAGTCAAGCGTTTCAACCCAGAAAGATGGATGTTTTGTCTGCCACAAATAATCCGGCCGGTTACCGGAAAAAACGCAAATGCGGCTTCCGTAAAGCCGTTCCGGATAAACGCCGGGGAGATATGAAACAGAAATGTTCGTTCCTTTTTACCGTTTAGTGGGGAAGAATCTATGAAAATAGACAGAAGATATTTTTTGTCACTTGGAATCGGGGCTGCCGCAGGTACGGTCCTTTCGCCATTGCCATGGAAATCAATGGATGACTCTTCCATATGGTCGCAAAACTGGCCCTGGACGCCTGTTCCGCCGGACGGAGAAGCGACCCATGAAGACTCAACCTGCACGTTGTGCCCTGGTGGCTGCGGTATTACCATCCGAAAAATAGATAATCGTGTCATCAAGATAGAAGGAAGAAAGGGTCATCCGGTCAATGATGGCGGAATCTGTGCCCTGGGTCTTTCCGGTGCGCAGCTTCTTTACAGCCCGACCCGGTTAAAAGGCCCCATGATGAAAGTCAATGGAACCTTTCAGAAAATATCCTGGGATGAAGCGATCTCTGCTGTTGCGGAAAAGCTTATCGATTTGAGATTACAGGGAAAATCCCATACCGTGGCCTGTATTGCCGGCTCCCCGCGGGGAACCGTTCCGAATCTTTTCAAACGGTTTCTGGACGTTTACGGCTCTCCCAATTTTCTGTATCCATCCTCTTTTGAAGATTCATATGCCCAGCTGTCCAAAAAGACACACGGACAAAAGGCGCTTCCTGGATTTGATTTTGAAAACGCCGATTACATTTTAAGCTTCGGCTCCGGAATCATTGAAGGGTGGGGCTCTCCTGTAAGAATGTTTCGGGCAAACAGCAATTGGAAGAGCAGACATGTCAAACTGGTTCAGGTTGAACCCCGTCTTTCGAACACCGCCGCGAAATCAGACAAATGGCTGCCGATAAAACCGGGAACAGAAGCAGTCCTCGCTTTGGGAATCGCCTATGTGATCCTGCGCGAATCTCTTTATAACCAGGACTTCATCAATAATCGTACCGATGGATTTTCCGAATGGAGAGAGGGTGTTCTTGAGACCTATCATCCTGCGAGGGTTGCCGGAATTACCGGAATCGATCTGAAGACAATCAATACAATCGGCCTGGAATTTGCCCGTGCCGGAAAGCCGCTTGCTGTTTGCGGAAGAGGAGAAGGCCGAACATCCGAAGGAACAGGCGAGATAGCGGCAATTCAGGCACTGAATGCACTTGTCGGCAACATCGGCAGACAAGGAGGGGCCTTTGCCGTTCCGGAACCGGATTACATCTCATGGCCGGAATTCACATTGGATGAGACAGCAGCAAGGGGCTTGAATCAAAAACGAATCGACGATGCCGGAAGCAAGAAGTATCCGGATGCGGAAAGTCTTCTCCATCGACTTCCCGGAGCCATTTTATCTGGAAACAAAGAACCGGTAAACGCGATTTTTATCACAAACGCGAATCCGTGCTACACGCTTCCCGACACCAAAACCGTCATAAAGGCGCTGAAGCAGGTTCCGTTTAAAGTCAGCTTTTCAACCTATATGGATGAAACAGCAGCCCTCTCGGACCTGATACTCCCCAACCATTCCTATCTTGAGCGATATGAAGACGTTCCGGTTACGGCGGGTCTTTCCAAATCCATGGTCGGTCTGACAATACCGGTGGTGGCGCCTCAACTGAATACGAAAAATACGGGAGATGTGATACTGTCCCTTGCAAAAGCAATGAAAGGCAGCATATCAGAAGCCTTCCCCTGGGAAAATTACTCCGACTGTTTAAAAACGGTACTGGGGAAATACTGGAATCCCCTTCAAAATAATGGTTATGTGGAAATTTCACCTTCCAATCCGCCGGAAAAAACAGCCTGGTTTGCATTCCAGGTTCCAGGAAAAACCTTTCCGGTAGACCCGGAAGGGGATGAAAAAACCCTGCCCCTTATACTGATTCCAAATGATTCCATGAGGCTTTCCGCCGGAGCTGTCGGATCACCTCCGTTTCTCATGAAAACCGTTTCGGAAACGGTTCTGAAAGAAAATGATACGCTGGTCCAGGTAAATCCGAACACCGCGAAAAAATACGGATTAACAGAAAACCGATATGCCCTCCTGAAAACCCCCATCGGTGTCAAAAAAGTAAAACTCTATCTGAGTCAGGGTATCGGTGAAGGAATTATCTCTTTCTCAAGGGGACTCGGCCATACAGCATATGATCGATATCTGGCTGATAAGGGCGTTAACTTTAATGAACTCATCGGTCCGGTGGAAGACCCCGCATCCGGGCTCGATGTTGCCTGGGGAATACGGGCAAGCCTGACCAAAGTGTAAATAACAGTATGAGGTCCTGATGACACAAGAACACAGAAAAGTTAAAAAATTCGGAATGGTTATCGACCTGGATCAATGCACCGGGTGTGGATCCTGCATGGTGGCATGCATGGCGGAAAACAATGTGCCATTCAGGGCGGATGAAACCGATAAACTGAAAAGCATCACCTGGATGAGGGTGTACAAGCTGACAAACGGAAGCCCGTATCCCAATGAGGAGATCTGCTACCTTCCCAGGCCCTGTATGCACTGCGAAGGACACAATGGCCATTCCCCATGTGTGACGGTTTGCCCCGCCGTTGCGACAGATTATGACATGGAAACCGGCATCGTCAGCCAGATTCCGACCCGCTGTTTCGGCTGCCGTTACTGCATGGCGGCATGCCCCTATCATGCCCGCTATTTTAACTGGTGGGATCCGGTCTGGCCTGAAGGAATGGAAAAAAGTCTCAGCCCGAATGTTTCTCCCAGAATGCGCGGAGTTGTCGAGAAATGCACATTCTGTTTCCATCGATATCAACTTGCTGCGGATAAGGCATATGCTGAAGAACGGCGTGAGCTGGAAGAACATGAATACCAGACCGCATGCACCCAGGCATGCCCTTCCAATGCAATTACCTTCGGAGATCTGCTCAATAAAAAACATGAGGTCTACCGTCTGAAAAAGAGTCCGCGTGCTTTTCGTCTTCTGGAAAGACTGGGCACCAATCCGAAGATTTATTACCTTTCCAGCCGTGAATGGGTAAGGCGTGCCGGTGACAATTACCGCCCCGGCGAAGAAATCGAAAAAATTAAAAGCCATCACTGATTTTTAAAAAAACGATGGCGATAATGTAAAAACAAGCATCAAGTAAGGAGCACAAAATTTATGGATTCTGCATTAATACCCGAAGGAGTCAAAAGATGTCCGTTTCCACGGTTTCTCATAGGGCTCGCTGTCGTGGGCGCGGTCCTTTTATGGGGTGTTTTTGCCATGCTGCTCATCTGGCTCAAAGGCCTTAACCAGACGAACATGAATGACTCTTACGGATTTGCCTTGTGGATATGGGCGGATCTGGCGGTTATCGCACTGGGCGGCGGCGCCTTTTTCACCGGCTTTTTAAAATATATCGTCGGGAAGGATGAGCTGAAAAACATCATCAATTTTGCAGTGCTGATCGGATTTATATGCTACAGCTCCGCCCTGCTGATTCTGGCGATTGATATTGGCCAGCCCTTGCGGGGATGGCATATTTTCTGGCACGCGAATGTTCATTCCATGCTCACGGAAGTTGCTTTCTGCCTCTCCTGCTACTTCGGCGTGCTGACAATTGAATACATACCCCTCATACTGGAAAACAGGCAGATCGATAAAATTCCTTTTTTTCACAACCTCGGCCATAACATGCATGAAGTCATGGCGGTGTTTGCCGCGACAGGCGCATTTCTCTCCTGTTTCCACCAGGGATCACTGGGCGGTGTCGCGGGTGTCCTTTTTGGAAGACCGTTTGCCTATCGTGAAGGACTGCTTGTCTGGCCCTGGACCTTTTTCCTGTTTACCTGGTCGGCCGCGGCCTATGGACCCTGTTTTACCATTTTCCTTACAAAACTGATGGAGAAGGTGAGCGGGAAAAAACTGGTCAAAGATAATGTGATCGACCTGCTTGCCAAAATCTCAGGCTGGATGATTTTTACCTATACCATCGCCAAGATCGTGGATACCTGGTACTGGATCAAATATACCCTTCCGGGAACCGGATTCATACTGATGGATTTTTACGATGACAATATGCTTTACGGGTTATGGATTCTGGTGGCGGAAATTGTGGTCGGCGGAATTTTTCCGGCATTGATTCTTCTTACCAGAAAAGGCCGAAGCAGTTCATCGCTTCTCTGGACAGCCGTTATTCTCGCCTGCATCGGGGTATGCATCAACCGATGGGTCATGGTGCTTCAGGTTATGGCCGTACCGGTATTGAGCTTTGAAGAGTGGGCGCTTTATTTCCCGAGCTGGCAGGAAATCGCGACAACAATACTTCCGGTTGCCTATGGTATCATTCTGGTTATGATTTCGTACCGGTATCTGCCGATATTTCCGCAGGAAAAAGAACTCAACCCGATTGAATCTTAAATCGGTTTAAGGAGGATTACATGATTCCGACTAGTTTTGAATGGATATGGGATATGGGGCATGTCGTATTCATGGGCGGCCTGTGGTACGCGCTTTCCATTCTGGGAATCGGCATGACCTATTGCATCATCAAGGCTGCGATCGATACCCTCAAGGGAGATGATGGCGGGCATCACCACTGATTTTCACGAGCTGTCCGGTTGATTTGAATGCGTCTACCTGCCTTCTGATGCGGGTAGACGCTTTTTTGTTGAGGTGATGTAATGGATCAAATTGTTGTTAAAGGGGGCAAACGGTTAACAGGCTCCGTCCGTATCGGCGGAGCAAAAAACGCGGCCCTTCCCATACTGATTTCATCCCTTCTGACCGAAGGCTGGTGTACATATAAGAATGTACCGGTTCTGCGTGATATCGAAAGCATCAAACAGCTCCTGACCCACCTCGGCGCAGATGTCAAAACAAAGGGGCATACCATAAGGATCAATGCCAAAGGCCTCAACAATTTCGAGGCGCCTTATGATCTGGTACGCAAAATGCGAGCCTCCATCCTGGTTCTCTGTCCTCTGGTGGCCCGGCTGAAGAAAGCGCGTGTCTCCCTTCCGGGCGGCTGCGCCATTGGCGCCCGGCCGATAAACTTTCATCTAAAAGGATTGTCTCTTCTGGGTGCGGATATCGAATTAAGCCACGGTTATGTAGAAGCTTCGGCGGACAGCCTGAAAGGAAACGAGATTTATTTTGACGTCCCCTCGGTAACCGGAACGGAAAACCTGCTCATGGCTGCCGTACTCGCGAAAGGAAAAACCGTTCTACGGAATGCCGCCAGAGAGCCCGAGGTTGGCGCCCTGGTGGACGTGTTGAATCAGATGGGCGCGAAAATAGAAGGCGCCGACACATCCATCCTAACGATAGAAGGGGTCGACAGTCTTCAGCCGGTTTCCATCTCCATCATACCGGATCGCATTGAAACCGGAACCTTCATGGTCGCGGGAGCCCTGACACAGGGTGATATCGAAATCATCGACTGCGAACCGGATCATGTAAGCGGTATTATTCACAAGCTTCGTCAGACCGGTGCGGATATTTCCGTAAAAGATAAAACCATTCGCGTCAAGGGTTCCAAAGAGATCAAGTCCGTTGATATCAAAACCCTCCCCTATCCGGGATTTCCAACAGACATGCAGGCCCAGTTCATGGTGCTCCTGTCGGTTGCCGGAGGCCTCAGCATCATATCGGAAACCATATTTGAAAACCGGTTTATCCATGTCAGCGAACTGAGACGCCTCGGTGCCGATATAACCGTTTCCGGAAACGCCGCCATGATCAAAGGCGTCCCGGCCCTTTCCGGCGCTCCGGTTATGGCTACCGACCTCCGGGCAAGCGCTTCGCTTGTTCTTGCGGGACTGATTGCGCAGGGAACCACCGAGATCAACCGGATCTATCACCTTGACCGCGGCTACGAAGCCATTGAAAAAAAGTTCCGAAAACTGGGAGCGGATATAAAGCGTATTCGGTAGCAATGTTTAAGGTGATGGCAAACTCAACAAGTAAATATAAATAGCAAATCGCGGAGTGACATGTTGTTGCCAATAAAGATCAATCACCAATTTTCGAGAAAGCTTTTTAGAACATATTTGATATGGATATCTCAAACCATCAGAGGGACAGAATCAATCTCTGCCAACAAAAATAAATTTACAAAAAAATAAAGGCAGGGAATTTCACCCTGCCTTGTAAAATTGTAATTATAGAAAATATTATTTCTTACTTTTATCGTGTGGTACTATTATTATTTTCTCTACTGAACTGGAATTACCAGAGATATCCGTAGCAGTTATTATAATAGTGTATTCTCTTCCATCACCTGTTCCGGAACGTTCGGATCTGAGTTGGAGGCTAATAATTCCTGTATCTTGATCTATTTCCAGATCGTTCCAATCTGGGAACATATCTCCATCTCCCAGACCTTCTAAAGGCTCGCTGCTTATGACGGAAGCAGATAAAGTTACCGGCAACCCACTGTTATCAGAAGCATTGGCCTGTATAGTGATGTCCACCATCTGATGGTTCGGAGGCCACAATATGCCTGTCGATAAAGCCGGTGCAAGGGTTGGAACCTCAGTATCAACAACCTCTACTGTGATATCTATGCTGACCGTATCATTGATGCCATCGGATACTTCAAGGGCGAGATAATGTGTTCCGATATCAAGACTGGAAACCGTGCAACCCGGAAGCAGAACCGGAGTGCCGCCTGCAATAGATAGAATGCTCCCTGTGGAAATCACGGTAGCACCTTCTTTCCAGACAAAGGACAGGAGATCTCCATCGAAATCGGATGCTTCTGATATTAAAAATACATCTGATCCAACCTGATAGGTTCCGGGCCCCTCTAATACAGCAGCATGAGGCGCTGAATTTAAAATCGTCAATATCATTGTGTCACTTGATGTCAATTGTCCATCTCTCACTTCCAAAGTGAGTATATAAGTCCCGGCCGGAATTACTGTATTGTCCGTGACAAGGATGCATTCATTGTTCACCCCTGCAGGTGTCCAGTCAAGTAATACAGTTGTTTCCCACAACCATCGATACTGGAGTGGTTCTTCGCCGGTATATGTCGCGGTTCCATATATGATCCCGGTTACCTCTTCACTGTATACGGATATATTTTCTCCTGCATTCGCGACCAGTTCAACAGGCGGCGTTGCATCAATGGTCAATATCATCGAGTCTGATGATGTGTATTGTCCATCAGTCACCTCTAAAATCAACTCATAGGTTCCCGGCGGTATTGCCTCATTACTTCCGGTTATAAAGCATTCATTGTTCTCCCCGACAGGCGTCCAGTCGAGTAAAATATACGTGCCTAAAGTCCAGCGATATTGCAGTGGGTTTTCACCTTCGTATATGACCGTTCCAAGCAGGGTTGTTGATCCCTGTTCGTCGTAGTATATAAATATATCTTCTCCTGCATCTGCTGTGATAGGATTTGGATAATATTTTGCTTTTGTTCTAAATAGATGATATTCGCCCGCCGTGCTACCGGGAGATAGAGGAACCGGCCATATCCACCGCGCATCAATACTAATATCTTGGAGAACATACCAAACACCGTCTCCCTGCCCCACACTGTAATTTATAGGACCCCAGTTAGCTGAAGCGATGTCGGCTGAGATACTTTCCGTGGAAAAGGAAAAGGGTTTTCCGGTTGAATATGCTTCCCACATTGCAGGGTGCGTTATAATAACACCTGATTCCGTAACGAACTGTCCTAAAAATCCCTGCCCAACAGCGCCGTCACTCCAGGCGGCGACGTAGATATAATCATTTTCATCAACATCAAATATATAAGTTTCAGGAGAATTCCAGTCGTCTGTAAGAGAGCTTCCAACCATATTCAAGATGCTGCCATCTTCGTTACCGTAGCCCAGCACATAGTAATTATCGGCTGTTACTGTTGCCGTTACGGTGCCTGCAAATGCATTGGAAATATGTCCGAAAAATAAAATCAGAAAAAACACGAATAGCAATTTTCTTTTCATTTGATGTTCCTCCCTTTTATAAAATTTAGATAGCCTGTGCCGGCTGGAACGAAATCTATCGAGACCAGCCTGGATGTTCGATTTTAACATTTAAGCGTATAAAAAAGTGTTAAAGTAACTTTGTCCAGCATCCATTTGGCAACATTAAATATAATAACAGATAGTTATTATGTCATATTTTTACCTCAAGCTAATCGTTTAGAAGTGATTTTAATAAAGACTTGCTATGTAGGAGTGTTAGGCAATTTTTGGCGTGTATAACCTCTTAAAATATAAATCATAATTTATCGAAAAAGTCAATGCTGGAAAGTTTCGTATAAAATACTTAGGCAAATTATGCATGAAGCAACCATTGTTTCTGCGACCTCAACCAAGGGAATTGTACTCATCCCTTTTGCCGGTTATGCCCGTTACACTGTGAGCCACTTTTTAAGGGCTGCATATACCTCCGGATGATTGAGAAGATCCATATGGCTCATATTACGAAAAACCCGTTGATGGTTCTTTGGAAACAAGAGGTTTAATTCAGGATTCTTATGCCGCCCCAAAGCGCTGCTTACTGTCACAAGGCCATCTCCGATCAGATCATCACCGAGCTTGTTTGGTTCTTTCCCGGTGCTTGCGGCGATTGAATAACACGCCACGCCTTCCGGCAGGGGCACGGGAGTCCGCGTATCCCCTGAAAATTCGAATCTGTCGCGTCCTTTCCAGTCATCGTCCACCACATTGCCGTAACGCATATCCGTAATGCCGCAGCTCCGAATTTTTCCCAGACGGGAGAAGGGAGCGCTATACGGACTTATTCCCAGGATGAGATTAATCCAGTTGCCGCCTTTCTCCAGCAGCGCCCCGTGATGCGGCGTGCTTAAAAATACAAGCTTTTGAAGATGATTCAGCCAGGTATGGCCGGCTTGTTTCCCGTAATGACAGGCGCTCCGGGAAACAAGCCCTCCCATGCTGTGAGCGATGATGAAAAGCGATATGGGTTGAGGTGATTGATCGATCATTGTTTCAAGAAGATCGGAAAATTTTCTGCCGTTTTCAGAAATATGAAGCCCGGTATTGTAATGGACATAAACCGGCATGAATCCCAGATCGCATGCTAAAGCCGCACCATGATCATGCCCCTGCCGTTTCCATTGCAGATCATTCATGCATGATCCGTGCACCATGATTGCAAGTCTGAAGCTGGATTGCTGAATCGCTTTGGAAAGGGCCTGCTGGTTCAACGGCTTTCCATCTCGGCGAAACTGCATGGGAATGGCAAGCGGATTGTTCCGTGCAACCAGATGATCGCCGAGGACACCATTCAATGCGGCAAGAACCGCTTCACGGCCGGGGGATGAATCTTTGTCTCCGAGCATCAGGCTGAGCCGGTCGAGCAGGGTGTCGATTCCATCGCCCACCAGTTCGGTAGCCGTGCGGATATTCCGGTATACCATTCCCGTGATACCCGTTGTCCGCTGTGGATCTGTTTTGCCAAACATCCTGGAAAAACCGGCTATCGTATGATGCAACGACTCTACGATATCGGTAATGCCGGTGATGGCGTCGATTGTCAGATTCCCTATGCCGCGGAGATCTGTTGAAAGGTTACTGGGTTGTCGGGGCATGATTTCTCCTCATCTTTTTATCATCAACCTGAATGGAGCGCCGGCCGTTCCTGTCACCAGCCGCGAAGCATACGCGTCGCGGGCCAGGTTTGTCAGATTCTTCCTGCGTCAATGGCTGCTTCCTCGACGCCTGCTGGAACCTGTGAGACGAACACCGCAACTCAGCGGCATGGGTTTTTCATATCGGCAACATCCGTTTGTGTCAGGATACGGTTATCGATTCAATCAATAAATTCCCTGATGACACTATGCTTCTGCTTGATTTCATGAATAAACCGCTCATAACGCCGCATCCGAATGATCGAACGAATGATCAGATAAACGCCCAAAACAATTAACGCGAGATTGAGTACTCCAAGGGGAATGAGAAGATGTACGACGCGAAGAGCATCATAATATTTTGACGTGGCTATCAACACGCTGATAACCGACAACGGCAACGCCAGCACCGCTATACCGGTTCTCATCACAGCCAGAGAGGTGCGCTTTTCCGCTAAAAGAAGCTGCACCTCATTGATTGCGATTGAAGTGACTGCAGTTGTATCGTTTGCCAAATCATAGTCCTTTTCGATGAAATATCATCAAACAATCCTCAACCATTTCTTTTTACACCCAAAACCATCACTTTAAAAGAAAAAAAGAGCTGTATTCTCTATCCAAAGTCTTTATAACCGGTCATTTAAGGTGGTCCGATCTACTTTCGGTCCAGGGTATCCGTCTCAAGGCCCATAACCCGGGCACGTTCCACCCATTTCTTCCGCGCCAACACGCGCATGTCCTCGACATCGTCTGTTTCATCCATAATTTCCATGCCCATGAGCGTTTCAATCAAATCTTCGAGTGTCACCAGCCCAATCGTTCCGCCATACTCATTGACGACGATGGCAATATGCTGGCGGTCCTTGAGAAAGCGTGCTAATAAAACAGCCAGCGATACCGAATCCGGAACGGCAAGTATGTTGCGTTTCACGGCCTTGAGTTTTTCATCACCCCGTTTCTGGGCGGCAAAAATCAGAACATCATCTTTAAGAACAAGGCCGGTGATGTCGTCAATATTCGCCCTGTAAATCGGCAGGCGTGAGAATGGGGTCTGGGTCACGTATTTCAATGAATCAGATATCTTCATCTCCTCGGAAAGTGCTGACATTACCGTGCGAGGCGTCATGATGTCGGCGACTTTCAGCGACTCGAACCGGAACAGATTCCGGATAATCTTTGATTCCGCGCTGCGAATTTCTCCGGTCTCTACACCGACCGATGTCATAGCGATGAACTCGTCCCGGCTGAAAATGTGCGTCACCTTTCCATGTGAAATAAATTGCGTCAGTCTTTCCGACATCCATACGATCGGATAAAGCGTCACAATAAGGGCTTTAACAAAAAGCGCTGCCGGCCATGCGAGTGTTGACCAGTAGACGGCTCCCATGGTTTTCGGAACGATTTCGGAAAGAAAAAGGATCATAAGCGTCATGACCGCAGAAAACAGGCCGAACCAGGCGCTTCCAAATATGACTGTCGCTTGGGCTCCGGCACCGATCGCTCCAACCGTATGCGCAACCGTGTTCAATGTCAAAATGGCCGCAAGCGATCGATCCACATTATCCTGCTTCAGCCGTTTCAAAAGCGCCGCACGCCCGGGCTGCTTTTCCTTCAGCCCTTCAATATAGGAAGGCGTAATGCTTAACAGTACCGCTTCCGCCACGGAACAGAGAAATGAAACGACCAGTGCCAGCAGAACATAGACGATCAGGAGCACAATCTCAGCGTTCGCATCTTCAATGCTTCTTTCGGGTGAACCTTCCACGCCAAAGGCCTGGGCCGAAATCGCCAGCACAAGTGACAACACAACTGCCGGAATCCGGATAGACGCTTTTAATGATACCCTCACAGGCATTGTCGCGTCTCCGGTTTACAAGTTCCAGCAGTCGCAAAGCCCGGGGCGGTAAAAAGCATGACAAAAAACAGGCAACGCTCTCCACCGTCCATGTGCGATTGCCTATGGTCAATTTTCCCTGACGGTTTAAGCTTGAGGGGGTTTTCAGGCACTTTTTTCCTGTCTCCATATCTCTTTTCATTCATTGCGAAAAAACATCCGGCAATTGTTGGAATTTCCATACATACTCTCGCGAAACGCAAAGCAACGGCTTTTTTATCTGCATTTTATCGCGAAATCGCAAATTTATTTTGCGTCAACCTGTCTGGTTGTGGTATGTCAAATCCTCAAAAGCGGATGGCTTTGCAAAAAGCCCAATTTCTGTGTTGAGCTTGAACTTTTTTCGTTGCCATTAAACTTCCGACTTTTTAAGAAGCCATCGATATTGGCGCGAAGCCCTTATCCATTAAATCATAACCAATTAAACATCAAGAAGAAATTTCATACCACGGATGCGCTGCGCGCTGTGGTAACCCTTTAAACCCGCTGGGTAACTATCATCAAACCTATGAATCAAAGCACCCGATCCATTCCAGACCGGCAGCCGGATGAAACCGCGTCGACAACTGTCTGGGCCCGCCCGGTAATCCCGCTTTCGCTCTCTTTTATCGCGGGGATCCTGGCCGGTGAAAAACTTCCGGGCCACGGTCTTCTGCTTTTTCTTCCGGCATTTTTTTTCTTCTTTGTTACGATCTTTCAACTGGTTCGAAAAAAGAGCGCGCTTTTTTCGCCGCTCCTCCTCTTCCTCTGCCTTGGATACCTTTCCATTCAGCCATGGACATCCCCCCGCTTTCCGGAAAACCATATTGTTCACTATGCAGACGGCCGGAAAAGAGCCATCCAGGGGGTCATTGAATCCGAGCCTGTTTATAAAAACTACCGGCTGAAATTCCATCTTCAATCCGAAGCGTTTATCCGGGGAGATCATGCAGAGGCTGTAACCGGGAAACTGGGGGTAACCGTTTCCGGGAAATTTCCGGATATCTCGCCGGGAGACAGAATTTGTTTTGCGGCCGGTATTCGTTCCATTCGGAATTTTGGGAACCCCGGCGGATTTGACTATGAACGGTTTATGGCGTTCAAGGGGATTCATGCAACCACCTATACCCAGGGAGAAAAGATCAGGGTTCTTGCCAAAAAAGATTTCAGCAAAAAACCGTTTTCGCTCCACCGGTTCCGGAAAAAAATTTCAGGTGTCATTGATGATTCAATTCCCGGCCGGCACAGGCAGATCTTCAAAGCGCTTGTCCTGGGAGACCGATCCGGCATACCCGACGACCTGAGGGAAACGTTCAACCGAACCGGAACCGGGCATCTTCTGGCGATTTCCGGACTGCATGTCGGTATCATCGCATCGATTTCCTTTTTCATTTTTTCGTGGATCCTCTCAAGGTTCGAACACCTTCTCTGGCATGCCCGCGTAAAAAAAGGGGCGGCGCTTTTATCCATATTCCCGATTCTTTTTTACGGGCTTCTTTCCGGAATGTCGCCCTCCACGCAGCGTGCCGTGATCATGGTCTCCCTCTTTCTGATGACCTTCCCCGTTGAACGGGAACAGGACATGGTCAACACCATTGCCATCGCGGCTTTTTTTATCCTCCTTGTTTTTCCCCCTGCCCTGTTTTCGATCTCCTTTCAGCTATCCTTTTCGGCAGTGCTGTCCATCGTGCTGGGATTATCAAAAATCAGGCCGTTCATCCAGCATCCGGAAACGCGTATTCCACGCGTTGTTCAAAAAATCCTGCTGTTTATCGCTGTCTCTTTTTTCGCCACAGCCGGAACCATGCCGGTTGTCATGGCCGCCTTTAACCAGATCTCCTTGATCGGGTTACCGGCAAACCTGGTCGCCGTTCCCCTGATCGGCTTCATGGTGGTTCCGGTCGGCCTGCTGTCTATTTTCTTATGGCCGCTGAATCATTTTGTTTCGATCATTTGCATAAAAACATCCGGTTACCTGCTTTCCGCGGCAGTTGAAATGATGCAAGCTGCTTCAGACATGCCGTATGCCGCGGTAAAGACCATAACGCCAAGCGTTTTTGAAATCATCTGCTTTTACCTGCTGTTATGGGGGATTCTGAATCTCGGCAAATCCAGAGGCTCCCGGATGGAAAAGGCCGTAAGCCCGGTTGCCGGAACAGCAAAAATAATCCCCCTGGCTGCGTGTATTCTGCTGTCGCTTGATGCAGGCTACTGGTTCCATCATCGATTTCTCCACAACGAGTTGAGGGTGACCCTGCTCGATGTGGGCCAGGGCAACGCCGCGCTTCTGGAACTCCCGAAAGGGTATTGCATGCTGATCGATGGCGGAGGGTTTTCCAGCAATGCCGCATTTGACGTCGGCAAACTCATCGTTGCCCCGTTTCTGTGGGGGAAAAAAATCAGGACCGTCGAAACGCTTGTCCTCTCCCACCCGAACAGCGATCACATGAACGGCCTGATCTACATTGCAAAGCACTTTAACGTAAAAAACCTATGGTCCAACCATGAACCATACCATACCCAATCGTATGCTGAATTTATCCGGATCATCCGGGAAAAGGGAGTTGACCATCCTTTATTTTCGGAAATTCCGCGCAGACAGACGATCAATGGAGTTGATTTTCATATCCTGTATCCGAAAAAAGATTTTCGATCGAAAAACGATCCAACCGGCGACATCAACAACCATTCTCTAGTGGTCAGGGCAGTCTTCCGATCCGTATCCTTTCTTTTCCCGGGTGACATCCTGGCGGACGGGGAGAGGGAACTGGCGGCAGAACACGGGAAGGAGTTAAACAGCAGCATACTGCTTGCGCCTCATCATGGCAGCCGAACTTCAAATACCGGGGAATTCCTGAGGGAAGTGTGTCCTGAAACGATTGTCATCTCCGCGGGATGGAAAAACAGATTCAACCTGCCAAACCCGGAGGTGGTGAACCGGTATGAATCTCTGGGAGCCCGGATTTATCAAACCGGCCTGCACGGCGCTGTATCCATCAACACGGATGGACATTGGACACGCATCACAACGGGCCGGTAGCGTTTCCGAAAATTTTTAACCGGCACGACGGCTTATCGGTGATAACACACAAAATATACGAATGAACTCTCTGCAAGCTTTCTTTCGCCGGTGAAAGCGTTAATCAGGTATCTGCTGTTCCAGAAATAACAGAGATCGCGCGGTCCATCCAGTTGTCCGCCTTCACCCCCAGTGGAATATCGGTTGAAACCCGAAAAAAACATTGAAACCGGCACGGTAATTTTATATGAATTTCAGATCGATTCCATCATGGCAGGAAACATTCAGATCGCTCGCGATGCCGGTTTTCCGTAAAACCGCAAAGCCGCTTTAAAAATCCAACAGGGGGCATGAACCTATGAGCCATCAACTTATCGGAACCTGGAAGCTCGTCTCTTTTGAACTACAAACCACCGGAGGAGATGAATTATCCCCCTTGGGAGACGCACCCATCGGCATTGCCATCATTGATAAAAGCGGTTACATGTCTGCTCAATTAAGCCGGGGTGACCGTAAACCGTTCTCTTCAGACCCGCCGACGCCTGAAGAGATTCAAACCGCGTTCATGAGTTTTATCGCGTACTTTGGGGAATATCGTATCGATGAAAAAAAACAAACCTTTACGACACGGGTCCACGGTTCCTCCAACCCGGACTGGATCGGAGAAGATCAGATACGCCATTATGAAATGAAGGATAACCAGATGGTTTTAAAAACCACGCCCATGAAAATAAAAAGCCTGGGCGGTATCGAGGTTGTGGGTACGGTTATCTGGGAAAAAATAGAACCGGTTTCATAAATGCGATAACGTCCGATCGCCTCAACCAAACCAAAAAGCCAGCCTGATTTTGCCACAGCAATACCATATATTGTGTTATTTTTTTCTTGACATACCACATATTTCGTTTTATAGGACGGAAGCGAAAAATGAAGTCCGTGCAACAAACCCGAATGCAAGCCTTTTGTGTAGATACAATCATTTCATACCCAGTTCAGCGCCGAAAGGGTTTATGAAAAACGATTTTCTGAAACTGCAACCGGAAAGCCTCCTGAAGAATCCCGCTTCTTCCATGGAGGCTTTTTTTGTCTCATACGCAAAAAAAGCATGGGGGATGCCATGGTAGCAAAATCCGCGATCAACCGTTTAGAAAACCAAAGTACCGAACTTGAGAAACCGAAAAGTGTCGAGTTTTTTATTGACGAACTGAACCGTATCTATCAGTTCAAGGTGTGGGGAAACACCTTAACATCCATGTTTGTTCTTGTCCGGGAAGATTCCGAAATTGTCGGCCGGATCGGTGTCGGGGAAGTTTATGAAATGAAATATTATAGTTTTGACGAATCCCAGCCGGTCAAAAATTTGAACACACAAATTAAATATTTTGATAAAATCGACCAGGGACGGTTCAAGGGTCATTATCTTACCGGCCTGTCGGTTGTTCGGTAACCAACCCTCTAACAGTCTGATCCCCTGAAAGCGTATCGCTTTTCAGGGGATGTCTTTTCAAAAGCGGATGATTCACGCCCGTTAAGCCCTGTCTGCCCTTTTCCATGCGAAAGGCTGCAAATACGGAAGACACTCCGCCCCTGCCCATGGGAATCGGCGGCGACACGGAAAAAGGAGGCTGTTTTATATCTGTATTCTCAGACTGCTTATAGCTTGACACCGTTATCCATTTCATGAATAATTCAGAGCCGGCTCAAAGATATCCATCTCGTTTGAGAGGCCTTTTAACTTCACGGGAATGTACACGAAGGATGTTCCCTGCTTCGAGGATATTCTGCTTTATGATGCATGCAATATCCTTTTTGTACCATAAAACCGGATTGCATTGAAAATGAATGAGATTGACGCCATTATCCAAAGACTCCACGAAAATGAAAAAATCGCAAAAAAATTTCAAACCGTGGAAACCAAAATTCTCTCCATTTTAAATTTCAAAGATCTTTTTGAAGTGCTGCTCACCGAAATCAGGAAAGAATTCAACGTCCCCTACGTATGGATATCCATGATTCGAGACAGCGAGGTTCAGAACCTGATTGAATCGCTCGGCAAATCCGAACTCCTGAAAGAGCACATGAATATCGTTGGACGAAAGCCCTTTATGGAACTTATCGGTGATTTCAGAAACCCCGTACTGATCAATACGAACCTGAAGCCGTACTTTAAACTGCTGCCGAAAAACAAAAAATTTTTTATCAAATCAATTGCCGTTGCTCCCATTACCCTTGACGGACAGATCATCGGAAGCCTGAATCAGGCGGATTCATCGCCTTCCCGTTTCCAGCCGGGGATTGACACCTCGTTGCTCGAACAGCTTTCCCTTAAAGTATCTCTGTGCCTTTCGAATGTCACAGCCCATGAAAGGCTGAAACTGTTCACCTATCATGATCCCCTGACCGGTCTTCTGAACCATGACATCATGGAAAAAATTCTCAAGCGGGAATTTTTCAGATCCAAACGATATGACACGCCTCTTTCTGTTATCTTTCTCGATATCAATTACATGAAACGCATCAATAAAGATTATGGACGGGACTGCGGTGACGATCTTCTTATTTTCTTCTCCGATGTACTGGAAAAACTCATTCGAAAACAGGATATCGTAACAAGGTTTGGTGAAGATAACTTTGTCATCATCCTTCCGCAGACCCAGCTTCATGATGCGGAAGCCCTGGTGAACCGAATCAGGCTCCATCTGAAAACCCGTCCGTGCCCCACCAGAGAGTTTGATATCCCTGTTCAATTCAGTCATGGAATTGTTTCATCCGGCGACAAACTGATTGACCGATGGTCCCAGCTTCTGGGAAAAGCAAAAGAAAAACTTCTGTTGAACAAGAAGACAAGAAAGCCTTCTCCAAAGGAAGTGGGAAAGAGCAGAAATCCGAAAGTGATTAAACTCCCGGGAGCCATCAATCCCAAAAACGAGAACTAATATAAGCCGATTACACATAAATTTTTTATCATGCCATAACCAGAACAATCCATCCAACCAAATTTATGGGCAATTCATCAACACATGTGCGAAGGCTTCTGGAATCCATTTTTAATATCCGCGAGGAGGAGTATCGCAAGGTACTCCTCATGTTCCTGTACTCCCTTTTCACAATTGCCGGAGGCTTCATCATTGGAAGGACTGTCGCATCAACGCTTTTCCTGAACAGGATAAACCCGTCATATCTTCCATTCACCTATATCGGCGCGGCTCTCTTCATAAGCGTCGTGTCAATGACTTATTCCAAAATAGCAAACAGGCTCAGAAGAGACAGGACCATCATTGTATCTCTGGCAATCTTCACAATTTTCTCGCTTCTTTTTAGAGCCGGGCTTTTCATAGGGCCGAAATCATTGCTTCTCATGGGCGGCATATTCGTTTTCATTGAGGTCATGGGAGCCATTTCCATTATCCAGTTCTGGACCTTTGCCAACGATATCTTCACAAGCAGAGAGGCAAAAAGGTTATTCGCGTTAATCGGAGCAGGCGGAACCCTGGCCTCAATCGTTTTCGGCTTCCTGATCCGATTTACGGTGGAATCGATAGGCGCCCCCAATCTGCTTTATGCTATCGCACTGCTTCAGTTTATGTGCATTTTTATCATCATAATGCTCGGCAGACTTTTTTCAGACCAGCTTGACAAACAACACAACCGGATCTCGAATCGCGGGGAAAACGCAGACCGGGTGAATCTTTTCGAAGATGTTCAAAGACTTGTCCGGTCAAAACACCTGCTTAACATTGCACTCATCATGGTCATCATGACAGTCGTTGTCATCATCGTTGACTATCAGTTTTTAATGGTTGCCCGTGCCAATCACATGAACAATGAGAATGCCCTTGCTGGTTTTTTTGGAACGTTCTACCTGTATGCCGGAGTGATTTCGTTTTTCTTTCAGTTCTTTATAACCGGCCGCATACTTCAGCGATTCGGAATCCTTTTTGCCCTTCTTTTCCTGCCCATAACGTTACTGATACTGTCCGCCGGGATCATTTTTTTCTCTACCCAGCATCTCATGCTGTGGTTCATTGCGGGTGCCAAAGGCAGCGATAATATTATACGATACTCGATAAACAATCCTACGCTGCAACTGCTTCACCTGCCCGTTGATCCCGATTTCAGACCGCGAGCGAAGGCTCTGATAGAAGGCGTAATCAAGCCCATCTCCACAGGACTTTCCGGTCTTTTTATCCTGATCTTTGTAGTCATATTCTCCTATAAACAGCTTAGCCTGGCGATGGTGATCCTGATCATCGGCTGGATTGCGCTGACCCTTCAAGCCCGAAAGCATTACATGGCTGCCCTTGCCGAAACGATTCGCAAAAAAAAGCTTGATCTTTCCGAACGCACCCTTCCCGTAGATGATAACACAATCCGTGTTCTTACCGCTTCTCTCACATCCGGAAACGATCGAGACGCCTTCAACGCGCTGGAACTCCTGCCGGCAGTACCTGGCAGGGACTGGGATCCTCTGGTCACGCCTTTATTATCCAGTGCCCGCCCCGGGTTGGTCCAAAAAGCCCTGGAGTATTTGGGCAGAAAAGGCAATTTCAACTTTGGAGATGCGGTTTCAAGTGCTTTTCACAATCAGGATCCGGAAGTACGCGCTTCCGCTATTGCCGCATATTCAGCGATCTATGGTGAGGAAAAAATAAACACGATAGCCGGATTTATCAATGACCCTGATCCCTGCATAAAAGCAGCCTCGGTGGCGGCTCTCATTCAGCATGGGGGGTTAGACGGCATATTATCAGCGGCAAACGAATTCAAGTCCATGCTTGAACATAGCGATCCAGAAATGCGCCTGGCAGGCGCCGGTGTTTTGGGGATTATCAATGTCAAACAATTTTATAAACCGCTGCTGGCGCTGCTCGACGACAAGGACATACGCGTCCAGATTCAGGCCATTAAGGCTGCCGGAATCATAAAAAACCAGGAACTGGTGAAGCCGCTGATTCAAAAACTCGGCAGCAATGCTATGGCGTGGTCCGCTTCCAGGGCCCTGGCCGGTTATGGCGAAAACCTATTCCCATATCTCGAACGATACATGGAAGAAAACCGGAAAGACCGGGAAATCATGCTGAGAATTCCAGGGATCATGCGCGAAGTGGGGACCCAGAAATGTATGGATATTCTGCTTAAAAAAATCGACTCCCAAGATCCGGATTTTCTTTTCCACCTGTATCGATCAATCAGAGGGTTGCAGAAGTCCCATCCAGGTCTGGCCATCGACCGGAGAACGATAGCAGATGCGCTTGAAAAAGAGATAAAGTGTTATTATGAACAGCTTCGGTTCTTTACCGACTTGTCCGGCCAGATAAACTCGCGCCTCCTTATAGAAGCACTTTCCAGACAAATCAAAAAGACGGAATCACGGGTAATGTCGCTTATATCCATCATGTTTCCAAGCCATTCCATAGAACACATTTCAGCAGGACTTCGAAGCCCGGACACCTCGACACGTTCCAATGCGATAGAGCTTCTGGATAATATTCTGACAGGAGATTTCAAAAAACCCTTGCTTGCCATGTTTGAAGACTTGAGCCGGGAACGAAAAATAAGAATCGGCCGCTTGCATTGCGGAAAGTTAAAGAGCAAAACCGCTAAGGAAAGAATTTCCGAACTTTTGGAAAGCCCTGATAAATGGATTATGGTAACAACGATTCACGAGATAGGAGAATCCGGGCGTAAAGAGTTTGCCGGGAATGTCAAACAGGTTTTGAATTCTTCCGATTTTTTAATAAGAGAAACAGCCCTGCACGCATTTGAAAGCCTTCTGAACGCCTCGGAGTTCCGGGATATTCTAAAAAGCCTTGCCAATGATTCTTGTCCGAGAATAAGGGAGTTTGCTCGGTCTTATGAAATGTCTATTATTTTGGAGGAGTCATGATGATATCGACTATTGAAAAGGTCCTGTTTCTCAAGAGCGTAAACCTGTTTGATCAAATCCCGGGTGAAGATCTGGCCCGCATAGCGGAGATCGCAAAAGAGGTTTCATTTGAAAAAGAGGATTATATCATCAAGCAGGGAGAATCCGGCGACTGCCTCTATCTGGTTATCGAGGGTGAAGTTCGCGTTATTCCGGAAGATCGGGAACTGGTCCATCTCGGCAAAGGCGAGTGTTTCGGTGAGATGAGCCTTCTCGACTCCGAGCCGAGGAGCGCTTCGGTTCAAGCGATAACCCCTGTCGTCCTTCTAAAAATCATCCAGGAGGACTTTTACTCCATGATGACAGAGCGGCCGAAGATCGCACGAGGAGTCCTGTCCGTCCTGACACGCCGCCTCCGGGATGCCAACAAAACAATCAGCGAGCTTACCGGGAAAAAATAAGAATCCTGCTTTCACATAGATCATATACGATTTTACAATTTTCCGATTCAAGTGTTCCCGCCGCGATCAAGTGGCTTCTGATTGAACGCTATCCTGTTGCGGTACAACAAAAAAACCCTGTCCGTGCAATCTGTCAGACAGGGTTTTAATCTTATTATGAAATGAGAAAAGTACTCTTTCAGCTCTTCTTTTCTTCTTCCGAATTTGAAGGGACGTCTTCAGCTGATTCTGCAGCTTCAGCAGCCGGCTTCGCAACTTTTGCCTCAGCAACAGGTTCTTCCGAGATTTCCTCCTTTGCTTCAACAGCAGATTTTGAGGATTTTTCGACGGTTTTCTTTTCTGTTTTCTTTTCCGCTTTGGGTTTAACCTTCTTCGTTTTGGTGGCTTTTCCCTCTGCTTTCTCAACAACAATCAGTTCGATCAATGAGACCGGTGCAGCGTCTCCGGGCCTTCGACCGAGTTTCGTAATTCTTGTATATCCCCCGGAAGATTTACCGAATTTTTCTCCGGCCTCTTCAAACAGCTTATGAACAACCGTCTTCTCTCTTACGATAGATAGAGCCTGGCGCCGGGCATGAAGATCACCGCGTTTGGCAAGCGTAATCAGATGATCCGCCCATTTTCGAAGCTCTTTCGCCTTGATATCCGTAGTCTTGATACGCTCATGCTTAAGCAGAGAAGTCACCATGTTCCTGAACATGGCGTCCCGGTGGCTTGATGTCCTATTCAATTTTATTCCACTTTTACGATGTCGCATTGGATCGTTTATTCTCCTTGTTCGATATTTTCCTCAGGCAGTACAAAGCCCTCAAGTTTCATTCCGAGGGAGAGGCCCATTTCGCTTAAAACATCCCGGATTTCATTCAAAGATTTTCGTCCAAAATTTTTGGTTTTAAGCATTTCCTGTTCTGTTTTCTGCACCAGCTGATAAATTTTCAAAATTTCAGCATTTTTAAGACAGTTTGCACTTCGAACCGAAAGCTCCAGCTCGTCTACGTTTCGATAAAGGTTGTCATTAAATTTTTTCCGGTTAATGTCCTCTTCATCCGTGCTTGGTTCCGGTTCCAGGGCTTCGTCAAAATTAATAAAAAGCGTCATCTGCTCTTTTAAAATTTTGGCTGCATATGCAACCGTATCTTCCGGAAGAATACTGCCGTCGGTCCATATTTCAAAAGTCAGCTTGTCATAGTCAGTCCGTTGGCCGACCCTTGCATTTCCCACAACATAATTCACTCTTTTAATAGGCGAAAACACTGAATCGATCGGGATTGTGCCCACAGGAAAATTTTCATCCTTATTTGCATCTGCAAGGGAATAGCCCTTCCCGGTTTTGACCATCATCGTCATTTTCAATGAAGCGTTGGCCGAAAGTGTTGCGATATGCTGTTCAGGATTCAGTATTTCAACCTTCCCATCCGGGCTTACAATATCGCCGGCGGTTAAAACGCCTTCACCCTTAGATTCCAGGCGTAACGTCCTGGTCTCCGGATCAGATACTTTTACCCGAACCTCCTTGAGATTCAGAATGATTTCCGAAACATCTTCGATCACGCCCTCGATCACGGAAAATTCATGCATCACGGATTCAAACTTGACCGCGACAATGGCAGCGCCATAGAGTGATGAAAAGATAACACGCCTCAGCGCATTACCAATTGTGATGCCGAATCCTCTTTCAAGAGGTTCACATATGAATTTCCCGTACGAAGGCGTGCTGGTTACCTGAACCTTTTCCGGTGAAATCATTTCACGCCAGTTCATATACATGAGCTCATTTGATGACATATTTATATCTCCAGATCTTTAGCAGAAGTAGTTCGCTTGGGATATCCAATTTGTCCATTGATCCTTCCGAACCATTAACAGCTGAATCCTGTATTTACTTGGAGTAAAGTTCAACAATAAGCTGCTCCTGAATCGGCATTGTGATATCCTCTCTTGCAGGCAGGCTCTTTACCACGCCCTTAAAATTTTCCTTCTCGAGTTCGAGCCACTGGGGAACCCCCCGCCTTACTACGGCTCCTAACGAATCGACAATAAACTGTACCTTGCGGCTTTTTTCTCTAATTTCAATTACATCTCCCAAACTAATCAGGTACGAAGGAATATTAACTTTTTTCCCGTTAACAAGAAAATGGTTATGCCTTACAAAATGGCGACCCTGTGTTCTTGAATTTACAAACCCCAGCCTGTAGATAACACTGTCAAGGCGGCATTCAAGCATGGAGAGAAGATTTGTACCGGTTATGCCTTTCTGTCGATCAGCCCTTTCAAATACGAGCCTGAACTGTTTTTCCGAAAGACCGTAAAGCCTTTTTACCTTTTGTTTTTCACGAAGCTGTACACCGTACCCTGAAAATTTACTCCTTCTTTGTCCATGCTGACCGGGTGCATAACTTCGGCGATCAAAGGCGCATTTGTCTGAATAACAACGATCGCCCTTCAGAAACATCTTAATATTTTCACGCCTGCATAGCCGGCAGACTGAACCTCTATATCGTGCCAAGTCTTCCTCCCTTTGACCCGAAAGGGTCAAGATCGAATCAAAAAATTAACGAAGCTAAACTCTACGCCTTTTTGGCGGTCTGCAACCGTTGTGCGGAACCGGGGTCACGTCCCGAATCTTGACAACATAAAAGCCGACAGACTGCAGGGCCCGCAATGCGGATTCACGGCCTGCTCCAGGGCCTTTGACATATACTTCAACCGTTTTCATGCCGTGTTCCATTGCCTTCCGGGCAGCATCTTCCGCTGCAAGCTGAGCTGCAAACGGAGTACTTTTTCTCGAACCTTTGAACCCCTGGACACCTGAGCTTGACCAGGATACAACGTTGCCGGCAGTATCGGTAATACTAATAATCGTATTGTTAAATGTCGACTGAATATGTACGACACCGCTTGCTATATTTTTCTTTACCTTCTTTTTTGTACGGGTCTTTTTCGGCATTTCATATATCCCTTAACAGTTATGTTTTACTTCTTCGTCACGCCGCCCTTTTTCTTAACAGCAGTACGCCTTGGTCCCTTGCGTGTTCTGGCATTTGTACTCGTTCTCTGTCCGCGCACCGGAAGCCCCTTTCTGTGTCGAAGTCCTCTGTAAGAACCTAGATCCATGAGCCTCTTGATGTTCATAGAGACGTCTGTACGAAGCTCACCTTCAACCTTGTATTCATTCGTAATTATCTTACGAATTTCATTAATCTCCGATTCAGACAAATCATCCGTACTGGTATTGTGATCAATATTCAGTTTATTAAGTATCTTTCTGGATGTGCTGGGACCAATACCGTAAATATATGTAAGCCCGACCTCAATCCGTTTACGTCTAGGTAAGTCAACGCCTGCAATTCTTGCCAAAGCTTTTCCTCCTCTATCCCTGCCTCTGTTTATGGCGTTTGTTTTCACAGATCACTCTTAAAACGCCTTTTCTTTTTACAATTTTGCACTTAGGACAAATTTTTTTTACTGATGCTCGAACCTTCATTGTCTTTTATTCTCCTTCAAAAACCGGAAATCCTCCATTCCGAACAGCATCCGCGCTTACCGTCTTCACTATTTGGAACGATATGTAATCCTTCCGCGTGTAAGGTCATATGGGGAAAGCTCAACCGTCACCGTGTCTCCCGGCAGGATTTTAATAAAATGCATGCGCATTTTACCGGAGATATGTGCCAGAACCTGATGCTTGTTTTCAAGTTCGACTTTGAACATAGCGTTAGGCAGTGTTTCAAGAACCTTGCCCTCAACTTTTATTGCCTCCTCCTTTGCCATGGTGTACTCCCCATCCTCCTTTAAGTTGCATTGTGACGATTATCGCCCGCTTCTTGAACGGATACCGCCTTTTTTCAAGAATCCTTCGTAATTACGCGTAAGCATATGGGATTCCATTTGTGCAATCGTATCGATGGAAACACCCACAACAATAAGAAGGGCTGTACCGCCAAAATAGAACGGCACATTAAATTTGGTAACCAGAATAGACGGCAAGACGCAAACTGCGGATACATATAAGGCACCTCCGACGGTTATGCGCGTCAGTATCTTATCAATATAGTCGGCAGTTCGTTTGCCGGGCCGGATACCCGGTATATATCCACCATATTTCTTCATATTTTCTGCGACATCATCGGGCTTGAACGTAACGGCCGTATAAAAAAAGCAGAAAAAGAAAATGAAGGCCACATAACAAGTTTCATAAATCCAGTTTCCAGGCCGAATCTGACCGACAAACTCCTGGATGAATGGGATGGTAATAAAGGTAGCCACCGTTGCCGGAAACATCATGATGGAAGATGCAAAAATTGGGGGTATTACTCCTGCCGTATTGATTTTAAGAGGCAGGTGCGTGCTCTGGCCTCCATACATTTTTCTTCCCACGACTCTTTTTGCATATTGTACGGGTATTCGTCGCTGCCCCTGTTCTACAAAAATGATGATCCCGACAACCAGCACCATCAGAACGGCAAGAATAACGACCGCGAAAATCCCCATTTCACCCGTGGAAAGAAGTCTGAATGTATTGACAATCGCACTGGGAAGCCTGGCGACGATACCGGCAAAAATAATGAGCGATATACCGTTTCCGATTCCCCTTTCCGTAATCTGTTCTCCCAGCCACATAATAAAAGCGGTACCGGCCGTTAACGTAAGAACTGTCATTAACCGGAATCCCCAACCCGGATTCAAAACCGCCCCCATCTGCTCTAACCCCACGCTGATACCAAAACCCTGAATAATGCTCAGAACAACCGTACCATAACGTGTGTACTGGGTTATTTTTTTTCTTCCCTGTTCCCCTTCCTTTGAAAGACGTTCCAGGTGCGGAATGACCACCGTCATAAGCTGCAGAATAATGGAGGCGCTGATATAGGGCATAATACCGAGTGCAAAAACAGACAGTCTCTCAAGAGCGCCTCCGGAAAACATATTAAACATTCCAAGGATGCCGCCTTTGTAAGCTTCAAAAATCTTTTCCAGGGCGACGCTGTCGATACCCGGAGTCGGCACATGCACCCCGATCCGGTAGACCGCAAGAAGCGCAAAGGTGTAAAGAATTTTATTCTTTAATTCCGGTATTTTAAATATATTTTGAAACCCACCGCCTATCATGCTTCGATCACCTCGACTGTTCCGCCTGCAGCTTCAACTTTTTGAATGGCTGATTTGCTGGCTTTGTTTACTTTTATGGTAAGCGGATGCTTTAGCTCTCCCTGAGCAAGAAGTTTGATGCCGAACCGTTTTCCTTTCACCAGACCGGCTTTTAAAAAGGCCGCTTCATCAACAAGGCTGTCTTTTTCAAACCTTTCAAGGTCACGAAGATTGATTAGCGCATACTCTTTTTTAAAAATATTGGTAAAACCACGTTTAGGCAAACGCCTGTGGATCGGCATTTGTCCTCCTTCAAATCCAGGCCGTACGCCGCCGCCGGATCTTGCATTATGTCCCTTGCTTCCTTTTCCTGCTGTTTTACCGGTTCCTGACCCAACTCCACGCCCAAGACGTTTACGGGGCTTACGCGATCCGTTCAATGGTGACAACTCATTAAGCTTCATCAGTACTCTCCTCTAGTTTTACAAGGTGAGACACCTTGTTGACCATTCCCCTGTTCGTCGGCGTATCTTCTAGTGATATCGATTTGTTCAGTTTTCGCAAACCCAATCCATGAAGAATTTTTCGATGCTTTTCCGGCTTTCCGATCATGCTTTTAACAAGCGTGACTTTTATTTTAGACGACATTGGCTCTTGACCCCTTCTATAGTTCCTGTGCGCTTAATCCCCGCCTTGCGGCAACCTGTTCACGGCTCTGGAGCAATTTAAGCCCGGTTATTGTTGCCTTGACCACATTATGGGGATTATTGGAACCCATGCATTTTGTAAGTATATTCTGGACACCGGCAGCTTCTAGTACAGCGCGAACCGCACCTCCGGCGATAACACCGGTCCCTTTTGAAGCCGGTTTCAGTAAAACACGCCCTGCGCCGTATTTTCCGATAATCTCATATGGTATCGTACCATCAATTACAGGCACCTTTGTCATATCTTTCTTGGCTCTTTCAACTCCTTTTCGAATCGCTTCCGGTACTTCACCAGCTTTTCCCAGACCGTATCCAACACTTCCCTCTCCGTCTCCGACAACGACAATAGCGCTGAAGCTGAATCTTCTACCGCCCTTTACAACCTTGGCTACCCGATTGATATGAACTACTCGGTCAATAAGCTGATTTTCATCTTTATCATGTTTAAACAAAGGATCGTCCTCCATTCTTTCCTAAAATTAGGTCAAAACTCCAACCCGGATTTACGGGCACCATCAGAGACAGCTTTTATCCTGCCATGGTACAGGAAACCATTCCGATCGAAAACAATGGCTTTTATCCCTTTATCCAAAGCACGTTCTGCGATAAGCTTGCCGACAAATTCAGCGGCAGCGACCTTACTTTCAAATTTCGGCTGTTCTTTTGCTTTTTTCTCATAAGTGGAAGCGGCAACAAGCGTCTGCCCCTTTGAATCATCGATTATCTGAGCATTAATATGCGCCGCACTTCTAAACACACACAGCCTCGGTCTTTCAGGAGTTCCGACAATTTTATTTCTGATTCGCCTCTGTTTTTTCAAACGTACGCTTTTCCGTGAAAGTACTGAACCCATCTGTTTTTATCCTTATTCTGCAGGGAGTTTTTCTCCCCTCTTATATTCTAATACCATACAAGCCCAAGTGACGATATGTTACTTGGTACCGGTCTTTCCGGCTTTTCTTTTAATCCGTTCTTCTGCATATTTAATGCCCTTGCCTTTATAGGGTTCAGGCGGCCTTAGCTTTCGTATTGTCGCAGCGGTTTGTCCGAGAAGCTGATTATCGATCCCGGAAATTTTCACTGTTGATTTTTCAACACTGGCTGAAATCCCATTGGGAAGCTCGAAATTGATCGGATGCGAATATCCAAGATTAAAAACAATCGTGTTACCTTTTACCTCGGCTCTGTATCCGATGCCATTTATTTCAAGACTTCTTTCAAAGCCTTTTGCGACACCGGTTATCATATTGGCGACAAGGGAACGGGTCATACCCTGCAAAGCCATAGTCGACCTCGTCTCTTTCTCCATGGTGACGACAATTAAGTTTTCATTGATATCAAGATCAACCAACGGGTTTACCGTGCCGGCAAGCGTTCCCTTTTCACCTTTCACGGTCAGGACCCTGTCCTTATACTCAATTTTTACCTTTTCGGGTATTTCAACCGGTTTTTTTCCGATTCGAGACATGTGATTCTCTCCTGTTATACGCAACTACCAGACATTGCAAAGTATCTCACCACCGATATTTTCTTTTTTTGCCTGTTTGTCGGTCATGATGCCTTTTGAAGTAGACAAGATCGCGATGCCCAGTCCGTTCAGAACCGGTCTGATATCCTTGCATTTCACATAATTTCTGATGCTCGGTTTACTGACACGCTGTATACCGTAGATTGCATGTGTATTTTTCTCATCAATATATTTCAGGTAAACACGCACCACTCCCTGCTTGTCATCCTTAATAAACTTATAGTTCTTGATATAGCCCTGATCTTTAAGAACTTTTGCTACATCTGTCTTAACCCTGGACCCTGGGATATCAACAGTTTTCAATTTTGCCCTTCCGGCATTACGGATCCGGGTCAGCATGTCCGCAATGGGATCACTCATCGACATGATTTTCTCCGTCTGAAACCAAAATGTTTATTGTTTTTGCCAAACGATTTAACAAATTTCTTGCTCCTTATTTTACCAGCTTGATTTTGTAACACCAGGAAGCATACCATGGGACGCCATTGTTCTGAAACAGATACGGCAAATACCGAATTTTCTCAAATACGCCCTTGGGCGGCCACATATCGGGCATCTATTGTAAGCCCTTACTTTAAATTTGGGCTCACGTGATGCTTTTGCTCTAAGCGATTTCTTTGCCAACTTTCCTCCTCCTGATCTTTATCACTGCTTTAGGGTTTTGAAGTGCCCGGCACATCAATTCCTGAATGGCATACCCATTAACTTAAAAAGTTCCTTACCCTCTTCATCGGTTCTGGCTGTTGTTACAATCGAGATGTTCAGCCCTTTGATCTTATCAATTTTATCATAATCTATCTCAGGGAAAATGATCTGTTCCGTGATACCCAGCGTATAGTTTCCATTTCCATCCATCGCTTTTCCTGAAATCCCCCTGAAGTCTCGAACACGGGGCAGCGCGACATTGACAAGTTTGTTAAAAAAATCATACATCCGCTTGCCACGCAGGGTAACCATGCAACCCACAGGCATCCCTTCCCTGAGCTTAAATGCCGCGATGGATTTTTTTGCTCGCCTGATCACCGGTTTCTGTCCTGATATCGCTGCCAGCTCTTCGCTCGCCGAGTCCAGGATTTTAATATTATGAATCGCTTCCCCCAGCCCCATGTTCAGGACGATTTTCTTCAGACCGGGAACCTGCATAATATTTTTATATTTGAAGGTCTCCATAAGACTGGGAACGACCTCTTTTTCATAAAACTCTTTCATCTTCGACATTGTAAATCCTCCGGCGCACAATACTATGCATCAATGAACTCATTACATTTCCTGCACGACCGTACTTTTTTTCCATCCTCAAGGTGCTGAATTTTTATCCGTACGGGCGTTATGCACTTGTTGCACATAACCATAACGTTTGCCCAGTTTATCGGACCTTCTGTCTCGATAATACCGCCCTGCCTGTTCTGTGCGCTTGGTTTTGCGTGCCTTTTTATCATGTTGATATTTTCTACAACAATACGCTGTTTTTTATTGTTCACTTTCAAGACCTTGCCGATTTTACCCTTATCCTTACCGACAACAATCTTAACCTTATCGTTTTTCTTGATATGGCATTTGGTTTTCATACGTCTTATCTCCACAGGCCGGCATCCCTAAAGTACTTCAGGTGCCAGTGATATGATTTTCATATATCTTTTAGCACGAAGTTCTCTGGCAACAGGTCCGAAAATTCGAGTCCCCACCGGCTCCATGCTTCCAGTCAACAAAACAGCCGAGTTATCATCAAACCTTATGAAAGACCCGTCAGGCCTTTTGATTTCTTTTTTTGTCCGAACGACTACGGCTTTCATCACATCGCCTTTTTTTACCTTGGCATTCGGAATCGCTTCCTTTACAGATACAACTATTATGTCGCCGACGCTTGCATATCGCCTTTTGGAGCCTCCAAGCACTTTAATACAGTACACTTCTTTGGCCCCTGAGTTGTCTGCTACCGTCAATCTTGTTTCTGACTGAATCATTGCTCCAATTTCCCCTATAACGAAACAGCTTTTTCAACTATTTCACTGACCCGCCAACGTTTCATTTTGCTCAGAGGCCTTGATTCCGTAATCTTGACCTTGTCGCCGACACGGCACTCGTTATTTTCATCATGTGCTGCAAACTTATTCCGCCTTCTAATGAATTTTTTGTAAAGGCTGTGCTGAACAAGTCTTTCAACACTCACGACAACAGTTTTATCCATCTTGTCACTGACAACCGTACCGACAACCTGCCTTTTCATTCCTCTTTTTTTCATGGCTACAACTATTCTATTTAAAGTTTATGATGATTGGACCTGTTTAATAACCGTCTTAACCCTGGCGATATCACGCCTCGTTCTTGCAAGCATGCTTGAGTTCTCAAGCTGCCCGGTCCCGTGCTGAAAGCGCAGGTTGAAATATGTTTCTTTCAAGGTTTTAACCTTCTTTTGCATCTCTTCCAGGCTAAGTGCTCGGATCTCACTTACTTTCATCAGAAATTACCTCTTTCTACAAATTTGGTCTTGATCGGAAGTTTATGTGCTGCCAGTCTGAATGCTTCCATTGCAAGTTCTTTGGAAACACCCTGCATCTCATAAAGGATTCTACCTGGACGAATCACTGCACCCCATCCTTCTGTCGCGCCCTTACCTTTACCCATTCTCACTTCTGCGGGCTTTTTCGTAAATGGTTTATCCGGGAAAATTTTAATCCACATTTTCCCACCTCTCTTGACATGTCTTGTCATGGCAATACGGGCTGCTTCAATCTGCTTTGCCGTAACCAGGCCGCACTCTGTCGCCTGAAGACCGTATTCACCGAAAGAAAGAGTAGATCCTCTGCGAGCGGCACCCTTCATCCTCCCTCTCTGACATTTTCTATATTTTACTTTTTTTGGACTAAGCATGTCCTAATTCTCCTGTCCGGTTACACTAAGCCAGCTCGGTCTTTTTCAAGATCTCGCCTTTAAAAATAAACACCTTGACGCCGATAATACCATACGTGGTTTTTGCTTCCGTAAAGCCATAATCGATGTCAGCTCTCAGGGTATGCAACGGAACCCTTCCCTCACGATACCATTCTGTTCGGGCCATCTCAGCGCCGCCCAGTCTTCCGGAGCAAATTATTTTAACGCCCTGTGCTCCGAACCGCATGGCGGAAGAAACGCCCCTTTTCATGGCCCTTCGAAATGCAATTCTTCGTATGAGTTGATTTGCAACATTTTCTGCGACAAGCTGGGCATCAACCTCCGGTTTCCTGACTTCCTGAATGTCAATAAAAACTTCCTGAGCGGCAATCTTCATCAACTCGCCTTTGAGCAGCTCTATTTCAGAACCTTTTTTGCCGATCACAATTCCAGGTCTTGCCGTAAAAATGCGGAGTCTAACATGTTTGGAAGATCTTTCAATCTCTATTTTAGAAATGCCTGCATGAGAAAGTTTTTTTCTGATAAATTTTCGAATCTTATCATCTTCCAGAATAAAAGCAGCATAATTTTTATCTGCATACCACCGTGATCCCCATGTTTTTACAATCCCGATCCGCATTCCAACCGGATTTACTTTCTGGCCCAAGGCATTTCCTCCTTATTTAGACTGCATCTTCCGCTACAATTACTGTTATGTGACTGGTTCGTTTTAATATTCTGGAGCCACGCCCTCTCGCTCTTGCCCGAAAACGTTTCAGGGTAGGTCCTTCATCTACGATTATATTTCTGATAATCAGCGTATCCACATCCATATGATTATTCTGATCCGCATTAGAGATTGCAGACTTCAAAACTTTCTCAACAAGTCCGGCCGACTTCTGTGGCATAAACTTGAGAATATTGAGTCCCGTTTCCGCTGGTTTTCCCTTCACGGCACCGACAATCTTGCGAACCTTCTGCGGAGAGATACGCACGTACTTTGCTATAGCTTTCGCCTCCATCTCAGTCTATCCTTATATTATATTTTACTTCTTCTTCAGTGTTGACTTGTTTATTTCTTCAATCTCGATTTTTTATCACCGGCATGGCCATAAAATGTCCTGGTCGGTGAAAATTCCCCAAGCTTGTGACCTACCATGTTCTCAGATACAAAGACAGGAACAAACTTCTTACCGTTATGCACCGCCAGTGTAAGTCCTACCATTTCAGGAATGATGGTCGACCTGCGTGACCATGTCTTTATTACACGATTACTCCTTGTTTCCTGAGCAACCTGTACTTTTTTCATCAGATGGTCGTCAATATAGGGACCTTTTTTTAACGATCGTGGCATATTATCTCCTGCAATCCGCGCCGGTTTAATCTATTTTGAACATTCCATATTATCGCTTTGTTCGTCTTTTGACGATATACTTGTTCGTAGTCTTATTCTTTCGAGTGCGATATCCTTTAGACGGTGTGCCCCAGGGAGAGCAGGGATGACGGCCTCCTGAAGACCTTCCTTCACCACCGCCCATCGGGTGGTCTACCGGGTTCATTGCAACACCGCGAACTTTGGGGCGTCTGCCAACCCATCGGGTTCTTCCGGCTTTTCCCATCGAGATATTTTCATGAATCACATTGCCGACCTGACCGATTGTTGCCATACATTTTAACAGAACCTTCCGAACCTCTCCCGAAGGCAGTTTTATCAGGGCGTAAGGCGATTCCTTTGCCATAAGCTGAGCAAACGAACCCGCACTTCTTACAATCTGGCCCCCTTTGCCCATGCGCAGTTCGATATTGTGTATCTGAGTCCCAAGAGGTATACTACCAAGAGGCAAAGCATTTCCGGGTTTAATATCAGCTGCTTCTCCTGCCATTATCGTATCACCGACTTTTAAATTCACAGGTGCCAGAATATATCGCTTTTCACCGTCAACATAATTCAAGAGGGCTATTCTGGCACTTCGATTCGGATCGTACTCTATCGACGCTACCTTTGCGGGTATGCCCTGTTTATTTCGCCTGAAATCAATAGCACGATAGTGCTTTCTATGACCGCCGCCTCGATGCCGGCAGGTGATTCGTCCATAAAAATTTCTGCCGCCTTTTTTCCGGATGGTCCGTAAAAGGCTTTTCTCCGGGGTTGTGGTGGTTATTTCTTCCAAGGTTGAGTATTCCTGAAACCTTCGCCCCGGTGATGTCGGTTTAACTTTCTTAACTGCCATTATACGCTCCTAGATCTACACGCCATCAAAAAATTCAATTCGTTCCCCAGGCATCAGGGTAACGATGGCTTTTTTCCAGTCTTTTCGCTTACCTAAAGTTCGCCCCCTTCGCTTGATCTTGCCCTTGACCTGCAGGGTCCTCACGCAGGAGACTTTAACATTAAATACCGCTTCAACGGCCTTTTCAATTTCAATTCGATTGGCCTTCGGGTCAACTTCAAAAGTGATCTGGTTAGCTGCTTCCTTTTGAATCGTCGTCTTTTCCGTATTCACCGGTCTTTTGATAATATCATACTGATTCATGCCGAAAGCCTCCCTTCAATTGCTTTAATCGAGGCCTCAAGAATAACCAGATTCCGATATTTCAGGATATCATAAACATTCAGCCCTTCACTCCGGATTACTTTTATACCCGGAATATTCCTTGCCGAAAGTTCAAGATTAAAATTTTTCTCATGGGTGAGAATAAGGGCGTTATCTACTTTTAATGCCTTGGCTATTTCAACAACTTTACTGGTTTTCGGCTCCTCGAGCTCTATCCTGTCAACCACGAATAACGTCTTTTCTTCAAATTTACTGGAAAGCGCCATCTTAAGGGCGAGTCTCTTTTTCTTTTTCGGCATCGTATAAGAGTAGTCCTTCGGATGGGGTCCAAATGTCACACCGCCGCCTTTCAGTAGAGGAGACTTAATGTTTCCCCGCCGCGCTCTTCCGGTGCCTTTCTGACGAAAAAGTTTTTTCCCGCTGCCGGCCACATCCGATCGATTTTTAACACATGCGGTTCCGGAACGCCTCCCGGCAAGCTGCATTTTCACAACTTCATGGAGAATATCGGGTCTAACCGGCATATCAAATATGCTGTCAGGAAGATCAACTTCCGAAACCTTTTCCCCTTTTATATTTTGAACATCTACGACAGCCATAATATTCCTCGTAATAATTCAATGAAGAACTAAAATTTTTTCTTTTTAATTTTCAGTAGTCCTGTTTTGGCTCCCGGAACCAAACCCTTCAAAAGGATAAGATTTTCTTCCGGCCTTATATCTAAAATTTCAAGATTCTGTATCGTCTTGGTCGTATTTCCATATCTTCCTGGAAGCTTCTTGCCCTTAGTCACCCTTGAAGGCCAAGCACTGGTGCCTATTGACCCTGGAATTCGGTGACTATGACTTCCATGGCTCTTTTTCCCTCCATGGAATCCATGACGTTTAATAACTCCTGAAAAACCGCGACCTTTTGTGGTGCCTGTTACATCCACCCGCTCACCGACCTTAAAAATATCCGTCGTAATGGACTGGCCTATTTTATATTCACCCGGATTATCCACTCCGAATTCTCTCAAAAACTCGAACATCTGATTTCCGGCTTTTTTAAAATGTCCGGCAAGGGGCTTGATTACCCGTTTTTCTTTTTTGCTTCCAAATCCCAGTTGAAGCGCGTTATAACCTTCTGTAGCCTCTGTTTTTATTTGTGTAACAACACAAGGCCCAAGCTGTACGACGGTTACCGGCACGTAATTACCATTTGGAGTAAACAAACCGGTCGCCCCTAACTTTTTACCTATCATTCCTTTGCACATGACTCTTCCCAATCCCCTTGACTACAGTTTAATCTCAACATCAACACCAGGCGAAAGATCCAGCTTCATTAAGGCGTCGACCGTCTGTTGAGTAGGTTCAAGTATGTCCAAGAGCCGCTTATGAGTCCTGATCTCAAACTGCTCTCGAGATTTTTTATCCACATGCGGTGATCTCAAAACACAGTACTTATTCGTTTCCGTGGGGAGCGGAATCGGCCCGACCACTTTTGCACCAGTCTTTTTGGCGGTATCAACAATATCAACTGCGGACTGATCCAACAGTTTATGGTCATAGGCCTTCAGCCTGATCCTGATTTTTGTATTCATTATATTCTACCAATCTTCCACTCTATTCGATTATATCGCTGACCACGCCGGCACCGACAGTTCTTCCGCCTTCACGAATCGCAAACCGGAGTTCCTTCTCCATCGCTATCGGGCATATCAGCTCGCCTACTATCGTTACATTATCTCCCGGCATTACCATCTCTACTCCCTCGGGAAGACTCAATATCCCCGTAACATCCGTTGTCCGGAAGAA
>JAWOIJ010000096.1:0-23414 GCA_046484745.1 Desulfobacterales bacterium | reverse complement strand
CCTGCACGCTGTGGCAGAGGCCGATGCCCTGGATGGAGCTCGTGCGGTAGACCGACTGCATATTCATCGACATCGGGTTCGAGTAGTTGAGGAGGACCGCCTTCGGGCAGAGTTCCTCCATGTCGCGGCACATCGACGAGAGCATCGGGTAGGTGCGCAGCGCGCGGAAGAGCCCGCCGGGGCCGGTCGTGTCGGCGATCGTGAAGTTGAGGCCGTACCGGCGCGGGATTTCGAAATCGACGAGCGTCGAGTCGAACCCGCCGATCTGCACCATATTGATCACGAAGTACATTTCAGGGAGAGGGCGCATGGAACAAGCATCGGAATGTTTGCCACAAAAATAATAACAGAAACCTGCTCTCCGGACGCCGCGATCTCAGAACTTAAAAAACTTGAAAAACAGCTTCCAGACAAGTACTACCTCAACTTTTATCTGGGGTATTCCCTGCTCTCGAAAGAAGAACCTGAAACTGCTCTCAAATACTTCCGGAAGTCTCTTGATTTGAATCCAACGAAACAGGATTTGCCCAGCATATACTCTTATATGGGGGTCTGCTTGAAGAATATGGGAAAGTATGAAAAAGGGCTCGAAGTCCTCTCAAAAGGAGAGGCCCTGGATAATGAAAGAACTGATATTTATAACCTGATGGGCTTCTGTCATTTCAAGTTGAAAAAACATGAAGAAGCGATCCGCTGTTTCAAACGGGTGCTTGAACTCGATCCGAGTTCCGCGATTGACTATGCCAATATCGCATCCAATTACCGGGATATGGGCAACCGGGAAAAAGCCATCCAATATTACACCATGGCTCTTGAACTGGATCCATCCATTGACTTTGCAAAGGAAAACCTCAAAAAGCTGGGAGCGTAAAACCGAAATCGCTGCGGCCCAGAAATTCCTTTGCGAGGTTCATGTAGTCGACAGAGCCGAAACTTCTTTTATCATAGAAAACTACCGGTTTCCCGACATCCGTACTGGCAGCAATCGTTGTATTTCCCCGGATAACCGTATTAAAAACAAGATCACTGCAGCGCTCATCTTGATTCAGCTTTTCCAGGATGGAGCAACTGATACGGGTTCTTTTATCAAAAAAAGTGGCAACAATCCCCGTAATATCAAGACCGGGATTCACATCCTCCTTTATGGCGGAAATCGTATCAAAAAGATCATCCAGCGCCGAGTACGCATAAGGCTGCGTCTGGCAGGGGACCAGAACCTCTGTTGCAAAAGCAAAAACATTTACCGTGAGAAGCGAGAGGCTCGGAGGCGTATCAAGCAGTATGACATCATAATCGCTCCGAATACCCGCCAGTGCTTTTTTCAGCTTGTTTTCCCTTCCGATCTCCGTAATCAGCTCAATTTCAGCCCCGGCAAGATCAATATGTGACGGGATCAGGTCCAGTCCCGGCCACTCTGTATGGATTATCGAATCCTGGACCGAAACCTTTTTCGGATTCACAATAAGATCATAGGTACTCAATTCAGCTTCACCGGGCTTTACGCCAAGACCCGTTGTTGCGTTGCCTTGCGGGTCCATATCAACCACAAGAACCTTATGCTTTTCCAGAGAAAGGGCTGCTGCAAGGTTTATCACTGTCGCCGTTTTACCGACTCCGCCTTTTTCATTCGCTACCGCGACAATCCTGGGCTGTGCTGCCATCATATCCATATCTCCATATCTGTCTTCTGAAATTTCAATTTACCAGAGGTATGACTTCTTCATGGGTATCCGTCATATCCCTGTCCATTCTGTTCATTCGTTTTATCATTTCATTTGATTCGGTTTCCATTTCTTTCAGTATCTTATAGACTCTCTCTTTGTCAATCCGCTTTTCTCCGATCAGGTCGGTCAGTTCGGAAAGATCTGTATTATATGCCTGAAATCTGTCAAGCAAAATCTCATAATAACTATTTGAAACCACATCGACTAGTTTGAAAATATATTGAAATTTAATATTTTCTCTGTAATTTTTAAAATGAAAGATGATCGAATTTTCCGTTTCCCGTTTCATACGCCTGATTCCATCCTGAAGCGCCTGATAGACATCATCCTCTTTTGCACGATAAGGCTTTTTGATTAATTTTTTAAAAGCCTTCAATATCTTATAAAAACCTAATCGCAGGACCGCCTCGGTTTTGATTCTGGCCGAATACCGCATCGTTGCAGAAGCAGCCGGAATCCGAAGGCCTATTAACCTTTTTGTGGATTCGATATCAGGTGCATTCATATTGGACAAGGACTTCCGGCTCAATGAAACCTCATAACGACCCAGTGTATTTTCATATTCAGCAAGAGCATCCGTCACCATTCCTTCAAAAGGCCCGGCAATTTCCCCAAAAATCTCCTCAATTTTCTTTTCCTCTGATTTAATAAAACCGATAATTTTAGGATTGATTGTTTCCACCATCAAATTGTCAAGCGCCTGCCTGAATTCCTGGTAAATCGCATATAGCGTTTCGGTAAATCCTTTTATTTCAAGAAGTTCTTCATATTGATCAAAGGATATGGAATATCTCCTGATAAATTCGATTATCGACACAAGAACTTCTCCTGATTTTTTTTCAAAAAAAGCATCTACGTCCTTGCGCAATTCAACTCTGGCTTTCTGAACACAGCCATCCAGGGTACTTTTAACCATGGATTTCACGCGGTTCATTTTTTCCCGATTTTTATGTATATTACTGATAATCCGGCCGGCACTTTCATCATCCCCTTCAACGATGTCAAGATTAAGCCGGGTCCACTGCAACATGCCGCTTGATATCAATTTTAAACGCTCCAGATGATTTTTAAGGAGGAGTGGATAGCGTTCATTGATAATCTTTTGTTGCAGAAAAACTTCGAAACGCCGGGTTTCTCTTTCTGAAAACTCCGACAACTCTTTTTCAGCATTCCACTGTTCAAACCTTTCCCGGTCCTTTTTGCTGAGATTTCCTGAACGCAGCTTTTCCTGAAAAAGATTGAAAAGCGCTGAAAAGACAAACAGGTCAGGATTGGGTTTCAAAATAGAAAGCTCATCCCGTATTTTATTCACAAGCAGCATCAAACCATCGATTGTTTCATGCTCTGAAAAATCACAATTAACTACAAATATGATATTATCCATGATGCCCATTTGCCGGATCATGGACAGAAAACGAATATCTGCCTGCCGCAAACCGGTTCTGCTACTGATAACATACACAAGCATGTTTGTCAGCAGCAGGTAATCCTGAATCATAGCAAGATGAAGCGGATTTGAGGAATCACTTCCCTGACAATCCGCTATTTCAATATTCTCTTCAACGGCTCCTGTATCAATCTCAAGACTAATGTCTCTTAAATAAACCGATAGCGCCTCATCTCCAACAAACGTCCTGTGTTCAGGAAACCGGGGTCCCTCATACAGCCTGCTCCCGCCCTCGGTTGAAAGAAGATTTTGTACGCCATGATAACCCTTTAGATAAGATGAAAGAATAACACTGTTGACATTGCGGGTACTCTGCGTAATCAGCTGATCCGAACTCAGAGAGTTGAGTGCCTCGGCCAGATTGTCCCGATCGATTTTTCTTCTGATGTCAAACGATTCGTCATCTGTGATTTTTTCAAAAGATGGAAAGAAAGCAAGCGCCTGTTGAATTTCCTCGTTCACTTCATCCCATGATTTAAAATAAAGTGTTGCCCGCAGCTGAGCGCCTCTTCGGAGCTTGGTAACAATGGAAGTAACAACCCCCGCTCCTCTTTTTAAATAATCCCCCCTGAAAAGCGCGTTGACAAAAGTACTTTTGCCTGACTTTATGGGTCCGACTGCAGCGATCCGCAGTATCTCTTTTGGGAGCTGTTTTTGAATATTTTCACAGGCTTTTTCCCAACTATCGAAATTCTGTTCCGAGAGACCGGTGACAGATTCCGCTTTCCGGAAAAGTTCCGTCATGTCGGAAGCAGCCTTTAACAGTTCATTCTTTAATGAGTTAAATGTATCCATATTTAAAACATAATCCCTTGTAAAATTAAAGGTTTTATGATATAGTCCTTAAAATTATCATAGAAACTGGAAAAAAAGAGGGAAAAGAATCCATGTCCGAAAAGCACCCTGAATGCCCGCTATATAATCCGTTGAACTGCAAAGAATACTACAATCCCAAGTTATGCGCATTTGTGAGAAAAGATAAAATCTGCCAGAAAAAAAAAAAGCCCCGACCCAAAAAATCCGAACAATCATAGATTGCCGACCGTATTCAACAGCACAACCCAATCAAAACGAACATTGATCCCCGATACAAATCAGGCACGACCGACCGTGCCGGAAAGTTGCATTGGATCAATTCCGATAAATTCCATAGCCCTTTCCCATTTCAATTCAACCGGCACCTCAAAAACAATTTCTTCGGAAACCGGTGAAGTGAGCCAGGCGTTTGCCTGCAACTCCGATTCAAGCTGGAACTCCCCCCATCCAGCGCATCCAAGTGCGATCATAAAAGATTTCAAACCTTTTCCACAGGCGATTGCCTCCAGGACATCCTTGGTGTTGCTGAGGGCAAGCGTGGATGTAATCTTCACACATCCCTCCCAATCAAAAGGAGGGCCGTGAAGTATAAAAATTTCACCAATATGGACCGGACCCCCAATATGCACCGGAATTGATTCCGTTTCCCTGGTATGTTCAATTCCAAGCTCCTTGAAGATCTCTTTTGCAGAGAGAAACGGATGGATGCGATTTATAATGATGCCAAGTGCCCCTTCTTTTGAATGCTCACAGATGCATGTTACTGTTTTTGAAAAATTCGGATCCACAAGACCGGGCATGGCCAATAACATCTGTCCCTTCAAAAAAACATTCTCTTTATCTTCCATACTGTTCCATCGTCCCTTTTGTTTTGAACCTTTTTAAGGACAAATTCAATTCGAAATGCCGCATTCCCGTCTGCGACACGCTTCACCTTTCCCGAAAACGGCAGGTTAAATTAGACATATCCAGATTATGTTTATCACATTTTAATGTCAAGAATGGAAAATTTCAATTTGAAAAAAACAAAAACCCCTTTGGTTTTATGCATTGCACTTATGAACCAAACCGATTAAATTGGAATAACATGAAATGCCAATCCAAAAAAACAGTCAAACTGCGAAAAGATGCCGAAAAAATATTTTACGCAGGTCTTGCCGCTGTAGAGCCTGGAGCCGCGATTCACAAATTCTGCAGGCACGATAACGACACCCTTTATATTGGCAATAAGAACTACGACCTTTCCCGATTCGACAGGGTTTACGTTATTGGAGCAGGAAAAGCAGCGGCGCCCATGGCAACCGCCATTGAGGAAATTCTGGAAGATAAAATTTCCGGGGGAATCATCACGGTAAAATACGGCCATCTCAGTAAATCCGGAAGGATAAACGTGATCGAGGCAGGCCACCCGATTCCGGATCAAAACGGCCGGGACGGAGCTGAATCGATCCTGTCTCTTGCTGAAGGTGCCGGAAAGAATGATCTGGTTATCTGCCTGATCTCCGGCGGAGGATCCGCCCTGCTGCCGCTTCCTGCAGAGGGGATCACGCTGAAAGACAAACAGGATGCCATAAAAGTCCTCCTTTCATGCGGAGCAAGCATCGATGAAGTCAATTCCATCCGGAAACATATTTCAGGAATAAAGGGAGGAATGCTCGCCCGGGCCGCGTACCCTGCCACACTTGTATCGCTTATCCTGTCGGATGTGGTTGGAGATGATCTCGATGTTATCGCTTCCGGTCCTTCCATACCGGATTCAAGCACCTATGAGGACTGCATGGGGATACTCAGTCATTATAACATTTCAGACAGTCTGCCGGAAGCCGTATACGCTCATATCTGCAAAGGAGCTTCCGGTCTGATTCCGGAAACCCCGAAACCGGGCGATCCGGTCTTTAAAAAAACAGCCAGCCTGATCATCGGCAGCAACATGGAGGCGATCACGTCAGCGAAAAAAAAAGCGGAGGAGATCGGGTATAACACTATCGTCCTCTCATCCATGATCGAAGGAGAGACAAAACATGTCGCCCGGGTTCATGCCGCTATCGCAAAGGAAATAAGGAAAACAGGCAATCCCCTTTCGCCGCCGGCCTGTATCCTTTCAGGGGGAGAGACCACCGTAACGATTACGGGAAACGGCAGGGGGGGAAGAAACCAGGAATTTTCCCTTGCGGCAGCGCTGGATATTGCAACATATCAGGATATCGTTGTTTTCAGTGCCGGCACAGATGGGACAGACGGCCCTACAGACGCAGCCGGAGCGGTTGCAGATACAACAACGGTGAAAAGGGCTCTTGAAAAAAAAATCGACCCCGTAAACTTTCTATTGGACAATGATTCCTACAATTTCTTTCGCATACTGGATGATCTGGTGATCACGGGGCCCACAAACACCAATGTAATGGACCTCAGAATCATCCTTGTCGCTTAGAGGCATCTCAAAAATCTTATAGTCTTACAATATCATCCTCCCCCAAAAATGATCCGGAATGCACCTCAATAATTTCCAGAGAGATTGTTCCAGGATTCTCCAGGCAATGGGCCACACCGATCGGGATATAGGTTGACTGGTCCTCCAGGAGGACAAACTGTTCCTCTCCTTTTGTCACCAGAGCTTTCCCCTTGACGACAATCCAATGCTCGGCGCGGTGAAAATGCTTTTGAAGAGACATTCTCGCTCCGGGTTTTACCGTTACACGGTTTACCTGAAAACGATCGCCGGTATCGATGCTTTCCAATATTCCCCAGGGCCTGTAATCCTTTTTGTGGGTAAGAGCCTCTTTCCTTTTCTCCGCCTTCAAACGATCAACGATATGTTTTACTTCCTGTACGCGTTTCATCGGGGAGATCAGAACCGCATCATCCGTTTCAACGACAATGTGATTTTCAAGACCGACGGCTGCGATCACGCGACTGGTCGAATGAAGATAGGATCCCTTCACCTCATGGGGTATAACGTCGCCCGTGATCACATTCATGTTATCATCCTTGTTGCCGACCTGCCAGAGAGCCTCCCAGGATCCCAGATCATTCCAACCTGCATCAAAAGGTATCATGATGCCGGCATCTGTTTTTTCCATTACCGCGTAATCGATTGAATCTGAAGGGCACCCTTCAAACGCATCGGCATCGAGCCGGAAAAAATCCAAATCTTCACTGCCGTTTTTATATGCAAGTTCACAGGCACTTACAATATCGGAAACAAATTTCCTGAGTTCGAAAAGCACCTTTGAGGCCTTGAACATGAATATCCCGCTGTTCCAGCAGTATTCTCCCGAGGCAAGGTACACCTCAGCGGTCTTTCTGTCTGGCTTTTCCTTAAATTCTTTAATGGAGACGGCCTTATTCCCGGGACCTTTGAATTCCATTGGATCTCCCTTTCGAATATAGCCATAACCGGTTTCCGGAGCCTTTGGGACGATACCAAAGGTTATCAATTTCTTTCTTTCGGCAAAATACTCCCCGTTCTTTATTGCCGCATGGAAAACATCGATTTTTTCAATGTAATGATCTGCGGGAAGTACAACAAGTACAGGGTCGTCATCCATATCAAGAGCCTTAAGTGCCGCCACCGCGACTGCAGGCGCGGTATTGCGTCCCACCGGTTCCAGAATGATTGCGGCAGGATCAATATTGATTTCACGAGCCTGTTCCGCAATCATGAATCGGTGATTCTCATTGCAGATGATTATCGGGGGGGTGATACCAGGATAGCCTGCCATGCGCATGATCGTATTTTGAAGCATGGTATTGTCATCAACAAGGTTCATCAACTGCTTCGGGAAAAGCTGACGGGACAGTGGCCAAAGCCTTGTGCCGGAGCCACCCGCAATAATTACCGGGACAATCATAATCCTCCTAACCCTATTTCAGAACGTTGTCTGATTCCGCCTTATCCATTTCAACTTACTGCCGGCACGATCAAGCATTCCGGGCAACAATAAAATAAGGATTCAAAAGGTTCTGCTTATTATATCCAAGAGGGATTCCGGTATCCCACTGAAGAACACAACAGCCGGAATTTTCCGCAATGGCCTGACCTGCTGCAGTATCCCACTCCATGGTGGGACCGAGTCGTGGATATATATCCGCTTTTCCCTCTGCAACAAGGCAGAATTTAAGTGAGCTCCCGGCAGATATAAATTCAACCTTTTTGTACTCCTTTTTTTTTGCAGCAACATATTCTTCAAGTTTAGGAGTGGCATGTGACCTGCTGCCGACAATTGTACAGGAAGAATCATCCTTGCGCACTGTTAAAGGCAACCTTTCGGAAAGCTCGATCATTCTGGAAAGAATTTCCGGTTTCTGATCCTGATCCGAAAGATCTGCCAGCTCTTTTGTAAAACCATAATCATTCATCCTGAAAGAGCCTGTATTCTTTTCAGCAAAATACAGCACCGATGAAACGGGTATAAATATGACCCCTAAAACAGGAATGCCATTTTTTACCAGTGCGATATTCACCGTAAACTCATCATTACGCTTTATAAATTCCTTTGTTCCGTCAAGAGGGTCGACGACCCAGAGTGTTTCCCATTTTTGTCTTACCCTGTAATCGACCTCACGCCCCTCTTCACTGAGAATCGGAATGCCCGTTGTTTCCAGCATATTGAAAATTTCCTGGTTGGATCTTTTGTCGGCAAGCGTCAATGGAGAGTCATCTGTTTTATATTCAACCGTATAATCTGAATCATACACATCAAGAATTGCCATCCCGCCTTTGATCGAGGCGATGATTGACTTTAACAGCAGGTTGTTTTTTTTCATTAAGTTCAGACCGTTAATTTTATTCATTTTATCGAAAAATAGTACACAATATTCAAAAACTTGTCAAACAGACTCGCACATAAAAAACAAGTCTTCAACGATCCTGTGGAAGCCTGTTTCAGTTTTTTTTGGATCATCACATCGACAAATGGATGCCGCTTCATCCTCATGATGGTTCGGGCCATGAGAATATGGGTACTTGAGATTATTTTTCTGCTGTGATATGCGCAAGAACAAACCATATTGAACATTTTGGATATACATCAATCTCAGAGCATACTGGAAATTTTTTTACAAATGAGAAATGTCCTGATCGTAGATGACGACTCTGTAACAAGGGGTTTGCTTTCAAGAGTATTGAAGCCGCACGCTGAAGCTTTCCAAGTAGTTACAGCCCCTGACGGCAAGGAAGCACTGAACGTAATCCAAAGTCAGAAAATTGATCTTGTCATAACCGATCTTCAAATGCCCGTTATGGACGGCTTTGAACTGCTGGCCCGTATTTCTGAACGCCACCCTGAAATACCGGTATTTATTATGACCGCTTTTGGGGATTCAGAGATCAAAAACAGGCTTGAAACCTTCGGTTCCACAAAATATTTTGAAAAACCCCTCAACATCGACATTATCACGGAATGCATTTATGAAGAATTAAATTCCGGAGCTGAAGGGACACTCAAAGGAATCAGCCTTTCCTCCTTTCTTCAGCTCATTGAAATGGAAAAAAAAACCTGCACCTTAACCGTAACCTCTAAAGGCAAATCCGGGAACCTCTACTTTTACAAAGGCGATCTGATGACCGCCGTAGCCGGTGACCTTGAAAATGATGAGGCAGCCTATGAACTGCTCTGCTGGGATGAAATTGTAATCGAGATTGAGAATACCTGCAAGAAAATGAAAAAAGAGATCAAACCGTCCCTGATGACCATTTTAATGGAAGGCCTCAAGATCCGAGATGAAAGAGAACATAAAAACAAAGAAAAAAGAGCGCCTTTAAGACCACTTAAATCAATCCAAAACAAGTAATGACGGCTCCGTGGAAAGCCGGTTCGGCGCTATCGCACGTGTTAAAAATATATCCCGATTCAACTGCGATCCAGAACCTCCTTGTGTCTGCGTTGTGCTTTATCCTTTGTCATTAACGTCTGTGTTGAAACAGAGGCGGCATTCCTGCTGCGAAAAATGGCATGTACGCTCGTGATAAAGCTCGTCATTCATGACATCTGATATCATCACACAACCGAAGTATCGGCTGTCAAGCGGTGATGAAGCCCTTTCTTTGCCCTTTCTTTGATTGACATAAACCGGTTCATGTATTATTATATGGAGGATGTTACGTCAGAGTCTTTGTTCCAACGTTCGGTTTTTTCAGGTTTAATTGGTTTGGGAACTAATTCACGCTTCTACATTTTAACAGTATTCACGGGATTCCTCTTTTTCAGACATTTTTAAATCCGATCTGATTTCTTGAAACCGATTTTTTGAAACCGAGTTCCTTATCCTTGATATCCTGCAAAGGTAATTGACATGAGAAATAAAGAAAAAAACAGCCTGGTAAAAGAAAGAAGAGAATCAAGGAGAGCGTCATGCAGCACCGCGGTGGCCTATGCGACACAAAATTTTTCAAGCATTGAATATATTCAAGATATCAGTGCGTGGGGGGTTTTTATTCGAACCAAAACGCCTGTGCCGATCGGAGAAGATATAACCATGACCATACCACCCCAGAGTGGAAGCAATTCATCCATAAAAATTATTGGTGAAGTGGTAAGGACCACCACAACGGGGATTGGTATAAAATTCAAAATGGGGATTGACGACTCGGTCATTAAGCCCGTTATCGAAGAAAGCTGATGTAAACCCGTATCGTATATTTTTTCTTTTCATGCACAAACAGGTTATGCTTTTATAAGGCCGCGTGACATCATCCAGTCACGTACAGCCAGCCCGGTACCAAAATTCCATGGTTTGAGTCTTTCCGGCACAACTGGTTTTATCTCCGCCAGTTCCTCGCCCATTTTTATCACACCATCCGTCAACACATGATATGCGATAATAACCTGGTTCATTCTTGAAAAGATAAAAAATCAAACCGGATTACGGTTAGCAATCATGAATCTTCATGGATTTACGTCTGGAAACATGATATATCTTATTCGTTTTAATTCGTGTCCATACACAAAGAGATTTTTATGAACCCTGAGTTGAGCGATTGTCATGGCTGCAGCGGCTGAGCAAGCTGCGCGCAGCGAAATCCCGCCCTGCAGGTTTCAAATTTTAAAAATTCAAATGGATAGAATCGATGGCTATTACAGGGAAAAATAAACCCACTGGTCTCCGGATAAACCGGAAAAATCGCAACACGTACAGCAGGAAATTATCTTGATAAAGCTTATTGTTCGCAAACTCCGTTCTTTTGTTACAAAAAAAACAGCTCTCCAACCGGAAAAACAGAAAATACCCGCTCTGCCCGAAATTCCTGATTTGGGATTTAACGGCCTGCAGAATTTAAAAAAACCACCGAAAAAAACCGGATGGGACCTTTCGAAATTCACGGTTTCAGCACACCATGAAAAAACACGTTTCCACGACCTCAGGCTGCCGGGAAAAATCATGCACGGGATCTATGACTGTAAATTTGAATACTGCACTCCCATTCAGGCTGGAATTCTGCCAAAAGCGCTTGAAGGCTCGGATGTTACAGGACGGGCACAGACAGGAACCGGAAAGAGCGCTGCGTTTCTGATCAGCATTTATACGAGACTGCTGCGAAATCCTTTAAAAGGGAAACTGAAGCCCGGCACGCCCAGAGCCCTTATCCTTGCACCAACGAGAGAGCTGGCTCTTCAGATTCATAAAGATGCGCAAAAAATAGGTCTATATACGAAAAGCCGGACAATACCTGTTTTTGGCGGCATGGAATACGAAAAACAGAAAAAACAGCTTCAGAGAAGAATATTCGATATCATCGTCGCAACCCCGGGCAGACTGCTCGATTTTAAAAGACAGGGTATCGTGGATCTCAGCAAGGTCGAAATACTGGTTATTGATGAGGCCGACAGAATGCTTGACATGGGATTCATTCCGGATATTCGAACAATAGTCCACAGCACGCCGCATAAAAATCTTCGACAAACCATGTTTTTCAGCGCGACACTGACGCCGGAAGTTATCAATCTTGCTTCGCAATGGACCAAAGAACCCTATAATGTTGAAATAGAGCCCGGCCAGATAGAGTCTGATTCCGTGAACCAGATTACCTATATCATCACCTCTGAAAAAAAATTTACGCTGCTCTATAATTTGATCACACAACAGAATCTTGAACGGGTTCTTGTCTTTTCAAATACGCGTGAGGAAACCAGAAACCTTGAATACAAGCTTCGGCAATATGGTATCAATGCTGATTTGTTGTCCGGAGAAGTTTCACAGACAAAACGCCTGCATGCTCTTGAAAGCTTTAAAAAAGGCGAAGTTCGCATTCTGGTGGCGACCGATGTTGCAGCTCGAGGCATCCATGTAGACGGAATAAGCCATGTCATTAATTATAACCTCCCCCAGGATCCAGAGGACTACGTACACCGCATAGGCAGGACAGGCAGGGCAGGAGCCACCGGAATAGCGGTCAACTTTGCTAGTGAAGATGACTCCTTTTATATTCCTTCAATCGAAGAGATGCTCGGCCACAAAATCCAATGCGAATACCCCGAGCAACAACTGCTATCCCCCTTGCCTCCCCCTTCCAATAAAAAAGCTTCTCCATCGAAACAAGGATACCGTCCCGGTGAAAAAACGCGAAAGAAGCCATATGATTCAAAAAGCGGCAGAAAATCCTTCAAATCCGGTCCAAAAAAACATCGATCAAACAATCCCCGAAAAAACCGGAATCCTGGAAAGATCACCCGAAACACATAATCCGGAACACTAGAACAAGGACCTGGCAACAATTCACATGAAGAAAAAGAAGTCGTCACGAATCAACATCTTTGATTCAGGAGAAAGCAAAGAGCTTGACCACATCCTGATCAAAGGCGCAAGAGAGCATAACCTTAAGAACATCCACGTTGAACTTCCGAAAAAAAAGCTTATCGTTTTTACAGGCGTGTCCGGATCCGGCAAGTCGAGCCTTGCGTTTGACACGATCTTCGCTGAAGGTCAGCGCCGCTATGTTGAATCTCTGTCCGCCTATGCAAGACAATTTATCGGTCAGATGGAAAAGCCGAAATATGACACCATAAGGGGACTTTCGCCAACCATATCCATTGAGCAGAAATCCGCATCCAAAAACCCGCGATCAACTGTCGGAACCATAACGGAAATATATGATTATCTGAGGGTTCTTTTTGCGCGGGCAGGTATCCAGTACTGCCTTAAATGCGGGAAAAAAGTCGGCAGGGGAGATGCTTCAAGCATGGTCGACCAGATACTCACGATACCGCTGTCAACCCGAATTATCCTTCTTGCTCCGGTCATTGAAAACCGGAAAGGAGAGCATCGCGAATTATTTGAAAGATTGAAAAATGACGGTTTCGCGCGGGTACGGATAGACGGTGTTGTACACAATCTTTCCGATGTTCAAACCCTTTCAAAACATAAGAAGCACAATATCGAAGTCATTGTGGACCGTCTCGTTATCAAAGAGGGGTCTGCTTTTCAAAAACGCCTGACAGACTCAGTGGAAGCGGCCTTGAAGCTCGGAAACGGCCAGCTCATTTTACATATCATGGACCGGGAAGACATCAGAATGAGCGAGGCCAGAACCTGCTGCGGAATCGCATTCCCGGAGTTGACCCCTTCTCTTTTCTCATTTAACTCCCCAAGAGGAATGTGCCCTTCCTGTAATGGTATCGGGACAGTCCTCTCCATGGATGAAAATAAAATTATACCGGATGGGAAACGAACCATCCGGGAAGGAGCCGTTATCCCCTGGCTGAACTATTTCACGAAGGAAAATTCCCTTCATGGAGGCGGATGGGGATTTCAGCAGCTCAAGGCAATGAAAAAAAAATGGGGCATTGATTTTGATATTCCCTGGGAAAATCTTCCGAAAAAGCATCGGGATATCTGCCTTTATGGATCAAGGGGAGAAGAAATTACCGTCAACTGGAATTCATCTAAAATTAAAGGAGAAGTCACCACTCATTTTGAAGGCCTTTTAAACAGCATGATGCGCAGATACATGCAGACCCATTCTGAAAGTGCAAAATCCTGGTATTCCCGATTTCTTACGGAAAACAGATGTTCCTTATGCAATGGAAGCCGTCTGAAAGAAGAAGCGCTGCATGTCAAAATTGAAAACCATTCAATAATTGACATAACCGCCATGACCATAAAAAATGCCTATGATTTTTTCAGGTCACTGACGCTGACCGGAAACCGGAAGATGATCGCTGATGAACTTTTAAAGGAAATATCCGGCAGGCTTGGATTCCTTATCAATGTCGGCCTTAATTATCTCTCCCTCGATAGAAAGGGCCCCTCTTTGTCCGGCGGCGAATCCCAGCGCATCCGCCTGGCATCCCAGGTAGGATCAGAGCTTACCGGAGTTCTGTATATTCTGGATGAACCTTCCATCGGGCTTCACCAGAAGGATAACATCAAACTTCTCAAGACGCTCTGCCATCTAAGGGATATTGGAAACACATTGATTGTCGTGGAACATGACCGGGAAACGATCGAGTCTGCTGACTGGATTCTTGATATCGGACCCGGAGCCGGCCATCTTGGGGGTCAGATCGTTGCAGCCGGTACTCCGGAACAGATCATGAAGTCAGCGGTATCCATTACGGGGAGATACCTGAGCGGGAAAGAAAAAATAAAGACCCCGGATGAAAGGAAAACACCGAAAGCCACCGGAAATAAATGGATTTCAATACAAAAAGCTTCTGAAAACAATCTGGCTGATATAACCGTAAGAATCCCCGTCGGCCTTCTGGTGTCCATAACCGGTGTATCTGGAGCAGGCAAGTCAACCTTGATCAACCAGATCCTTTATCCGGCACTTGCCCGGAAACTGCACGCATCAACGCTTACGATCGGAAAACATAAAAGCATAAAGGGGTTGTCAAACATTGACAAGGTCATCAATATAGACCAGAAAGCCATCGGCAGGACACCCAGAAGCAACCCGGCCACCTACACAAAAGTGTTTGATCATATCCGGGATCTCTTCGCACTCCTTCCCGAATCCAAAGCCAGGGGGTATCAAAAGGGACGATTCTCGTTCAATGTCAAAGGCGGACGTTGTGAATTCTGCAGCGGAGACGGGTACAACCGGGTAGAAATGCATTTTCTGGCTGACGTATTTGTCCCCTGTGAAGTCTGCAATGGAAAACGATTTAACCGGCAGACACTCGAAATACGCTACAAAAGCTACTCCATTGCGGATGTACTGGATATGTCGGTTGCCCAGGCCATGGAGCTTTTTTCAAACCACCCAAAAATTACCGCCATTTTGAACACCCTGATGCAGGTCGGCCTTTCCTATATCAAGCTGGGGCAGGCGGCCACGACACTCTCCGGTGGTGAGGCCCAGCGAATAAAACTGGCCCGGGAGCTATCCAAGCGTGATACCGGTCGAACACTCTACATTTTAGATGAACCGACAACCGGTCTTCATTTTGACGATATCAGGCTGCTGCTTGCTGTTTTAAAACAGCTTGTAAACGCCGGCAATACGGTTGTCGTTATTGAACACAATCTTGATGTCGTTAAAACAGCCGACTGGATCATTGATCTGGGTCCGGAAGGCGGGGATCAGGGGGGCTGTATTGTAGCCCAGGGACCTCCTGAAAAAATCGCATCGTCTCCAGCAAGTTATACCGGACAATTTTTAAAAAAAATACTGAAAGAATAATACCTGTTCTAGATAGTTTCCTTCACGCTTAACCAAATCCCCCTGGCCATCTCAAAATCGGATTCCCTTTCAAAAGAAAAAACCATTTCAACATGGCTGACATCCCCGATCAAAAACCCGTGAAACTCATGGGAGATTAAACCTTCTTTCTTTTCTGAGACACGGTATGCGAATCGAGTGATTTCATCTTCATGAATGGTTTGAATATCAAATGCTTCTGATGGCACTTTTTCTTTAATTCGTGTGAGTCGTTTCTCTATTTTTTCAGAACGATTATTGTCACTGAAACTTATCTGGATCTTAAAACCAGGTCTCCATATTACAAGATAATCTTTTTCAATTCTCTTGTTGAATCTGGTTGGAAGATCGATCGACCAGTTCTGCTCCATACGATAGGTTCCTGTGATTACATGATAATCCGGGTCGAGCGTTTCAGGTTGTCCTGCGCTTATCGGGCCTTGAGTTCCGCTGCATCCAGGTATGAGAAGCATAACGATTAACATGATGATTCGAATAGCCATCCGGATTTCCTTCCCTCCTTGGAAACGATTAATGTGCATATCCTCTTACCTGTATAAATTCAATTATGTTTTATCCTTCTCATTCCTGCATGTCATATTTTCCTTGCCGGATCAACCGGGAAAAAATGAGACAATGAGACAGTAACCTGTTGACACACTTATCTTTTTTTGCCATATTTTCATATCAACATGTTGGAAAAAAATCAAATACGTTTGAAAATATATTACTCATCCATACCCAGAATACCCTGAAAAATTTTAATGATTAGCCGGATCCCAGCGAAAAAGAGAGTCAAAGCATCAAAAAAATCAATACCCAACGGGTAGACAACGAAAGAGGTTAAAATGAAATCAGAAACGTTTACATTCAAGACAAAAAACAATGCAGACATTTTTACCTATCAATGGCTTCCGGAAAATGAAAAGGAGATCAAGGCGGTTGTTCAACTTGCTCATGGTATGGCAGAGCATGGCAAAAGATATGAAAGGTTTGCGGAAGCACTAACCGATTCAGGATATGGTGTTTATATAAATGATCATCGAGGGCATGGGAAAACAGCCGGTTCGGTGGAAGCGCTGGGTTTTTTTGCAGATGAAAACGGATGGAATCTGGTTGTAGAAGATATGCACCTGCTTACCGGGATAATAAACAAAAATCACCCTGACCTCCCTGTTTTCCTGCTTGGGCATTCCATGGGATCATTTCTTGCACGAAACTACATCTACTTATACGGGGACGAATTAAAAGGGGTGATTCTTTCGGGAACCGCCGGTGATCCAGGTTTGCTTGGATCTATCGGGATTTTACTGGCAAAGCGAGAGAGCAAGAAAAAAGGGAAAAAAACGAAAAGCCCTCTCCTGGACAAACTCTCATTCGGAAGCTTTAACAAGGCATTCAAACCTGCCAGAACGGATTTCGACTGGCTCAGCAGGGATGACGAAGAAGTGGATAAGTATATCAATGATCCGTATTGCGGAGAAATCTTTACCGCTGGTTTCTATGTCGATCTTCTGCAAGGTATTAAAACAATAAACCTCAAATCAAATACGGATATTGTTCCAAAGAATCTGCCGATTTTTCTATTTGCAGGCGATATGGATCCTGTCGGAAACCACGCAAAAGGGGTTAAACAAATTTTCAAGGCGTATGAAAAAGCCGGTATCCTTGATGTCAGCTGTAAATTTTACAAAGAAGGCCGTCATGAGATGCTGAATGAGATAAACCGGAAAGAGGTGTTTAGCGACATTATCACATGGCTGGATAACCATATGTGACCTAAATCTACTCCATGGAAGCCTGAACAAATTCAAGTGTCGCCCTCACATCTTCCTTAAAAAAGCAATGAAGCGCCTCCTTCCATTCAGAGCCCTTGAGCCGTTCCCTGATTCTATTTACCGTATCTTTTTTTAATAAATTTTTCATGGTGATAAAAGGCCGGTTTGGCGTATCGATCCATAAGGCCACAATCTCTTTGGCTCTTCTGATCAACTCCTCATCATCAGTTACAACCTCATCCACAATTCCCATCTCCTTTGCTTTTTCCACACCGAACATCTCTCCGAAATACATCACATCCCTGAACTTTTTGTCTGTATCCAGACCAAAGCGCATGATTTCATTCTGGGCAATGGAAAGGGCGAGACCGATCTTTATTTCAGACATGCCGAGCTTGATTTTCGGATGGAATTTAGCTATCCGATAGTCTGCGGCCATTGACAGAATGAGCCCGGCAGCCGCGCAATGCCCGTTAATGGCCGAAACAACCGGTTTTTTGCAGGTAAAAAAATTAATCAACATTTCTTCTTCATTCAAAAAGAAATCAACTGCTTCCCCATGATTCTTAAAGTTCAGAAACATCGGAAGATGAAATCCGCTCGAAAAAAAACGACCATCACCCGTAAGGACAATACCTTTTAACGATTCATCTTCATTTACTTTTTTGACAATCTCATCAAGCTGTTTCAGCGTCTCCAGCGTGACGGAATTGGTTTTCCCGTTTGAAAGAACCGCAATTACAACATTATCTTCGATTTTTTCCTTTAACATGTCATCTCCCAATTTTCATCGTTATATTCATTGATCCCAATTTATTGGAATTGGCGGCCATAGCATCAGCGATCTCATGAACCCTTTTACATGTCTTCCCTTTTGAAGCCATGTCTTACCTAAATTGAGCGATTGTCGAGGTTGCTGTAGCTACAAGGAAGATGACATTTCGCTATAGTGTTCTATGCGGTGTGTCATCCGACGCAGTAGATGCGGTAAGATCGGCAATCCCTTGTGGTTTCAAGTTTAAGAATTCAAATGGATAGAATCTTCTTCAACTATTTCTAAATTCAATTTCTTAAAATTTGAAACGCTCACTTTAGGTATTATGTAAAAGTCAGCAACCTGTCAAGTTTAAGCATAACCAACAAGTGATGCTTGCCTGAAAATCCCATGCGGTGTATAGTTGGTTCGATTTTTCCAGTTTGCTGCACAACTAAACGAAAAACATACAATCCAGGCAGGTGACACATGATCCGACACCTTATAAGATGGCAGTTCGTTTTCCTCTTATTGAGTTATCCGTTTTTTGCGATGGCTGACAACCCATTGACCGATGACGAGAAAAAGACAATTGTCTATGGAATGTACCGGGACTACAAAAAAGATTTTCCCGAAGTGAAGGATATGGCTCCACAGGAAGCAATGGCGCTTCTGCAAACAGGCAAAATCTTATTTGTTGATACCCGGAAAGACGCGGAAATGAAAATATCCATGCTTCCGAAGGCAATTTCCGAAGAAACATACCTGAAAAATCAGGGTCAATACAAAGACAAAAAGATTGTTCTTTACTGCACCATCAGCTACCGAAGCGGAAAACTCGTCCAAAGGCTGAACAAACAGGAAGTGGAGGCATACAATCTGACAGGCGGGTTGCTGGCTTGGGTGCTGGAGGGTGGAAAGGTTTATGACAAGAAGGGTGAAACCAGACGCATTCATGTATACGGCAAAGAATGGGATTACCCCCCAAGCGGTTATGAAACCGTCATGTTCACTTTTTTTGAACGACTTTTCTGACAGAAATTCAATACGGAGGGCCGGATTATAATGCCTGCACCGATCTATCTTGACTACAATGGCACAACCCCTCATGATCCTGAAGTCATCGAGGCCATGAGGCCGTTTTTCGAATCGGAATTCGGAAATCCATCCAGCGCACACTGGTATGGAATCACTCCCAAACGCACGGTGGAAAAAGCGCGGGAACAGGTAGCGGATTTACTCGGATGTGGCTCAGAGGAAGTCCTGTTTACCAGCGGGGGTACGGAGTCGAACAATCATGCCATCAAAGGATTGGCCGGCGCATTGGGGAGAAAAGGCGGCCACATTATTACCTGTGCCATCGAACACCCGGCTGTTCTGGAGGTTTGCCGATACCTGGAAAAAACCGGTTTAAAAATGACCTGCCTTCCGGTGGATTCTTTCGGCCTGGTTGATATTTCCGATGTCGAAAGGTCTATCCGCGCCGATACGATTCTCATCACCATCATGCATACCAATAATGAAGTGGGAACCATTCAGCCGATCCGCGAAATTGCGCGGCTGGCTTCCAGACACAACGTTGTGATGCATACCGATGCCGCTCAATCCATCGGGAAAATTCCAACAGATGTGAAAGAGCTGGGTGTGGATATGCTTTCACTTGCCGGCCATAAATTGTATGCTCCGAAAGGGATCGGCGCCCTGTATATCAAAAAGCCGCTCAAACTGGAAAACTTCTGCCATGGCGCGGGACAGGAAAAAGGTCTCCGTGCCGGAACCGAAAACGTTCTCGAGATTGTGGGACTTGGAAAAGCATGCGAAATCGCCCGGAACAACCTCGCGCAAAATCGGGTGCACATGGTAACCATGCGCGACCGGCTTCATGCAGGGCTCAGCGGACTGCTTGACAACATTCGATTGAACGGGCATCCGGAAAAGAGACTGCCCAACACCTTGAGCCTTTCGTTTAAAAACCTGGAGGCCAACCGGATACTGGAGGAGATCGGTCTCGAGGTGGCGGCTTCAGCAGGTGCTGCATGCCATGCCGATACCGTGGAAATATCTCATGTGCTGAGAGCCATGAACGTTCCCCTGGAATGGGCCAAGGGAACCGTCCGCTTCAGTGTGGGCCGGATGACCACCGCGGATCAGATCGATCGGGCCATTCAGGTTGTTTCCAGTGCCGTCACCCGGCTGCGGCAAACAGCATAGTTCAAGCTTACGAAGGCTATAATAAGCATGGCATCATGGATAATTTTTTAAGCTACGTTTCTCCGTAACTCACAAGTTAATCCTCAAATTCCAAATAATTAACATTTTGAAGGCTTGGAATAAAATAAATGACTACATGCTGTCATTGAGAAACATAAAAAAAATACTGTAATCAATGAAAAAAACTTACTCAATTTGAATACCTCACTGTCACATAAAATAGAACAAACATAACGAGGTAATCAGCATTAGACAGGGCAATGCGACATTACAACCTGGCACGCACGTCCCGCCCTGGCTTTCTGCTGTATTTAATTGTTAGTATATCAATCATTTATAATATGTTTTTTCAACTGTTTGTAAGTCCAAACTATTGTCCCAATTGTAAATATAAGTGCCGTACCTGAAGACAGGGCAAACATTAAATTATTGGAAATAGAGCCAACTACAAACGAAATGATCGGTGCATAAATAAACCTAAATAAAATGAAAAACAAACGAATGAATACTGAAAACATAATTGGCGCAGCCAGACACCAAAATAAAAATTTTAAAAGTCTTCCTTCTTTTTTCTTCGAATCAATAACATTCATCGTTTTACTAACGTGGCCTTCACCGGTGGCAATGTAGCGCAGCGGAATGGCCATCCGAGTGTAAGGCATGGGCACCACTATATGGTCCTTGTCACCCAAATTACGAACCAAGCTACCGCTGGAAATACTACAATTACTATAGAAAACCCTAAACTAAATTTCAACAAAGCTGGACCAATGTACGATTTTTTCTTTCGCAAAATGAACCAAAATAATTCTACAACCCATCCAGCAGTGTAACAGACATTGGCCGCTATGGGTGCCATAAAGAGCGCCATCGGTTCAATGGCATCTTCGCCGGGTTTGAGCTCATTCGCCAAACCTATGAAGGCAAAAAAAAGGAGCAGGCTGATTGTTCCAAAAAATGCAAGAATAAGATTGTATGGCACTCTTCGAATTTCCCACCATAATATAATACTAAGCCAAGAATACTGATCTGAAGGTCTTGAGAAAAACCAAATGAAAAATTGTTTCAAGATGACCAACCTATCAAGCCCAACATTATTATTGTACAGACCGGTCTCGAATACATGCCTTTTCTCAACGCCTCGCATAATATTGAGAGATGACGAACTACTCAACACTTTTTATATAATGTAATAACAGTATGTTATTGAGATTTCATGGTTTCGTAACCATCGAAATGGCGCGTTTTCATGACAATTATCGTACTTTAAGAGAAAAACCATTTAATTTTGAATGCTGGATTCCGCCGCCATGATCTTTGCAGGCGAATGCTTTGGGGGGAAGGATGCTGCCGTCGTTGCAAAACCAGCGAATGTACTTGAAAGGTCCTTTGGGAGATGACTTCATCGCTTGCACCCAACTGCGCAGGGTCTCCTCGTCGGGCAAATCGGTCTGGGCGCGGCCGGCAAGAGGAATGCACAGGCAAATAATCAGTAAAAAAAGGGCAATAACGCGATTCATCGTCTTGGGTGCTTCACGCTCATCGGTCGGGTTAATAAAAATGAAATGCCAATAAATTAATCATCGTTTCTTGAGCCGCAAAGCGGTTTACAATAATCTGGAAAAATTGCGCCTGCCTCTCGATTGGGCTTTTTCGGCTCAATTCAATAATCACGGGTGTATCGGACGGCCGGGATTTCCAGCATATTCCTGGACGGCGTGGAATTTTCCGGTCGATGTCTGCTTTAATTGAAGGATATGGGTAATGCAATCGGGCAGTTCATCGGCATGATGGGTTACATAAAGAATGTGAGTTTGCCGGTGACGGCCGATATGTTCCACCAGGTTCAGAATTTTTTCCCGATTGTTACGGTCAAGTCCCTGACAGGGTTCATCCAGAATCAACAGCAGTGGAAATTTGACCTTCGCTCGCGCCAGCAGCACGATGCGCTCTTCCCCATAGGAAAGCCGGGAAAATGGCCGCCGGGCCAAATGTCTGATTTGAAAAATGTCGATCCACTGGCCGGCGATTTCTTTTTGCGCGGCAGTGCCGTGGTGATATAAGCCGACGGAATCGAAAAAGCCCGACAATATCACTTCGGCTGCGGTGATGGGTTTGCGATAGCGAATTTGAAACTCCGCAGACACAATCCCCAGCTGTTTTTTTATATCCCAGATGCTCTCTCCGGAGCCCCGTCGTTTTCCAAACAGATAAATCTCATTGGCATACGCTTGGGGGTGATCGCCGGCGATCAAACTGAGCAGGGTTGTTTTGCCCGCACCATTGGGTCCGATAATCGCCCAATTTTCGCCGGCTTTCATCGTCCAGTTCAAATTTTCAAATACCGTGACCTGGTCGTATTTCACCGTTGTCGCCCGCATCTCCACCAGAACATCCGGGATGAAATCTAGGTCAGCGGCCGGCGGCGGACGGGCCGCGACGGTCGCATTTTCGGAAGGGTACAGTCGTTCGATCTGCCCCGGTGTCAGCATATGATCACGCTTGCCCTGAAACAGCACCTTGCCGTCTTTGATGCCCAGCACATGGGAAATGTTCGGCAGAACTTCGGCATTCCGATGGGTCACCAGAATGACCTGGCAATTGTCGACCATGAGGCTGTTGATGCAGTGCGCCAGTTGCGTTTGGTTCATCAGATCCAAGCCGTCGAAGGGTTCATCCAGAATCAGCAGTTGGGGAGAGCGGATCAAGGCCCGGACGATCAGAACCTTACGCATTTCCCCCGTGGATAAAAATCGGATCGCCCGGCCGAGTAAATGCTTTATTTCCAGCTGATCGATTACCCGCTTGACCGTTTCTGTCTGGATGTCGCTGGCCGGACGTTCCGAGAAAAGCACTTGCCGAACGGTGGTGACACGATCGAGTTTACCGCTGAAGTAGCGGGCGGCATCCAACCGATCCTCGCGCTCGATCAGCCGCTGATGGCCCTCAAAGGACACCAAGGCGATTTTTGCCGGTAGGCTCGGATCATCGGGGAACAATATCTTGCCCTTCACCACCGGCAGTTCGCCGATCAAGGCCCGCA
>JAWOIJ010000091.1:0-31394 GCA_046484745.1 Desulfobacterales bacterium | reverse complement strand
ATAGGTGGCGCATGCACTTTCAGATTCCCAGACCGTAACGCGGGAGACCGTTACCGGCCCTTTTCCAATTCGTGCCTGTACCTCGGATGCAATATAGCTGGCTATATTTTCAGAAGATGGATTTCCTCCACTTAAAAATTCGAGTTCATTGAGAAATTTATGATCCACGGTGGCCATAATCTGAGAAACATGATCTTTAAGTTCTCCAAAATCAATCAGAACACCGGCATCGTTCAACTTCTGCCCCTTCACGCAAACCTCAACCTTCCAGTTGTGCCCATGAAGGTTTTCACATTTTTCTGCAACCATTTTGAGCTGATGTGCTGCCGCAAAATGGTCGATAACTTTTAGTTCAAACATGTTGCATGTCTCCTGCCTCTTCCGGCAAATCCATTCTGGTTTCCATCCGAAATTCCGCGAAAATGCAGGGCGGAACAAAAAGAGCCATTTCCGGCTGGAACCAAGCTAATTGAAAGCATTCCCTTTCAGTATGTTTTTAAGTTTATTTTTCAGTTTATCCGACTCCAGCCTGGAAAACTCATTCAGCAAAGCCACCTGCTTTTTATTGAGATTCGTGGGTGTTACAATCTGGACCTGAACAATCTGGTCCCCCCGCCCATATCCCCTCAATGAAGGAATGCCTTTTCCAGGCAGGCGGAAAGTTTCCCCGAATTGTGTCCCTTTTGGGATTTTAAGGGTTTCTTCTCCTTCAAGGGTGGCTACTTTTATGGTATCCCCAAGAGATGCCTGAATAAAAGAGATCTGAATCATACTGATAATGTCTGTATTTTTCCTGATAAACTTCTCATGCTCTTTTACATGGATAAACACATAAAGATCTCCGGAAGGCCCTCCGCCAATGCCGGCTTCACCTTCTCCGGTCAGACGCAGCCTCGATCCGGAATCAATCCCTGCGGGAATTTTTACAGATACGGTCTTTTCCACAAATACCTGCGTAGAGCCGTTGCAGTTGGAACACGGGTTGGATATGGTCTTGCCTTTTCCGCGACATGACGGACATGTGGTGCTTACCGTGAAAAAACCCTGGGTGCGCGTTGCCTGACCGGTCCCTCTGCAGTAGCTGCATATTTCGGGTTGTGTGCCGGGTTCACAGCCGCTGCCGCCGCAGGTCGGACACGTTTCCGCTTTTTCAATGGAAATCGTTTTTTCCGCACCAAAAGCCGCTTCCATAAACTCAAGGGTTAAATCATATCGAAGGTCCGATCCACTTCTGGCACCACTCCTTGAACGCCTTCCGGAACCGAAACCGAAAAAATCCTCAAAAATATCTCCAAAACTGGAAAAAATATCATCAAAGCCTCGAGCACCTGAAAAGCCGGCACCCTCGAGCCCCTGATGGCCATACTGGTCATAGATTCGACGTTTTTTTTCGTCACTCAACACCGCATAGGCTTCAGAGGCCTCTTTGAATCGTTCTTCCGCCTCTTGGTTATCCGGATTTTTATCCGGATGATATTTTAGAGCGAGTTTACGGTAACTTTTTTTCAATTCACTTTCCGTTGCCTCCCGGCCAACAGAAAGAACTTCATAATAATCCCGTTTCGTGCTCATAAAAAAACCTAAAAATTTTGGGGTGAATTCAAAACATGCTCCTGCCGACAAAACGGTCCATGACACGAAAATGATACATGTGCCGCATCTTTCACGATAGATGTATTGATATTGTCAGCGCTCACCGCTTATGCTACTTTTCTGAAAACTAACTCAAAAAACTAATACACAAATCAGGCTTGTCAATGAAGAATATAGAACTTCCCTTTGTAAGAGACATGTTTAATGCCATCGCTCCAAGATATGATCTTCTGAACCGTCTGTTAAGCCTCAGGCAGGATGTATACTGGAGGCGAAAAATGATTTCCCGCATCATAATCCCGGAGCAGGCAACCATTCTGGATATGGCTTGCGGAACAGGGGATGGTATTCATGAAATACTCCGGCAAAAAGGCACCGGTAACACGATCATCGGTTCGGATTTTTCAATGGCCATGCTGCAACTGGCAAAAAAAAAAATCAACGCTGCAACCTCATCCTCTCACGTTTTTCTTGTCGCCGGCAATGCCCTCCAGATGCCCTTTAAGCCTGAAACCTTCGACGCTGTCAGCATTGCCTTTGGTATCCGGAACATCAATGACAAACGTTCCGCCCTGAAAGCATTTCACGATGGTCTGAAAAAGGGCGGCATGCTTGCAATTCTGGAACTGACAACACCTCGAAAAGGATTTTTCCGGTCATTATATCTTTTCTATTTCAGAAGGATACTCCCCATGATCGGCTGGATTGTCTCCGGAGAGATCAAGGCCTATCAATATCTACCTGATTCGGTACTCAATTTTCCGCCATCAAGAGAGTTTGCCGATATCATGCTTTCCGCCGGTTTCTCGAATGTAACATGGCAGAAGCTGACCTTCGGGATTGCCACCCTCTATACCGGAAAAAAATCATGAATTCCCTTACCCGACAAAATTACGCCGCAAAATTGTATCCTTTTTCCAGCGTTCATCATTTTTTTCAGGGTATTCAATCGTATAGTGAAGTCCCCTGCTTTCCTTTCTGTGCATGGCGCATTGAATAATCAACTCCGCAACCGTTGCAATGTTGCGGAGTTCAATCAGATCGGATGTAATTTTAAAATCCCAGTAATATTCATGAATTTCATTAGCAATGATCTCGATGCGCCGTTTGGCCCGTGCAAGGCGCTTGTCTGATCGAACGATTCCAACATAATTCCACATCAAACTCCTGATTTCATTCCAGTTGTGGCTTACCATAATCTGTTCGTCACTGTCGGTTGTACCGGATTCATCCCAGGTGGAAATATCCGGAAATTTAAACTGTGATGTTTTCAGATCATCGATTGCCTGAAACGCTGCCTTGCGGGAATAAACAAGTGCCTCAAGAAGGGAGTTGCTTGCCAGGCGGTTTGCTCCATGAAGCCCGGTACATGCTGTCTCTCCCACAACATAAAGATTTCCAATATCGGTACGGCCTGCCATATCGGTTACCACGCCTCCGCAGATATAATGCGCGGCCGGAACAACCGGAAGCGGTTCGGAGGTCATGTCAAAACCGAACTGCAGGGCTTTCTGATAAAGATTGGGGAACCTGGTTTTTATAAAGTCGCTGTCTTTGTGCGAAATATCAAGAAACATGGATTCATTTCCACTTTTTTTCAGTTCCGTGTCAATGGCTCTGGCAACTACATCCCGACATGCAAGATCTTTCAGCGGGTCATACTTTTCCATGAAAGAATTACCGTCCGCATCGATCAGTCGCCCCCCGTCCCCTCTCACCGCTTCGGATATCAAAAAGTTTTTTGCATCCGAATGATAAAGGCATGTTGGATGAAACTGAACAAATTCAAGGTTGGCAACCGTTGCACCGGCTCGATAACCCATGGCAATGCCATCGCCGGTTGCGATATCTGGATTGCTTGTATACAGATACACCTTTCCGGCCCCTCCTGTGGCAAGCAGGGTTATCTTTGAGCAGAATGTTTTAACCTGATTTGTAGAGCAGTCGAACACATATGCCCCGCAGCAGTAATCTTCATGGGTTGTGATAACAAGCCCTCTTTTCAATCGGGTTGAACAGGTTATCAGATCAATAGCGATATGGTTTTCATAAATGGTAATTCGATCATTCTGCTGTACATGATTCAGCAGCACTCTCTCCAATTCTCTCCCGGTCATATCCTGGGCATGAACAATGCGATTCTTGGTGTGCCCTCCTTCCCTTCCGAGATCGAGGTTGTCCGAATCGAGAATGGATGGATCTGAAGTGTCTCTCCTGTTAAAATTAACTCCGAGTGAAATCAGCTCTCTGATGCTTGCGGGCCCTTCTTTGACAACCATTTCAACGACATCTCGGTTACAAAGCCCGTCACCGGAGGCGAGGGTATCTTCAATATGAAGATCAAAAGAATCCAGTTTGCCGAATACCGAGGCTATGCCTCCCTGGGCATAGTTGGTGTTGCTCTCTGTTGCATTTTTTTTTGTCACAAGGGAAACCGTACCCACCTTTGACACTTCCAGCGCAAACATCAGGCCGGCTATCCCGCTTCCTATAATTAAAAAATCCGATTCAATTTTCATATTACCCTTTTTCTGAAGCAGCAGCGGTTATCAAAGCAGGGATGAGCGTCTCCGCTGTTTTTTCGTGCTGAAACCGATAATAAAGCCAACCAACAGGATGCCGGCACCCAACAGACCGATATGTATATTTCTTTGAAGCAGTATTTCATTCAGTTCCCGGGCTTTATTGGTTTGTGTAGCAAGCTCAAGATTTGCCTTCTCATATTTCGCTTTCAAACTTAAAAAATCAGCCGATTCTTTTTTAAGGGTGCTGTACTCATTACTCGTTCGGCTCAATGCGTCCTTGGTATCGGCAAGTTCTGATGCAAGCTGCTTGTTCTCTTTCAAAAATTTTGCATTCTCCTTCTCAAGGTCTGCCGCACGTGCGGAGAGCTTCTCATACTTTTGACTCAAATTTTTTAACAGCAAATCACTTGGCATTTGAGGAGAAATAAACCGGGTCAGGATCCACCCCTCATTTCCGCTCATTGTCAGGACACGGCTCCAGTCTTTTCCGGGCTCCAGCACGTCCACCTCCTGGCCGGATTCCAGCATCTGAATGACTTTATGGTCTAATCCAGGCCCGGTTCTCAAGGTAACCTTGAGGATATTACCCACATACATTTTTTCCGCATAAACCGTATTGGTCAACATGATGACGAATGCACAGGCTAAAACAATCTGTTTCATTGAATTATTCTCCGTTTAACTGATTTTTTTGAAATATCCAGATCAATATTAATAATACCCGAATACAGCAAGAAATTTTTTAACTATCATTCCAATTTCATCTGTCTGCCATGATCCGCATCTTGCAGCTGCATGGAACGATTAACTATTTTATATCCTGAAAACAGCCTGTTGCCGAATTATGATGCCTGGCAAGCGGAGATGTCAATAATTTCTTTAAAATTTTCGGTTGTTATGATATTATTTTTCGGGTTTCAAAATACAGGCCTTTGACCATTCAGGACAAATCGCATGATCGCATTTGATTTACAGTGTAAAAACGGGCATACTTTTGAGGGCTGGTTTGAAAGCAGCAAAGCCTTTGATGAACAGAAAAAGAGGGGTATTGTTTCGTGCCCTGTCTGCAACAACATAGAAGTTTCCAAATCATTAAGCAGCTTCGGAATCATAAAATCCTCTCCATCCTCCCAAAAAGTGCAGATAGATCAGCAGGCTGCATTCGACACAATCGGTAAAAAACTGATTGATTTTCTCGAAAAAAATTTTGATGATGTAGGGGCTGATTTCACCAAGGAAGCCCTCAAAATTCATTATGGTGTCACAGAACCCAGAAATATCAAGGGGGTCTCTACACAGGAAGGTGAACAGTTGCTCAAAGAAGAAGGGGTTGATTTTATTAAGATACCCATGCCTGTAGAAAAAAACGAACCAGATGCATAGAGCTGTTCGGATTCCTGTGCCTGTTCTGTTGTGTGAATGCTTGAAAAATCAGAAATGCCGGTCATATGTTCACGGCATGTTAAATTCAATACAGTTAAACACCTGTTTAGCTGAAATGGGAAACCCGGTCCGTGTTACAGATTTTGACGGTGACACGGGTTTTTTTATTTTATAAACGGACAAATCCGGATTAAATGTTTTTTTAAACAAAGAGATTTTTGCCGGTGTGCCGTAAGGAGAAAAAATATGCAACTGCTCAACACCACCATGCATCGTATTATCAGACCGGATAAAACCATATATGAGAAGGCGAGAGAAAGGCTGAGACAGCAGGCTCGACCCACGGGAAGTCTTGGAATCCTTGAAGATGTTGGAGCGAGGCTTGCCGGTATTTTTAAAACCCTCGATGTCCGGCTGATCAAAAAGGTGATCGTAACCTGTGCCGGCGACCATGGTATTTGCGCCGAAGGAGTAAGCCTTTTTCCATCGGAAGTCACGAGCCAGATGGTTTATAATTTTGTGAATGCCGGCGCTTCGATCAATGTTCTCGCCCGTCATGCCGATGCACGAGTGGAGGTGGCTGATCTCGGCGTAAATCATGAATTTGATCCGAATCTTCCGATTTTTCATAAAAAAGTGGCCTATGGAACAAGAAATTTTGCAGCAGGACCGGCCATGACAAGGGAAGAAGCGGTAAAGAGCGTGGAGTCAGGGATTGAAATCGTTGAAGCGTTATTTCAAAAAGAGGCGGTAAGCATTCTGGGTACAGGGGATATGGGGATCGGAAACACAACACCTTCAACTGCAATTATTGCGGCATTTTCAGGACTGCCGGTATCCGAATTATGCGGACGCGGAACCGGTATTGATGACAATGGCCTGAAACGGAAAATTGCAGCAATTGAAAAAGGTCTTCAGAAGAACCATCCTGACCCGGAGGATCCGATCGATGTGTTGTCCAAAATAGGAGGATTTGAAATCGGAGGGATTGCCGGACTTGTTCTTGGAGCAGCAGCCAGAGAAATACCGGTTTTATGCGACGGCCTGATATCCACTGCAGGTGCTCTTCTGGCATGCAAATTGGCGCCAATCGCCCGTGACTACCTCTTTGCAAGTCATCACTCCGTAGAAATCGGACATGGTTTTATGCTGAAAGAATTAAAGCTTGAGCCGCTACTGGATTTGAGGTTCAGGCTGGGTGAAGGAACAGGTGCCGCACTTGCCATGGAGCTGATGGATGCGGCCACACGCATCTTGATTGAAATTAAAACGTTTGAAGAAGTGGCCATCCACGATGCCCAATAGATCACCTCTTGATCTGTCTGAAACCTGCAGGAGGCCGGCATGACCTCAAAATCTGAAGATACCGAAAAAGACCTTAATCAAACGATACAGCTGCTGGCTTTAGAAAACAGGCGGCTGAAAAATTTTATCGAAATTGATAAAAGTCTCAGTTTGGAGCGTGACATTAACAGGCTGTTACCTCTTGTCATGACAAAGATATCAGACGCAGACAAGCCAGGGACAGGTTGGAAATGTCAACCCATAGGTATCATTCATTCATGTTACAAAGAAAAATTTGGAATCCCGCGGCAGGCGGGTCTGGTTCCGGAAGCGGAAGCGGAGATTGAAATTTTTTCCCCTTACAACCAGGAGGAAGCTTTTCGAGGACTGGAAGCGTTTTCTCATATATGGATTCTTTTCTTTTTTCATGCGATTCGCCATCATGGCTGGAAATCAACAGTTCGACCACCCAGGCTGGGCGGCAACCAGCGGGTGGGGGTTTTTACGACACGTTCCGGTTTCAGACCGAATCGAATCGGATTGTCGGCTGTGAAACTGGAACGGATTACAAAAAAAAAGGAAACACTGATTTTAAAAATAACCGGAGGGGACTTTCTGGATGATACACCGATCCTGGATATCAAGCCGTATCTCCCCTATGCAGACAATATTCCGGAAGCCTCCGGAGGTTTTGCTTCCGAATCACCGTTAAAAGAAAACAAGGTAACCTTCAGCCCCGAGGCGCTATCAGCCTGTCTTGCCAAAGAAAAGGAGGGACTGTCAAAACTGCGCAGATTGATTGTCCAAATACTGGCAAACGATCCAAGACCGGGTTATTTTTCTAGCAAATCCTCCCCCTCCCGGAATCAATTCGGATTCAAACTGTATGATGTTGATGTGAAATGGGAGGTAAGGGAAAAAAAAATCCATGTAACCGGCATTGAAACATGTGGATCAAACGGAAAATAATTTTTACCGCCAGGCAAAACTGCTGATGACAAGCAAAATAACGCCGACAGCGATAAACAGAATATAAATTGGCGTGGTCAACAGAAAGTCGGCGATCTGAAACATAAAAGACACTGAAATACCATCAACCCAGTCAATCACCTTTTGATCCAGCACATCAACCGGCCGAAGCGTTTTATAGACTGCATCCGGACGCATAACAGAAGAAATCGCCTGATAGCCGAGTGTAAGAAAAGCACAGATCAATGATATAATCCCGGCTATTGAAAATTTTGACATACGCATCACCTTTTTTGGAAGAAAAAAGTTTTTTCAAAATTTTGGTCGCACGATTCCTGTTCTTTTATAACTCTTAATCATTTCTTGCAATACCAAATTTGGAACAGCCGGTTTTGCCCCGATCCGAAGGATCCTTCCGGTTTGGGAAAAAATTCTTACCAGTCATAAAGAATCTCCCAATAATTATCAAAGAGGGGGTCATCCTGGCTGTAACGATATGACATGGTTTTTCCGGTGCCGGGACCGGAGGTGGTGTCCTCACGCCAGTATTTAATAAAAATGCCGGGTAGGAGATGCCTGTTCAATTCCTCCACCCAGACTTCCTTTTCTTCAATGACCTTCCAGACCGTACCATATTGCTTGCTCCGAACCCTTTCTCCCACACGGGGCAGCCCGTGTCTGGCCCGAAGACCTTTGAATTTATAGGAAGACTGTTCTCCGGTATCCAAAATTTTCTCTCCGAAAATGATAATTCCGATGGCCCCGAGCGGTGCGGTTAAAAGAATGGAAAGGACGGCGACCGCAAGAATTAATTCGCCGGAAGCAACCCCTGCGGCCAGGGGAACAGCTCCGATGGCCGCCTGTACAGTCGCTTTCGGGATATAGGCAATCACGCAAAAGAGTCTCTCTTTCAGGTTAAGCGGTGTTCCGATCAGGGAAATATAGGTCCCCGCACTGCGAAATAAAAGACCTGTCAAAATAACGAGGGTTCCTGCGATTCCGGCATCCCAGGCCACGTTGACATTGACCTGGGCGCCAACCAGAACAAACAGGAGCAGTTCGGCAAAAACCCAGACTTTTTTAAGTTTCTGGGAAATGAGATGCGCAATGGGCTCGGCCTTTTCCAGTATGACAAACCCGATGGCCATCACCCCTAAAAGACCGGCAATGGGCACCCATTGTTCACATGCCGTCTCCAACCAGGTCAATATGATGGCGACACCCAGAACCATCAATGTCCGTTTGGGAGGCCGCCAATCATAGCGGGTAAAAAGACGAACTAGAAAATATCCCGAAACCAATCCTGCAAGCAACCCCAGCGTAATGGAAACCGGAATTTCTCCCAGCTTGGCCCAGATATTGACCGCACCGCCGCCATACATGCCCAGAAATATCGAAAAAAGAACGATCACAAAAACGTCGTCAATGGATGAAGCCGCCAGAACCAGCGTGGGAATCCCCTTTTTGGCACCACGGCCCCGATCCATGAAGTCAATCATCAGGGGCACCACCACCGCCGGAGAAACAGCGCCTAATATCGCGCCCAGTATTGCCGCTTCCAGGTAGCTGATATGCAGCCAACGCGGGGCGACCAGCATAACCCCTGCAATTTCGAAAATGGCGGGAATACTGCTCATTAAAAGCGCAGGCTGTCCCACGCGATGCAAGGTGTCTTTATGCAGCTCAAATCCGGCACGCAGTAAAATGACAATCAGGGCAATTTTACGAAAATCAGCGGAAACGGTCATCATGTCCGGGGCCATCAGATTGAACACATAAGGCCCTGCCAGAATTCCCACAATCAACATGCCGACCAGACCGGGTAATTTTACGCTGCGAAACAGATAATCCGCAAGTAATCCCAAAACGATAATCAAAGATAGACTCGCCGCCATCTGAACCTCCTGTCAAAAACACTTTGACATTCTTATCCACATCCCAAAAAAAACCCCTTCCGGGTCTACCGGAAGGGGTAGGGCTCATATCGGCAACTCCTACCCATTTTACGGTAGAAGTCATCAGCCATTTTATCCACAATATTTATGGGGCGGTTCAGGCAGACCTCATTGCCTTATACATTTTAGGCACTTAAATACCATCTGGAATTTAATGTCAAGTATATTCCATAGTAAGGATCAGACAACCATCCGCTGTCAGGAATGCATCAGCGCCTCAATCTCCTCTGCTTCAACCGGAATCTTTTCGGTTAAATCGACCGGATCACCATCGGTAATCAGAATATCATTTTCAATACGAATTCCCAGGTTCTCTTCGCGGATATAGATACCGGGTTCACAGGTAAGCACCATACCCGTTTCAAATTTTCGGTATTTGCTTCCCAGATCATGGACATCCAACCCCAGGTGATGGGAGATGCCATGCATGAAGTATTGTTTGTATTTCGGTGTTTCATCTTCCGGATTTCCCGTGCTCCCGGGGTCCAGGAGGCCGAGCCCCACCAGTTCCGATTCCATGATGCTTCCGATCTCTTTCTGATACTCCGGCATCGAGATGCCCGGACGCAGCATTTGAATGGCTTCCCGCTGAACCCTTCGAACAGCCTGGTACACCATTCGCTGCCGTTCTGAAAATTTACCGCTGACCGGTATGGTCCGGGTTACATCCGAGGAATAATTGGCATATTCCGCCCCAAAATCTATAAGCAGGAGATCCCCTTTCCGGCACTGTCGATCATTTTGAATATAATGAAGCACGCAGGAACCGGCTCCGGAAGCAACAATGGTCTGAAATGCGGGGCCGCGCGAGCGATTCCTGATGAACTCATTGACGATCTCGGCTTCAATTTCGAACTCCCAGACCCCCGGCCTGACAAAATTTAAAATCCGCCGAAACGCCTTGTCTGCAATGCTGCAGGCTTCCTGAATGAGGGTTATCTCTCCGGATGATTTAATAGCCCTGAGGTGCTGCATAAGCGGCGCCAATCTTTCATAGTGATGCAGCGGAAAAGCGCTTTGGCACCATCTTAAAAATCGCATATCCCGGGTTTCGACCGTAATATCCGCACGTGGATGCTCGTTGGTATTGAGATAAATGTTGTCCGCCTCAAAAACTAGGGGCCGAAAAATTTTTTCAAACTCCTTTGTCCAGCAAACCGTTTCAATCCCTGAAATGGCTTTCGCTTCTTTGCGGTTGTGCCTGGGGCCGTCCCAGATTGCAATTTCATCACTTGTTTCTTTTATAAACAGCACTTCTCGATTCTTTTTTTCTTTTGAATCCGGGTAAAGCAGCAGAACGGTTTCTTCCTGGTCCATGCCACTCAGGTAAAAAAGGTCTGAATTCTGAACAAAGGAGTGAATCCCGTCCGCACTGGTCGGCATCATGTCATTGGAGTTGAATAGTGCAATGGAGTTGGGCTTTAACTGTTTTTTCAGCCGTTCTCTGTTCCCTGCAAAAAGGGATGATGGTATGGGTCGATATCTCATGATCTGCTGCGCCTCCGGCTTTCTGATTTTGATTTTTCCCCGGATGAATTCCTTGCATGAAACTATCTTAATTTGCTTTGTTTATCAATTTTAAAATTTTTTTGATTGATATCGGTTTCTGATTAACTTATCTTCCTGGCAGACCTATCATCCATGACAGGCAGATATGGCGGAGGATACGCTTGGATACTTCATGCACCAGAGCTGAAATCGACTTACGTGCTGTTGCCCGAAACACCCGGGAGCTTCGTCGAATTACAAACCCGAAAGCCCGCATGATGGCGGTCGTCAAAGCAAACGCGTATGGCCACGGTGTCCTGAAAATTTCCAAAACCGTCCTTGCGAATGGCGCGGATGCCCTCGGAGTGGCACGAATTGATGAAGCCCTCCTGATCAGAAATTCAGGAATTGATGCCCCGATACTCATATTGGGCTACACCTCTCCGGATCACACGGCAAGCCTGATCCGATATGATTTGACGCAGACCATTGGTTCCCGTGAGTTTGCCGAATCGTTTTCAGAAGCTGCCGGAAAAGAAAAGGCGGCTTTGAAAATACAGTTAAAAATCGATTCCGGTATGGGAAGGCTCGGGTTTATGCCGGATAGAAGCAACGCCTTTTCCCGAATCCTGAAAGAGATGGAGGTCATTATACGCCTTCCAAACCTTTTGGTTCAGGGAATATACACGCACTTTGCCCGTGCCGACCTGAAGGATAAAACATCTTCATACCAACAGCTTGAAATTTTTAACGAACTGGTTGAACGCCTCCATCTGTCAATGGGGTTTGAAACCCCGATACGCCATGCAGCCAACAGCGCTGCGGTTATTGACATGCCGGATACGCATCTGGATATGGTGCGGCCCGGAATCGCCCTTTACGGGCTGTACCCTTCGCAGGAAGTGGATCGAAACAAGATTCTGCTGCAGCCCGTTATGGAGCTGAAATCAAGAATCCTTCACTTAAAAAAGGTTCCAGCCGGTTTTCCGGTCAGCTACGGCGGGACATGGCGGGCAACGAAAAAAACAACCATTGCCACGGTCCCCATCGGCTATGCAGACGGCTATAATCGTTTGCTCTCCTCAACAGGACATATGCTGGTATGCGGGAAAAAGGCTCCGATAGCCGGAAGGGTCTGTATGGACCTGACCATGCTTGATGTGGGAGATATCCCCGAAACCTGTGTCAATGATGAGGTGGTTGTTTTCGGAAGACAGGAAAACGCATCGATCTTTGCAGATGAAATTGCGAAAACCCTCGGCACCATCAATTATGAGATCGTTTCAACCATAACGGAAAGGGTGCCGAGGGTGTTTTTTTAACTTACTTCGACAATTCAATCCAGTTTGCACGGCCGGTTTTTACCGTATCCATCGGAAGATTGACCTGGGGTATTTCGATGATAGCCCCTGTACTGGTCTGGATAAACGCCTTGCTTCCCTCGCTTTTCCCGACATGAAGGTTCGGCGTCGTAGACATGCCGCGTCCCAGCGGTACAATATCGATAATATTTCCGTCAGCATCCAGGCCCTCGTTCCCGATGATGGTCTGAAATACCGGCTTATACCAGGAAGTTCCGGTTTTCAGATAAATACCGTACAGGAATGAATATCCTTCGGTAAGGCAGGGATCATCAAAAGGCTTGAAGGTCGTAAATGTCAGCAACCCTCCCAGCAGAGCCCCCTGCCCGAGATTACGCTCCTTATCATAGGGAAACTCCCTGTACCAGCCGTCCGTTCCGGTTGGATCGGCCAACAAACATCCGGAACCGCTGATATACTCTTCCAGATCATGGAACGTGGTGACCCCGCCCGCAACAAGCGCAAGGCAGTCCGGATCCGAATCTTTGCAGACAATATCGGCTGCACTGGCTCCTGAGGGCTGGATCAGTATTTTGTCTACCTGCAGAAGCCCCTGAGAGCCGGGCAGACTGTCTGGTGTGCCTGTTTTTTCGACCGTTGCCCAGGTAAACTCCTTGTTACAGTCCAACGGTTCCTTGATGCCGTAATAGGCCTGCTGATCGACCGCCAGTTTTTCCTTTGCATGGAAAAACCGGCCGGTTCCAAAGCATACCCAGTAATTCACACCATCCCATCCCACTGCCGGTGCAGCGGTTACCGGATCTTCAACATCGATGAGGGCGTTAAAAAACCATTCATCAGGTGTGGATGTAATCTGTGATCCGGACATATCCAGTTTCCGGGTAACCAGCCGGTAGACCTTGCCGGTCCAGGAGGTTGCATAGGAGCCCTCCACCGATCCAAAATATACCACATCCGCCCGATAGTTTTCCTTGGTTTCAAAATCCACCGTGATCATGTCGGAGGCGAAACTGTTGGCAGCAGGAGCGGTCCAGCTCCCCACGTAATTGTTCGCGGCCGCAGGAGCGACGTTCGGAATCCGAAAGGCACTCGGTGTCGCCGACGTCAGCAACTCCAGGGGCAGTACCGCGACTTTCAAATTCTGGATACTTGCTCCTTCTGAATCCGTAGGTCCGCTGCCCAGAACGAGGTACCATTTATAGATATCGCCGTCTTTCATGGGCACAACGGTTGGAATCGACGTGGTATATCCCATATTGATTTCAGAACCATTCATCGTCATCTCGCCCAGAAGAACCGGAGGGATTTCCGGATTGGTCACATCGAGAATAAAATACGCGGATGTAAACCGGCGCGTATCAGCAGGATAGTCGGAAGCGCCGTTACCGTCCAGATCAAGCTGATTGGCATCTACCGGAGCGCCTCCGAACCGCATACTCCCCACAAGGATGGTTCCCCATCCCCCGGGATGGTCGGCATCATCATTGAAGATCTTCACATCAAAAAGACGCGGCCGGTTATCCACATAGTATTTGTGCTCATAGGCTGGTTCTGCAAGGCATCTGAGATGAGTCAGAAGATTATACGGAACATAAGCCCATAGCTCTGCTCCCAGTTCAGGCGCCGTATTTTCAGAGGTGCCATCAGGGGTTTTCAAAAATTTCTTTTCCGCTGGTTTAAAAAACCCTCCATTAACGGCATGAAGCATTCCGTCGTTTGATCCAAAGTATATCACATGCCTGCGTTTCTGATATTTACGCACAAACTCTCCATAACTCGCATCCCTGTACAGAAGATGATAGCCTTCCGCGGGGCTGGCCGAGGAAACAGGCGTGGAATGAACAACATCACCGAGCCGCCATGTAAACAGGGATTCCGTGCCGTCCATATTAAAATCATACAAAAGCCTCCGATTTCGCATGCCGACCTGATCCGCCCCTCGTATCCATTTTACGATATCGTTGACCTCAGCCGAACTCTGCATGCCAAAATCAAGGGGAACCGGTCCCCGGCCGCCGGAGGTTGCGAGGGCGGCCCAATCCCTTTCTTCAAACGGAATCTGTTCATTGCTGTCCACGATGCCGTCGTTGTTCAAGTCATTCCAGGTGAAAATATACCGCTTTTTTTCTTCGGAAATATACTTTGCCGATGTCCGGTTGACCAGAACATCCGTATCCGTAATCCCGCTAAGCCAGTCGGTTACAGACCAGAGATATTTGACCTGCCGGATATCGGTTGATGTCCCATTGCAGGTTCCATCCGCATTCAGTGTTCCGTAGCACGCTCTTGTAATCTCCGCTGCTTCATCAAAATAAATAACCACGGGTTCATCACCGTCGTCCAGGGTCCGATTACCGTTGGTATCCTCATACATCATTCCGTAAGTATCGATAAACATGGCGTGAACTTCTCCTGCCCAGACAACCGGATCAGCCGTTTCAGGCAGATCGATTTCCGGCCAGAAGATGGCCTGGTAGATTGCCCCTTCCCCGCCTCTGGATGAAGATATAACCGAAGCAGCCGAACCCGCGGCCGCACCGGCACGAATGATATCAAAAGTTTCACGGAGTTTGTCTTCCAGCTCCGCCATATTTGCAGCGGTGTTGAGTGCCGTGCCGCCTTTCGCTGCTGTTTCGGCAAGCAGGACATCGGGACTGCACTCGTCCGCACCAATGCTTCGAGGGGTACCTGCGACAACAACATGCGTTCTGATCTTTTTTTCCTGGTAAAGATAATATGCCAGATCATCCAGAAGGGTACTGGCGGAAAGAGCGGAGTCAGGGCAGACGGCTGCAGCAGCCGCAGCCGCATCGCCTACTGTACTGACAAAATCCTGGACATCTGTCGCTAGGTCTGCTGTGGATGCACCGTCGGTAATGAGCAGAATATTGCTGGGCTGGCAGGGATCGTTAATGGGATCCGGGTGGGCCGCGTCCATTCGAAAATCAGGATTTAGAACAAAATCAGGCAGATCCCGGTTCAACAGATTGACGTTATCCTGGGTGTAATATTTCATGGCCGTATAATAAGCTTCGGCCATGGGAGTCCAGGAGTTGGCCTTGATATTGTTGATCGCGGTAATCAGGGTGTTGGCGTGCGCGGCACCCTGATCAATGTAGGCCACCACTTTTCCGCCGTCCCGGTTTTTCGCATGACACTCATATAAAATGTATGGATCAAGAGACGGGTCACACTCGCTTTTGGAGCCGTTGTCATTGAACACCATGACCCCCATCCGGATGGTTTCAGCAAACTCCTTGAGCATTCCTTCCGGAGGGGCTGGTGTTTCGACATGCCCCTTCAGGACAGCAAGGGGCTTTCCAATCTGGGCGACCACACCGGAATCGATCAAGACCGCAGGAAGGTTCCAGAATTCTCCGGTTTCTCCAGCCTGATCCGTGGGGTCGATCACCTCTGGAATTTCGACCACCCCGCAGTAGTCCTGCAGTGCCGCTTCGATGCATGCATCCGATTCCCAGCTTCCGCTTCCGACTCCACCGACCCACTCCCATTTCTGACAATCTCCAGTAACAGGATGTTCTTTGGTGCATTCCAATACCGCTCCTGGTGCCGGCACCCAGCAGCGCCCCACGTAACCTTCTGCAAGGGCTGGATCTGCGTTGTACACCCCGTAGCAGATATATCCCCGGTCATCTGTCGTGATCTCCCACGGGTCGGTTCCTGAATCATACAAGGCTTCACAGGAAGGTTTGATGGACTGTACCGGCCCGGCACCCGACGGCCAAGATGCATGTTTGGACGCGTACCAGCAGTTATGGATAGCGTGGTTAAAGGCTGCATGGCTGTCTGCTTCAGCACTTTTGGTGGAACTGGAATATCCCATGCAGTCATCAATATATTGTTTCAACTGCCCCTGGTTCGGGCTCTCCTTTCCCATCTCCTCGATGGCCAATTGGCAGGCGGTATTGTCGAAACCGGTGGCGGTGAATGGAAAAATTTCAATATGAGTGGTATTGTAGGTGGTCCAGTCTGTAATGCCGATATCGTCTGTCACGCCGGTTCCGTTTGCGGTCCCGCCGGTTTTCGTGATATACAGGGTCCCCTCATCCAGGGTGTTGAGCTTGGACGGGTCGGTGACAATGCTGCCGGCCGGATAGACGGCCCCGTTGGTCCACCGGGTAAGGGTATAGAGTGTCCAGTCCGCCACGCCGGTATCGTCGGCCACACCGGTGCCGCTGGAGGTTCCCCCGGCAGCGGTAATATACAGGTCCACGCCGGAATCGCTGACAATACTGCCTGCCGCATACACGATGCCGTTCTCCCAGGAGTTGTATCTTTTCTCACCCGGCGGGATGATCCCCAGGGTCAGGTAAAAATCACTGCCGCCTGAATCTTTCACCGCTATCTTCTTGATCATACGCCGATTGAGGCATCCCCTGGATTCCATCAGCACCGCGCCCTTTGCCGCATCATACTTTCCGCCGGTTAAAATCTTCTTTTCGACATCCAGTTTGGACGCGGTGGCCCAGTTCAGAAAATTCCCTTTGGCTGTAAAATCCGTGACCGCGGGAGTGGAATCGACCTTAATCAGGGCGTCTTCCGAATCGCTGTCATCTGCCGCATCGCCCGGATCATTTGCAATATAACTTTTATAGGTTGCCGAACTTCTTATCGCGGCAACGTCTGCATCGGGAATCGGTTCGAATTTCGCAGAAACGAGATTGTAGGAATACCACTTAGCCGGATCAAAATAACCGGCATAGTTTTCAATGGACTGATAGGTGTCATCGTAACAGCCTCCGGGATTGGTTTCATTGATATAGGCCAGATCATACATACTGGAGGAATTATCGATCATAATCAATAGATTGGGAGTCGAGCTGGTTGCCAGAAAAGGGGGAACGGCAACGCCGTTTGCGCAACTGCCTGCGGCAGCCCACGCGCTGGGGCTGCTGAAAGAAACTACCGTAATCAACATGATGAAAGCTGAAAGATTTTTTTTAAACGCTTGTTTGAACGCTTGCATGATATCTCCTTTATGGCTTGTTTCCCAAACCGAACACCTGTTGAATCAAGGGTTTTCACATCTCAAGGACCGTGATTCAACATGCCGATGTTTTTAAAAAATCTATTTAATATTTACAGTCTTCTTCCTGTCCAATCACGTGCCGCCACTGAATCATCAGTTCGGCAATGGTGTTATTTCTCCCCAGATGCTGTGTATAGATGTCATACACAATATGTCCGCCCCCTCCGGCAGCGCCTTTTCCCTTTCCTTCATAACCGGCTGCCATTTGAAGCGCGGAGCCCATTCCCTGAACCGTGCTGCCGGCTACTCTAATATTGGTGTGGGGTCCGGAGCCGTAATTATCCGGAAAAACGATGTCCCGGTCTGCATCCGACGGATCGGACAGGGTGATATTCTTCCAGAAATCCAGTTCCGTTACCCTTGTGGTTCCGATTGTCGTTTCCCCCGAGTATTCCACATCTTCCGTAAAACCTGCAGGGCAGCAAAGATTCTGCTCCAAAAGTTCAGTAGCAACATCCAGCCCTCCTTCCGCAACATAGAAGGCGATTTTATGCTTCACATCGTTTGTGGCAGTCTGCACTTCTGTAGTGGATGTATCAATGGAAGATATACCGGCAAGGGTAATCAGCGCGATAATCATCAAAATCAAGACCAGAACCGCCCCGCCATCATCGGAAATAATATTCCGCCTGTTTTTCATATACCATCCTCATATTAATAAGTTATTGCCTTGTAGTACTCAAACGCGATCTCCTTTGGCCGGCTCTGCGCATTCAGGACGGTAACCCTGACGGTTTTTACATTGGGCAAAGGAGTATGGTCTGTGACATCCCATGAAATTGTATACCCTCCTTCTTTCACCGGAGCCGGACTGCTTTCCAGGTCTTCGTACGGAACAGCCATCAGCTTTTCAATCCGATCCGATGCCAAAGAGGATGATTCCATAACCCTCCGGGCGGTTGCATTCCCGTTGATGGAAGAAATCGTCAGGGTTGCGATGGCAAGAAGTCCAATCGAAAAGATTGCAATCCCGATCAGCGCCTCGATGATGGTGAACCCCTGTTCATTGCACTTTTTTCCGACCTGTTTCGGCTTTTCATTATTCATCTTCCGTTTTCCTCCCATCAAAGCCCTATATTGCGACACAATACCCGCTGGGTTAAGGTCCGCTCAACCGGACCGCCGCGGCCGGCAGGCTCTCGAATCGTCAACGTAATATCAATCCCCCGGATATCTTCCAGGTTCAATGCCGGCACCGGCAATCCCAGGTCATTTTCAGCTTCATCAAAATACCGGAAGGATAACGCCGTCACATTGTCCAGTAAAATTACCGCTGATTCCGTATCTTTTGCTTCATCCAGAATTCTGGACACTCTTCGGATGGCGGGATTAAACAGATAGGTTATCCTTTCAGAAGCATCATCATCGATAACACCATTGAAATCCGGTGTGGCAAGCGATGTGTCGATGGTGTCCCGGGTTAAACGGATTTTTGAAGCGTCCGCCTCCTCAATGCCGAAATTATCGCCCTTGACCGGCGCGTAACCGGCCATCCGAATATCATGAGCGATATATTCGACACCGACGCGTATGCTTTGCTGCACTCCTGCCGAAACATCCTGAGTGGTATACGATCGAAGAGATGAAGCATATACAACGTAAACGACCGTCATGACAATTGAAACAATAGCCATGGCGACCAGAACTTCAACCAGCGTAAACCCTTTGTTATGCTTTTCCAAATTCATGCTCCCTGTTTTCTATGATATTTGAATCCGGCCTACCGTATTGATGTTGATCTGTCTTGTTCCGGACCGCCCCCTGATCACCACATTCCCAAGATCCCCGACAACACCGGGAACCGGTATGCCGCGACCATTAAAAGAGGTGTCGGGTTTGCCGTCCAGGTCACCATCCGTAAATGTCGTTTCCGGTATGACGATTCTAACCCCGGCAGGCAGCTGCCGCCTTTTGAGAACCTGACCTCCTTCAACGACAATGGCATAACTGTTGGCGGAAAACTGTGTCTTTACAACGACATTTTGTTTGATCGCCCATGATCTGGCCATTTGAAGATCGCCCCGCAGATGATTAACCGCGCTTCTCAACTTTGCAGCATCCCGCCATCCTATCATGTTGGGTATGGTTAAAGCGGACAGGATCGCCAGTATGGAAATGATCATCATCAGTTCAAATAGTGTAAATCCGGATTCTCTGTTCAACCGCATGGGCTAAAACCTCCACAGCATAAATGCTTTTATTGATCGGATTGAAGAAATCATCTTTATCATTATCCTTTGCTCAGTCTGTATACTGTTTCAACACAAAATGAATACAAAAACTATGCCACTTGGTTCATTTCCAAACCGCATGGATGTTTTTAAGCATAGCTATTCGATATAAAAGGACATTTAAAAAAAATCCCTGTACGATGAGCCTTTTGACAGGAAGCAATCGAACCCCTTAAAACAGAAAAAAACCAATTTTTAATAGGCATTATTAAATTTTTTTAGAGTTTTGGTTTGGATATAATCCGGATGATCCGGAAAGTACTCGTTGAAATATTTAATATGATATCATATAGATAATCTTATTCCGAGCTGTTTTTCCCGACAATCATCTCCACGAAGTATTAAATGTTTTTATAGCTTTGCACCGGCAGATACGCATCCCGGTCCATCAATCTGAAATCCAGGAGTTGACGGTACTCAATTAACATCGTATCAGACTAAAAATTCGGCAAATTCCTTCTGGATGACCCGGTAAAGCTTTTCACCAATCGCAAGGCCGGTGTCGATAAACTGCGGCCCATATTTCATGCCGGTTGCTGTTCGAAAGGAGGTCTTGATCTTTTCCAGGGATTCAATCCCTCTGGGAAAAAGGCTGATAAATTTGGATAGCGGTATGTCTGCAAATTCGAGCATATCCCATACGGTGTGGGAAAAATTATCCGGCCCCCAGCGAAATTTATCCGCATCGTAAAGGCAGTCGGAAATAAGCGTTCCCAGTGGGGTTGCGCAGGGCTGCTGCTCCTTAAACGCTTCATGGTTATGGATGGCACCTGCAATGCAGTTCACTTCATCCGGTTTAAAAGACTGCCAGGAGCCAAGCATTTTCCGTGCGTAATCAGCGCCTTTTTTTGCGTGTCCTTTCTGGGATCGTTTTATATCATGAAGAAGGCCTGCGCACTGGGCCAGAAATACAGATCGTTTTCTGCTTTCTTCCATATACCCGGCAAGCTCTGCTTCAATAACCATCAGGGTGCCGGCATCCAGCGTGACTTTGATCGCATGATCCAGACCGTGCCCCAGGTTGTTGTTTTCGATATGTTTATCGACAAACTCCCGCAGTCTGTGGATTACAGGATCGGTTTCAAACAGGTTGCGGGATATCTCGACAGCTTCGGCAAAATCCTCATAAAAAGGCTGTGCCGGAAATGTCGACACAATCTGTCTGGCGCGCTCACGAATATGGATATAGACCTCTTCCATGATCCAAAAAATACCACGGAAACGGTGATTACACAAGCGTGATGGCTTCGTAAAAAGTCCAATTTCGGCGTTGCGCTTTATCCCTCGTCACTGCGGAGTAGGCTAACTACGCCTCATTCCTCGCGATTCGCGCGCCTTGAACTTGAACTTTTTTCTTTGCCATCAAAATGTTGACTTTTTACGAATGCGTCAAGCGTGATGGCTTCTTTGCCGATAAATCAGCCTTCCTGAGGGGAATTCGAATCTGCTGAAGAGGGCTTGCTTTGAAAATGTTTTAAAAAAATCAAGTCCATATCCTCCCGCAAACCGAAACTTCTGCTGACACCCAGAAAGTATCGCACCATACCCCGGGTGAAAAGAAAAAGGATGATAAAAAAAGTCAAGGGAAAGAGAATACAATCAAACAGGTACGCTGCAATCAGCTTCATGGTCCATACCGCAATTTCTTCGGTTTTTTCATTGAAATAGGTCTGCAGTGATTTGAAATGCGCTTTAACGGATTTATAATTCCACGGGATGCCGAACGTCGTTTGCCGGCTGTTTTTCCCTGCAATCTTTTCCGGGAACAGTTTCCGGTTCAAATTATCGGATGAAAATTCATCCTGAATGCTTAAAAAACCTTCCTGAATTTCCTGAACCATCGGCTCTGAAATCTGTTGCGATAAATAGGCAGCCCCTTTTATGGAAACGGGAAGAACCAGATAAAGAGTGAGTGTAAAAACAGTCGAAAAAAGAACCCCTTCCCGGAAAAATCGAAAAGTTTGTCGAAAATGGGGAAAAAACCAGTGAACGGCAAGGGTGGTCATCATAAAAAAAAACATGAGGGAAAGAAAGATAGCATCAATCCGTGCTGCCGCATCCAGCGAAAGACGCGTCAGCAAAAGAACCGTCCCGCCCGCAAGGGATGTTTTCCATGCAATATCCACATAGTCATAGATCGATTGAACAATATCCCCCACCTCCAGACTGAAACCGATACCTACCTCCGACCCTTCAATCACGGCCAGGCCGCTTTTAATCGCCGAGAGAACAATAAATCCTTTTGTGGCCCGCTCAAACGAATCTTTCAGGTAGCGCTGATTTGAATCCGCAATCGAAGCCATGCCCATTTTTTGAATGAACCTGTCAAGGTGCCCTCCAGAGGCCGCAAGGGTCCCTGCCGCAAGGGCAATTAAAACAAAAAGCCTTATTATGTTTTTCTTCATCATTGGAATCCAGTATCTATGGTAACATCGCTATAACCATGACTATAGAATAGATTGATGAGATTTTCCATACAATAAATGTCCCATCCGGACTCCAAAAAAAAAACCGGACACCCAGAAGAAGGCTGCCCGGTTTTCCCATCTGATTTCACCCGGTTTATTCTAATTTAACCTCGATGGCGTCTGCGATTATGGTTGCGGTGCTCAAATCAAACGACCCTGTTGCAAACAGACTTTTGACAGCGATGCCATCTGCGAGGTAATCTGCAAGGGCTGCTGTAAAAATTTCAACTGATGTATAAAACCGGATGCTCCCCTTCCGGTTTATCAGGTATCTTCCCTGATCATCCGGCGGCGGCAGAATTTTCGTGGCGGAAGAAAGGTCGTTCAGGTTAATCATCATACCGGCACGCCCGATATGATGAAAAAGTCCATGATTATCCATATTGAGAACAATCTCCTCGGCTGAAAGGATGTCAAACGGTGTCGTGGTTGCCGGAGCCCAGGTAACGTGCATAAATGATTTTTCTTTCGTAACATTTACAATTGTCCAGGCGCTAAAATCGTAAGGGGCCTGGCCAAAACCGTTTACAAAACCTCTGACTTTAACGACGGCATTCTCCTCAAGAAATGGAATAAACAGCGTGCCTGGTTCGATTTCATAATTCTCGGGGTCGGCATCATGATCCGCATCAATACCGGTCCCGGTGAAGTCAAAGTTGCTGATCTGGCGCGCGTTAATTGACTGCAGACCAACGATAAGGGGAGAACCGTCATCCACTACCGTACCCTTTACCGTTGTCAGAAGCAGCCGGACAACCCCCTGTTTCTCACTGGTTGCATCCAGTTCAAGATCGCTGACATCACTGTTGGCAATCTCTCCAAATACCGTGATCCGCTGTCCAACGGATATATCGGAGGTCGCAAACATTTCTGCGGAAAGCTGACGTCTTACCGTCGTATCTTCATCGATCCGAACCCTTACCGTGTCATTAAAAATGATGCCCCCGCCCTTTTGATAAAATGATGCGCCTTTTATAACCAGGATATTGTTTTCTCTGCTGATCACATTTCCGGTCACAACATCCATCGTGACACCGGGAACGCTGGAGCCGGCTCTGACTTCCCTTGCTTCAAAACAATACGGATGAAATTTCAGATCCCCGTTAACCACAACCGGCGTCAGGGCAGGCAGATCATTCAGCGCCGCGAGCCCTGCTTCACCTTCGTATTGCGTGCCATCAATATCATATACCGTGCTGTCCAGCGATGTAACCGTCAGGGTGCCAAACCGATTTTCATTTCCGGAAAAGGCATGAAAAAAAGGCCGGATAAGCAGTTTGAATCTTCCAGCATCAACATCGACCTCTGTAAGCGCTCCCCGCAACCGGTGGGTTTTGGGTGATTCCGGATCAATTGCAGCAAGAAGTACCGGTTCTACTGTCAGTGTCGGAGATTCCGAGTCAGTGAATACAGCCTGATTGGACGCGTCCAGATTAAAATCAAGCGTCAAATGTACCGGTATGCCGGGTGTGATCAGAAGGGAATTCGAACCTTCGAGATACACGGAAACGGTTAATGTCTCTATGGGGTTGCCGTCTTCGTCCAGAATTGATGTCACGTTAACCGCGTCACCGTTTGCGTTTTCCACCCATATATCCGCATTTCTGTAATCAAGCTCCATCGTTGCCTCTGTATAAATTCCGGATGGAATGGTCGAGGCGGCAAGAAATTCAGACGTCTCGATGTACTGCGAAAAGTCAACTCTTGTCGTCAGAGGCAGGGCGTGGACAACTGCACCATTCTTTCGGGTCAGTGTCAGGGAAAGCACATCCACGGCATAGCTTGTAAAATCGCCTTCAGCATCGGTAAGGCTTATAACGAGATCGCCTCTCTCCGCAGAGATCGAAGCGGAATCCCCATCGTCCGTTGAACAGCCTGCCATTCCAATCCATACGGCCATAAACACAGCAGCCGTCAAAAAAAACGCTTTTTTCGCAAAATAATTTTTCTTCATGATATGCCTCCAGAATAGACAAAATGTGATAATCATGCGATAGGAAAACAACGTCCTTTTATGAACTTTTTTTGTGAACGTCTGTCGGTTTAAACACCCTGATCCGAAAAAAGTTTCGTTTGATGGGGCCACAAAACCTGTTGACCGGGCAAGTTTTTTCCTGATAATGAGTCGCTGACTGCAAAATTCCCTATAATGATCCTGTCTATGAGGTTTTTAGCTTTTAAAATCGGAATCCTTCTCCTTTGTTTTTTCTTTCTGCATTCATAGATAACGAACTCCCGGAGCAAAAGGCAAAAGAGATACAGGAGCATATTCAAACCTGTGAAACGTGCCGGAAGGAAACCGCACTCATAAGGCAGATCGAAAATTCAATGAAAGACCTTCCGGAGATTGAACCGTCAACAGATTTTGAAAGCTCATTCTGGAAAAAAATTAATGCCATCGAGGAAAGGAAAAAGCGTTGGTCCATCTCGAATTTTTTCTTTCTCAACTATCGTCCATATGCCGCGGCCACTCTGAGTGCATTGCTGATCGCGGGTTTTGTCTTTTTCTATAAGGCGCATCAAATCTCAAAGGCAGAGGAAATCGTTATTGCCGAGCATCTGGAGTTATTGAAAGATTTTCCAACTATCACTCATATGGAATTCCTGGAAGACTGGGAGGAAACCATGCATAACCATGAGAAGACCTGATGAACAACATTTTATTGATACTGTTTCTTCTGATGTTCTGCTCGCCCGGCAGAACCGTTTTTGCAGAAGAACAGCAAAAAGAGACAGCAAAAACGGTTCATGAAATTTCCAAAGAAGATATGGAAATAATAAAGATCCTGGAACTGCTCAAACTTATGGAATTGATTGAAAACATGGATCTGGCAAAAAACATGGACATCCTTATCGAGGAAAAAAACAATGAAGATACCGATTAAGTTGCGGCTTGTGATCCTTCTGATTTTCATAACCCTGCCCGCGGCAGCGCTTTATGCAAACCAGGAGAGTGGAACGGCCAGGGATGAATGGATGGCCTTGACTCCTGAAGAGAAAGAAGAGTTCAGAAACCGTTTTAAAAAATGGCAGTCCCTTCCGGAAAGCCGGAAAATAGAAATACAGAAAAAAATATAGGAATTCAATCAGCTTTCTCCGGAAACCCGGGAACAAATAAAAGCGAATTTTGAAAAATTCAAAAAACTTTCATCAAAGGAAAGAGAAAAAATCCGACAAAAATATCTAAGATGGCAAAAGCTTCCGGCAAACAAAAAAAGCCTTTTGAGAGAGAGGTATCAACAATTTGAACAATTACCTTCGGATCAAAAAACGATGCTCCTGAACCGATATCGAAGCGGGAAAAAGTTTTCACCTGCCGAGCAGAAAAGGCTGAACTGGAACAGCAACAGGAAAAGAGATCGATAGCACCTTTTACGAAACAACGGACCATACAATTCACTGCCGCGAAAAAAATTTTTACGCCTACCTGAGCATTCCAAATGAAACGGTTGTATTTATATATCTTTTTTGATATTACCCCTTGTATCGAGAAATCGGGGTTTATTTTCTCCTGCCGGTTTGAAAAAACACTTCAACAGGTTGCATTCAAAGAGCGCGATGGCGGAAAACCAGAAACCAGAGAAGAAGACTTCGATAAAGCAGGAATTGGCCGAAGCCCTCATCGAGCTCCATTTCACCCGTAAAAATGTGCTGATTTATCCTGACGGACATGCGCAGGTTGAACAGAGCATTGAGCGTTCCATTCATGCGCTGAATCAGATTTTTCAATCCCGCGAAAAATTAACCATTACCATTGCCGAAGATACCCTGCTTGTCGGGAAGGAACTTCTTGATCCGAAAAATAAACTATTCAAAGAACTTTCAATCCCCCTGAAACAGCATGATATTGTATCCGTGACATTTTTAAAGGGGATCGAGAAAGAAGAACTTCTCAGATTTCTCCGGCTGATCTCCAACAGGCCGGAAATTGTTCGGGAAAAAGGCGGTATTCAATTATTTGCCGCGACACTCTCGCTCGCAAATATCCGAATTCAAACCGTTGATTTCAGCAAACTCCATCTTACCGAAGAAAAAGAGATCCGTATCGATCGAACCGGGGGTGAAAAAAAACAACCTTCCACGATCTGGCATGATTTTGTCACCAGTCTGACCGCCGGAACACTTTCAGATTCAGAAGAGAGTCTTCCCTTTCTGGATTTGAATCAAGTCAACCCAATCGAACTTGCCCACTTTCTGAACGAACAGAACGTTGATGCAACATCAGACAGCCTGATTTTTGAAAAATTTATCATGAACCATTTCAGCAACATATCGGACGGGGAGATTGCTGATCCGCAGGACCTCCAGCGCATGGATAACCTGAATCAACTGCTGCAGAACCTTAATCCTGAAATCAGAAGCCAATTTTTAAGGGCAGTCTTCGATCATTGTAATCCAGATGCAGGGACACCAAAAGGGAAAAAAATACTGGAAGGACTTGGAGAAAACCTTGTACTTGAAATGCTGCATCAGGCCAATACAGAGGGGAAGGAAATTTCACCGGCCCTGATGAGTTTTGTAAAGAAAATGGCCAACTTAAATATCAGTGAGGATAAAAATTTTGAAGAGAGGGCCCCTGAGATTCAGCTCGACACCGCCAAAGAACTTTTTAAACGGGAAGATTATGAGCATTTTGTTGAAAAGACATATCGTGACCTTCTGAGAGATCTTTCGGATAGAACGAATATCGAAAAGACAGATGACGAGACATTCAACCTGGAAGAACACCAAAAGACCCTTGAGGATAACTATCTTGATTCTCAGATTGCCCGCGTTCTTACCGCTTTCGTGGAAGAGGATATCGAACCGGAAGAGTACCTGGACTATTCGAAAAGAATTGTTTCCATCTCTCAGAAAATCAACCCCGAGGGGCCTGAATATTTTTCATTTCTTAAAGAAATCTTCTTAACGTTTCAAATGCACGCCATCCATAGATCCCATCCGAAACTGCAAACCATCGCAAGAGAGTATCTGAAGGAATTCCGGAAACCGCTTTTTATTGCCATGACGGTAGCTGCTTTTGATAAACTCCAAGATCAAAGAAGCAGCGATGCTTCCGATTTCCTGGTCATGCTCGGCCCAAAGATTGTGCCGGAAGCAGTCAATTTATATGCTAAAAAAGAAAATCCGGAAAAGGCGGCGCCGCTGATCGAGATACTTTCCAATTTCCGTGAAATGGCAACGCTCGAGGCTCAGAAACGAATAAACGATCCCCGGCCTGCTGTTGTAAGAAATCTCGCTATCCTGATTCGAAAGCTGGGCAATCAAGAGATTGTCTCCAATCTGGCGGGACTTCTGAATCACCATGATGAAAATGTTAAACTGGAAGCGCTTTCCGCGCTTTTAAAGTTTAAAATACCGGAGGCAGGGGATTTTCTCCGTCAACTGCTTCGATCAAACCAGCCGGAAGTTGTATCCAATGCCATTCGCCTGGCAGGCCATTACCGGGTGCAGGAAACCGCGAACGATCTCAACAAAATGATACGGCGGGTGATGCTGTTTCAATCCGCTATAACCCAGAATGAAGAGCTGATCAAAGCGCTCAGCCTTATCGGAAATCCGGATACCATACCGTTCTTGCAAAAAATTCTAAAAACATCTTTCACGCTGTATCCAAAAGCCCTGTCCAGGATGAAGCAGACCCTTTTTGAAACCCTGGAAGGGTACCCGCAGAAGGATATTTTCCCTCTTCTGGAGATTGGGATGCAATTAAAAAATGAAAAAATCAAAGAACTGTGTCAAGAACTCATGCAAAAGCGCATGGAGTCAAATCCAAAAAACCTGAAAGAAAGGGCATGAAACTCCGTTTTAATTTTTTATAAACAATCAGACCCGGGTCTGTAAAAATAAAATCTAAAACTTCTTCAATAGTATCAGAAAATGTTTGAAATCGAATATAAAAAAGACCTGCTGCAGATTATCAAAACCTTTAATGCGGCAATATCAAACTCCCAGCTTTACTCTTTCGAGCACCCCCAGGTAAAACAATGCATTGAATTAACCTATTTCGAACTTAACCGTATTCTTGAAATCAGACGGGAAATTACACTGGTCGTTATCGGGAGAAACCTTGTTTTTAACAATCAGACCATTCAGGATGGTGGACCGAATATTCATCAATTCGTAGCCATGCTCCAGGAAAACAACATCGAAAGAATTACATTTCTGGAAGGACTTTCCAAAGAAGATCTTTACCAGCTGATAAAGGATCTTGCCTCATCTGAAACGACCGTTCACAAAACAAGTGAGTATATGAAGCTAGGCAAGGTTGAAATCAGGGTGGAGGAAGCGGAATTGTCTCCGGATGACCCCATATCGGACAACACATATGAGAACCTGAAAGATATTCTCGCGCTTCGGGATGCCACCCTGACTGAAATAAAAGGTATTTACCGCGATATCAAGAACAGAAAAAAACAACTTGATATTCGAGGGGTAGAGGAGATGATCAATGCCTTTGTCAAAGGTTTCGCGCACGGAATAAACCCCATCAGCATGCTGGCATCATTGAAAGCTGTAGATGAATATACCTTCACACATGTAATCAATGTTTGCATTCTGACCATGAGTCAGGCGGAATCGCTTGGATTCTCCGACGAGCATCTTCATCAGATTGGTGTTGCCGCGGTTATGCATGATGCAGGCAAGCTGTTTATCCCGTCAGAAATCCTGAATAAACCCGGGAAATTGTCCATGGAAGAGAGAGCGGTTATTGAAACGCATACAACCAAGGGGGCGCGTTATATTTTAGAGCTTGATAACATGCCCAAGATAGCTGTATTGGGTGCCCTGGAACATCACATCAAATATGACGGAACAGGCTATCCGTCAATAAAAAGCAGATGGAACCCAAATATTGTCAGCCAGATGATTGCCATAGCCGATGTGTTTGATGCCATGAGGAGCAGGCGATCTTACAGCGAGCCAAAAAGCAATGAACAGATCATTCAAATTTTGACCAAAGAAAAGGGAACCACGTTTAATCCTTTTCTGGTTGATCGCTTTACAAAACTGATCAAAATGTAAAAACCGACTCCATACCGGTTTAAAAACCTTACCGGCTTTTTTTGATTTTTCTCAGCTTAACCTGCAGCCAGTCCTTAAAACGATCCATTTTATTAGGCGCTTCGAATTGAATCACACATTCCGCCTTTTTGTCGGACCCGACACTCTCCGCCTTTAAAACATATGCTCCGGGAGGAATTGTAGAACGAACAATAATGGGTTTATTATTGGTCGGATCGATATCAAGTCTTAAAATCTCGAGCATTTTCACTTCCTGGCTGATTTCGACGGTAAATCCGCCATGCAGATCTACATCTCCTGAATCCAGCGGAATGGAGATGGATTTCTCTCCTTCCCCGCCGATCATATCAATAAAAACCGTATCGCCAGGGTCAAAGCCCATGCCGCCGATTCGAAGAGGCGTTTTTAACAGTGTCGCAATTCCAAGCCTGGCAACGATCGGCTCAACAGCAATCTGAGGCCCGGGATAATATGGGGAAAGGCCTTCAACCCGTTCCTTTTTGGCTGCACATCCGCTGAGTATCAGGGTAAGCACAAAAAGCAGCGCGGGTATTAAGCAGCCTTTCTTCCATGATGACCATTTTTTTAAACGCATGGTTTTCCTCCGCGCATTCAAAATCGGAGTAATCCTTAAAATTGAAAGCGGTTATCTCTATGCCAACCAATTCATGTTTACAAAAAAAATCAGCAAAATACAATACGTAATTTAAATTTTCCGCCTGGTATTCGGCTTCGTACAACCGAAATTTCAAACGATTCCGGCATCCCGGGTAATCGGTAAAGAAAATGGACAACCTCGTTTGAGACCTTGCAAAATAATCCCGAAACAGGTTACTATTCGTTTTCAGTCAAAAAAACCTTTAACAAAACAGGACTCCCAAATGCATGAACTTCAAGTTACGGAGAGCATTCTAAACATCGTGCTAAAGCATGCTCCGGCAGATAAAGTTAAAAAAATCGTGGCAATACATCTCAACATCGGGGAGCTTTCCGATCTGGAAAATGAATGGATCCAGCAATATTTCGATTACTTGAGCAAGGGAACCCTTGCCGAAGGAGCAAAACTCGTCATTGAAAGAATTCCGATCCGAATGAAATGTGACTCATGCCGGCATGAATTTGAAATCAAAAGAGATGAAATCAAAAACATTGAATGCAGCAGTTGCGGCAATAAAAAATGCTCTCTCATCGCCGGGAGAGATTATTTTATCAAAAATATGGAGGTACTGTAAATGGAAGAGATCAGACTCATCGAGATCAAGGAAGAGATTCACTCCGATAATACAGCCAAGGCAGAACAACTGAGGGACAGTCTCTCGAAAAATAAAACGTTTTTACTGAATCTCATGTCTTCGCCTGGCGCGGGAAAAACCACGACAATTTTGAAAACACTTGAAATAATAGGAAACAGGATCAGAACCGGTGTAATTGAAGCTGATATTGACTCCATGGTGGATGCGGAAAAAATCGCTGCAAAAGGAATTCATGCTGTGCAGCTCCGGACCGGCGGCTTTTGCCATCTGGATGCATCCATGGTGGAAAAAGGCCTGGAAGGGATGAATTTAAAGGATCTTGACCTTGTGATCATTGAAAATGTCGGCAATCTTGTATGCCCCGCTGAATTTGATACCGGCGCCATTAAAAACGTCATGATATTGAGTGTGCCGGAAGGAGATGACAAACCCCTGAAATACCCCCTTATGTTTACAGTCTGTGATGTTCTTCTCGTGAACAAGATCGACTATCTTTCCCTCTCCGACTTTGACATCGATGCCATGAAAGAGAGAGTGCTGAACCTCAATCCAAAGATCAGGATTTTTGAAATCTCTTCAAAAACAGGAGAAGGCGTGCAGGCTTGGGCCGACTGGCTTACCCGTGAAGTAAAACAATTTATAGCCCCCTGATCGGAGTTTAACGGAACCATCCATATTCTAAAATGAAAAAAATCTCTTCTGTATTATTTGTCCTGTCTGCCGTATTTCTCTTTCTCTTTCTCTTTCTCTGCGGTTTTACGGACAAAAACCATGTTTTACTGAGGAACGCATCATGAAACCAAATCTGTTTTTAGCATTGACAAGCGGAAGGGAAATCGAAGCTTCC
>JAWOIJ010000101.1:0-3627 GCA_046484745.1 Desulfobacterales bacterium | reverse complement strand
CAGGCGTCGGCTTTCCATGAAGCCGGGAATCACCTGTATCTGGCAGACCACGCAGAACCGTAATGATGTGAGTTTTGAAGACTGGATGAACATGGATTTGAGTTATATAGACAACTGGCGGTTGCGGCTTGATTTTAAGATCCTCCTGCAGACCGCAGGGACGGTTTTTCTGGGTACCGGCCGGTGACAGGTCAGATGATTCTGTCTCATAATCCTGTCTCGCATATAACCTGCACAGGGAGAGTTTCTTGTCCCGGCTTGTGAGAATACTGTCCTGCGGAAATGGTCTCAATACATTATCGTGTATATTTGTTATTTACAGATACATGATATTGTGGTAATGGGCAGTAGGGTATAACTGTCCGCAGTCGGTTTTTGTATAACCAATTAAAATTAAAGAATAAAGTCGGTCATTTCGTTTTCATGCGGTGTTCGGAGTAAGACAATCTTAATTTGAATTTTAATTCCGCTGCATGAAGTCGGGAATGAAAATTGTGAGGTGGAAAATGGCGGGATATAGGTTTACCTTTTTTCTCATCCTTTTGGTTTTGATACACTGTGATACCGTATATGCTCAGAATTTTGATCCGGTTCTTCTTGAAAAGCATCTCAAACTGATACAGACCGCACATGAATCAGACTATTCTGTGCAGCTTGAAAAACTGTTTTCAAAAGTCAAAAATCAGGGAGCTTCGATAGAGGCTGTTATGGTCAGTGCACTCGGCGCGGGGATCTCTCATGCTGACTTTATTATTTCATCTATCAACGTTTATCCGGATGAAAGCGTTGTTTCAAGCGCAATTAAAAGTGGTGGTGATCCTGAAGAAGTGATCAAGACCGCGATTCTTTCCAATGGAGACCCCATGAAAATTATTGCCGGAGCAATTGAGGCCGGAATAGCTCCGGCAGATGCCGAGGCCATGGTAGCCGCCGCGATGAAATTGAAAAAAGGAAAGCCGGAAGAAAACGGATCTCCTGGAGGTGAAAGCAGGAAAGGACCATCGCTGACGCCGGTACCCGGCGCTGCCTTTCCGGGCGGAGGTTCAGGCGGAGAGGGTGTTGCAGGCCCAGGCGGTGAGCCGTCGGATCCGCAATCAGACGATATTGCTCCGGAAGAAGGCTCCGCCAAAGGAGATGGTGAAAACCCAGGCAGTGAGCCGTCGGATCCGCAACCTGGCGATAACCTTCCGGTCGGAGGTTCAGACGGAGGAGGTGCTGCAAGCTCATCATGATTCGAAGAATGCTAGTCCTGTTGATCCTGAGCGGCGTTGTAATCCCTTTTACGAGTTATGCGGAAGGTAATATCAGCGGCAAGATATTCGGCGAATCTGCGGGGATTTATCATCCCTTTCTCTCTCTGACCCACATTTATTCGACGAATGTTTTCAGAACAGAGGAGGATACGGAGGCAGGCCTGACAAATGTCATAACCCCTGGAATCTGGATAGCTCTCCCACGAACAAGAGAGAAACTTCTACAGGTGGAAACTTCCAACACTTCTCCGGGAGGATTGAGTCTGTCCAGAACAAAACCCGAGAGCTTCCGGCGGTATCAGGGCTATCTGTTTACCGACGCTGAGATCCGGCAAGATCCGGAAGAGAGTGTTGCAAATTTTAAAGTGAACGGGTTTTTTCAATACAACTTGAGGGGAGGGCTCTCTTTTGATTTTGTCGACCAGTTTCGAAATTCCCATGAACCTTATGGACTGGGTGTAACCGGAAATCAGGATCAATATACAAGCAATCTTTTTCAGATCATGTTTTCTTACGGCATTACGGAAAAAATTTTCATTCGTACGGATTATTCAAATTTTCAGCTTTCGTATAGTGAGTCGTCGGTCAGCTATGCGGATCGCTCCGATAATATTTTATCCGGGTATGTTTTTTACAAGATAAGGCCCAAAATCGCTGTTTTTTCAGAAATCGACTACATGGATATCAGCTATAATACGTTTAAGGATAATAACAGCAGCGAAATCAGGTTTTTAGTCGGGATCAACTGGGATATAACCGTAAAATCAACGGGAAGTTTCAAGACCGGTATCGGAAGCAAAAATTTTAAGGAAAAATCCAACGAGGACGGTTCCAATATGGTTCTTGAGTTAAAACTGAATCATACGTTTACGCCAAAGACCTCCCTGCGGCTTACCCTTTTGAGAAGAAATGAGGAAACAACCATAGCCGATACCGACTACAGTCTGGTAAACCGTTTGTTAACCGAGTATAGACAAATCATCAATGAAAAAATCACCGTGAATGGGAAGTTCCATTATTCACATGAAACCTATGAAGGTGAACTGGATTATTCCGGGACCGGAAATACAGAGGTTCGAACAGACAACAGGTTGGGTTTTTCGGTTGGAATGGAATATACCTTTCGAGAGTGGCTGACAGGTCAGGCATCCTATATTCTTAATACGCGAAATTCAAACATTCCAGAAGTCGGTTATACGGAAAATGCGCTGGTTTTAAATATTAAAGGAGCTCTGTAAAAAGAGCGATAGCCGAAATAATATGAAAAAAAAATTATTCAGTTTGCTGTTGATTATCATCATCGGGACGGTTTCCATTTCATCTGCCGGAGATTATGTGGTAGGTGAGGGGGATGTTCTCTCCGTAAAGGTCTATGAGAACGATGACCTTTCCACCACCGCAAGAGTGACCTATAAAGGCATGATCTCCATTCCTCTGATCGGTCAGGTTCCGGTTAAAGACATGACGGCTTCAGAGATAGAGAGTAAAGTTTCCAAATTATTAGAAGACGGCTATATCGTTGATCCCCAGGTCAGCATTTTTATCCAGGAATACAGAAGCAGAAAGGCGGTTATTCTTGGGGAGGTGAACAGCCCGGGTATTTACAAAATTCGCGAGGAGATGAGTCTTTTAGAGCTGATCTCACAAGCGGGAGGATTGACAAAAACAGCATGTTCAAAAGCGATCATCAAAAGGAAACAGGGAGAGGCGGATAACAAAGAGAGTGTTATCAAGATCAATCTTAAAAATATAGTTGAAAAAGGCGAGAATATATTGGACATACAGGTCCGAAACGGTGACACGGTTTATATCCCCAAGCAGGATGTTTATTATGTCACAGGCGAGGTTAAAAAACCCGATGCCTATGATCATGAGGAATCAACATCAGTCATCAAGGCCATAACCATAGCGGGCGGACTCACTGCCAAGGCCTCGAAAACCGGAATAAAGATCATTCGAAGAATCGGAGACCGTGAAGAAGTTATTTCAGAAGCGAATATGGATGTGATGGTTTTCCCGGAAGATGTGATCGTTGTTCCTGAAAGTTTTTTCTAATGGATGAAAAAGAGATACACCTGAGAGATTATATCCGTGTTGTCAGTAAAAGAAAGACAACCGTCATTACGTTTCTGATCATTACACTTGCGGTTGTATTGATCGCCACCTTTACCGCAACCCCCCTGTACGAAGCAAAAACCAGCCTGCTCATCGAGAAAAGCGACCAACAACCGGTTTTGGTAAATGATTATTGGAAGGAATGGGATCCGGAGTTTCTCGAAACACAGTTTCAGATCATTAAAAGCTATGCGGTCGCAAAGCGTGTTGTGGAAATTCTTTCTTTAGACACCACCTATTATTCCGATTTTCATCGTGA
>JAWOIJ010000021.1:0-18828 GCA_046484745.1 Desulfobacterales bacterium | reverse complement strand
CAGCGACGAAGGCCCCGTGGTGCTTGAAGCCTTTATCGACTCATTGTTGAACCTGTATTTGCGAATATCCGAACCCAAAAAAGGATGGACAGATTTACATTGAGGGGAAAAATCAAAGTAAATATTCAGTGGCTCCTTTACTGTATGGTCCACAACATATAAAAAGTAGTCACCTATGGTACTGCATAGCCTGATTAAAGTATTTGAAGGACAAAATGAATAAAATATTCTATAAAAGAATCAAAACATAAGGCACAAAAAAGTAAAATTTTAAAACCCGGATGTTTTGAGAAAAAATCTGATGTTCCAAAACGGGTTTTTCGACAGTCTCTCCAGGTGTCCGTAAAGCTGTTGACCGCATAAGCCCAGCGGGACAATACCGTCGCGACTTGATGTGGCAAGAAAATAGTGGACACTTTTCTAAGACCGGGTTAGTACACGGATTGGGAGGTGTGACATGACAAAAAAAAGGCAATACACGCAGGAGTTCAAAGATTCCGCCGTGAAACTGGTAACAGAACAGGGTTATGCATTATCGGAAGCCGCTCGGAATTCCGGGGACACCTTACTTGATTTTTATCCCCACATAATGCCGGTCAGTTCCCGTACGCCGGTTTCAGCCCCTTAATCTCAGTATCTCCGGAATCGGAGTTTATGGCGCTGTGTTCTCCTGATCTTCACATATTAAGCTGTTCAACATCCACCCCGAGCGCCGCGGCGATCCGTGAAAGCGTGGTTTTTCGGAGTCTTGCTTTCGGCTTTTCCATCTGAGAATATGCCGCCTGGATCAACCATCTTTACGGCGACCGCATCCGGGCGGAAAGCGCCGGACTGGAACCCGGGATTTACCGCTCTTGTCATCGAACACGGAGAAACGCCGTTTTACCGGGAACTTGCCATGATCACCCGCCTGTTTATCAAAGAAGAAATGAACAGCCTGACTGATTTCAGGGGGCCGGAGCCAATTCCCGTCGCCGATCCCAGGAACAGCCTTGCGTGATTTAAAGTCAAATATCATATTTCCAGCTTCATAGCGCCACTTCCCCACTTTAAAAAAAATTACGAAAAACCCCTTGGCAGGGATGAAGTGATGACATAATTTTCAATTAGTCATTTAGCTCATTGGCTAATTAACCAATGAGGTTCCCATGAAAAAAATCCTGGCCATCACCAAGTCCCTGGCGGACGGAAATAGAATGCGGATCGTCGCTGCATAAGTGTTTTTATCATAGGATGCGTGCAATAGCGTATCGCCTCTCGCCTGTTGTTTTATTAGATCCGAATTCGAAGTCTTGAGGCATCCGATTTTCATCTCCCGTCCAAATGGGATTTAAGTCCTTTTCCGGCTTGTATCTGCAAACGCTTGACCAGCTCCCTGATGATTTCCAGGGCCTCCTTGCGGTCCTCATCCAGAAGAACGGCTTTCACCCGTATCAGATCGTTTTCCGATATTGATAAAACCATGCCGTTCCCTTTTTTTGTCGATTCGTATAATCGCCGGGTTGCCCCATCCGGCTTTTTCAATGCTGTCTCTGCCGGGCGTGCAGCCGATGCTTTTCATTTGATTTGGAGCAGGCGTTTTATCTTGTCCTTGTTCGGAAGCCATTTTCCCCTATGGATGACTTCCCCATCAAGGATCAGCACGGGCGTCATGGGAAAATATCGGATCCAGGATTTAAAGTCGGTCACATGTTGGACATCCGCGGAAATTTTGCTCTCCTGCACCACTTCCTTTACCCGTTTGCGCAATGTCCGGCAAAACGGACAACCGGGTCCGATGACTTCAATCTTCATGATATTTCTCCCTCTTAAAGTTTAATCTTTAAACCGCGTGAATTGGGCGGGGCCGTAACTGACCTCGAACACCGGCACTCAACTGGGGGCCAAGGCTTTTTCCAGACGCTTTGCAAGGGCTTGAATCAATTCGAGCACCTCGTCTTTATCCTCATCCAAGACAATGGATAAAACCTTCTGAATTTCAGACGGGGTTAATTCGATTCTGACAGGCTTCAGGTTCATTTCTAATTCCCTTCTCTATCCGACGCCGGATCAACTTTTCATACTATGCCTGTCGCACGCGGCTGATGGTCTCTTCCTCCAGTTGATCATTCAGCCAATGCCGGAGATTGCCGAGCAGAGTAGAGGCATATGGATTGGTGTGACCGCTTAGAGAATAATTCACGCGCAGGCCTTCTTTTTTAAAAGAGATCAGACCGGAATTTTCGAGCCGCTTTAAATGGCTGGACGTCGCAGACTGCGAAATACCGAGTGCGGCCTGCAATTCGCCGGCATAATACGAGCGATGCTGGAGCAGTTTCAAAATCATGATGCGGCGCGGATCGCTTAAGGCTTTCATCACTTTGATAAAATGTCGCATGGTCTCCCCCATAACGCTTACCCCCTTTTTGAAAAAATTACATACAGACACGGCATTAAAAACAGGGCCACCGGGATTTCCATAAGCAACCCTCCAATGGCAGCCGCAGCCATGGGCTGAAGCATATCCCCGCCCTCTTCAATGGCCATGGCCAATGGCGTAAACCCGATGAGCACGGCCGTAGTGGTCATGACCCGGGGCCGCAAGCGGATTTTCGCGGCTTCCACCACGGCTTTCGCCGGCGACAGGCCGTCCCGGTCTTTCAGTTCGTTGGCGAACGTCAGGAGCAACACCCCGTCATTGACCGTTGCGGCCACGATCACCAGCACCCCGATAATCACGGTCGCACCTAAAGGAAGGCCGCTCCAGAACATGATAAACACGAGGCCCGCCAGACAAAACGGAACGCTGCCCAGAATCAGGGCCGGGAGTTTAAGGCTGTCGAACTGGACTGCCAGCACAATGAACGAGAAAAAAACGGCAAATGCCAGAATCCACAAAACCGTCTGCTGCATCTCGGCCATCATCTGGGCCTGGCCCCCATAGGAAAATTCAAATCCAACCGGAGTTTCCCGTTGGTCCAGCATCTCTTTCAACTCGGCCAGGGCCTGGCCGACGCTCGCCCCAAAGGCGTCGCCGCGAACGATCACCTGTTTGATCTGATCCTCGCGCACGATCTCCACCGGCCCCACCGCCGGCTTGACCGTCGCCACATCCGCGATGCGCAGATATCCTCCCTGAGCGCTGTGAAGGGGCAGGTTTTCCACATCCTTCCGGCTGACAATGCCGGTTTCCGGGACGATCACCCGAATATTGTATTTCCTTCTTCACATGAATAGAATTTCATCTGGATTAAAAATTGATAATGTTAAAAATGTATTTAAAGGAAAAATACAATCCAACAAGGATGAAAAGGCTGCCGGTGATCCTTCGGAGCCATCGTTCCACCATGGAGAGTTTGTTGAAAAAAATCCCGGCCATTCGGGTGCTGTAGGCGATAATGAGTGCAAACCCGATCACCGGCGCGGCAGTGCCGATGCCGTAAAGAAACGGCAGAATAAATCGGGACTGCAATTCCAGGGATATTGGTACGACACCCCCGAAAAAAAGCGCTGCAGACACCGGACAAAACGAGAGCGCAAATAAAAACCCCAGCATCACCGCTCCCGCAAATCCACTGTCTCCGAGTTTCTGGAGCATGGTGGTATTATAACCGATATTCGGCAGCCGTATGGGTACCAGCTCAAGAATAAACAGGCCGGTAATCAACAATACCGGACCCAGTATCTGGTTCATATGGAGCTGAAGAAAATTTGATACACCTGGAATGGAAATCAATCCTGCAATAATCAATATGCTGATCATCATATAGGACAGTGTCCGACCGATGGTATACGCGATGGCGGCAAACACCATTGCGTATTTTGAGTCGATCTGTTTCCCGATATAGGTTGTTGCGGCAATATTCGTTGCAAGCGGGCATGGACTGATGGATGTCAGGATACCGAGCCATATAACGGACAAGATCTGTGCAATACCGAATTCCATGACTATTCTTTCAACCATTCTTTGATTTCGGTTGTTACATATCCTTCAAATTTTTCTTTGCTTCTGACAAGCGTCCAGATGTTTTTCAGATTTTTCCACCGAACCTCCTTGCCGTCTCTTACCTCTGAAACAATCAGGGACTTGGTGTAAAGCTGATACTCTTTGATATAATGCTTGTTCTCCGGTTCATCCACGTTGATGGTCTGCCAGATCAGTTTCCCGGATTTCAGTTCCTTTTCAAAATTAAACTGGACAGCGTCTTTTGAAAACTCCTCAATTTTGCGACACGTCATGCAGCGAAAGGAGCTATGAAAATAGGTGACGGCTACATAATGAGATGGTTTTTCTGAATCAGCTTTTCGGTTCGGGTCTGCTTCCGCCGAGAAACCCGAAACCGTCATCATGAGCATAAAAAAGAAAGAAAGAATTAACGGCCAACTGCATTTTTTTATCAATTGCATTAAAACAACCTCCTGAAAAGGAAGCCCGAAGAGATGAAAACTCGGGTGTTCCGTTTTGAGTAAACCACCACCTGTGCAGCTCCCGTCCATGGCGGGACAGGAACGTCACGTTCGATCAGGCCCTGTCAAACCAATGCGTGGTTTTCAAACAGATTTTTACCAGCATCAGCATTACCGGGACTTCAATCAATACACCGACTACCGTTGCCAGAGCCGCGCCGGATGACAGACCGAACAGCATGGTCGATGTCGCGATGGCGACTTCAAAATGATTGGACGCACCGATCATGGCAGCGGGTGCGGCATCTTCATATCGAAGCTTGATGAGCCGGGCCATGCCGTATCCTAACCAGAAAATCAGCATGGTCTGAAGAAATAATGGCACGGCAATCCAGAGAATGGTCAATGGATTTTCAAGAATGACCTCCCCTTTAAAGGAAAACAGCAGCACCAGGGTGATCAGCAGCGCGATAATTGTCACGGGTGTCAGAATATGCAGAAATTTTTCCTTAAACCAGTCTTTCCCTTTGGCACTGATAATCCATTTTCTGGATAAATATCCAGCCACCAGCGGCAAAGCTACATAAATCAGAATGGAAAGCAACAGGGCCTGCCAGGGCACCGGAAGGCGGCCCACGCCCAGCAAAAAACCTCCCAGCACACCATACAATACCAGCATGGTCAGGGAGTTGATGGCCACCATCACCAGGGTCAATCCATCATTGCCCCGGGACAGATATCCCCACACCAGAACCATGGCCGTGCAGGGCGCGATACCCAGAAGGATGCAGCCGGCCAGGTAACTCCGCCAGAGCGGAATCTCGAGCATTTTTATTCCATCTGCCATAATCACCGTTCCGGCACCGTGCTGTGCACCCACCGGCAGATCCAGACCGAACGGCATTTTCACCAGGTCCATTGCCTCGGTTCCGATAAATCCTCTGAAAAGAACCCCTAAAAACAGAAGCGCAATACCATACATGGTAAACGGCTTGACGCACCAGTTGATAACAAGGGTCAGAAATACGGGCTTGCCGCTTTTACCGGCTTTGATGACTTCCGTAAAATCAATCTTGACCATGATGGGATACATCATGAAAAACAGACAGACGGCAATGGGAATCGATACCACCGGCGCTCCTTTTACATAAATCGCCATGCCATCCAGGTATTGCGCAATGCCCGGGGCGATTTTCCCGAGAATAATGCCTCCCGCAATGCACAGCAGCACCCAGACGGTCAGAAACCGTTCAAAAATGCTGGTCATTTTGCGATTATTGGTTGTCGACTGATCTTTTTTCATGAATCATCCGCTCCTTTTTATTATTTCGTTAATTCATCCGGAAGTTTCTCTACGAATGCGCGGATCTCATCCCTTACCCGCCGGTAATGCAGCATGGCTTCTTCCTCATTTTCCGCGTTTTCGGCAAGACGGGGAGGATCATCAAATCCCACGTGAATTCTTTTTGCCTTTCCGGAAAATATGGGACAACTCTCATTGGCGTGATCGCACACGGTAATCACATAATCAAATGATTGACTCGACAGTTCATCCACGGTTTTGGAAACATGGTGTGAAATATCCACTCCGGCTTCCGCCATGGCCCGGACCGCAAGGGGATTTAATCCGTGTTTTTCAATACCGGCGGACCAGACATCCATTTGATCGGATTTCAAATGCCTGGTCCATCCTTCCGCCATCTGGCTGCGGCAGGAATTGCCGGTGCAAAGAAAAAGAATGTTTAATTTTTGAGTCATGATCGATAATCCTTTATACGCAATTTCCGGTCTCCAATCCTAATCAAATTCAAACCCGGAAAGATACACCGCCAGTACTTCACGGTTTTCATCGGTCAAATCCGGGCAATCTTCAATCCCGCGTCCACCTTCCATCACCTGGGCCGCAAAAACCATACAGGTGGGCTGACCGCATTTTTTGCAATTCGTTCTGGGCAGCAGCTTTAAAATTTCCATCAGCAGGGGTTTCTTTTTTCCCGCATAGCAAGGGGTAATTTCGGCCCGTTTGTCCCAGGCCTGGTTGATTTCGGTTTTCAGCCACTCCAGCACCCGATCAGCCTCTTCTTCGTCCTTCAAGGCGTTGATGGCGATTTCCCTCGCCCCCACCTTGATGATCCGGCCATGATGGTGGAACATCACTTCCGGCGGGTCGGTAAAATACTGAGTTCCGCCCAGAACCGCGTTCAAATAGGGCAGCACCTTTCCCACATCTTCGTTTAAACGGGCGCTGCAATGCACGGATTGAAAACTGGCATTGCATTCGGGCCGAAAAATTTCCTTTGTATAGCCGGTGAGCAGCATCGTATTTCCTTTATTGTTTCAGCCAGGAAAGCACTTCTTCTTTTTTGGGAATCTTTCCCACGGATTTGACATCACCATTAACGATCACCGCAGGAGTTCCAAAAACGCCGTAGCCGGCAATCTTCATCACATCGGTGACCTTTTCAATGCCGGCATCAATACCGGATTCCGCCACCGCTTCCCTTACGATGGTTTCCGTTTGCCTGCACTTCGGACAGCCAGGGCCCAGTATTTTAATATCCATTTTTTTTCCTCCATATGTAAATTGGTTTTTTCAGATTGTGACAATCAGCTATTCTCTCCTTCCGCAACTCTTTTACGGATCATTTCTCAGAGAAGACCGCTTCCGGTATTCTCCCATACAAATTCAACCCCATTCATGTGACCAGTCGGAGTTACAGTCAGTGTGTGCTCTCGATCTGTTTTCCATCGTGTTCTCCCTTCCTGATATCAAAAAAACCAGGCCATGAGTTGATCTATTGACCATCCCTATGTCGCAAACGTTCCATATATCATACCGGCAATGGTGGACATGACAACCACCAGGGAAACAAAAACCGCTGTTTTTTTGACACCCAGCACCCCCCCGATAACGATCATGTTCGGAAGGGACAATGCCGGACCGGCAAGCAGCAGGGCCAGGGCCGGCCCCTTCCCCATGCCGGAGCCCAGCAGCCCCTGAAGAATGGGGACTTCCGTCAGGGTCGCAAAGTACATCAGGGCGCCGGCAAGCGATGCAAACAGGTTGGCCCACAATGAATTGCCGCCCACCAGCGCTGCAATATACTTTTCAGGAATCAGGGCCGGGTGCCCGGGCCGCCCCAGGAGAAACCCGGCAGCGATCACGCCGATTGCCAGGAGCGGAAAAATCTGCTTCATAAAACCCCATGTGGATTCCACCCAGGATTTAAGCTCCTCTTTTTGAAACCAGAATTTAAGCATCACCCCCAGGATGATCATCAGCACGATGGTGATAATCCATTTTATGGAAAAAATCGCTTTCCATATACCGGCAGCATCCGGCCCGGGTTTGGCAAAAGCGGCAAAGATCAGGATAAGCACCATGGTGAGCATGTACAGGGCGTCCTGGGCAAGGGATCTACCTTTTGCATCGTCTTCCGGCAGATAAAACGCGCCGGCAGTACGCTTGGCATCGTCCTTGCGAAATATGATCGACATGGAAAGGCCTACAACGATTGCGAAAATAACAGCACCGATGGCCCGGGCCAGGCCGAGCTGCCATCCCAGAACCCGCGCGGTCAGTACAATGGCCAGTACATTGATGGCCGGTCCTGAATACAGGAATGCGGTTGCCGGGCCAATACCCGCTCCCCGTGTGTAGATTCCCGCAAAAAGAGGAAGAACCGTGCAGGAACAGACTGCAAGGATGGTTCCGGATACCGATGCCACTGAATAGGCAAGAACTTTTTTCGCCTCGGCTCCGAAATATTTTAATACAGCCGCCTGGGATACAAACACGGCGATCGCACCGGCAATGAAAAATGCCGGGATTAAACAGGTCAACACGTGCTCCCTGGCATATTCCTGAAGCATCATAAACGCCTCAACCCCGGCCTGTCGTATTTTCAGATCTCCCCAGGGTATGAAATAAGCACCAAGGTATAATACAATCAGCCAGAAGAGTTTCGTTTTTTCCTTCATTCTTGATTTTTCCTTTTCATTTTAATTACAAATCAACATTATGAGGTTCTGATGCCGCCACCCATGAGATAAAACCAGGTGGCTGCCCAGTTGGCCAGAACAACCGTAACGAGAAAAAGGAGATTGCCGACACTCATGAGCGCCACACCGCTCATGATATTGCCGACCACGCATCCACCGGCAATGGCCGCACCGGCGCCTAACAGGATTCCCCCGAAAAAGGCAATCACCGTCTGGTCCGGGGGCCGGGGCAGAAATCTGATTTTATTGGAGAGCGCTGCGCTGGTGAACGCCCCGAGCACCAGAAATGTCACTTCAAGGATAAGCCACCAGGAGACCTTTTTTGCCGGAATTGCAGCATCCGGCAAATTTGCACCGACTTCCTTCTGAACAGCGGACAAAGATGCTTTCGGGGCATAAACATGGTTCAGAGGCGCGTCCGTAGCCAGGAGCTGGGCGTGCAACACACCGTGAGTGACACCAAGAGGATAATTCCTTCCGCTGGCCGCGGACGACAGAAAGGCAAAACAAGCCAGAATGCCGATGGCGATGCCCGCCTGCCAGGGCTTCCATGATCTGGCAACGATCCGCTGGAGAACCGGGATCTCCTCTTTTTTAATGAGAGTTGCATGGGCCGCGGATTTTTTTTTCATTCGCCACGCTGCAACAAGCGCTATGATGCCGAAAGAGATGGCCAGTGCCCAATAAGAAATCCCCGTGACAGATGTAAAAGTCACGCTGGATCCGTCCGGATTGTTAATGATAAATTGCTCCAGGTATTGGTTAAATCCCTGAAGCGGCCCATTCAAAACCGCAGCCACGCCCAACGGGATACCGACAAGGCCTGCCATGGAATTCAGATTCCCCTGCCCGGTTTTAAACAAACATCCACTGACGCACCCGCCGGCCAGCACGATTCCGATACCGAAGGCGACGCCGCCCACGATATAATTGGCCCAGATCAGGGGCTTGGGACTCAGTTTGATCCATCCCAGGGCTGACAGGAGCGCAAAACCGACCATGCTGACCACGATCACCGTGCAGATGCCGAAAAATTTCTCCAGATCCTTCATCAGGATCATTTCGCTGAATGCCGATGCACCGCAAAGATCCGCTTTTTCCAGGAAAAACCCAAACAAAAATCCGATTGGAATTACCGTCAGCACCCAGAAACCGGTTGCCGCGCTGATCATCAATACAATGGCCATGGTGATTAATAAAAGCAGGGACGCAAGCTTCCAGCTCTCTCTTGTTTTCGATGGCATCATAAAACCTGTTTTTCCTTCCGCGTTAACACATGAACCCACAATATCGCATTAAAACGATATCGGAAAATAAAAAATTATTTTTTACAAATCGTTTCCCTGTTGATATCGGGCAATCGCCCGATCAGATCCTGCACTTCCGCATCCGCATCCAGCCAGTGCTTGAGACTGCCGATCAAACTTGCCGCATAAGGGCTTTCATTTCCATCAGCAACCATGTAATTCATCCACAATCCCTCTTTTTTTGATATTATTAATCCGGCATCTTCCAGAATTTGAAGGTGTTTGCTTGCTGTTGACTGAGCAACCTGCAGGGCCGCCTGAATTTCACAGACGCACATCATCCGTTTCTGAAGCATCTTCATGATTTTAACCCGGCTAGGGTCCGAAAGCGCCTTCATGACTTTCAAAAAAAATTTCATCGTTCCTCCTTATTTCTATATCGCAGTATAACGATATGACAGGATCTGTCAATCCTTTTTTTACAACAACCAGAAACCGTCGACTGGAGGATGACAGGAGAAAACCAGATACAATTTGCATTTATCGTATGAGTATGCAACCCATATGGTTGAAGGAACGGGGCTCCGCACATACCGGGATCATACCGGTCCGGACATGCCTGCGGTTTGACGAATCCGGCATTCCACCCCCGGTTTCCTCGGAGAATCGTAAGTGTACCCTGAGATTTTAATTCCAAAAAGGAGGACGCTGATGGACCTGCTCGAAGCGATAAAAACGCGGAAAAGTATACGGGCCTTTACATCCAAAAAGGTGCCGAAGAATGTGATCGAAGAGATCCTGGATATGGCCTGCCGTGCCCCTTCAGCCATGAACAGCCAGCCATGGGAATTTACGGTTATAACCGGGGATATCCTCGACAAAATTCGATCGTCTGTGATTGAGAAGCTGAATAACCAGGAACCCATGCAGCCGGAGCATCTGGTTGTCGGCTGGTCTCGTGAAAGCATATACAGAAACCGGCAGGTTGAACTGGCCAAGAAGCTCTTTAAGCTGATGGATATCCAGAGAGAAGACAAGAAAAAACGGGCGGAATGGCTGGAACGCGGCTTTCGCTTTTTCGATGCACCGGCCGTAATCATCCTCATGACCGACCGATCGCTGACTGAAAACGCCCCGTTGCTTGATATGGGGGCGGTCATGCAGAATATCTGTCTTGCAGCGTTGCACTTCGGCCTTGGAACCTGTATCGAAGATCAGGGTGTCTTATATCCGGAAGTGGTTCGCGAACTGGCAGGGGTTCCGGAGACAAAACGAATTGTCATCTCCATTGTCATCGGATATCCGGACCCGGATTTTCCCGCCAATCAAATCATAACCGATCGGGAATCCGCGGACAGTCTGACCAGATGGATCGGTTTTAAGTCGTAACCGCTATAACGATTATCGTATCCCGGGCAACGTATCGTGAAAAGAGGGGGTTAATATCTTTCAAATGAAACCGGTGATGTTTTTGTAAACATCCCAGTCTCATCCGATTGAACATTCCTGTTTTTGAGGACAACTGAATCCATTCGATGATGCAATGACCGCTCTGATCAAATAACGGATTCCGCTTTCCGGGAACGAGATCCGTCCGCTTGAGCACTGCTAAGCTGCTTTTCTCCGTCACCCGGTATCCTCAATACCTGCCCGACGTGAAGCGTTGTATTTTTAAGATTATTCGCCTGTTGAATTATATTCACCGTTGTTCCATACAGTTGCGAAATGGCCCACAGGGAATCCCCTTGTCTGACCCGGTGCGTCTGATAACGCCCATTTTTCAGATCCGGTTTATTCATGTTTCCCAGTCGACTGATATATGCATTTCCGCTCCCGGGTATTTTCAATATCGTACCGGCAACAATATAACTGCTCTTTCGTATGTTATTGAGGCTCACAATCTTGCTTACGCTTGTCCGGTATCGTTTTGCAATGATTGAAAGACTTTCTCCAGGCCTCACCCGATGGTGCACATAAGTGCTTCTCGCCACCTGTGAAGCTGGTATTTCATCCATTCTGGACAAAAGAACGGCGCCGCTTTTGAACGGAACCTTCAAAAAATATTCTTTTTCAGGCAATAGGTTATAGCGAAGTTCCGGGTTCAAAATCGTTAATGCTGTTTCAGAGATTCCCATGGTTTTGGCGGCATCTTTCAACTGGATCTGTTTCCGGACGGAAACGGTTTCATATTCCAGTGGCGGATCAACCGTAATTTGATCAAGACCATATTTTTCCGGATTGTTTACGATGTGCAGACAGGCGAGAAATCTGGGAACATACCTGGCTGTTTCCCTTGGAAGTTTTTCATATAAATCCCAGAAGTTATCAAGATAATTGACATTCTGAGACCTGATTATTCGAAGCACCCTTCCCTCTCCGCAATTATATGCAGCAAGTACTGTCGCCCAGTCGCCAAACAGCTGATGAAGTTCCTTTAAATAGGCAATTGCGGCTTGAGTGGATTTGGAGGGATCGAGCCGCTCATCAGTGTAGGTGTCCCGTTTCAGGCCAAATTTGTAGCCGGTGGAAGGAATGAACTGCCACAATCCCAGCGCTCTGGCTTTGGAAAGGGCCCTTGACTTGAATCCGCTTTCGATCAGCGGAAGCCAGGATAATTCAACAGGCAGGCCCGCGGCTTTGAATTCAGCCACAATCTGCTTTCGATACATTCCGGAACGTTTGTAAGATTCAATAAAAAATTTCCTTTCTCTTCCCGTTGTAAACAGGTCGATCTCTTTTTGTGTGTGCTTGTTCATTGTGATGGGGATTGCCTTGTGGTATCCGGTCACCACAGTACTCCGGGAGGCGTATATTTCGAGAATGCGCTTTGAAATCATAAACCGGAGATCTTCTTTCTGCTGCATAAGTGCCGGTATGTCATCCGTATTGATCTCCAGAATCAGGGAGTATGCCCGATCAAGGGATTTCAAGGCCTCATCAAGGTTGCCCTTCTGCCGGTATTCATGAGCCATCCGACAGCGTTCAAGAGCTACATCCAGCATCACCTGGGGATTTCTAAGGTCCGAACCGGTCTCATCCAGTGATTCATCTTCCAACCTGTTCTCATCTCCCATGGATGCCTCCGGCAGTTCAACGAAACTTTTCTGAAAGGATGTTTCGTCGCTTCGGTAACTTGCCAGATCCGCAGGAAATTCCTCGACGGTTCCGATCATATCCATCCGGGGGGTTGCGTGGCCATTTGAAAATGTTTGCGCACATCCTCCCATAACAGATAAAAATAAAATTTGAAGAATTAACCCATAAGAATATTTCATAATCGCATGCTCCTTTTTCATTTTCCTCACTTCCCTGCAAAACACGCTGTTTGTTCTTCAATTTCTATGCCAATAGACTGCGATATTTCGCGTTTTGTGTCCATATATCGTGAGGAAATCGATATTATGAAAATTTTAATATGTATTTCAAATAGTTATTTTCAAAACAGAAATAAAAAAACAGATGACATATAAAAGACAGGGAGGTTTCTGAGTCAAAAAAACCCCTTCGGAAAGATAAAAGATATGTTTTTATATCCAGGGTGTATGCAAAAATGCAACCCCCCTGGACGGCACGCAAAGATTCTGAGCCCCATGACGTTACGGTAGGTTTTCCAATTTAAAGGTGACGCGTGCCGGAAAACCACTCCCCGTGATCGGAAAAAAACATTTCAGGCTCCATTCGATTTTTCTTCAAAAATGTTTGCGATGATACCGGCCAGTTGCAGGGTGTGTCTTCGAATCTCCTCAGGATTGCGACCCGGGTAGCGGGCATAGCTGATCATGATGCCGTTTAACGCCGAAAATAGCGCATGGGAAACCAGCCGGGCGTCTTTCTGGATACCGTTTGCACGCACACTGCCTTCGATGCGGTCCATCAGCTTTCGCATCATGTGGTTCAGCTTTTCCGTGGATCCGGAAGAAAGCTCTCCGCCAAGCATAAAGTGTCCCATCATCTGATAAAAGGTCATGTTTTCGTTAAGGTACGATATATAAATCTTACACGATCTCTCAAAAGATGGGGAATCCTCCCTGTTTTCACGATCCAGTATCTGTATGATCTCTTCTGCGCTTTTTAAAAAAAGTTCCAGAAACAGCTCATCCAGGTCCGAATAGTAATTATAAATGGTTCCAACGCTTACGCCGGCGGCTTTTGCTATTTCCCGTACATTGACTTTTAGAAAATCCTTTCGGGCAAAAAGGTCACGGGCAGATTCAAGGATGAGTTTTCGCCGTTCATCCCGCTCTTTCCCCTTCAAATGGATAAACCTGCTGTCAGACGATCCGCTGACCTTATTTTTTGCTTTCATGAACCCTCATCATGTCCTCATCCGTAAAACAACGCTCGGTTTCATCCGGGTTCATGGCATCGGTTTCCATTTTCCGGCGATCATAAGCAGGGTCTAACACCTGATTATAATACTCATGCTGAATCAGCAGATTCATAATCTGACTGGTGCCTGTCCAGATCATGGCCAGCCGCACATCCCGCAGCGCGCGTTCAATCGGATAAACATCCGTATAGCCGATGCCTCCCATGATCTGCATGGAGTTGTTCACAACTGCCCAGGCAGCTTCAGTGGCAAACCTTTTTGCTTCACTGACAAGCCTGCGAACGTTCGGATAGTTTTGATCAACGGCACGGGCTGCCATGAACGTCAGCGCCCTGGCCGCGTCAAGCTGGGTGATGGAATCCGCCACCATAAAATTGACAGCCTGAAACTTTCTGATCTCCTTGCCGAATGCCCGACGCCGGTTTGAATATCTCACGGCCAGATCGAGCGCGCCCCAGGTTCCCAGACAGCCGGCCGCCGAAGTAAGCCGCTCCGGAATCATCATCTGATGAAAGCAGAGCGCGCCTCCGTGGAGTTCTCCTACCAGGTTCTCTTTCGGAACTTTTACATCTCTGAAAACCAGTCTGCCGGTTCCGCCGCCCCGGCATCCAAGCAGACCATAAAGATATTCCGTTTCAACACCGGGTCCTTTATCCACAATCAAAAGACTCAGCCGGTTGTACTTGTTTGAATCCGGATCGAAGTTGGTACGGCAGTATACGAGAAAAAAATCAGCCCCTTCCGCGCCCACAACAAAACGTTTTTGTCCGTTTAATACAAAATGATCTCCTTTTAAATCCGCTCTTGTCATTGCACCGAAAAAGTCTGAGCCGCCTCTGGGTTCGGTAAGCGCCTCTGCCGCGACAAGTTTCCCCTCAATATAGGGTTTTAGATATCTCTCCTTCTGCTCCTCGGTTCCAAAAACATTCAGGGCCTCGCCCACAATGGAAGGCATTACAAAAGCGCACCCGAGAGCCATGCCCAGGCAGCCGATCTCCTCTGATGCGGCGACTTCGGCGACCCAGCTCATCTCAAGCCCGCCATATTTTTTAGGAAACCGGATGCCCCGAAGATTGAGCGCGGCGAGCTTTTCCACAAATTCCCGTGGATAGGGTATCTCATCTTTATCCATCTTTCTTAAAAAATCACCGGTTATTTCGTTTCGAACAAACTCCCTGGTTTGTTTTTTAAGCGCCTGTTCTTCGGGCGTCAGCATGAAATCATACATTGATCCGCCTCCTTTTTAAGGTTGAAATGGAAACTGGCGTGACAAAGAATTGAACATTGCTCAATTTATTGAACGCTGCTCAATTTGTCAACCATAAACATGCTTTCCGGACAGCCTCGGCAATCGTTCATGTTGAATTTCTAAAATCGGAGACGCGACTTATCGCCACTCGATATCCGCGGGATTATAGGAAAGGATCACTTCTTCTCCCGGAACCAGTACAAATTGCCGGGCCTGGTTCCGGGAAAGATTCGCACAGAACTCAAAGCTTCCGATCAGCACGGAGACCGCGATATTTCCGGTTTCCTTTTCAAGAACAAGGCGGGTTATCATGCCGCGAAGGCATTTTTCAGTTAAAGGAAGCGGGTCTTCTCCGGAAAGGAGATGAATATGCTCCGGGTCAATAACAGCAGCCGCATCTTCATACGGCGGTCTGGTGACTGCAAGTGCCTTTCCTTTTCCAAGTTTCTTTTCATAAAACCCGTCCGAAAGAGGCAAAAAGGGGCCAAAAATGATATTCGTTTTTCTGTTTCCGGACAAGCGCCCTCTGAACAGATAGACGATCGTATCGCATACTCCGTAAAGCCAGTCCAGATCATGGCTTGCGATTACCAGCGTGGTTCCCCATTTTTCTCTGGCCTGGAGGGACGCTTCCCGGATGAGACGGCTGCTGTCAACATCCACATTTGCCGTTGGTTCATCAAGAAGAAGGACCCTGGGTTTTAAAATAAGCCTTGCGGCAAGCGCTACTCTCTGGGCTTCTCCTCCGGACAGTTCATACCATTTTCGATGGGCAAACGCTTCTCCGGAAAGTCCCACAAGAGCCAGTGCTTCATAAGCCCTCTCCTTGATATCTTCCGTATCTCCTCGAAGCTGAAGCCCGTATGTAATGTTGCGAAACACGGTCCGATTCAACAGATACGGCGTCTGGGACAAAAAGGTTACCTGGAATCTCACAGCGTCAGAGAACGGTTCCGCTGGTTTTCCGTCAAACAATATGGTTCCGCTGGTGGGTTTTTCTATAAAAGCGAGCATTTTCAGCAGCGTACTCTTTCCACTGCCGTTTGGCCCCACCAGACCCACAATGGTGTTCCGGGAGATGGACAGCTCTTCAACCTGAAGTACAGGCTCCTGCCAATACCGGTGAACCAGTTGGTTAACCTGATATATGGAACGATCTTTCAAAAGGATCTCCTCTACTTCTTTCTCACAAAAGAGACGGACAGATTCACGGCAAACGCAATGGCAATCAAAATCAGCCCCAAAGCGATCCCCATGGCAAACATTCCCTTGCCGGTTTCAAGGGCAATGGCTGTGGTGATGGTTCTTGTATACCATTTTATGTTGCCCCCAACCATCATGGAGATGCCGACTTCCGTCATCACCCTTCCGTATGCAGTCAGGGCAGCCGCCAAAATTCCGTAACGGACTTCCCACAGGCTGGTTATGACAAGCTGGCTTCGGCTGGCTCCCAATGAAATTAAGGTAACGCGCAGATGGCGGTCCATGGCTTCCACCGCAGTGGCAGAGAGCGCAATCACAATCGGGAGGGCAAGTATGGTCTGGCCGATCGCGATACCCGGAAGGGTAAAAAGCAGTCCGAGATCTCCCAGTGGGCCTTTGCTGGATAAAAAAGCATAAACCAGAAGCCCGATAAAAACGGTCGGGAGGGAAAGCAGGGTGTCCACGACAAGACGTATTTTTGTTTTCCCCGGAAAGCTGAAATATCCCAATAAAAAACCAAGAGGGATTCCTGAAATAAGGCTCGCGACCATCGAATAGCCGGAAACCGTTAGGGTAGCCGATACAGCCGACCAGGTCTGGGCGTCCCCTTCCAGGATCAGCTTTATGGCCCTGATAAAACCTTCAAGTAGATATTCCATGGGTAACTGTGGTTATGTCCTAATCTGTATAACCATTGTCATAACGATATGCCAATTGAACGGTGCTCAAGAGACTCCTCGTTCGGTGATTCCCGGCTCTCTATCCAACCTAGTTCGCATTGGGCGTAAAAAGCGGTTTGCCGAGAATCATGAACTCTCCGATCAGCCGCTGCGCTTCTTGCCCTGCCATCCAATCGGAAAACTTCATTGCCGAATCATACCGGACGTTGGGGCATCTGGATTTATTGATGGCGATCACACTGTATTGATTCTTCAGGAGCGCGTCTCCTTCAGCCAGTATCTTCAACTCTGGATTGCCTCCCCTGTTATCTTCATATTTGATATAGGTCCCCCTGTCCGTCATGGTGTAGGCATTTCTCTCGGCAGCGATATGGATCGTGGACAGCATCCCCTGGCCTGTTTGAACATACCAGGATTCCCTGTCCGGCACAGCAGAACCCGACTCTTTCCAGAGGAGAATCTCTTTTTTGTTCGTTCCGGAGTCATCTCCACGGCTCACAAAAGGTAGTTTTCGTTCTCGAATTCCGGTCAGCGCTTCAATTGCGTTTTTCCCCTTGATCCCGGCAGGATCTGATGCCGGGCCAATCAGGATAAAATCGTTGAACATGATCCTTCTCCGGTTTACACCGTAGCCGTCTGCAACGTATTTTTCCTCGGCTTCCGGCGCGTGAACCAGAAGCACATCTACGTCGCATCGTTTCCCAAGCTCAAACGCTTTGCCGGTTCCCACAGCGGTCCACTTCAATTCAACACCGGTTGCCCTTGTATAATGGGGAGCCAGGTAGTCCAGCAATCCCGTATTTTCGGTGCTGGTTGTCGTTGCCATCAGCAGGACGGAACTTCCTGCAAAAGAAAAAGAAGAGATCAATACAGACAGCAAACCAATTGAAAAAAATCCGAAAAAAACTTTTCGCAAACCATTCATATCCACACCTCCCTGACAGCGTGTTACCGCATCACCCGGGTTGTTATCCTTTTTGAAAAATTACGGCTTTACGTTTCCATTTCAGAATTCCCGGGAAAAACCATTCGGCCGCTGATCGTCAGATCGTACCCCTCATATTCTTTTGCGACCTTCTGAAACGCTTTCTCGTGAAGCATCCCCAGAAATAATTGCACCCCTTTGTCAAAAAATCGTTCTTTGTGGATGAGAAGATCATAGCGTTCCCATCGAAGAGGGATAAAATCGAGGCCCAGAAGAGAAGCTACCGGGCGTATTCCCGGACCGGCATCGGCACGCCCGGATAAAATTTCAAGACCGACATCCATGTGACGGTCTACTTCATGCAGGTATCCGTTAATTTTTGAGCCATTGATTCCCGCCTTTTTCAACTCAAGATCAAAAAGCAGTCTGGTTCCGGTTCCGAGAGCCCGATTGACGATCCGTATTCCGGATTTACCGAGATCTTTAAAAACGTTTATCTTTCCGGAACCTTCCTTTTGAATCAAAAGCCCCTGCTCGCGGCGACAAAAATTTACAATTACCGGCATTTTGCTGAGTTCCTGACCTGCATAATCAAAATTATATTCATCTTCATTGTCCTGAAGAAGATGACTGGTGGCGATATGACAAAAATTCTGCCTGAGGGCCCTGAGTCCTCCCATGGATCCCATATTCCCGAATACCGCGATTTGATCCGGATGCGTTTTGTTAAAAAGAGAAATGGTTCTCTCCAGCAGCAGGTCATTGCTTCCCGTAATAATCACGACACCTTCATACGGAGGAAGGCC
>JAWOIJ010000010.1:0-55610 GCA_046484745.1 Desulfobacterales bacterium | reverse complement strand
AATCACCGTGAGCGTCTCTACCAAAAGCTGGGTCAGCGCCAGATCCGGAGCCCCGAAACTTAAAAAAATCATGGCGATCCCGGCCCCGGTGACACCCAGTGCACAGATGGCCAAAAGCACGGACCGCGTGACAACCACGCTCACCACCGAAGCAAAGATCAAAAAAAGCAAAAGCCACTGTTTTAAATCGAGCATGACTGTCTGTATTTCCGGAAACGTGCCGCCACTTCCCATATAACTGTATCCGGTAAAGATCACGAAAACAGCCGTGACAATAAAAAAATACCGGTGCAGGGAACCGTTCTGCAGAAACCGGGTCTGGAACCGGGCTACGGCGGAAACACCATGCAACATGGCGTCATAGACCTTTGCGGCCCGGATGGGAGTGACGGCGGACAGAGAAAGGGTCCAGTGATACACCCACTTCCGTTTCCAATAAAGGAGCGCTCCGATCGTCAGTGTCAGAACACTCAAAAGAAGCGGTTCGTTGATTCCATGATACAATGCCAGCTGCACATCCTGCTTGTCAGCGTAAAAAGCGTTGACCGCCGGGCTGATCAGCCAGTCGCCTACCCGGTCCGGTACGATGCCAAAAAAAATGCCCAGCCAGCCCAGCAAAAGGGGTCCGATCCACATCCGGAAAGATGCCTCCCGAACAGGTCCCGGAGACGATAGGCTGCCTGTCAGAAAAGGACGAATGACAAGGATGCCCGCCACTGCGGTCATAAGACCGTTTGCCAGCACGGCGGTTGCGGTGGCGATTCCAGGCATCAGGGTTTCGGCAAGGGTGCCCTTGTACATGATTTCCTTTCCGATAAATCCGAAAAACAGTGGAAATCCAGCCATTGAAAAAGCGGCGGCGAATACGGCGAATGCGGTAAAAGGCATGAACCGGGCAAGACCGCCCAGTGCATCAATTCGCCGGGTTCCTGTTTGGTGATCGATGATACCTGCGACCAGAAACAGGGCGGATTTGTATATCGCGTGCACCAGCAGAAACGTCATGACCGCCACAAGGGAAGGCAGGGATTCTCCGCCCAGGAGCATGGTCATGATACCCAGGGAGGTGATGGTGGTATAAGCAAGAATTTCCTTCAGGTCCTTCCGGCCCAGTGCGGTCAGGGCACCCAGGAGTGCTGTCACCGCCCCGACGAGCACCAGGGGTAACGCCCATGCCGTAGACCCTCCCAAGATGGGATAAAATCGCGCCAGCAGATAAATGCCGCCCTTGACCATGGTGGCGGAATGGAGAAACGCACTGACGGGCGCGGGGGCAGCCATGGCGCCGGGCAGCCAGAAATGGAATGGAAACTGCGCGGATTTGGTAAACGCGCCGATAAAAACCAGGACAAGAATGGCGATATAAAAGGGGTGAGATTGAATTGCCGCGGTCATTGAAACCATCTTCGAAATCTCATAGGTACCTGTCACCATTTCCAGCAGTAGAAATCCCACCAGAAGCGCCAGACCGCCTGAGCCTGTGACCAGAAGCGCCTGCCGGGCGCTCTTTCGCGAAGCTTCCTTTTCATGGTCAAAGCCTATTAGCAGATAGGAGAAAAGAGTGGTCATCTCCCAGAACACAAAAAGAGTAATGGCGTTGTCCGCAAGAACCAGGCCGACCATGGAGATCATGAAGGCGTGCAGAAAAAAGAAAAATCTGCCGGCCTGGGCATTGCCGTGAAGATAGTCTGCCGCGTAGAGTGTTACAAAAAATCCCACGCCGGTGATGATTAACGTGAAAAGAATGCTCAATCCATCGATCATGAAGGAGAGCTGAATGCCGAGAGTCGGTACCCATGCCCATACAATCCGGAAAAAATCTCCGGAAACCATCGACGGAACGTTAAAGGTCGCGTAGAAAAAAAGAAAAAGGGGCAGAAGGCAGGTGGCCTGCAAAATCTTTGAGATGCCGTGTTTTTTCGGATCGATCGCCATAGAATCGTTCCCGCTCAACATCGTTCAATATTAAGTCACTGAAAAAACATATAAAAAATTAAAAACACACCACTGCTTCCTTTATCAGGATTCTTTTACTGTGTAAACCTGTTTTGCGACCTGGCTCAGACTGAATCACGGCTCATACCGTTGGTGATATCCAGTTCCGCCAGTTCTGCCCGCATATTTTTATTTCTGATGGATGAGGATTTTTATTCACAGGTTTCTATGGATTACGGCTGCTGGATTCAGCAAGTTTGATTTTATGCATGAGGAAGCCAATTAGGTAGAATGCGTGAAAAAACAGGAAATTCTGATCAGATTACAGCGTTTTTTGATTTTTCGTGAATTCTGCATACGATCTCTCTTCCATTGCTTTACCACCACTCAATCAAATCACGATAAGGTGTATTTCAAATCCTTGACACACAACTGAGTCTCTAATATAGATACTGGTTGTAAATCGAGTTCTTATCAATATCAATTCAATCCTGTCTGGGGGTTACCGAGAAAGCGGATTTAAACAATTCATATTTTCCATGGAATCAAAAAGTTTGTCGGTTGTTGATATAAGGCGCCATTTTCATCGGTATTCTCTTGCCGGCACACCAATTGATTATTATGCCGTCGCTTGCAGGAAAATAGCGGATTTCCCTGCGAGTTGATAGCGCTCTGTTCATCGGTTAACCAATGAAAAAAATAATTGCTGAGAAATTAACCAAAATTTTTGGTCGCTCTCCGGAAAAAGCCATACCGTTGTTGCGCAAAGGTGAAAGCAAGAAGGTCATACTGGAAAAAACCGGTATGACCGTTGGTGTTAACAATGCCAGCTTTGCTGTTGAAGAAGGCGAAATATTCGTTATCATGGGATTGTCCGGTTCAGGCAAATCCACCATCGTCAGGATGCTGAACCGGCTTATCGAGCCGACATCCGGAAAGGTGAGCGTCGATGGAAAAAACATAACCGCAATGAAACAGGATGAGCTGGTAAAATTCCGGCTTCATAACATGAGCATGGTTTTTCAATCGTTCGCTTTAATGCCTCACCTTAAGGTCATTGATAACGTGGCTTTTGGCTTAAAACTCGCCGGGATGGATAAAAAAAAACGGAAAGAACGGGCGGAAACGGCCTTGGAAAAGGTGGGGCTCAGCGAATGGGGAGAATCCTATCCGGATGAGCTCAGTGGCGGAATGCAGCAGCGGGTTGGCTTGGCAAGGGGGCTGGCGGTTGATCCTGATATTTTACTCATGGATGAAGCTTTTTCCGCACTTGATCCCTTGATTCGAGCTGAAATGCAGGACGAACTGTTGAAACTCCAGGAACAGCATCAGCGCACGATTGTCTTCATCTCTCATGATCTTGATGAGGCTTTGCGAATCGGTGACCGAATCGCGATCATGGAAAGCGGAAATATTATCCAGGTTGGAACGCCTGAAGATATTTTGCAGAATCCCGCAGATGACTATGTGCGCGCTTTTTTTCGTGGGGTGGATCCCACCAATATTATTACTGCCGGCGACATCGCAAGAGACACCTACCCGACATTTATCAGGAAAAAGGCCGGCAGCCTTCGTGCTGCCCATGAACTGCTGAGTAGCAGTGATCGCGATTACGGATTTGTGCTGGATGCCAATCGTCGGTTTTTAGGTTTGGTTTCATCTGATTCACTGCGAAAAGCAATCGAAAAGGGAACATCGGATAGTTCAATCGATCAGGGATACATTGTTGAATGCAGGGCAGTGAAAGCACGTGCATTCATGCAGGACATCCTTTCCGAGGTGTCTTCAAGGAAATGGCCGGTCCCGGTGGTAGATGATGAAAATAGATTTAAAGGCGTTGTATCGAAAAATCGATTTCTGAAAACCCTTCATCGGGCAGAGAAGAATAGGGAATAATTTTTTACGCACCCACCAGATGGAGATGTATTATGTTCGAAGAAAAGGTATTACCGCTTGATAAGTGGATATCCCAGTCCGTCGAGTGGATTGTTGATAATCATCGTGATTTTTTTCAGGCCATAAAATGGCCGGTAGAGCAGACTTTAAACGGTGTTGACACTGGATTGAACGCGCTTCCGCCCGTGATTGTCATATTGGTCGTTGGTATTTTTGCATGGCGTTTCTCCGGCATCCTGTTGTGCTGTTTTTCAGTTTTTACCATGATCCTGATCGGCTTGCTTGGTTTCTGGGGAGATACCATGACCACATTGGCTATGGTGCTTTCCTCTGTTCTTTTTTGCGCGATCGTCGGAATACCGATGGGTATTGTCGCTGGAAGAAATGATCGCGTTGAAACCTGGATGCGGCCGGCACTGGATGCCATGCAAACCACGCCTGCTTTTGTGTATCTGGTTCCGATAGTGATGCTGTTCTCTATCGGCAATGTGGCGGGTGTTTTAGCAACCATTATCTTTTCGCTTCCTCCCCTTATTCGGCTGACCAGTCTCGGAATTCGTCAGGTGCATCCTGAACTGGTGGAGGCGGCACAGGCCTTTGGCGCCAATAGCTGGCAGGTATTGAAACAGGTTCAGATTCCCCTTGCCATGCCTTCGATTTTGGCTGGTTTGAATCAAACGATCATGATGGCGCTTTCCATGGTGGTAATCGCGGCGCTTATTGGTGCAGGCGGATTGGGGTCGCCGGTGATTTTAGGCCTGAATACCCTTGATATCGGCCTGGCTGTCATAAGCGGTTTAAGTATTGTCCTGATAGCCATTCTGCTGGACCGCATTACCCAGTCTATGGCCCGGAAAAAAAATTATCGCGTATAGGTTATTGCCCGTCTGGGTGAGGCATAGAAAAAGGAGGTCCCGTGAAACCGTTGAAGAGATTTTTACCTGCAGTGTCCGTCATTATCTCGCTGGCAGCGACACCGGTTTTTGCCGTGGAAAAATTACCGGGAAAAGGAATCACGGTTCAATCTGCCCGTGCGACATGGAACACTGGGTTTTTTCAGGAAGCATTGGTCCGGAGAGGGTTGACCTCATTGGGATATACCGTAAAGCGGCCGAAAGACTTGCAGAATCCGATTTTTTATAACGCTGTCGCCTTGGGTGATGTGGACTATTGGGCCAATGGATGGTTCCCAAATCATAACAGCCAGCTTCCCAGGAATTTTTACAAAAAAGCGGATGTTTACGGATATGTTGTCAAAGCTGGAGGATTGCAGGGGTATCTGGTGTCTAAAAAGGACGTGGAAAAGTTTAACATTCAGTCGCTGGATGATTTTAAACGGCCGGAGGTTAAAAAAGCCTTTGATGCAAACGGTGATGGGAAAGCTGATCTGACGGCCTGCCCTCCCGGATGGGGGTGTGAGAACGTAATTACCCATCATCTGAAGGTGTATGACCTTTATGAGCATATTAATCCGATAAAAGCCGCCTATGAAGCAGGCATGGCCTCGGCGCTCGGGCGTTATAAAAGCGGCAAACCGATTTTTTTCTATACCTGGGCTCCCAACTGGACAATTTTCAAGCTCAAACCCGGCAAAGATGTCATGTGGATCAATGTCCCGAAAATAATACCCAAGGAATCACAAAAACCTGCACAAGACCGTATGACCGTTTCCGGGGTTGAAGGCGCGGTCAGCGACCCGATCAAACTCGGGTATGTTGTTTCGGATATTCGGATTGTTGCCAATAAGAATTTTATCAAAAAAAACCCGGCGGCAAGGAAATTTTTTGAAGTCTTTACGGTTTCCTTGAATGATATAAACGAACAAAATACCCGCATGAACGCGGGAGAGAAGTCACAGAAGGACATCGAAAGGCATGCAGGCGAGTGGATCAGAAAAAATCAGGCTTTGTGGAATGATTGGCTGGATCAGGCCAGAAAGGCGGTTTTAAACATGTTTCCGCTTCAATAAATTTTTTCTCTTTTGTTTTATCCTCAATCAGTCAACGGGCAGCAGAACGGTAGTAGAGACATATTTTTATGAAACAGGATGGATTGCCGGAAGCATAGAACTTTCTGAATAAAATTACAGGGGTTGATTTTTGGTTTGGGTGGAGGTGCTACGACCCTCCTTATCTTGTTGAATAATCATATATTTTTTAATATGGTGTGATGCACCAAGTTCTTTATTTTCTGGTCCAGAGACTCTACCAGGTAACAAATTTTGAACAACGGCAGCGGGTGGTGATTCCTGCCATACGAAAGGAGGATTCATGGCTGATAATGAAAATATATCCTTTTTGCAACGTAGCAAAATCCAGTCTGAAACATTAGTCCCTGTCGTAGCGGCATTTGAAAAAGAAATTGGTAAAGAACGATCCCATGCAATTGTCAGCAAAGCACTTCGGGATAGCACTCGTAACTTCTATGAAAATATTCGAAATGGTTTCGAAAGTAATCCTATTGATCTGATTGCTGGAGGCCTATCGATGTTTGCTGAAGATGGCGCACTGGACTATGAGATCCTGAATCAGACTGAGGGCTCATTTGATCTCAATATAACCCGTTGCTCCTATGCAGAGTTTTACAAAGAATTGGGCAGACCAGACTTTGGCTATATTTGTCTGTGTGACCTTGACTTTACTATTGCTGAGTGCCTTGGCTCCGATATCGAGTTCAAACGAACACAAACCATCATGGAAGGTGCACCTCATTGTGATTACAGGTATCGCATAAAAAAATGAGTTTCTTGATTTGTGGCTTTGAGATTTTTTGAAACTGCTACGTGGGGTTAATGGAGAGGTATCAGGAAATTTAGTTAACCTTCAGGTTGTTTTTCAATTTACCCAAGCAATTCATGGGAGGGAGGGGAATTATGTTTAAGGTAACTAAAAAAGGCAAGAATCGTTTAGACATTGCGTTAAGTGGAAAACTAAACGCAGAGGAAATGAAAGATGCGTTAGACGAGCTTGTTAGCAAGTCGAAGGGAATTGAAAAAGGTAAAATGTTATACGATGTTATTGAATTTTATCTTCCATCACTGGAGGCAATAGCAATTGAGCTTTCACGCTTACCATCGTTGTTTGGGCTTATAAGAAAATTCAATCGTGCAGCCGTTCTGTCTGACAAGACTTGGATAAAAAAAATTAGTGAATTTGAAGGGATGTTTATCCCTGGTCTTAAAATTAAAGCTTTTGATAGAGATCAGAAAGAAGAAGCAGAAGACTGGTTATCAGGTTAGAATATAGAAATAAAAAAATACAGCTAACTACGTTCTAATGAGGATTAAAAACAAGAGCTTGTGTTTTCGGTTGTGATCTGGCAAAATTGATTATAACAAAAAATCTGACATATTTCCAGACACTATAACTGTCTTTATTAGAAAAAAGAGTGACGGCCTTCTCTGCTTGTCACACATTTGTCACACAAAAAAAGGAAGGAGATTTTTACAACACTTTGAATTTAAGGGCAAACCATGATAAAACAAAAAATCAAATATATTCAAATTATAATATTCCTTATCGTCATCTCGGTTTTTTTCTCTTATTCCCCTTGATGGTTTGAGTCCTGTTTTATTCCGTATGCGATTTCTCTTCCATTGTTTTACAACGTTTCAATCCAATCAAATAAGGCGTATTTCAATTCCTTGACACACAACTGAGTCTCGAATATAGATAGTGGCTGAAAATCGAGTTTTTATCAATCCAATATCAATCGTTAAAAAATTCCGTTAAATGGATAATGGCCTGCATGAACCGGACGTATATACAGATTCAACGGTGCGCTTATATTAAACCAGGGAGATTTAAAATGAAAATCAGGTGGATGCTTTTGTGGCTTTCAATGGGGTTGCTTTTTATGGTTTCCATTGCGATGGCGGATGAAAAAACATGTGATGAGCTGATCGTCGAGGCAGAACAATTATGGGATGACCACCAATTTGATGAATCCGATAAGCAGCTTGACAAGGTCATGGAGATCTGTCCCGAACGGGCAGAGGCTTACTGGCGGAAAGGGCGCAACATATATGACAGTCTCGAGGCCCTTCCGCGGGATCAGAAGCCCGGAAAGGATGAGCTTGTCCGGCAATACACAGAGCTCGAATCCTTTGCAGACAAATGCATAGAACGTGACGAAAAAGATGCGAATTGCTGGCTGTGGAAAGGTGTTGGTATCGGGAGAAGGGGCACGACACAGGGTGTTCTCAAATCGCTTTTCATGGCTTCCGATGTGGAGAATGCATGGCTCAAAGCGGATGCGCTGGGCCTTACCTACCGTTCAAAAAACAGTGAGAAAATTGCGAAGTGCGGCAACTTGTACGCATTGGGAATGTTTTACCGTGTTGTCCCGGAATGGCTCTGCCATTTTCCCCTGAGGCAGATTGTCGGCACCTGCGGAGACCTGGAAAAATCCATCGCGTATCAGCGCAAGGCGGTTGCATGTCGACCTGAGACGATTGAATATAACAAAGAACTGGCCATAAGCCTGCTGTGCTACGGCCAGAAATACGATCGGCCCGGGGAAATTGAAGAGGCGAAAAAACTTCTCATTGCGCTGCAGTCACTGCCTGAAATTATGCCGTTCGACAAAATAGACAAGGAGCATGCCAAAATGCTTTTAACGGATATTTCATTAGCCTGCGGGTATCAGCGTGACAAACAGCAGGAACAGAGCAAGGAGTCTTATGATAACCAGGAAAAAGGGGACACCGGTAAGTAAATATTTCGCATCCCGTTTTTGGATGAAGCCGCTTTATAATCTGGAAGAAGTGACACAGAACCCTTGACCCTGCCCTATTTTCCGCTACTGGAAAGCCGTGACGGGGACGGCTCTGAAAGCAGGGAAAAAGAGACGCAGGTTTATTTTTGAATTTATTAATAATTATTAGCAGTTAGATTTTTTTTACAGAATCATGAAAATTGTAACTTCAATCTTATCTCTCCTGTAATTGAAAATTTTATTTTCCAAGAATTACGATAGCATTTTCATGATATTTTATGATTTCTCATCCAGATTATTTTTATTCTTATAGATAAGTTCGATATTGCCAAGAACCTTAGTCTCTTCTTTCCTGTCTCCTATCTCCCTGCTAATCGAGAGTGAGTCCTTATAATAACTCATTGCTTCATCCAGATCGCCTTCAGTCTGATATATAACCCCGATGTTGCCAAGAGCAGCCGATTTCCCCCTTAACATTTCTTGTTTATCTTCGACATCTTTTGATAACTTTAAAGCTTCCTTATAATGTTTTTCAGCATGATTCAATTTTGATAATACATAATAACAGTTTCCTAAGAGTATATTAGATGCTACTCTGTTTGATGGAGTTGCTTTTGGATGTGCTGAACATTCTTTATATTCGGTAACAGCATCTTGATAGTTGTTGTTTTTTTCGTGATTACGCCCAGCGATGTAAAAGTGTTTAAGGAGGGGGCTTTGGCCTAGACCATCTATGTATGGTCGAGGTAAACCAAGACCTCTTAATTCCTGCCTCTCTTGTAAATTTTGATAATAAGCATTTTCGCTTTTCTGATTTTTCTCTTCTTCAGTTTGCAAGTATAAATAGACTACCTCTAAAATGCATATAACAATAAAAAAAATCCAAACGAAAATTTTTGTTTTTCTATTAACCTCTTTATTAAGAGATAAATATATTGTTATTAATAAAGACCCAAAGAATATTACGCCAGCTAATAAATTCATATTTTTTTAATGGGTTTTTCGATTTGTCACATATTTGTCACACAAAAAAAGGGGCGAGAATTTACTTATATTATTTGGTACCTGGGGCCGGAATTGAACCGGCACGGTATTATATACCGAGGGATTTTAAGTCCCTTGCGTCTACCACTTCCGCCACCCAGGCATGTTGTTGTTGTATGTCCCGGAGAAACAATTCAGTCTCGACCGGAAAAAATTAAGTATATGAAATGGGATGGATTTGCAAGGCAAAAAAAGTCCGTTTTTTCCTTTGTATTTGACGCGCCTTGCCGGTTGGTGTACTGTGGCGAACTGTTTTTTTTGAGTAATTCAATATTTTTTTACGACATGGGGTTTAAGGATGATGGATAACAATCTGCTGCATGAGGTTTTTTCAACAGAGAAGCTGGACGATCTTTTCCCGAAAGACCGGGCAGATGTTTTTTTTGATGCTCTTTACGGGGATGCATCTGACGGGGCATATGATATTTTTTTGAAATTCAAGAGCGCAAAGAAAAATGTGCTTCAGTTTGAATTCCAGCTTGAACAGCGGCCCGGAAAATGTCTTGCCTGCAACCTCACGTATGGCCTGCCCGAAGTATTCTCCCGCCATCCGGTGATCAACATTGCCGATCTGGCAAAAGGAATTATGCGGCTTTTGAACAAAAATACCGATTCTGTCCGGTGGAAGATTGGTGCTACACGGGAAGTTTCCGAAAAACATCATGTGATTCCTCTCGATATATTTCATGAGGCCTGAAGTACCTGTTCAACCGGTTGGTTTGTAAAAACAAACTGTATAGCTGCTTGAAATCGATTTGTTTTTTGATATACCTCTTTTTGAGCGCCCACCTCTTTTTTTCTATTACCTATTGTTTTTTAAAGCTATTCTAACATTTTTCGCACCGTCTCCAATAGTCTGGACAAGAATTGTCAAATAATCCACTTTGAACCACCTTGTTGATTTGTTTTTAATGCACGTTAATTATTTAAAAATTTTAAAAAAATCTATTTTTTTTCTTGACAGTTTCACCAAATAATGTAGTTATAGCAAACAATGTGGATAAAAGTGGTGCATTATGGTGAATTATGTTTCGAGGTAGTTCCTTCCATACAATTGATGCCAAAGGGCGGATGATCATTCCGGCAAGATTTCGTGATGTTATCAAGGCCGGCGGCGGCGACGGCGTGATGCTGTCCAGGATGGATCTGAGCCTCTTTGCCTATACATTCGAAGGGTGGAAAAAGATCGAAGACAAAATTCTTTCCATGGCTGAAAAAAGTGAAGCCATGCGCCGTTTCAGAAGGGTCTTCATCGGCGGCGCATTTGAATGTAATTGCGACAAACAGGGGCGTATCCTTGTGCCTCCTACGCTGAGGCATTACGCGGGTGTGAAAAAAGAGATCGTGCTTGTTGGTGTTCTGGATCATTTTGAAATCTGGTCTCGCGAAAACTGGGAAGCTGAAAACCTGAGGATGGAAGAAGATATGATGGGGGAGGGTGTCAGAAACGAAATTTCAAAATTAGGGCTGTAATATCATGCCATATCGGCACATATCCGTCATGCCCGAAGAGACGGTCGAGATGCTGAACTGCCGGCCGGGTAAAATCTATGTTGACGGAACGCTCGGTGGCAGCGGTCATGCCGGATTGATTCTTGAAAGAATAACGCCCGGCGGAACGTTGATCGGAATCGATCAGGATATGGATGCCATCCAAAATGCGAAAGAAGTTCTGTCCCCATTCCAAGATCATGTGCACCTGGTTCACGATAATTTTGTTAATCTCAAAAGAATTCTGGCTCAGTTCGATATCTCAGTTGTAGATGGTATTCTGCTCGATCTGGGACTTTCTCTCAATCAAATAGAAAACAGCGGGCGCGGGTTTAGCTTTATGCGGGATGAACCTCTCGATATGCGGATGAATGTCACGTCATCGACGACGGCTGAAGATATCGTTAACCGGTTTGATGAAAAAGCGCTTGCCACTCTTTTCAGAAAAAACAGCGATGAAAGATGGGCGCGCCCGATAGCAAGAAAAATTGTCAAGGAGAGGAACAGGCGTTCGATTCGTTCCAGTAAACAGCTGGCGGATATTGTCTGCAGTGTGGTTCCAAGAAAAAGAAAACCCGGCAGGCGGATTCATCCGGCGACAAAAGTTTTTATGGCGCTTAGAATTGCAGTCAATCGGGAGCTTGAGGTGTTGGAAACGTTTACAGAGACTGCGGTTGAAATGCTGAATTCCGGAGGTCGTCTTTGTATTCTCTCTTTTCATTCGCTTGAAGATCGGATTGTAAAACACAGTTTCAAGAGATTGGAAAAGGGATGTATCTGTCCCTCTGATTTTCCCCAATGCAACTGCGGCAGAAAAAAACTTGTGCGTGTTTTAACACCGAAAGCTCTCAAGCCGTCGGACAGGGAAATTGCAGAAAACCCGCTGTCTCGAAATACGAGACTTCGGGTGGTTGAGAAAACTTAACGATAGTCGCATTTGTTATTTTTAACATATGAAAAAGGCAAAAAAGAAGTCCCGCTCCCCCAGCTCCATCGGTATCTGGGTCGTTATTATCCTCATCCTGATGGGGGAGCTTCTTTTTTATACCTGGTGCCGTGTGCAGTGCACAAAAACAGGGTATAAAATTACCGATGAAAAGAGAAGAAATAAAAATTTGTTAAACTTACAAAAAAATTTGAGGGTTGAGCTGGCCGGTCTGAAATCTCCGGATAGAATCGGAAGGATTGCAAGGGAGAAGCTCAAATTGGTGATGCCGGAACCAGATCAGATAATTATTATCCCATGAAAAAAGCGGACAAAAAAAATATACGGCTTCGTATCGTACTGATCGGAATATTTTTTAGTCTGCTGTATTCTGTCATTTTAGCAAGAGCGGTTCAACTTCATGTTTTAAAAGGAACATGGCTGTCTGAAAAAGCAGCCAGACAATATAAAAGATCTTTTGTCGCGACCGGTAAACGGGGCACGATATTTGATTCCAAGTATCGAGAGATGGCTGTGAGCATCGACGTCACATCAATCGGGGCCTTTCCGGGTGCAATCGAAAATGCCGAGGAAGCAGCCGGATCCATCGCTAAAATTTTAAACCTCCGCAGCGAAAATCTAAAAAAGAAGTTTTTGTCAAAGCATTCTTTTGTCTGGGTAAAGCGCTATGCAACCCCAAAAGAAGCAAACATGATCAAGTCTCTTAATCTGGCAGGAATTGATTTTATTACCGAACACAGCCGTGTATATCCAAACCGTTCATTCGGAGCACAGGTTCTTGGTTTTTCAGGCATAGACGGGCAGGGGCTTGAAGGCCTGGAATACTATTACAATCACTACATGAATGGGGCGACAGCAAGGCAGACGGTTATTCGGGATGCCCTTGGACGGGGGGTCGATTCGGAACAAAAAGTTCTTGCAGAGTATAATGGAAACAATCTTGTTCTCACCATTGACAAGGCAATCCAATATATTACCGAATGTGCTCTTGATGAAGCGGTCAAAACCTATTCCGGAAAGTCAGGGATCGCTGTTGTAATGGAGCCCTCATCCGGTGCGGTACTGGCGCTTGCGCACTTCCCCCATTTCAATCCCAATAACTTTCGCAAGTTTGACCGCAACCTGTGGCGCAACCGGGCGATTACGGACCCTTTTGAGCCGGGTTCCACCATGAAAATTTTCCTGGCAGCTGCCGCGATCGAGTCCGGAGTCTGCGGTCCAAACACCATTTTTTACTGTGAAGGCGGAAGATATCGAATCGGCAGAAATTTTATAAATGATACTCATGCGTACAGCTGGCTCTCTCTTCAGCAGATCGTAAAGTATTCAAGCAATATCGGTACGGTCAAGATCGCCGAGAGTATCGGAAAGGATAACCTGTATCATGCTCTCCGGAATTTCGGATTTGGGGAAAAAACCGGAATCGACTGCCCTGGCGAGACATCCGGAACATTGTCCCCCTATTCCAGGTGGTCCAAAATTGATACCGGCGCGATCTCATTTGGCCAGGGTATATCGGTTTCGGCCATCCAGCTCATCACCGCTGTTTCTTCAATAGCCAACAACGGCATATTGATGAAGCCTTATGTGGTTAAGGCAATAACCGATCACAACGGAAGACTGGTTGAGAATTTTCATCCTCAAAAAGTGAGGACGGTGATTTCACCTGAAACAGCCGGAACCATAAAAAGGATCATGCAGACGGTTATCGACGAAGGCGGCACCGGTGTCAATGCGGCTCTTGAGGGGTATACGGTTTGCGGTAAAACCGGCACGGCTCAAAAGATTGATAAGAGCGGGAGGTATGCACGGGGGAAATATGTAGCCTCTTTTGTCGGGTTCGCTCCGGCTGAAAATCCTGCTGTGGCGATTCTAGTGGCTGTCGATGAACCCGAGGAGGCACACTATGGGGGGACGGTTGCGGCACCGGCATTCAGAAAAATCGCATACGATACACTGACCTATCTGGACATACCGCCGGGTATCGTGAAACCGCTTAAAAATGAAGGTCGGCTGATCGCTTCCCGGGAGAGAGGAGCAAAAGGATGAGACTGTCGGAACTCCTCAATGCGATCAACGTGAATCATGTTTCCGGGACCGGGAAAACACCTGACCCGGAGATCGTTTCCATTCACTACAGGGCGGATCAGGTTCGGCCGGGAGGGTTATTTGTAGCCATACCGGGCTTTAAAGCAGATGGCCATGATTATATCGATCAGGCGCTTGACAGGGGAGCGGCAGCGGTGATTGTCGAAAAACCGGTTCGAAAAAAAGCCATCCTTGTAAAAGTGGATAATGCAAGGAAAGCACTTTCAGGAGTCTCCGCGAAATTTTTTCTTCATCCGTCTGAGAAACTTACGGTCATCGGGATAACTGGAACAAACGGTAAGACAACCACTTCATATCTGATCGAAAGCATGCTTCTTCAGTCAAAAATCAGATGCGGCGTAATCGGGACCATCAACTATCGATTTTCAGATCGGGTTTTTAATAATCCGATGACGACGCCCGAATCGGCGGATCTTCATGAGATTTTATCGGAAATGTCGGACGAAGATGTCACTCATGTCGTCATGGAGGCCTCCTCCCATGCGATTGACCTGGAAAGGATCAGAAATATCCGTATCCGTATCGGAGTATTTACAAATTTGAGCCAGGACCACCTGGATTACCACGGAGATATGGCCTCTTACTGGGCATGCAAAAAAAGACTTTTTACGGAAAGCCTGGACAAGAGCAGGAGAACGGAGCCGGCCTTTGCGGTTATCAATTGCCTGAATAAAGAAGGAGAGGAGCTGCGAGAAATTCTGGAATCCAGGGAGGTCAAGCCGGAGATCATTACCATCGGTACACCGGACAGGCATCAGGTCAGCGCGGCCGACGTTACTTTCAATCTGGACGGTATTACCGGTTTGATCAACACCCCTGTCGGTGATTTCGAGTTTCGTTCTTCTCTTGTAGGTCGTTTTAACCTGGACAATATTTTATGCGCGATCGGTGCCGGGCTCGCGATCGGCCTTCCGGTTTCAGCGATAGCAAAAGGTATTGAAACATTTACAAGAGTGCCGGGTCGGCTTGAGCCGGTGGGGAATCATTCAGGCTGTTTTGTGTTTGTTGATTACGCGCATACTCCCGATGCTCTGGAAAACGTACTTTCAACCCTGAGAGCCCTGACATCAGGAAGACTGATTTGCGTATTCGGGTGCGGAGGAGACAGGGATCGGTCCAAACGGCCCATGATGGGTGAAATTGCAGGAAGATACTCGGATCTTTCCATCATTACATCGGACAATCCGAGAACAGAAAATCCAATGGCAATCATTGAGGAGATTGCTATCGGAATAAAAAAGGTTGCCTTGCCGGTAGATTTGAAAACCGGTGAACATGACCGGGGCTACTTTGTTGAACCGGATAGAAAAAAGGCTATTGAAGCCGGGATATCAGCATCGGTTTCGGGTGATACGGTTCTGATCGCCGGAAAAGGACATGAGACATATCAGATTATCGGTGTTGAAAAATTTCCTTTTGACGATCGTGTCGCAGCGGAAAACGCGTTAAAAAATAAGGACATATGAATCAATACCTTCCTTTTACAGTTCAGGATATCCTGACCGCAACCGGCGGTGAACTGTTGTTTGGGGATCAAACCAATGTGTTTGGGGGGGTGTCCATTGATTCCAGAAAAATCAACAAGGAGGAGTTTTTTATTGCGATTGTCGGAGAAGCGCATGACGGCCACGATTTTATCAGAGATATCATCCAAAAGGATGTGCGCGGTTTCATAATAGACAAAAAGCATTCAAGAAAACTCACATCATCTGACGGGAAGGATAAACGGCGTGTTTTTATCGCTGTTGATGATACGACCAAAGCGCTTGGGAAACTGGCTACGTTTCAGAGGAAAAGATCGGGTGTCCGTCTGATAGCGGTTACGGGCTCAAGCGGGAAAACAACTACCCGTTCACTGATTTCAAGCGTGATGGAACAAAAATTTTCCACGCTGTCAACCGTGGGAAATTATAATAACGAGATCGGTCTCCCCCTGACGCTTCTTCGGCTTCAAAAATGTCATGAGTGGGCCGTTGTGGAACTGGGAATGAACCATATCGGAGAAATTAGAGACCTTGCAAGAATATGCCTGCCGGATATCGGCGTAATCACAAATATCGGACCGGCGCATCTTGAAGGGTTAGGGTCCATAGAGGGCGTGATGCAGGCGAAAGGAGAACTCCTTTCGGAAATCAATCCCGGAGGTACGGCGGTCCTGAACGCTGATGATCCTCGTATTGTAACGCTTTCCGAGAATACCGGAGTGAATGTTCTTTTCTATGGAATTTCAGAAAAAGCGGCTGTTCGGGGGACTTCGTTTCAACAGAAGGGAAACCGGATCCGTTTTACGCTGATTCTCCCGGATGCGGAAATACCGGTGGATTTCGAGGCCTGCGGAGATTTTATGGTTTCAAATTCCCTCGCAGCAGCGGCTTCCGGATATCTTGCCGGCCTCCCTGCCGAGGCCGTTAAAGAAGGAATTGAAAAATTTCGGCCGATCAAGGGCAGGATGAACATACACAGGCTGAAAACCGGTATCAACCTCATTGATGATACGTACAACGCAAATCCGGATTCGGTAAAGAGCGCCATTCGATCGCTTACCTCGATCAAGGGTGGGGCACGAGGGTTCTTGGTTCTGGGAGACATGTTTGAACTCGGAGAGTATTCGGAAGAGATGCATAAAAAAATCGGAGAATTTGTAGCTGAATCAGGCATCTCGAGACTCTATGCAACGGGTCGGTTTTCGGAATCGGTTGCCGAAGGAGCGCATTCAAAAGGGATGAATCAAAGCTCGATTTTCACCGGCTCCAGAAAAGAGATGCTGGCGCATCTGAGAAAAAGCCTTGAGCCGGGAGACTGGGTATTGGTTAAGGGTTCCAGATCAATGAAAATGGAAGAGATCGTTGAGGAACTTACAGAGGAATTTTTGCAATCATGATCTATCACTTTCTATATCCGCTGCATACGGAAATATCGGCTTTTAACGTTTTCCGGTATATTACCTTCAGGACGATCTATGTCAGCCTGACGGCTTTTCTGATCTGTTTTCTGCTCGGCCCCTGGGTGATTCATAAACTCCGTAATTTTCAAATTGGTCAGTTCATCAGGCAGGAAGGACCGAAGTCGCATTTCGATAAAGCCGGAACTCCCACGATGGGCGGGGTCTTGATCATTTTTTCCATTCTTCTGTCAACGCTTTTATGGGCGGATTTGACCAATCATTATATATGGATCGCCATTTTTGTCACAGTGGGATATTCCGCCATTGGATTTATAGATGATTTCCTCATGCAGATTAAAAAACGGAGCAAGGGGCTCAGCGTAAGAAATAAATTTTTACTTCAGCTTTTTCTTGGCCTGGTGACAGGAACCCTGCTGTACAGCAATCCGGATTTCAGCACCATTGTGACCATACCTTTTTTGAAGTCTTTCTCTCCCGATCTCGGCATCCTGTATATTCCGTTCGCAGCACTCGTGATTGTCGGGACTTCCAATGCCGTTAACTTGACCGATGGGCTCGATGGTCTTGCAGCCGGTCCTGTTCTGATCGCATCTGTTACATATATGGTATTTGCCTATGTCGCAGGGCATGCAATGATTGCGGAATATCTTCAGATTACTTACGTCACCGGAGGTGGTGAAATTACAATTTTCTGCGGTGCGCTTGCGGGCGCGACTCTTGGGTTCCTCTGGTTTAATACGTATCCCGCACAAATATTTATGGGAGATGTGGGTTCTTTGCCGCTGGGTGCCATGTTAGGCGCCGTGGCCGTAATTACAAAACAGGAAATTTTGCTGGTGATCGTAGGGGGACTCTTTGTCATTGAAGCCCTTTCCGTCATCTTCCAGGTTGGCTACTTCAAGATGACAAGCGGTCGCCGAATTTTCAGGATGGCGCCCCTTCATCATCATTTTGAGCTGAAGGGATGGCCGGAACCCAAAGTCATTGTGCGTTTCTGGATAATTTCCATCGCACTGGCACTGATTTCAATGAGTACGCTGAAGATGAGATAGAAAGAAGAGCTCAGGGAGTTTTTTGAAATTTATGGAGGATTTTCAAAACAGACATATCCTTGTTTTTGGTCTCGGCAGTTCCGGTCTCGCGGTGTCCCGTTTTTTAACCGGAAAGGGCGCTGTTGTGACGGTTACGGATATGGCGGACGAGGAAAAACTTGCCCCGTTCAGCGCAAAGATCCGTGAAATGGGAGTCCGGATGGAACTGGGAGAGCACAAAATCGAAACCGTCGAAGGTTCGGATATGATTATCTTGAGTCCGGGTGTTTCTCATAAAATCAAGCCGGTCCGCTATGCTTTTGAAAAAGGGATTCCAGTACTCGGTGAAATGGAGCTCGCTGCAAGGTTTATTCAGGAACCCATTATCGCAATTACCGGAACAAATGGGAAAACAACAACGACACAATTGACTGCAAGAATGCTGGAGCATTCCGGTTTCAATGTGTTTACAGGAGGCAATATCGGTACGCCACTGATTGAATATGCCGGCCTGAAGAAAAAAGCCGACCGGGTTGTAGCAGAAGTAAGCAGTTTCCAGCTTGATACGATAAAAAAGTTCAGACCCCATATCAGTGTATTGCTGAATGTGACGGAGGATCATCTGGACCGGTATGAAAGCTTTGCGGAGTATGCGAAATCCAAGGCGAGGATCTTCCTTAATCAGACCGAAAAAGATTATGCTGTTTTAAATGGATCCGATCCGTTTATTCGCGGGATGGCCGGAAAAATAAAAGCAGGGAACTTGTTTTTCAATCAAATGGAAAAGAACGAAAAAGGAGCCGTGATCCATTGCGAAAGAATCGTTCTTCCGGAACGTCATGGTGAGAAAAAAGAGGCTATCGATCTTTCCCGGACAGATCTCAAAGGCAAACATAACCATGAAAATATTGCAGCGGCATCACTTGCAGCGTTGGCCGCAGGCGGAAGCATAAAGGGAATTCAGTCCGCACTGGACGACTTCAAAGGGCTTTCACACCGCCTCGAGTATGTCACGACAATAGACAACGTGAGGTATTTTGACGATTCCAAGGCCACCAATGTCGATGCCGTTTTGAGGGCGCTTGAGGCTTTTTCAGGAGGAGTCATCCTGATCATGGGAGGCCGTGATAAGGGCGGTGGATATGATATTCTGAAAGAGCAGATTTCAAAGAAGGTCAGACTGCTCATTGTTATTGGTGAGGCCAGGAAAATTATTTCAGACGCCATTGGCCGTCTTACGAAAACAGTAGAAGCTGAATCAATTGAAGAGGCGGTTCTTTTCGCTCATAAAAGAGCGGTACCGGAAGATTCGGTTCTTCTTTCTCCTGCTTGCTCAAGTTTCGATATGTTTGAAAGTTATGCGCAGCGGGGTGATGCTTTCTGCAGAACCGTATACCAAATTCAGGAGAGTTGTTCGTGAAAATTTCAGGACTGAAAGCGGAATCCATCTCCTATGATATAAAACTTCTTTTTCCGGTACTCATCCTGGTGGGGATCGGTATCGTAATGGTCTACAGCGCGAGTTCAGCCATGGCTTTTAAAAAATTCGGGACAGACAGCTATTTTTTGAAAAAGCAGGGTACCTTTGCGCTTGCCGGTATTGTTGCACTTGTCATATTGCGTCATACACCATACCGGCTGTTCAGATCGCTTTCATACATCATTCTAATCAGTTCTTTTGTTATGCTCTCTCTGGTGAAAGTTCCGGATATTGGCTATTCGGCGGGAGGAGCCGACAGATGGATCCGACTCTTAGGCCTTTCTTTTCAGCCTTCGGAATTTGCAAGGTTTTCCATGATCATCTATCTGGCCTATTCCATGAGCAAAAAGCAGGAGAAAATAAAAGAGTTTTCCATTGGCTTTATGCCGCATGTTTTCGTGTTATCGATTTATACCTTGCTGATCCTGATTCAACCGGATTTTGGTTCTGTAATTATTCTTTGCCTGCTTACCTGGATCATGATGTTTTCCGGAGGCGTCAGAATTACACATCTTCTTTCGGGGTTATTGGTTGCCCTGCCTCTGGCAGTGTATCTCATGCAGAACGCAACGTATCGAATGAAACGGGTTTTGAGTTTTATGGATCCATGGAGCCACTCAGCAGATGAGGGCTACCAGGTTGTTCATTCGCTTATGGCTTTTGGCTCAGGGGGCATCTTCGGTTCCGGTATCGGGCAGGGCTATCAGAAACTGTTTTACCTGCCCGAACCCCATACCGATTTTATTTTTTCGGTTGTTGGTGAGGAGTTGGGGTTTTTCGGGGTTCTTTTTATCATCGGGTTATACACCGTGATTTTGTGGAGAGGGATCATCATTTCAAAAAATTCCGAAGATCTTTTCGGTTCATTTGTTGCCCTTGGTATTACGACGGCCATGGGGCTTCAGATAGGCATAAACATGGGGGTGGCAATGGGACTTCTGCCGCCAAAAGGGCTCGCGCTTCCTTTTTTGAGTTATGGCGGAAGTTCTTTGCTTATCAATATGGCGTGTATCGGGATTTTAATGAATATAGGAGCATCTCATACCAGATGAATTTTTCATATGCCCATAAAAAGATAATGAGTAACGTCCCATCGCCTCAATTTTTTTCATGCAGCGAAGCCGGCGAAAAGAAAAGTTCAGGATCGATGCCTGCCCGGATTGCAAAGTTTTTATTCGGGAAAAAGGAGGTCGTATCTCCTTTTAACATTCTAATTGCAGGCGGCGGAACAGGGGGGCATCTGTTTCCGGGGATTGCCATTGCAGAAGCTTTAATGGAAAGAGATCAAAACAACCGCCTCCTTTTTGTGAATACCGGCAACAAGTTTGAGCGGTCCGCTCTTCAAATGAAAGGGTTTGATCTGGAAACCATCACAGCGGAGGGCATCAAGGGCAGGGGGCTGTGGATGAAGTTGAAATCCGCGTCGAAACTCCCGAAAGGCATATTCGAATCACTGCGGATTTTAAAGAAGTTCAAACCGGATCTTGTAATCGGCATGGGCGGTTATTCATCAGGGCCCTTGGTTCTGGCGGCCTGGCTGATGGGAATAAAAATCGCGCTTCACGAGCAGAATTTAAAGCCCGGAATCACAAATCGTATTTTATTTTACCTGGCGGATCGGATTTATGTTTCATTTTTTGCCACGTCAAAAAGGTTGAATACCGCGAAAGCGATGATGACGGGAAATCCTATACGGCGGGCAATACTGGATGCCTCGGTCGCGTCGGAGAAAATGGATGAACAGGCGGTTTGGACAGACCGAAAAACGTTTACTGTTCTGGTGCTTGGCGGGAGCCAGGGTGCCCACAGTATCAATATGGCGGTTATTGATACCCTGAAGCATCTCAATCCGGAGAGTAATTATCATTTTATTCATCAAACCGGGATTGCGGATGAAACGATGGTAACCGATTCGTATATGAGGTGCGGCATATCCGCAACGGTAAGGGCATTTTTTCATGACATGGCGGATCTTTACCGTAAGGCTGATTTAATTATTTGCAGGGCGGGTGCGACCACTGTTGCCGAGGTCACTTCTATCGGAAAAGGGGTGATTTTCATTCCATATCCGTTTGCTGCCGATAATCATCAGGTTATGAATGCAAGGGAACTGGCGGATAAAGCCGCTGCTGAAATGATTCAGGAAAAGGATCTTTCCGGGGAACTGCTGGCCCGCCGAATAGAAACACTGGCTTCACATCCGGAACAGTTGAAAAATATGATGGAAAAGTCAAAATTATTTGGAAGACCGAAAGCTGCAGAGGAAATTATTGACGACTGCTATAACCTTTTAACAGGGACCTGAAATATGGCGATGGGTTATTGTTTGCTCTATGTATCGTAAAAAGTATCATATCTACTTTGTCGGAATCGGTGGAATTGGCATGAGCGGTATCGCAGAGCTCCTTCTAAATTTAGGATACAAAGTATCCGGTTCGGACATTAAATCATCGGGAATTACAAGGCGCCTTGAAAGCCTTGGCGGAACGATTTACATCGGGCACTCCGGAGATCAGATCCGAGGGGCCGATGTCGTGGTTATATCTTCCGCGATTAAAAAGGGAAATCCCGAGGTCGAAGCGGCATATAATTCCTCGATACCCGTCATTCCAAGAGCTGAAATGCTGGCTGAACTGATGCGGCTGAAATATAGCATTGCAGTAGCAGGAGCACATGGTAAAACTTCCACCACTTCGATTATTGCTTCTGTTTTAGGCGAGGGCGGTCTTGATCCAACGGTAGTCATCGGTGGAAGATTGAATAGCATCGGAACAAATGCAGTGTTGGGCCGGGGAGAATACATTGTCGCCGAGGCGGATGAGAGCGACGGATCATTCCTCAAATTCTCTCCGACCATAGCCGTTGTGACCAATATTGATAAAGAACATCTCGACTTTTATAAAGATCTTGATGAGATCAAAAAGGTATTTCTTGATTTCATTGACCGAATACCCTTTTACGGTCTTGCCGTTTTGTGTCTGGACAATGAAGAAATTCAGGAGATCATCCCTGAAATTAAAAAGAGATTTACCACCTATGGCCTGAATAAGCAGGCCGATTTTCAGGCAAGAGATGTCGTGTTTTCAGGGCCTACAAGCAGATTTTCTGTTTTCCATCATGAGAAGCGGCTGGGAGGCATCATGTTGAATCTCCCGGGTATACATAATGTTAACAACGCAATGGCCAGTGTTGCTGTCGGGCTTGAGTTGGGGATTTCTTTTCAGATAATCAAGAAAGCCCTTGAAACCCATCAGGGTGTCCAGAGACGGCTTCAGCTCAAAGGAGAAAAAAACGGAATCAGCATTATGGATGATTATGGACATCATCCGACGGAGATTAAAACGACACTGACCGCCGCCAGAGAAAGCTGGCCTGACCGACGCCTGGTAGTTGTTTTTCAGCCGCACCGATACACCCGAACCAGGGCGTTGTTTTCGGAATTTACACGCTCATTTTATCAGTCTGATTATCTGGTGGTCCTTCCTGTTTATGCTGCCGGTGAAGAGGAAATCGAAGGAGTTGATTCCGATTCAATCTGTGAAGGAATCAAAGCGCACGGACATAAAAACGTGATCTGTGTAAAAGACCATCAGGAAGCCGCTCTTGTAGTGAAAGAAACGTTGAAGGAAAAAGACATCCTTCTTACTCTTGGAGCAGGGGATGTCTGGATGGTCGGAGAGCAGGTACTGAGAGATATGAAATCATAAGAGGTTCACGACAGAATGGGTATTGCGGATAATTTCACCAGATGGCTCAACACAAATTTTAAAGGCCGTGTATGGTTTATGGAACCCATGTCAAAGCATACATACTTTAAAATCGGCGGGCCGGCAGAAGCTTTGGTGAATCCGGAATCAAAAGATGATGTAATATGCCTCGTAAAAGAGGCGATTCAAAACGATGTGCCCTGGCTGGTCATCGGAGGCGGTACCAATCTGATTGTAAAGGACAGCGGAATTAAAGGAATCGTCATTAAAACCATGCATCAAAAAGAACGGATTTCCGTTGAAACCTTTAGCGAGGACTGTGTCAAAGTCACTGCTTCGGCGGGTACCAGGCTTGGTTCCCTGTGTCGATATACTTTTGAGCAAGGTCTTCAGGGGATGGTTTTTGCCGTAGGAATTCCCGGTACGGTCGGCGGCGCGATTATGATGAATGCCGGTACCGGAAGCGGTGTGATCCAGGATGTTCTTTCAGAAATAGAGGTTTTGCTTCCGGAAGGATCCATCAGAAGATTTCAAAAAGATGATTGTTTGTTTTCGTACAGGAGTTTCCATTTAAAAAAAGAAAAAAGTTCGGATGGTTGTGAAGGTCCGGTTATTCTTGAAGGCGTCTTTGAGCTGCGTCCGGGTGATCGTGAAGCCATAAAAAAAGAAGCAGCATCCGCTCTGGCGGAGCGACAGACAAGACAGCCTTCAGGGAGTGCCAGTGCCGGGTGTTTTTTTAAAAACCCTTCTCCTGAAAATCCGGCGGGGAAACTTATCGATCTCGCCGGATTTAAAGGATACCGGGTTGGCGGAGCAGTTGTTTCTGAAAAGCACGCCAATTTTATTGTTAATTCAGGAACAGCCACTTCCGAGGATGTTTTGAAGCTCTCTGAAATAATTCAGAAGAAGGTGTTTGAGATGTTCGAGATAGAACTTGAGCCGGAGGTCAGAATTGTCGGATAGAAAAAAAATTAGAAAAAACCGTTACAAGAATCCAAAGTCAAAAAGACGATATGGGATCTCGTTACGGATGTCTCCAAAGTTTGGTCTTTTTCTGAAAGCTTTCGGCGGAATCGGCATACTTTTATTTCTGAGTCTTTTGCTCATATTTGTTCACGATTTTCTGACCCAGTGTGATTATTTTAGAGCCGAGGATATAAAAATCTCAGGAAGAGATAGAATCTCGGAGCAGGAAATTCTGAAGTATGCGGGGATACAGAGGGGAGACAACATTCTGTCCATTAATCTCGCTCTGGCACGAACAAGTCTCATGGCGCATCCATGGATTGAAGATGTCGAAATAAGACGGGAACTCCCGTCAGGAATTGCTATCAAAGTCAGTGAACAATCCGCTCTGGCGATTCTTGATATGGGCCGGAAGTTTCTCATTAACCATAATGGAGAAATATTTAAAGAGAGCGAGGCTTCGGATCCGAAAGATCTTCCCCACGTGTGCGGTCTTGACTACTCCGATCTGAAAGCCCCCGGCAAAAAACGAAGTCTTCCTCTTTCCGCGGTTCTCCAGTGGCTTTTGATGGAATCAAAGAAAAGTTTTATTCTTCCGGAAATGAAAATAGACAAGATAGAGATAGACAGAGAGATAGGCCTCACACTTCAACTATCCGGAGACGTGAGATCAATTTGTTTCGGGTATAATGATTATTCCAGCAAAAAAAACAGGCTGAGAAGGATTGTCAGATATTTGAGAGATAACGCTCAAGTAAAGGAGATTCAATCAATCAACTTGATTGATCCGGATCGTGTTATCCTGAGGCCTGTCGGATAATACTGTCAGCTGCAGTACAAAAAAAAGGAGGTTAAAGGTGCAGGGACCGGAACTGATTGTAGGACTTGATATTGGAACCACTAAAATATGTGCGGTTGTAGGAGAGGTGACAGGAGACAACATCAATATCATAGGCATTGGAACGCATCCCTCTATCGGTCTCCGAAAAGGTGTTGTCGTGAATATTGAAGCCACGGTTGAATCGATAAAAAAGGCTGTGGAAGAGGCGGAACTGATGGCCGGCTGTGAAATATCTTCTGTTTACGCAGGCATCGCGGGAGGACATATTACCGGATTTAACAGCCACGGAATCATTGCGGTTAAGGGGACCGAAATTACTCAAGGCGATGTGGACCGTGTAATCGATGCAGCAAGAGCCGTTGCGATACCCATGGACAGAGAGGTTATTCATGTCCTTCCCCAGGAGTTCATTGTTGATGAAGAATCCGGGATACAAAATCCTGTCGGGATGACCGGGGTGCGGCTTGAAACGAAAATTCATATTGTTACAGGTGCAGTGGCATCCGCGCATAACATTGTCAAATGTACCAACCGTGCCGGCCTCGATGTTTGTGATATCGTTCTCGAGTCACTAGCATCAGGGGAATCGGTTCTGACAAGAGAAGAGAAAGATCTGGGTGTCGCTCTTCTTGATCTCGGGGGAGGTACGACGGATCTTGCCGTATTTTCAAAAAACAATATTCGGCATACTTTTGTTCTGGCGCTAGGCGGCAACAATCTCACCAATGATATTTCGATCGGTCTGCGGGCTCCTGCTGCAGAGGCTGAAAAAATAAAAAAAAAATATGGGACCTGCCTTTCAAGCCAGATCAGCGCAGACGAAACAATTGAGGTCCCCGGCATGGGTGGACGCAAACCAAGAAAATTGCCCCGACAGATTCTTGGCGAAATACTGGAACCCAGGATGGAGGAAATGTTCACACTGGTCAAAAGAGAACTCTATAGAGCGGGGATGGAAAACATGGTTAATTCGGGAGTAGTCATAACAGGCGGTACCGCTCTTCTGGATGGCGTTACGGAAATTGCTGAATCGGTTTTAAATCTGCCGGCTCGACTGGGAAGGCCGCAGGGGATCGGAGGTCTTGTAGATGTGGTAAACAATCCCATGTATGCGACAGCGGTTGGGCTGGTTATTTTCGGGGCAAAAAATCGGTCTGAAAATAAATTCAGAATTCGAGATTCAAATATTTTCAACCGGGTCATGACAAGGATGAAAAAATGGTTTCAGGAAATTATATAGAGATACTTTGTTTAGATTTTTTGACAGGCTCTTTGCAGCAAAAGAGCAGATGTAATGGAGTTGTTAACAATCTTATAATTTTGTAACGGAGGTGGGGATTATGAATTTTACTTATGTAGAAAGTGAAAGTTCCGCAAAGATCAAGGTTATCGGTATTGGTGGAGCCGGCGGCAATGCCATCAACAACATGGTTGAATCAAATCTTCTGGGTGTCGAGTTTATTGCCGCCAACACGGATTCACAGGCCCTTGATATTTCAAGGGCTGCAACAAAGATTCAGATCGGATCAAAACTTACCGAAGGGCTTGGTGCAGGCGCGAATCCTTCCATAGGGAGAGACGCGGCGATTGAAGACACCGAGGCTCTCCGGAAAATCCTGACCGGAAGCCATATGGTTTTTCTTACGGCAGGTTTCGGCGGCGGTACGGGAACCGGCGCGACCCCGGTAATTGCGCAAATCTGTAAAGAAATAGGCGCTCTTACCGTTGCAGTCATATCCCGGCCGTTTTCCTTTGAAGGCAAAAAACGGGCAAAACAGGCTGAAGAGGGAATCTGTATGTTAAAGGATGTCGCCGATACGGTAATTACAATTCCAAATGACAGGCTTCGCGGCATTGCACCGAAAAATGCGAAGATGCTGGAAATGTTCAAAAAGGCAGATGAAATACTCCACCACTCCGTAAAGGGGATTACAGATCTTATTATGGTGCCCGGACTTGTAAATCTTGATTTTGCGGACGTTCGAACTACCATGTCAAAAGCAGGAATGGCTCTTATGGGAATTGGGGTTGCATCCGGCGAAAATCGAGCAACCGAAGCGGCAGAGCGGGCTATATCACATCCACTCCTTGAAGATATTTCCATATCCGGCGCTCGTGGTGTTTTGATGAACATAACCTGTACAAGCGATATGACACTCGACGAGATGACTGAAGCCTCGGATCGCATCTATGAAGAGGTTGGAGATGAAGCGGATATCATCTGGGGGCAGGCCATTGACGAAACTTTAGGAGATGAGATGCGGGTGACTGTCATCGCGACCGGTATCGATTCTGAAAGATATTCAAGAAAATCATCAAACAGGGACAAAAAACCGCTCAGGGGAAAAGTAAGGGATATCACTCCTGAAGATCTGCAAAATGCCTCGGCTTTTGAAGAGCCGACATTTATTCGTCATCAAAAAGCAGTGGGTGAAGAGTCCGGAGCTTCTTACAGGGGTTTTAAGGGTATTGTGCTTGACAATGATGATCTTGATATTCCGACATTTTTACGAAGAAAAGCGGACTGATCGAATGGTTCTGTTGACGACTGAATTCTCATGACACGGAATAGTGGAAACCCATATCGAAATTTTATTGAGCAGGAGATCGGAACGGTAAAAAAAGGCCGCAGGGGTCGGATCGGTATTGCTCTGGTATACCCAAACACATATCAGGTGGGTATGTCCAACCTGGGCTTCCAGACTGTTTATCGGCTGCTTAATGAAATGCCGGACATTTATTGTGAACGGGCATTTTTTTCGCCAAACGAAAGCCGTTCTGATGACAGGATTCGTACTGTTGAATCCAACAGGTCGATAACGGATTTTCAAATAATCGCTTTTTCCGTTTCATTTGAAACCGATTTTCTCAACCTGACATCCGTCATTGAGAAAACAGGTCTTCCCCTGCAATCTGCTGCCCGAGGAGATCCCCACCCCCTCGTGATTGCAGGGGGAGTAGCCTGTTTTCTGAATCCTGAACCGGTAGCTCCTTTTGTTGACTGTTACTTTATCGGGGAAGCAGAAAAACTGCTTCCCCGTTTTTTTGAAGTCCTGGATTTATCGATCGGCAGGAAAAAATATCTTAAAAAGCTTGCACGCGCTGTTCCTGGAATCTATGTCCCGAAATTTTATACTCCTTCTTATGATGCGAATGGAATCATTGATGGGTTTCATGTTTCAGAAGATGTGCCTTCAAGCGTTCAAAGAGTATTTGAGGATGATATTTCCGATAATCCGACCTGCAGCACAATTTTGACATCTGAAACCGCGTTTAAAAAAACATACCTGATTGAAGTCAGCCGGGGATGTCCGCATGGATGCAGGTTCTGCAGCGCAGGATACGTTTATCGTCCTCCACGATTCAGATCCTCAGCCGTGCTGAAAAAAAATATAGACACAGGCGGCTTGATTACGAAAAAGATCGGCTTTATGGGAGCGGCGGTTTCCGATCATCCGGATATCGGGAAATTGAGCCGGTATGCAATTGATCTTGGGCTCTCTGTGTCTTTCAGTTCGCTCCGGGCTGATTCTCTATCGGAAGATCTGGTTGAATCACTGATAAAGAGCGGAGTTAAAACCGCGACAATCGCTCCTGAGGCCGGTTCCGAGAAAATGCGTCGGATCATAAACAAGGGGATCAATAAAACTCAAATTCTGGGTGCCGTTGAAACACTGGTGAATAGCGGTATCCTAAATTTGAAACTCTATTTTATGATCGGTCTTCCCGGGGAAGATGAAAAAGATATTGACGCGATCGTGGATCTTTGCATTGAAATCAAGGATCGGTTTTTAAGGGCAAGCAGAGAGAAGAAACGGATCGGAACCATAACGGTGAGCGTCAACCCTTTCGTACCAAAGCCCTTTACTCCCTTTCAGTGGGCTCCCATGGATGATGTAAAAAATTTGAACCGAAAAATAAAAAAGATTCGAGACGGCCTTCGAAAGACAGCCAATCTTCGTGTTCTGGCGGAATCTCCCCGGCGCTCTTTTATTCAGGCGCTTCTTGCAAGAGGTGACCGCAGGGTGTCTGATATGCTTGTCCTCGCGGTAAAAAATCACGGCAACTGGGCCAAAACTTTAAAAGAGACTGCCCTGGACGCACATTTTTTTGCATCCCGGGAAAGATCTCTTGACGAACGTTTGCCATGGGATTTTATTGATCACGGTATCCATAAACGTTTTCTCGCAAGAGAATACGAACGGGCGCTCAAGGCGGAAACCTCTGAGCCATGCCCCATGAAACACTGCAGCAGATGCGGTGTGTGCGAAGCTGAAGCATCTTGAGAATTCAATTCCTGTCGTGTTTAATAACGGTAAAACAATATAAAATATTGTCAGACTCATTTTGTGGGCGTCTATTTTACAAAGAATGAGGATTCCGGATAAATGGATGTGATCGTGGTCCCAAAAGAGAAAGCGGTTTTCTGGATGGATGCCAATGGCCGCTGGTGCAATGAATTCGGAAAATTTGAAAAGAAAAAAATTATCGATTACTTTAATCGATCGATCAACCGTGATGAAGACGGCTATTTTGTCTGTCAGGAAAAGGAAGGTGTCATCGAAAAAGTTTACTTTCGATATGCGGATACGGCCTTGTTCGTTTTTGATATTCGCTTTGGAGACTCCATCGAGCTGGTATTGAACACCGGGAAAAATATCGAGGTTGACCCGGAAAGGTTATGGATCGAAAACGACAATCTCTACACAGTCGATGGAAACGATCGTATCAAGTTTTCCGATCGCGCCTTGATGAAGATTTCAAAGATACTGGAAGAGAGGGAGGAGGGACTTTTGATACGTATAAACAATAAAGTTTATCCTGTACCGGAAATGAAAAGTGAACAGAAAAAGGATTCGTGATATAATGAGATGATTTCATTGTTTTGACTTTTCATTTTCGGATAAAAACTTTTTTAAAATCCGGTTATATTCATCCGACTTTTCGATATTTACAATATGGCCTGAATCGGGAATTTTTACCAGTTCAGCATTCGGAATCAGGGCTGTATATTTTTCCTTGTGAATAAGAGGAGAATAATCGTGTTCCGAATGGATGACAAGCACCGGACACGTGATTGAAGAAATCCGTTCCATTACACTCCAGTTTTTTAGAGCTGACAGAGCTGCCAGATAGGGCTTTTTGGAATTTTTTGCCCATCTTTCTTCAAGCGTATCACGCAGCGGCTTCTGATTGGGTTTTGGGAAAACGTTCGAGGCGATCACGCTGCCCATTTTTTTCATCCCCAAAAGACGTACAATCAAAACGCGCATGTAATACATTTTTTTTTGCTGAAATGTTTTTACGGGCATTGCGGCACTCATGTTTGAAATGCAGATTGTCCTGACAACATCCGGATGATCCAGTGCAAGATGGAATGCGACTGCGGCTCCCATGGAAAGCCCCACGATGTGTGCCGGAGCAGCGTCAAGTGATTTTAGCAGAAGAGCAACATCTTCCGCGAAGACCTCCATGCTGTAAGGGCCTTTTGGTTTGTCTGTCCTGCCGTGACCTCTAAGGTCAACGGTAATAACTTTATAATAATTTGAGAACTCGCGTGTCTGCGGTTTCCAATCTATTGTACTTGAACCAAGACCATGGATAAAGAGAAGGGGTAACCCCTTCCCTGAAATTTCATAATGCATGGTAATGTCGCGAATTTTTATTTCAGGCATCTCATCTCACATAGGCGGTTTCAAGCATCTGCGATTGACTTTTGAGCGCTCCCCCGTAACAACGCATACCTGCTGAAGATATAAGGCGCGACAAAAGTTACCCAGATACCCATCACAAAATATCTTGTAAATTCTGACAGCTCTGCAGGCGGCAGTATTGCTTTAAGCCCCGATTTTATCGCCAGCAGGGAGGCAAGCCCGATAACCGTCTTGATGATTCCTGCGGCAAAGCTTCCTTTTGGGTCAAAGCGGATTCGGGTTTCCGCGTAAATGGCCCCCACCAGAAATCCCGAAAATACCCCCATAATTTTGCTAATCGAGTTTCCAGGAGCGATTGTATAGATCAGTATTGAAGTAACGATGATTCCCGCGGAAAGAATTGTCTCATTCTGGTTATCGGTCTTTTTTCCGATAGCGGAAAGTATCGGGAGCAGGATCAACAGCGTCATGAAACCAAACAGATAGCCGCCAAGAACATCCCCGAGATAGTGAACAGCAAGGTAAAGCCTGGAGTAAGGTATAAGCAGGATGAGCAGGATGCCGCAAATTCGTATGCAACTATTTTTTGTCAGATAAACAATCGATCCAAAAAAAGAGACCGTGTTCTGCGTATGGCCGCTGGGAAAACCGGGACTATCCGGACGGTACCCGGTGTTGAGCTGTCTGATACCTTCCAGAAGGTTTTCCGGGTCCGGTCTTGGATTCTGAAAGATCTCCTTGAGCATGTCGTTCAGGGCGGCTGAAAAAAGAAAAACCGTTCCGATTGTTATTGTATTTTTTTTGTCATAACACCAGTACAGGATCGGAAGCATCAGGGTATAGAATAGTTCGCTGCCCATCCCGGTGACAGCGATCATACAGAAATCAAACCACCTGCCGATGAAAAGATGGGCGCTGTTGAGTGTCGCTTCACCAAACAGCAGGGGATTGTTAAAAAAAAATTCCATGTTTTTCCTAATCTTGGAGAGGAGCAGTTAACACTCTGAGCGATGGATCACCAGCGCAATACAAATTGTATTCACTTTTCCGGTAACTTTATCAAGATTTTTTATATCGCATGAAAGGTTCATCGGAAACCATTTTGTTAAAAGCATGTTTGCCGGGCGATTGCAGTCGAACGAATTTTAAAATCGTCAGAATTGAGAATTTTGTTGCATTTTCGCCGCGAACTTTGTAAAAGTTTTGTAATAGAGCGATCCACTCTTTTATAAGGCATATTATTTGCATATGCCTTCCCCTCAAACCGGATTCCAAAGGGGATGAAATGTTTAAAAATTCTAATATCTTAGGAGTTGATATCGGCTCCGTATCCATTTCTATCGTTGAAATGGCACCGGATAAACAAATTGTCAGAACCGCCTATGAGTTTCATCAAGGAAAAATCACGGAAACGCTGATACGGGTTCTGAGCCATTTCGATCTTCCGGGAGTGTGCGGAATCGCTTCAACATCATCCACTCCTCCGGTTTTGCGTGTAAATCAGCGCTATGACAATCGGGTGTCTATCATGAAAGCAACACGTTTTTTTCATGATTCCGTCTGTGCCATCCTTATTGTCGGGGGGGAAAAGTTCGGCCTGATTCGTTTTGACGATCTTGGCAACTATTTTAATTTTAAATCCAATACGTCATGCGCTGCAGGTACGGGCAGTTTCCTTGATCAGCAGGCCGGCCGGCTGGGGCTTTCCAACATTGGCGAATTAAGTGAACTGGCATTTAAAAACAACGGACCTGTCCCGAAAATCGCATCCAGGTGTGCTGTTTTCGCGAAAACCGACCTGGCGCACGCCCAGCAGGAAGGATACACCCTGTCGCAGATTTGCGACGGCCTCTGTATGGGACTTGCGAAAAATATCGTGGATACATTGTTTGGTTCCGAGAAGCCCCGGGGGCCGATCGTTTTTTCCGGTGGGGTTTCCCGCAACCAGGCTGTCGTAAAGCATATTCGTTCCATGCTGGATCAGGAGATTCTGGTTGAAAAGTCTCTATACGGAGCGGCCGGAGCCGCTCTGAATCTTCTGGATGAGCTGCTGCTCAAGGATCGAATACATATTCTGTCCGCCCATGAGATAATCCTTGACAGGAACTGTGAGAAAACCTGGTTTTATCCTCCTCTCACGCTTCAGAAAACGACATATCCGGAATTTGACAGTGTTGAAACCTTTGAATACCGTCATCCGGAAATCAGCCCCATAATCAACAGCCCGGTCGAGGTGGATATTTATGAATCCATAACGAATTCCACTCAAAAAGCATATCTCGGGATTGATATCGGATCCACGAGTACGAAAGCGGTGCTTGTAAGGGACGACCATACGGTACTCGCGGGATTTTATACCCGGACTGCAGGAAGGCCTGTTGATGCCATCAGAATCATCTTCGAGGCGATCGATTATACTGTCAGAAAAAATCTTGTGGATCTTTGCATTCTTGGTTGCGGTACAACCGGATCCGGCAGAAAGTTTGTCGGAAAGATTGTCGGAGCAGATCTCATTATCGATGAAATCACGGCCCATGCCCGTGCCGCTGTTGAGATAGAGCCTGCGGTTGATACCATCATCGAGATCGGCGGTCAGGATTCGAAATTTACCACCCTGCGAAAAGGGAGGGTGACATTTTCCATCATGAATGCGGTTTGCGCAGCGGGAACGGGAAGTTTTGTCGAGGAGCAGGCCCGGAAACTGGGCTGTCCCCTTTCTGAATACTCCGCGAAAACCGAAAATCGGAGGTCCCCCATTGCAAGCGATCGATGCACGGTTTTTATGGAAAGAGACATCAACTACTATCTTTCCGAAGGGTATGAACAAGAGGAAGTCCTGGCCTCGGTGCTTCACTCTATCGTGGAAAATTATCTGACAAAGGTGGCGATTGAGAGCAGTATCGGGGATACCGTATTTTTTCAAGGCGCCACTGCTAAAAACAAGGCGCTTGTGGCCGCTTTTGAGCAGCGGTTGCAAAAGCCGATCCATGTATCAAAATATTGTCATTTAACCGGGGCTCTGGGGACGGCGCTCTCTCTTTCAGATCAAAAGATTCAAAAGACCGGGTTCAGGGGAATCAGCCTGTATCGGAACGACATTCCAATCACTTCCGAAGTCTGTGAGCTGTGTACCAATCACTGCAAGATTTCGGTTGCAGATATCAACGGGGAAAAGGTGGCTTACGGGTTTTTTTGCGGCAGGGACTACGATACCGGAAAATTCATAGACAACAACCGGTCCGGATTCAATCTCCTGAAATCCAGAAAAAAGGTGTTTGCTTTTACAACCGAAAATCGCCTGGAAAAGCGGATCACAGTCGGTCTGCCCGCCGGCCTTCATATGCATGAGGATCTGCCTTTCTGGAGACGCTTTTTTGAAAGGCTTTCCATTAAAACGGTTACGAGCGAAAAATATCAGGAAGCGGTAAAAAAAGGTAAGCAGATTGCCGGTGCCGAATTCTGCGCGCCCCTGGCAGCATTGTACGGACATGTCGATTATCTGCTGGACCGGGCGGATTATGTTTTTTTGCCCTTTTATCTTGAAAAAAAGGTGGAGGAGAAAAATCGCCGCAGGCAATTTTGCTATTACACCCAGTTTTCACCCAGTCTGATTGCGGCTGCGACAAAACCGGAAACCCGGGGTCGGCTGCTGATGCCGCTCGAAAATTATTTGTACAGCAGTTTTCATGACAAGATTCAGCTTTACCAGATGCTGAAACCCATTTTACCGGGGAAAATAGGTTTTTTCGATGTTTCTTTCGCTTATGATGCCGCTTGTGAATTCAAACGCGCGTGCGACCTTGAGCTGAAAAAAATATATCAGAAGGAATCGGATTCAGATGATCTTCACGTGATTTTGCTTGGCCGTCCCTATACTGCCCTGGCATCTTCCATGAACAAGAGAATCCCTGAAATTTTCGGATCTCTCGGAGTCAAAACTTTTTATCAGGATATGCTTTCCTATTCAAAGGAAGATGTTCGGGCCATCGAACCGCTGCTGGATGAGGTGCATTGGAACTATGCGGCTGGGATTCTGGAAGCTGCCGTGGTATCGGCTCAAACCAGAGGGGCTTATCCGGTCCTGATCACCTCTTTCAAGTGTACTCCGGATTCCTTTGTCATGGATTATTTCAAGAAGATCATGGAGTCGTATGATAAACCCTACCTGATTCTGCAGCTGGATGACCATGATTCCAGCGTTGGGTATGAAACCCGGATCGAGGCCGCCATCCGTTCATTTGAAAACCACCATCACCAGGAACCAAAAAGCAGCCCGCCTCGATATGTTCAGTCACTTGTCCAGTCCAAAGAAAATCAACTTGAAGGCAGGACGCTTCTCATTCCGAACTGGGACAGCATTTCCTTGAGATTTTTAACTGCCGCTTTTCAGAAGGAGGGCATTGATGCAAGGCTGCTGGATGAAAATGAGGTGTGCATTCAAAAAAGTCTGCGATATAACACCGGTCAGTGCATTCCTTTGAATATCATTGCTCAGGAATTCATCGATTATGTTGAAAATCATGATTTGGATCCGGCTAAAACCATGCTGTGGATGATCAAATCATCCATGGCCTGCAACCTGGCGCTGTTTCCCTATCATTTAAAAAATATTTTTCAGACCTATGGACATAGAATGGAAAAGGCCGGAGTGTTTGCCGGTGAGCTTTCGTTCATGGATATATCCATGAAACTTCCGCTCAATACCTATTTCGCTTACATGTTCGGTGGACTGATCCGAAAGGTCGGCTGTAAAATCAGGCCCTATGAAAAAAACAAGGGCGAAACCGACAGGGTCATCGAAAACAATATTGATATTTTGATTGATGCGTTTCGCGGAAATCGTTCAAAAAATGACGCGCTCGAAGAAGTGATTGGTAATTTTGAGTGGATTACACTGCGTTCCGAACCAATGAGACGCCCCAAGGTGGCGATATTCGGTGATCTGTATGTACGGGACAATGAGGTGATGAATCAGAATCTGATACATTATATTGAAGAAAACGGCGGGGAGGTGGTGGTGACACCCTTCAGCTCTCATATGAAAATGATCGCCAAACCCTATCTCCAAAAGTGGTTTCGGGAAGGATTGTATTTCAGCGCACTTTCCCACAGAACCTTGATTGCGGCTTTAAAGCAGCTTGAAAAAACCTATGAGAGATATTTTGAGAGAATTTTAAAGGAGCCAAAGCCGGCATATGACGAATCCCCGGAAAAGATTCTGTCCGAATATAATATGATCATTGAAAATTCGGGGGAATCCCTTGAGAACGTATTGAAGATTTTTTATACCAAAAAACATTACCCGGATATTTCCCTTTTTGTCCAGACCAGTCCCGCATTCTGCTGCCCGTCCTTGGTGACGGAAGCCATGGCAGGGGAGATCGAGCGGAAGATCGGCGTTCCGATTGTTTCGATTACCTATGATGGAACAGGAGGGAATAAAAACGATGCCATTATTCCCTATCTGAAGTTCCCACGCACGACTCTTCAGGATCGGAAAAGAAGAACATCGCAACTAAGGTCATTGCCCTGAGATCTCACATGAAGCCGGCTTTCCGCCCTGTATGAAGTCAATGTGTCACTAAAGGCCGCAAAGTTCGCAATGTTATCGATAAACAGTATAAGCCTCCCGCAGGGAAACTTGGCGGGAGAATTTTTTTAAGACCCGTCAGGGAGAACCGGAAGCCTGAGGGAAATTTTCCTTTTTACGGGTTCAGGAGTTCATCGCTCTGATCCGGTTCAGGACAGGCGGATGGGAATAGTTTAAAAAAACATAAAGTGGGTGGGGGGTCAGGTTTGAAAGATTGCCTATGGTCAGTTTTTTCAGGGAATCGGAAAGAGATTTTTTATCATGGGTCGTTTCCACTGCAAAGCGATCCGCTTCATATTCGTTTTTTCTGGAATAGAACTGCATGAAGATTCCGGTAAAAAAATCGATGGGCGTATACAGCAGTCCAAAGAAAATGAGACCGGCATAGACAGATTTCTGTTCCATGTAAAAGGCATCAAAAAGGGCCTGGTTGTCAATAAACAGAGACAGCAGGTAAAAAATAACACCCATCTGGGCGATTCCGATGATTATGGTTTTTAGGATGTGTTTTTTCTTATAATGCCCCATCTCATGGGCCAGGACGGCAACCAGTTCGGGCACGGTGTGCTGTGAGATAAGGGTGTCAAAAAGGACAATGCGCCTGCGATTTCCAAATCCGGTAAAAAAAGCGTTTGCTTTACTGGAACGTTTTGAGCCATCCATTACATAAACATTGTCGAGCGGGAAATGGATCGATTTGGCATAGGAAAGGATTCCTTCTTTGAGCTCCCCATCCTCGATGGGCGTAAACTTATTAAAAAGCGGCAGAATCCAGGTGGGTGCAACAAACTGAACAACGAGCATGAAAAGGGTGACCGCTATCCAGCAGTACCACCAGGCATTGACTCCGGCATATTGAAAAAAAAGTAGAATTCCCGAAAGAAGAGGTCCTCCGAGAAGGAGGGCAAGGATCAGTCCTTTGAGTAAATCTTTAACAAATGTGGCTGATGATGTTTTATTAAAGCCGAAGCGCTCCTCGATAACAAACGTTTTATAGACACTGAACGGCAGTGAAAGTATCGCTCTGCATCCTATCAGGATTCCCATATAGATGAGTCCGCTCCAGATGGCATTCAACCCAAGTGCCCGAACCCGGTCATCCAGAAGTGGAAACCCCTTTCCAAACCAGAATATCAGGATGAGAATCAGGCCGGCAGTAGATGCGATCCATCCAAAACGAGTGTTAGCATAAAGATATTCTTGAGATTTCCGATAGCGATCCGAATCATACAGCCCTTTGAATTCTTCAGGAAGATCGGGCTGAAGCGTTGCAAGGTTCAGATAATCTGCCAGAAGATTGAGCGCGTAGGTGATGATAATCGTAAACAGAATAATTGTTGCGATACCATTCATCATTCATGCTGCAGGATAAGAGGTTAACCTGGATTTTTCAAAAAAAAGAACCCGCCGGTGTCCAGACAGGATCCGTTGCCGACGGGTTTAAAAAGGCTGCGTCCGCTTCCGCTGAAAGTGCCTGAACCCATTTAACGGGTATTATTTATTGATTTTTTCTCTGAGTTTTCCGGAACAGGTAAATGTGATAACTTTTCTGGGATCGAGCATCATATCTTCACCGGTTGCAGGATTTCTTCCACGGCGTTGCTTTTTTTCCTTTACGCAAAACTTACCGAAACCGCTGATCATAATGTCTTCACCCCCTTCAAGGGTTTTTTTGATGATTTCCAGCAGGGTCTCAGTTAATTCAACTGATTTGTTTCTGGGATAGCCAATCGAATTCTGAACGGAATCAATAATATGATTTTTCGTAAGCGCCATGAATTGATGATCTCCTGTTTACTGTAAATAAGTTATCCATTTTAAATCGATCAATACTTCGGATTTCTACTTGTGCCGATTTGGTTTGTCAAGAAATTAGTTAGTTAATTTTTCAACACATTATTTTAAAACGTCTCTATTTCCTCCCATGTAAATTCTGTTACGGAGTCCACGGGCGTTGTGGCGTCATTGTCATTGTCCTCTTCAATCCTGGACAGGTTTCCGTTTCCATCATAGAAATAATTGGAAACTTCATCAACAGCACCGTTTCCATTTAGATCACGCATCTCTTTTATCCGGTTTCCGCTGCTGTCATATTGGTATGTAATGATTTCATCCGGCTCTCCGGAATCATCTTCACCTGTATAATGATTTTTTGTAATCAGATTGCCTTGTAAATCATAGGAATAGGTATAGACGCTGTCCGTTACACCATCAAAATCGCTGTCTATTTTTTCCATGGTCTTTTGATATGAAACGGGTATGGGGTCATCGGTTGAGGATTCATCATCATCATCATCTCCACCGGTTGCCATGATTGTCATAAGTCCGAACAGGATGACGGAAAAGAGACAAAGGTGTCTTATGATTAACGGCAGTTTTTTTTTAAATGGCGTCATGAAATCTATTCCCTTTCATTGTTTTAATTAATACGAAATAAGCACATACAGAACCTGCTCCAATAGCTGCCAAGTCAAGCCAGTCAAATGTTCCGTTTTTGAAATAAACGGATGTATTTTCCAGAAACGGAATGGATTCAAACCATACAGGTATCAGATCTGCGGCAGCAGAGTCAAATTTTTGGCCGAATTCAAACAGGGTGTCCGTGAGAAACCAGAAGAATGTCATTACCATGTATCCTGTTTTTCCGGCTGAAAGGATGCCGGAGGTGATGAGTATAAAGGCAAAAACATGAGAAAATTCCGGAAGTACATTGCCGATCGTGCCGAACAGATTCGGAATCGTTTTGTAAAGACTGATATTCAATCCGCTTTCATATACAAAATAGGTCTGCCCGGGCGGTCTGTCCACGATGTACACGAGCGCTCCGATGATCAGCACAAGAAGACCGATACCGATCTGGAGCCAGTTTGTCTCCTGCTGGAAGAATTTCGATTTTTGCCGCTCCCCGGAGGAGAGAACGGTGCTGCATCTGTATGTGTTCATGGTTGAAAAGATCATTTTACAGGATCGTTGTTTTACGAAGCCCTCTTTTTTGGGATTCGATTTTTTTGCTGTATCTTGGCGTTATATTTTATATAAGGTATTAAATTAAAAAAATAATGTCAATTCTAAATCGGTGATAACTCAGAAACTCGATACCGCCTGATGCGATTCAAGATCTTTTTCCAGGCCGAGCAAGCCGAAACCGTTGAATTTTATTCTTTCGGAATGAATTGTATCCCGACCCCGTCGGAGGTCACGCGGACGACTTCACCGTGAGCCCTGACATTCATTTTTCCATCCCTTGAGGAGATGATCAGCGTTATGGGGCGGCCTACCGCAAAGGGCGTCACCGTTTTTAAAAATACGCCTCCAACGCTGATATCCCGGAGAAAATTTTCGCCAAAACTTTCAAGGCTCGTGTATCTTGCACTGGAATGATAGGCAACCCGGTTATGTTTTCTTTTTTCTATCGGATAGCGTTTTTCAAGTGTCTTATAGAGGTTATAGCGCTCCTTTTTCGGCATATTTTGAATAATTTCAATCAGTTTTTTAGTAATATCTTCCATGTTTTCACCTTTCCTGACGGTCCGGATTTTATACCCAATCCACCCATTCTGATTTTCGGATGAAATCGGATTACATTGCCCGGGCAAGCGTGAGGACATCCACTCGCTGTGCGCCTCCTTTAAGCAGTACGCCCGCGCATTCATTGACGGTGGAACCGGTTGTATAAACGTCATCAATGAGCAGGATGTTTTTTCCGATAACAGCGGACCGATCTCGAAGCGTAAAAGCGTTTTTCAGATTTGACGCCCTTTCCTTCCTGTCCAGTCCGGCCTGAGGTTTTGTCTGCCTGCATCTTTCCAGTATATGGTTACAGACTTGAAAGGGATTAACGCAATCGCTGTTTAAAGCTTTTTCCGCCCAGTTCACGGTCAGGAGAAATGACTGGTTGAAGCCTCTTTGCCTGAATCTTTTGATATAGAGCGGCACCGGAATAACAACGTCGATTTTATGGTGATAAAAATTGGCAGCAAATGAAGCAAAAAGAATATTTTCAAGCGGCCTGGCCAGTCCGGTTTTACCCCTGTATTTGAAATCAACGATTGCCGCCCTGAGGAAATCGTCATAGACAGCGGCAGCTCTTGCCCGGGTATATTGTTTAGGGGTTTTGCAGCATTCTCCGCAAAGATGGTCTTCACCTTCACGGCTTTTAAACATAACCCCGCACATTTCGCAGACCGGAGATTCAATCGGTGTAAAACGGGGGGTGCAGGAATGGCATACGAATTGTTCAGTCAGGTCCAGAAAGGCTCCATGCCGGTCATTCGGAGCCCTCTCTTCAGGATAGGTCGAACGATTGTACGGAAGATAAAACAGACACCCGCATATCATACATCGGTTTGGGAAAAAGACAGATTTTAAAACATGGATCAGATGAATCAGCCGTCTATTCATGGGCAGTTTCCACAGATACCCTGAGTTTGAATTCCGGGTTTCGTCCCCAGTCCGTCCGGCAGACAATTTTTTGAACATATGCAGGAAGAAAGTCCGGTTTTGTTTTCATTTGATTCTTTCAGCAATTGCTTTTGCAAATTCGGAACATTTTACTTCTGTTGCGTCCTTGATCTGACGCGCAAGATCATATGTCACAATTCCGGCTTTTATCGTATCCTGCAGTGCTTTTCGCAACCGTTCCGACGCGGCCTCCCAACCCATGTAGTCCAGCATCATGGCGCCGGAAAGTATCAGGGAACTCGGGTTTACCTTGTCCTGACCCGCATACTTGGGCGCGGTCCCGTGTGTGGCTTCAAAACAGGCGCAGCGATCGCCTATATTGGCCCCCGGAGCCATTCCAAGGCCTCCTACCTGTGCTGCCAGCGCATCTGAGATATAGTCGCCGTTCAGGTTCGGGGTCGCGATGACTGAAAATTCATCCGGCCTTAAAAGTACCTGTTGAAACAGCATGTCGGCGATGCGGTCCTGAATGATTATTTTTCCCGCGGGCTTTTTTCCACCGTGTTTTTCATAGAGTTCTTTCTCCGTGATGGTTATATCCCCGAATTTTTCCCGTGCAACCTCATAGCCCCAGTTGCTGAAGGCGCCTTCGGTGAATTTCATGATATTGCCTTTATGCATCAGGGTTACACTTGGAAGGTTGTTTTCGGCTGCATAGGATATCGCGCTTGCCACCAGACGCTTTGTGTTTTTTTCGCTGATGGGTTTTATCCCGATCCCCGCATGTTCCGGTATAGCGGCATTCATTGTATCCTTTAAAAAAGCGATCACCTGCTCTGCCTCCCGGGTTCCGGACTGCCATTCTATTCCAGCGTAAAGATCTTCGGTGTTTTCTCTGAAGACAACCATGTTGATCTTCTCAGGATGTTTCATCGGACTCGGGACCGATTCGATGTAGCGCACAGGGCGGACACAGGCATAAAGATCAAGCTTCTGGCGAATGGCAACGTTAAGGCTCCGGAAACCTTTGCCGATCGGAGTGGTTAACGGACCCTTGATCGCGACGACGTGATCCTGTATATGCTGAAGGGCTTGATCCGGCAGATATTCACCGGTTTTTTGATATCCTTTTTCCCCCACATCAAGTTCGAGCCATTCGATTTTTTTCTCTCCGCCAAAGGCGGCCTGAACCGCTTTATCTAAAACCAGACAGGTGGCTCTCCATATGTCCGGTCCGATGCCGTCCCCTTCAATAAAGGGGATTACAGGACGGTCCGGGACATGCAGGGCTCCGTTTGCATCCTTTGTTATTTTTTTTTGACCATTCATTTTTATTTTTCCTTTCATATTGGGAGATTTTCGTGAATCTGAATGCGCTCATCAAGCAAGACGGCTTTCATACCATATGGCGGAAAGAAAATCTACATCAGCGGTTCTTCTTGTTTATCAGGCGCTGCCTGAATACTTCATACAGGATAACGGCTCCCGCGGCCGAAGCGTTGAGAGAGCTGACAGGGCCGCATTGAGGTATGGAAACCAGAAGGTCACAGTTTTTTTTAACAAGCGGGCGGATTCCTTTCCCTTCACTGCCGATCACAACTGCTGTTGGAAAAGCCAGATCAATTGAAAAGAGTGATTCCCGGGCGTTCATGTCGGTTCCGACAATCCAGAATCCATATTGTTTAAGGGTTTGAATGGTGCTGACAATGTTGGTTACGATAGTGATATGCGCATGTTCCAGAGCGCCCGCCGATGCTTTGGATGCGGCCGGCGTCGGTGAAGCCGCCCGGTTTTTCGGGATAATGATTCCGCTGGTTCCGGCACAGAGAGCGGTTCGGATCAGCGCTCCCAGATTTTGGGGATCTTCCACACTGTCCAGGATTAAAAAATATGTATTCTGCAGCATCTTTTTGGAACCGGACAGGATATCGGACAATTCGGCAAGCGGGTATTGGCTGACGGATGCCCCGATTCCCTGATGCAGCTCGGTTCCACTCATTGCCCCGAGTCTGGATCGCGAAACCATTTTAACGGGAATCCTCAGTTTCGCCGCCAGTTCCATAACCGGTTCAAGGCGCAGCGGTATTTTTTCTTTGGCGATATAAATTTCATGGAAACGGCGTCTCCCTGCTTTCATCGCTTCAAAAACAGGATGGATTCCATAAAGGTTTTCTGTCTGCAGATTCGGTTTCACAATAAAATTGTCTGTTGCCACTTAATTTTTTCGGCTGAGGTGGTTGTTTATGATGTTGAAGAGCTCTTCTCTGGCATTCGTCAGCTTGTCATTGATAATAATGTACTGGTACAGATTTTTTTTTTTAATTTCCTGTTTTGCATTGATGAGGCGCCTTTCGATCACCTCGTCCGATTCCGTTCCTCGGTATTGGAGGCGGCTTTTTAAAATTTCAATGGATGGCGGCATGATGAATATGGTTACCGCATCGGAGTATGTTTTCAAAATCTGCATGGTGCCCTGAAAATCAATATCCAGAAGGACACTGCTCCCGGAAGAGAGGGCACCATTCAGAAATTCTTTTGACGTTCCGTAATAGTTGCCGTGAACCTCCGCCCATTCGGCCCAGGTATTATTTTTAATACCTTCCAGAAACTCTTTTTCAGAGGTAAAGAAATAATCGATGCCTTCTGCTTCATCCGACCTTGGCTGTCGTGTGGTATGGGAGATGGAAAACCGGATCTCTTTGAAATGTTTCAGCAGCTCCTTGCAGAGCGTTGTTTTCCCCGCTCCTGACGGAGCGGATATGATAAACAGTTTTCCCTTTTTTTCGGATGCAGGGTCGAAGCTGCCTTCTGTTTTCTGGTTGTTCCCTCTGCTCATGGATTTTCCGTTTCCTTGAGTGTTTCATAACGCTGAGATATTGTCTCGGCCTGGATGGCGGACAGGACTACATGATTGCTGTCCATGATGATAATCGAGCGTGTTCTTCTGCCGTGCGTGGCATCAACAAGTCTTTTTTCTTCTTTTGCCTCATCCTTGAGCCGTTTCATCGGAGCAGAGTTGGGAGATACGATGGTAACCACCCGTTCAGCCACTACACTGCTTCCAAATCCGATATTCAAAAGGGTATAGTCCATGATTCCTCACTGGTTTAACATGTCAGCGCAACTCAGAAATTTGAAAAATTAACGGTTTTTGTTCGGGAAACGAGGCCTTATTCCACATTCTGTACCTGTTCCCGTATTTTTTCAAGTTCTGATTTTACAGAAACGATTGTGTGTGAAACCGTTGTGTTTCCGGCTTTAGCCCCCATCGTGTTGAATTCACGATTGAATTCCTGCAGCAGAAAATTGAGTTTTCTTCCGGATGATTCTTCTTCCGCCAGGATTTCACGGAACTGCGTTATATGGCTTCTGACTCTTACAATTTCTTCGGAGATATCGCTGCGGTCTGCGAGAAAAGCCGCTTCCTGAGCGATCCTTCCGGGTTCGATTTCGACTGTTCCTTTCGTGAGGATACGAATACGTTCCTCAAGACGCTCCATATAATAGGTCAGGAGATCTTTGGATTCCTGCTCAATCCGGTTTAAGGACGTCTCGATAACGTCCAGTCTTTTCTGGAAATCCTTTTCCAGAAACGTGCCTTCTTTCTGGCGCATTTTTTTTAATGTTTCGATTGCTTCATGAAAACAGTCCTGTATAACCGGCCAATGAATATCCAGATCTTTTTCGGTTTCAGCCGGTCTGATAACCCCTCCCGCACCTGCAATAAATTCCAATGGAGTATCTTTTTTCATGTTCAGAAGATGTTTCAGATCCAAAAGAGCTTTATGATAGGCAACCGCTTTTTGTTTATCAATTTCAAAAGCAACCGCCTTTTCCGACTCATCTTTTATGTGCAATTGTATTTCAAGTCTTCCGCGCGTGATCCTGCCGGATATTATCTCTTTTGTTTTGCTTTCAAGAGAGTCGTATCCATGCGGAAATCGGAGAGAGATGTCCAGATATTTACTGTTATAGGAGCGAATTTCGACAAGGATTGTCAACTCGTTCATTTTTTTTTCGGCCCTTGCGTAGGCGGTCATGCTGCTGATCATTTTTTTTTCCTTTTCAAGTCAATCCGGAGTTTATTCCGCACTTTTCCGAGAAAATCAATCAGCTCCCTGTCAGCGTAATCCGGATAGGTCCACGGGAGGGGTTGAAAATCACCTTTTTGAAAAATGAGTGTTAAATCCGCATAGATTTTTTTGCCGATATAGATTCTGTGGGAGTAATTTTTCCCTGTCGCGAGTACAAAACGTTCTAGCAGCAGATATCCGGGATCGATGTTTATTTGACGCTTGTTATCCTTTGAATATTTTTCTTCAAGACTGTTTGTGACGATTTTAATTTCCGGAAGGGTTGTCTGCTCAACCAGGTGTCGAAACGCAAGTACCCTTCTGAATAGCGGAACACCCATCTCCGATTCATAATAATCCGTGTAGTCAAACGGGAGCCATGCGCTGACCATTTCAGCCTGGCCGAAATTTTCTGATAGATCACAGGCAGCTTCTTTAAACAACCTTTTTTCTTTTGTAATAAGTCCAATGACCAGTTTTGCAGGACCAGGCGGTCGTGGCAGGCTCATTCTTTTTTACCGGATAAAAAACAGTTAACTGGAGTTCTTTTGCATCATACAATTTTTTATACTGATGAGGTATGGAACAGGGAGTATCAGGTTTCGATCGGTTTTGCCTCTTCTATCAGCATGATCGGAATATCTTCTTTAATCTCATACAAGAGCTTGCACGTCTCACAGATCAAGCCGTTTTCCGACTCGTTGAGATGAATATCCCCTTTGCATTTCGGGCATGCAATGATGTCGAGCAGTTCTTTACTGATGGCCATATCCTGTTCTCCTTTACTGATGAACTCCCCCCCGGACAATCCTGAAGCTGGAAAATGGATTGGATTCGTGATCCAGACGACAAGTTTTCAAGTGGCGGTTTTGAATTTACCCTAATTCTTATTGTTGATTTTTTCTTTCAACCCTTGTGAGCATTTAAATGTTACCACTCTTCTCGGAGGAAGCATCAAATCTTTTCCGGTGGCCGGGTTTCTTCCTTTGCGTTCTTTTTTTTCATTTACACAGAATTTGCCGAACCCGCTGATCATGACATCTTCGCCTGCTGTCAGGGGTTTTTTGATCTCTTCCAGCATGATTTCAAGCAGTTCAATACATTTTTTTCTGGGGAAACCGAATTTGTCCTGAATCGCGTCAACGACCTGGGCTTTTGTAAGTGTCATGGGGAATCACTCCTGTGAATTTATATGATTGATGGTTTTCATCGGTTATCACTCTGGAAAACTAATTTTTACCGCCGTTTTTGTCAAGAAAATAGAACGGTATTATTGTTTTTTTATGTTTTTTCCGGCAGATAAGACTTTATTTGCAATGCCCGTGGTACTGTATCCCGCAAGCAGTTGGACCAAGCGTACTTCACCACCGTAGGATTCCACATATTGTCGTCCGACAACCTCTTCGATTTTATAATCCGCTCCTTTAACCAGAACATCCGGTTTGAGGGTTTTTATCAATTCAAGCGGTGTGTCCTCGTCAAAGAGTACCACCAGATCCACGCAGTCAAGCGCATTCAGAATCGCGGCTCGATCCTGTTCCGAGAGTATCGGGCGCAAATCTCCTTTAAGGCGCTTAATGGAGGAATCCGTGTTCAGCCCGATAATCAGACGGTCGCCGAAGGATCGTGCCTGATGCAGCAAATTGATATGGCCGGGGTGAAGAAGATCGAAACATCCGTTGGTAAACACAACTTTTTTTCCGGAGCTTCGCCATGATTTTACCATGATTTGAGCCCCTTCCAGGGAGGTGGTGTGAATTCCTTCCGAGGACTGGCGTTTTTTTTCGTCAAGCTGGAGGGCAACATCAAGTTCTGCCGCGGTTACTGGCTGGGTGCCGAGTTTACCGACAACGATACCGGCAGCGCTGTTTGCAATTTCCGCGGCTTCCATAAAAGAAAAACCCGTGGCAAGAGCGGCGGTAACCGTTGCAATGACCGTATCCCCGGCTCCTGAAACATCAAACACCTCCCGCGCAACAGCCGGTATCTTTTTGAATGTTCCGTCTGCGCCGAAAAGACACATTCCTTTTGCTCCGCGGGTTACGAGAAGCCAGTCAAGATCAAAGCGTTTTTCAATTGATTTCGCTACTCTTTTCAATTCCTTTTCAGGGATGTTTGTCGTGAGACCGGCGACAGATTTCAACTCAGAGGTGTTCGGTGTTACCGCTGTGGCATTTCGATACCGTTCCCAGTCGGTTCCCTTGGGGTCGACAAGTACCGGCCGATTCTTTTTCCTGCAAAGGTCGATGATCCGCCTGCACAAACCAGGAGACTGGAAGATCCCTTTGCCGTAATCCGACAGAATGACAGCCTGACAACCCGTGAGTCTTGCTTCAATCTCCGAAAAAATCCGGTCGGAGAGCTTTGGACCAATTGGTTCCGGATTTTCTTCATCCAGCCGGATCAACTGCTGGCCCTGGGCCATGATTCTGGTCTTGGTAATCGTAGACTTTAACTTGTTCGAAACAAGGCAGCCCTGTATGTTTCTATCATCCAGCATTTTTTGAATATGCCTGCCTGCCGTGTCTTTTCCGATAAGACCGATCACCGTTGTCCTGCAGCCCAGGCCGGCAAGATTGGCGGCGACATTGCCGGCTCCGCCAAGCACTTCCGACTTTTCAAGAACATGCATAACCGGCACAGGGCCTTCCGGCGAGATGCGTCTGACTTCTCCCCAGTGATATCGATCAAGCATGATGTCACCCACCACAAGAATGTGAATGCTGGAAAACGTATCGGAATTAAATAGCATGGTTATTTCATCCTTGATAAACGCTACAGGCTGTTTTCGATTAATGCCGCCCAATAGTGAAGAATAAAAATATGAGCTTCCTGGATTCTTGCCGTTACCTTCTGCCTGACGGTAACTGAAAGATCCGCCTTTCCCTTCAAAAGGCCGCCTTCCTTTCCGAGAAGACCAATTGTTGTCAAGCCTTTTTCCCGAGCTGTTTCGGCCGCGAGAAGCAGGTTCTTCGAGTTTCCGGAGGTGGAGATGCAGATCAGGATATCGCCTGGAAGCCCAAGACCTTCCACCTGCCTTGCAAAGACGCGGTCATAGCCGTAATCATTGCCGATGGCTGTCAGGTTGGAAGTGTCCGTTGTAAGGGCTATGGCGGGAAAGGCTTTCCGCTCCTTCTCAAATCTGCCGATAAGCTCCGCGGCAAAATGTTGTGCATCGGCCGCAGATCCTCCATTGCCGCAGATAAGAATTTTATTGCCTTTTTTTAATGATGACTTAAGTCGTTCACCTGCTTTTTCAATGTCTGACTCAATTTCCGCGAGGGATTCAAGGCAGCGTATATGATCTTTTAAAAGTGTCGAAAACATGTTTTAATTCATCTCCCCTGTCCGGATGAACCGGAATGAGTTGCCGCTGAAATTTGAAATATCAGAAGGACGGACATTAAAAATCGCATGGCCGCCCGCGGCCGGTTGATGGTTTTTATCTTTTCCCGGCAGCTCAACATCTATAAAACAGCCGCTGTTTCCTGTATCGCCGCGGCCAGAAGCGGAATCATGATTTCGTGATGTCCCGTAATGGAATACCCGTTTCCCCCCATTAGAACAGGGCGGCTCACAACATTGATATTCGGACGATAATGCTGAATCATGTCGAAGTTCGCGGTTGTGAAATCCGAGACGTTTTTTTTCAGGTTTCGGGCAACAGCAAGAGCCTTCAGGAAAACTTCAGGCATCACGACAGCACTTCCAAAATTCAAGACAACCCCTCCTCCTCCCAGTTTTGAGACCGCTGCCGCAAAGATTCTAAAATCCCGCATGGAAGCCTCTCCAATTGCAGCGCCGCTTGCAGTAGGATGCTGATGCACAATGTCCGTCCCGATGGCTACATGAAGGGTATAGGGGATGTTGAGCCTTGCGCAGCAGGCCAGCAGGGCCCGGTTTAAAAAAGGCGCGTTTTCTTCGGCAAGCGCATGGCCGATCGCCTCTCCAAAACCTTTTCCGGATGAAACCGCTTTTCGGGAAGCTTCATTGACAAATCCCGCTGTATCCGCGGCCATTCCAAAAGAACCGTCTTCCAGCTGGGATGCCACATCTTCCGAAGTGTGGCCGAAACGGGCCAGTTCGGTATCATGAATTGCTGCAGCGCCGTTTGAAGCAAAATGGGTTGCAAAGCCTTTTTCAGCGAGGTCTATAAGGATCGGACTGCACCCGGTCTTGATCACATGCCCGCCCAGCATAACGATGACCGGTTTTCCTTTTTCGCGCGCATTGACGACTGCCCGTGCTACAGCCATGAGGTCTTTGGCTTTCAGGATGGAAGGAAGGCCGTCCAGAAATTCACGAACGGTCATCCCCGCCTTCGGAGGAACCGCCTCTTCATCTGTTTTTACCTTTGAAACACGTTGTTTTGCCGAATAGGTTTTCAGGCCTGTCAGGTCGATCTCTTCAAAGGGGGTCATCTGATTTTCTCTTTTCTAAGTATGGTTAAAAAAGTTCAGAATTGCGTCGCACAGACCCGCCACCGTATATTCTTCCGCCGTGATTTGTACGTTAAAACCGAGTTGTTCGGCAGTATCCGTTGTAACCGGGCCGATACTTGCGAAGGCGACGTCTTTTGTCAGCTCTTCAAACTTTTCTTCCGGTAAAAGGGATTTGAAATTTTTTACCGTTGAAGAACTCGTAAACGTGATCAGATCAATGGATCTGTTTTCAAGATTTTCCAATAACGCATCCGCATTGTCCGAAACCGGGCTTGCATGGTAGACGATAATTTCATCCACGCGTGCCCCCAGTTTTGTCAGTTCAACCGGGAGCAACGGCCTTGCATCCCTTGCCTTCGGCAGAAGGATTCTTTTCCCGTCAACCCGCTCTTTCCGGAAGGCTTCGATGATCGATTCCGCCCGATAACTCGCAGGGACGATGTCGCTGTTAACCCCAAATCTTTTAAGCCGTTCCGATGTCACCGATCCGACGGTGGCGGTACGGACATGCCCCAGACATCTGGCGTCCTTTCCTTTTTCAAACAGTCTTTCAAAAAAAAAGTCTACCCCGTTCACGCTGGTAAAAACAAGGTAATTATAGGATGCAATATTCTCGATGGCCCTGTCAAGGGGGCTGAAATCATCTGCCGGAATAATTTTGATCATCGGGTATTCCAGGCAGTCGGCACCCTGATCGGAAAGGCGTTTCACCAGCTCACTTGCCTGCTCTCCGGCCCGTGTGACGACAATTTTTTTTCCCATAAGCGGCCGGTTTTCAAACCATTTTATGGAGTCCCGAAGCGAGATCACATCCCCCACGACAATGACGGCCGGAGGTTTCAATCCAGCGGTTTTTACCTTTTCCACAATTGTATCAAGGGTTCCGGTTACGGTTATCTGGTTTGCGGTTGTTCCCCATCGGACAAGCGCAACCCTTGTTTCCGGGGGTTTGCCATGGTCGATCAGTTCTTTTACAATATGGAAAAGGTTTTTCACTCCCATCAGGAACACAATGGTTCCGATTCCTTTGGCCAGGGCATCCCAGTTGATGTTGGATTTTTCTTTGTCGGGAGCTTCATGCCCGGTGACAAATGCCAGTGTTGCCGTGAACTTTCTATGCGTGAGCGGAATTCCCGCATAGGCGGGCGCGGCAATTGCCGAGGTTACGCCGGAGACGATTTCAAACGGGATGCCCGCGTTGACCAGGACCTCCGCCTCCTCACCGCCTCTTCCAAAAATAAAGGGGTCGCCGCCTTTCAGCCGAACCACAAGTTTTTCTTTTCGGGCTTCTTCAACAATCATCGCGTTTATTTTTTCCTGGGCCAGGATATGATGACCTCCTTTTTTTCCCACATAGATGATTTTAGCGGTTTTTTTGGCATGGTCGAGAAGTCTTGGTGATGCAAGATGGTCGTATATGATTACATCCGCGGCAGCGATGCATTCTTTTCCTTTGATCGTAAGCAGGCCCGGGTCACCGGGGCCTGCTCCTACCAGATAGACTTTACCTTTCATGGTTTTCTTCTTCATCCCTTCGCAGTTTTTCAAGTATTTCTCCGGCACCCATCTCCAGCATTTTTTCTGCAAGATCGACACCGATTTGTTCAGCCATGAGGCTGGATGCGGTCAGCGATTTCCGTATAACGGTTTTTCCTTCGATATCCGCGACAAGTCCCGTCAGGGTCAGTTTTTTTTCTTCCATCTGCCCGAATGCGGCAATGGGCACCTGGCAACCGCCCTCGAGGCGATGCAGGAATGCACGTTCAGCCAAAACAACCATACAGGTTTCGGAATGGTTCAAGGTTCCGACTATCGGCACGACATTTGGATCATCTTTCCTTGTTTCAATGCACAGTGCGCCCTGTCCGACGGCCGGAAGCATGACTTCGAGCGGCAGATACTGTGAAATCCGGTCGCTATAATTGAGGCGTCTTAAGCCAGCTGCTGCCAGAACGATGGCATCCAGCTTTTCAGCCTCGATCTTTCGAATTCGGGTATCCAGATTGCCCCGCAAGGGAAGGATCACAAGATCCGGTCTGATATGTTTCAGCTGGGATGAACGACGCAGGCTGCTGGTGCCGACTCTGGCTCCTTTCGGCAGATCGGAAAGAGGGCGGTCATTTTTTGAAATCAATACATCATGAGGATTTTCACGTTCTGGTATCGCGCCGATGCATAATCCTTCCGGCAGTTGAGCGGGCATGTCTTTCATGCTGTGAACGGCGATATCAATTCGTCCGTCCAGGAGTGCCTCTTCGATTTCTTTTACAAAAAGTCCTTTGCCGCCGACTTTCGCAAGGGGGACATCCAGTATTTTATCACCGGTTGTTTTTATGATTTTAAGAGAAACTGAAATGTTTTTTTGATATACCTGTATCGCGGATTTGACCCAGTTTGCCTGCCAGAGGGCCAGCTGACTGCCCCTTGTTCCGATCTTGATCTGCATATTTGCTAACTCCCGCAGCCGGAACAGCTGGAGGCGGAGCAGCCCCCGCATGATGAGCCGGCTGACGAACTCACGGTTTCTCCGCCTCTTCCCTTTGTCTTAAATCCACAGGCAGACATCAGCCGCGTAACCTTTTTACCCCCGCAGGAGGGGCAGCCCGTTGGCTCATCCGAGCCAAAGACCAGGTATTCAAAATTTTTGTCGCATTTTTTGCAATGGTATTCATATATCGGCATAATTTGGTTCTCCTATCCGTTAAAACAAAACACTGTCCGGAAAATATCAGGCAGTTTTACGCGAGGATTATATATGGACGAAAAACCATTCATATTCAAGAAATTTATTTGCGGGGCTTTTAAAGGATACCGGTGACCGCATCGCATATGATGGAAAATTCATCATCCAGAACGGTTCGAAGGTCGATTAGAAAAACATCCTCTTCGATCCTGCCGATAATCGGCGGATCATTTGCCCGCATGGCTTTTTCAATTCTGCTTGCAGTCATGCCTTTTATCTGAAGCGCCAGGCATTTACTGGGAAGATTGAGGAGCGGAAGGGCGCCTCCGCCGGTTTTTGAAGAGCTGTTTTTGGTGCTGACCGTGAGGCTGGGCTCTTCAAGTTTTTCCAGGGACCTCAACAATCGATCCGCTTTTTGTTCAATATGTTCAAAGGGTTCTGTCAGCATTCGGAGGGTCGGAATCGTTTTTACCGCATGGTCGGGGTCCCGGTAAAGCCTGAGTGTTCGTTCCAGTGCGGACAGGGTAAGCTTGTCAATGCGGAGCGCTCTTGTCAGAGGATTTTTTCTTATTTTTCCAATAACTTCTTTTTTTCCGACAATGATCCCGGCCTGAGGGCCGCCCAGGAGCTTATCACCGCTGAATGTAACAACATCTGCCCCGGTGCTTACCGATTCCTGAACCATGGGTTCTTTTGCGAGGCCATATCTTGAAAAATCAATGAATGTGCCGCTGCCCAGATCTTCCATAACCGGAAGATGATGCTCCGCGCCGATTGCCACCAGTTCTTTCAGCGATACCTCGGCCGTAAATCCCATGACACTGTAATTGCTGGTATGGACTTTTAACAGAAGGCCGGTGTTTTGTGTTACAGCATCCTCGTAATCCCTGGTATGGGTTCTGTTGGTGGTTCCCACCTCTTTCAGGATGCCCCCGCTTTTTGCCATGACATCCGGTATCCTGAAGGAACCCCCGATTTCAACAAGCTCGCCTCTTGAAACAATTACTTCCCTGTCTTTAGCCATGGTTTCAAGGCACAGGAGTACGGCGGCGGCATTGTTGTTTACAACCATGCCCGCTTCTGCTCCGCTGATCCCGCACAGGAGTTCCTCGACGGCGGTGTACCGGAGTCCTCTTTTGCCTTTTGATATGTCGAATTCAAGATTGGAATAGGCGGCGGCAACCTCATCGATGCCTGCAACCGCCTCTTTCGCAAGCAGCGATCTCCCCAGGTTTGTATGAACCACAACACCGGTTCCATTCACCATTCGTCGAAGATTCGGCTGCATGTCTTTACAAACCTTTTGCCTGACCCGGTCCAGGATGTTTTGATTCTCGATGGAAATGGAGGTTTCATTTTGAATGATGCGCGCACGGAGTTCCTCAATTACAAACCGTATGGCGTTCACAAGGACAGATTTTGGGATATCGTTGTATTGGCCATTTGGCTTTGTAAGTTCAAGAATTCGGTCGACACCGGGGAGTTTTCGCAGCAGGTTTTCCTTGTTCTCGATCGGTTCCATGTCTTTTACGAGATCGCCTTTATTGTTTCTTGAATTTTTTATCTGTTTTGATTTTGCGCAATGACAGCAGCTTTTCTTTGAGTTCATTGATCTCCTCGATGGCAGTTACATTCGCGCTTATGCGGAAACCTGAATCGGAGAGATCAGCGGAAGCCGCTTTCAGTGTCCGGTAGCATTCACTCCCTTCGCAGAAAAGGCATATGGCAAGGTCATCTCTGTCGGTATGGATAAAGTCATTATCTTTAACCGGAAAACTCGGCTGGCTTCCCATGGGGTCACTTTGCCTTATCATCAAGAGGTATTCATAGTTTGATCGTTCCGTAATCTGATCTTCGGGATTTGGGAAGAGTTCCCGGATTAAAAACTCAACAGACCAGGGGGATTTTTTTTGTTTGTAATCAGAAATCCAATCGCCGGCAGCAGAAGAATTCTGTTCGATATACTGCATCTCAAGCCGCAGTTTCATGAGAGCGGTAAGCAAAACAGCGGCATCTCGGGCAAGTCCCTTTGAGATCAGCAGTTCGATGGAAAGCATGCATTCTTTTAAGCGGAAGAGGATTTTTAGCGATACAAAATTGGATTGTGTAAGTGGGGTTGAAGATGCCTGTTTACCAATCGTATTGATCAGTTTTGTGATCTCTGTCCGCATTTTTTGAACAATCAGTCCAAAAGAATAAACAGTCTGGTCCTCTGTGTTTTTCAGATTTTTCCATTGAACATAGCTGTAATCTTCTTTTGATATCGACATGTTATAATTCCCGGAGATCTGGCTTGTATTTTCGTTTTCGAATCCGTATGTTTTTTTGTAACCGAATCCATATATCATATTGTCGAACATTTGGCATCATTAAACCGCCTGAAATTTATATTTGTCAGATTTGAAACCGTCTGGTTTCAAATCTATTTTTTTACAATAGCATCAAGACCACTTAAAAAAAAGACTTTATGGCGAATTGAATGTGGGCTATGGTAACACCATAAAAATAATCATGAAAATACGAAAGTAGCAGGAGGCATTTCAAATGAGACCGGCAAAGGATTATATTATTTTTCCCCTGGATGTACCATCCCTTGAAAAAGCCCGACCTCTTGTCGATCTTCTTGCCGGCCATGTAGGCATGTTCAAGGTGGGACTGGAACTGTTTATCAAAGAGGGGCCGGAGGTCATCCGGATGATCAAAGATGCGGGAGATGCGGGGATTTTTTTAGATCTCAAGCTTCACGATATACCGGAGACGGTTCGAAGGGCAATGGCAGTGGTTGCCGATCTTGATGTCGCTTTTGCAACGGTTCATTGCGGAGAGTCTCAAAAAATGCTTGAGGCCGCGGTGGAAGGATGCGCGGGAAAACTGGGTGTCCTGGGTGTCACGGTTTTAACCAGTGTGGGCAGCGAAGAGATTCGTTCAGCCGGTTTTCAGGAACAATTTTTTCAGGATATGCAAACGCTGGTTTTAAAGCGAGCGGCCATGGCAAAAAATGCCGGCTGCAGAGGTGTTGTCTGTTCCGGCCATGAAGCAAGGGCCATCAAAAATGAATTCGGCCGGGAGTTTCTCACGATAACGCCCGGAATCAGACCGATCTGGGAACCCTTGGGCAAGGATGATCAAAAACGAGTTATCACGCCGGCGCAGGCGATACAAAACGGTTCCGATTATCTGGTTATCGGCAGGCCGATCCGGGATGCCGCAGATCCTGTGAAGGCTGCCGAAAAAGTTGCCTTGGAGATCGAGGAAACATTTTAGAAAGAGATTCGGGAAATGGTGTACTCTTTTCCGCACAGGTGAACATGGAAAAAAAACTCATTTTCGTGGTGGATGACCAGCCCAGCTCAAGAAAACTGATTTCCTCCTGGATGGGTGGTGATGATTACGAGATCCGGCAATTTTCGGACGGGGCGTGCAACCTTTTATCGAAAGCTTGAAAAATATAATATGTGATTTTTTTCTCGATGCTGTTAAAAATTCAATTTGATTGTTCGGGGAGATATTTTTCATAATGATAAAAACAAAGAAACCCCACGGTCGGGATGAAGTCGTGACCGCTCTGATTCGGGCGGCAGCGGAGCTTTTTTCTGAAAAGGGTGTTGAAGCGGTTTCACTTCGTAAAATTGCGGTCAGGGCAGGTGTGAATCACGGCCTTATTCACCGTCATTTCGGTTCCAAAGAAGCTCTTCGAAGG
>JAWOIJ010000089.1:0-7394 GCA_046484745.1 Desulfobacterales bacterium | reverse complement strand
AAACTGTAGCAATTTTATTTCCTTAAAGACATAGAAAATAATTATCATCGTATTTAAGCTGATATTTGTATAAAATTGAATTAGTAATTGGGCACGAAACTTTTAGAAAAAGCGGATACCCTGAGAGTCAAAAAATATTTTTTAGGGTAATAAGGGAAGTATTTTCTTGACTCTCCGTTTCAAGGATAGATATCAGATTTTTGGTGAAGTGTTTTTCCTGTTGATATGAAGGGAAATCTCAACGCTAGAATTGAGCCGATGAAAGGGCGACTGAGAGACTACCCTTTGTGCCCAATTTCCTTGTTGCCATTGTAGTAAAACACTTGCCATAAGGCCAGCCGCCTTTCGGGTGCAAAGTTGAAGCAAATGAGCCAGACTCAAGTGAGGACGCCCCTTTCAGTCGGCTCCAATTAGTTGTTAGATTGCAGATATTATTTCGGCCGTTCATCTTTAATAAAGACAGCTTTCTGTTTCCGCTCAGTCTTGAAGAAATCAATCGCTGTTACTAAATCACTGAGCTTCTTATATCCATAGTTTCGAGGATCGAAATCAGGGGCCTGTTTGATTATGTTGGCACCTACAGGGCCCAAATTTGCCCATCCAGTTTCATCGGATGATGCTTCAATAGCAAACCTGAATAAGTTTAGGAGTTTTGTATCATGCCGTAATTCTTTAGCTGTCTTCTTCTTCACTGACTGATCAGTCGTAGAAGAGGCAGAAAAGACTTCAGTATATATAAATCTATCGCAAGCGGTGACAAAAGGCCGAGGTGTTTTTTGTTCACCAAAGCCATAGACAATCTTTCCTGACTCCTTTATTCGTGAAGCCAGCCGGGTGAAATCACTATCACTGGACACAAGGCAGAACCCATCAAATGTTCCCGAGTACAATAAATCCATGGCGTCGATAATCATGGCACTATCAGTGGCATTCTTCCCTGTGGTGTATGCAAACTGCTGGATGGGTTGAATTGAATACTCCAACAAGGCTGCTTTCCACTGGCCTAGCTTAGTAGTTGTCCAGTCACCATAGATCCGTTTAACACTAGCAACCCCAAGTTTTGCAATTTCTGCTAATAAGCCTTCGACAATTGCAGGATTTGCATTATCAGCGTCAATCAACACCGCCAAAGTAGGGCCGTATTCTTTCATGTCAGCCATTTTATCCTCTCTGCAATCTAACGATGCGGTTAACCGGACGGAAAAAGCTTTCGCTTTTTCCGGTCCGAATTGAACCGTTGGTAGGGTGGTCCTTGAATAGTATCTTACTTTAATTTCTCAATTTCTTCTTCGACTTCCTTTGCCCCCTCAGTATAAAACTTTTCTTCATCTGGGGCTAACTCTCGGAGAAGTCGAAGGAACTCACCGGCGTGAACACGTTCTTCGTCGGCGATATCCTTAAGTACCTCAATAGCAAGTTTATTGTCTATCGATTCGGCAAGTTGCATGTATAGTTGGATTGCTTCGTATTCCGCAGCTACCATAAACCGAATTGCCCGAATAAGTTCCTCATTAGTAAGTTTCCTGTTACTCGTCAAACCTGAAAAAGGCGAACCAAAATCCGGCATAATTTTTCTCCTTTCATTATATTTGTTCGATTTTTCACCCAACATTAATCTTTAATTGCCGCCGTTTTCTCCGTCCAAGATCGTAAAATCTCACGTAAATAGTCAATACACGAAAAGCCTGTCATTTACAAGGAAACCGTGAAAGAAATATAATTGTAGAGGGTTATGTCATTATCTCTCTTTTTCCAAAAAAAACTAAAATCCTTTAAAGTGTCATTTTATGTCCCAATATGGGTTGTTTAATAGGCGTCTATTTAACATTCCACGGATGGATTTCGGTTAGGTATTAATCGGTTATGATTAAAAGTTATTTAATTCGTGGATATATGAAGAAATAACCAGTCGGCATTCTATAGATTTCATATACCGATGGCATGGGTTTTAGAAAGCCTGCAGGTTGTAATTCTTTTCCAGAAAACCTTAACCCGTGATCAACTCACAAAAAGTTAAAAGTAAGATGGCAAAAAAAAGTTCAAGTTCGAGGCACGTTGTATCCTGATGAATGAGTCGTGCTGTGCAGTACGTCGAATGACATCAGGATACAACGCAACAAAGGAATTGGACTTTTTGCGAAGCCATCTCAAACCGGCACTTCAATTTCCCCAATAGCCATCCTCACAATGTCGCCGATGAATATAAAAGGCAGGTTGTGCTTCAATGCCGGTCCTGAAAGGGAATTCCTGCACATCGGACAGAGATAAACCATTGCCTGCGCGCCGGATTCTTTTGCATCGAGAACATTTTTTTCCTGATCCGGAGCCGGATCTCCCATACCCAGCAACAACTTGACCCCGGCGCAGCAAAGGGCTTTTTCCCGGTCATAAGCCCGCTTGACCCGTCTGACGCCGGCAAGCTCAAACAGCTCATCAATGAAATGTTCTTTTTCAGGGGTATGTCTGGACGCACAAGGCCGCTGATATGCGATATCAAGATCCAGCGGTTTGATCCGGTCTTTATTTTTTTTCAAAAAGCCTGTCAGGTACTCCGCAAGGTGAACCGGCCTGAAAGGAACCTTGATCCCGTAATCCGGAGCGATCCGCGCCAGCATGGCGTAGCAGTCATCATGAAAACAGACAATCTCCTTTGCTCCTGTCATGGCGAGCCGGTTGACAAACTCCTCGGCATGTTTTCTCTGGATGCTTTCAACGCCCATATGGCTGAAAAGCAGCCAGCAAAAATAGGGCTTTCCGCCCACAAGGGGGATATCGTAGAGTTCGCCCTGTATCAAGGCAGCTTCATTTTTTCCAAACACGCAGGTTGTCATGATCGTCTCAGCGTCCGGCAGATTTGTTAATTCCCCTGAAAATGTATACTGCTTTTCAGTCGCGTCCACAGACTCCGCCGGTATCAGCGTGCAATGCTTTTCCTGCAGTTCCGCAATCAAATCATATGGATTGGCACCCTGAGGGCAAATTTCATTACAGGCATAACAGGTTATACACTGGTCAAGCGCCGGAGAATATTCACCGGCATTCATCGCCTTTTTCCACAAAACCGCCTTGTCAACGTCCACGTCCATCCACTGGCATTTTACCAGACAATCACCGCAAAGAGTGCATCGCGATAGTTCGAACATTTTTGTCACCTCCTGTTTCGTATCGATACCTCCGGAACAAAAAAAACCCCTGCCGGAACATCTCCGGCAAACCGGTCCGTCCAACAGGGGTTTGATATCATGTCGATAAAAATGATCCGGCCGTCTCTAAGCCAGAAGCGGACCGATATATCTAAAAATATCGGAACCGCTGTTGAGAGGTTCAGGCTTCTCAAGGCTGTCGATTCCGGCAAAATTATCCCGCACCTCCTCCACGGGAATATCCCTATTCGCATCACCCAGGCAGACCCCCTCGCCGGAAACGATCGCGGTTCGGCCATACCAGCCGCCGCCCATCACAAAAATCTTTCCCGAATCCTTATATTCTTCTGAACAGAGAAGTAAAACCAGCGGAACATTAAATTTCGGTTTCAGTTTCTTTCCCACTTCTTCAGGAATAATATCCTCGGTCATTCTGGACCAGGCAGTAGGCGCGATTGTATTGACCTTAATATCATACTTTGCCACTTCAAGCTTAAGGGTGTTCATGATTCCGACAACACCCAGTTTTGCGGCGCCATAGTTTGTCTGACCAAAATTTCCGAACAGCCCTGAAGTGGAAGAAGTAAAAATTATTCTTCCGTAGTTGTTTTCCTTCATGACCTTCGCGGCCGGCTGTGTAACACAGAAAGCCCCCTTCAGATGAACGCCAATAACGGCATCCCATTCCGCCTCGGTCATCTTCAGGAACGATTTGTCTCTCAGTATACCCGCGTTATTGATCAGAATATCAACTTTCCCAAATGCTTCAACGGCTGTTTTTACAATGCTTTCTCCACCATCCATGGTCGCTACATTGTCATAGTTTGCAACTGCCTCGCCACCGGAATTTTTAATTTCCTCAACAACACTATCGGCAGCAGATGTTCCGGAACCGGATCCATCACGGGAACCCCCAAGATCATTCACAACAACCTTTGCGCCTCTTTTTGCAAGTTCAAGCGAATACTCCCTTCCAATACCCGCTCCAGCGCCGGTTACAACAGCGACCCTTCCGTCGTATCTTATTTCAGACATAATCTCCTCCCTTTTTGTTTTCTATAGTCCGCCAAAACCTTCATCAGGAATATCCAGTGCCGCGGCAGAGGTTTCCTGTATCGCGTCGAGTTTCCCAAGGGTTTCATAAATCACCGTACTGATAAAAAATTCCGCTGTCTTTACCTGACCCTGATAAAAAGCCTGATCTTTTTTCTTTGCGGTTTCCACTTTCGGGGCCGCGACAACGGCCCGCCAGAGAAGCATCCATCCCATAATCACATCACCCATGGCATGAAGTAACGGAAGTGCATGCGCGAAGGCTTCCTTTATCTTGCCCTCCATTGCGGTCTTTCCAAGATGCATGGCAACTTCGCCAAGACGATTGACAACCTTTTCAAGTTTTCCGGCAAGGCCTTTCAGTTCTTCCATCTCTTTGGCCTGAGCGATTACTTTTTGAATCTCACCCATGAAGGTCATGAAAACTTTGCCTTTCTGCATGGACATTTTACGTCCCAGAAGATCCATTGCCTGAATGCCGCTGGTTCCCTCATAAATTGACGCGATCTTACAGTCCCTTGCATACTGTTCGACAGGATAATCCTGCGTATAGCCGGCTCCGCCGTAAACCTGCATCGCCTGGATACATACATCATGACCCTTGACGGACAGATACTCTTTGATCAGGGGAGTCATAAGCTCGAAAAGTCCTGTATTAAGAGCCTTATCTTCTTCGTCTTCGGACAGATGCGCCTTCAATCCGGCAGTGGTCATATAATAGAAAAAGCTCCGCATGCCGTCCACGTAAGATTTCATCCACAAAAGATTTCTCCGCACATCCGGATGTTTGATGATGGGCACGGAGGGCGCGCTCGCGTCTCCGAAAGATAAAAGATCTTTCCCCTGGATACGTTCCCTCGCATAATTAACGGCAAGCATATAAGCGGAAGATGCGTAGGCAAGACCCTGCAAGCCGGTAGCCATTCGTGCTTCATTCATCATATTAAACATGATTCTCATCCCGGTTTTTTCTTCACCGAGCAAATATCCGATGCATTTCCCTTTTGAACCGAGGCTCAGGCTGCATGTGGCACTTCCGTGAATACCGTGCTTTTCCTCTACACCGGTGCACATGATATCGTTTCGTTCACCCAGGCTGCCGTCCTTGTTGACCAGGTATTTGGGAACGATGAAAATTGAAATCCCCTTTGTTCCCGGCTCATGACCCTCAATTCGGGCCAGGACAGGATGGATGATATTTTCGCAGAGATCATGCTCACCGTTTGTAATGAAAATCTTGTTCCCGCTCAGGCAATAGGTTCCATCTTCATTCTTCACGGCTGTTGTTTCAAGTGCTCCGACATCCGACCCAGCCCCGGATTCGGTCAGAAGCATGGTTCCCCCCCATTTTCCGGAAACGATTCGTTTCACATAGGTTTCGATCTGATCTTTGGTTCCGTAATCCTGAATCATTCCGGCTGTACTGCCTCCCATTGCCGCATAGGTGTATAAAGACCAGTTTCCGCCCATGAAATATTCGGATGCGGCAGAGGCAATAAAAGGGGGCGCTCCCTGACCACCCAATTCCGACTCAACCGGGAGGCTTCCCCATTCACCTTCCAGAAGCAGTTCATGGGGTCTTTTGAAACACTCGGGGACCCGTACCACTCCTTTCTCGAATTTGACCCCCACCTTGTCCCCTTCCTTAAGCGTTGGAAGCAGCTCTTTTATCGCGAGCTTACGGGCTTCCGTGATGATCATGTCGCATGTTTTTCGGTTAAAATCCGCATAATGGTCCAGCTCAAGGTATTGTTCGCAATTGAGCTGTTCCCAGAGGACAAAATCGATATCCCTTCTGTCTGCCAGTTCCTGTGCCATTTTTTTTACTCCTTGGTTAAAACGTAATGATTATCTGAAATACAGAACCCGGGCGGCACGATGCATATCGTGTGCTACGCTCTGTACTCACCGTGTAGTGTTGATAAACGCTATTCACAATTTTCTATACTAATAAAGGATTTGCTGTCAAGCAATTTTTTTTATTATTGACATATCATTTTTTTTTTCATATTCATTTCCCTATGATTTGCAGCAATCCGTTCCTGCGCAAAAGGCAGCTTGAATTTGCCGCAAAACAGGCATAAAAAAGCACCTTGTCACGGATAATGTCTTTTTGCCATCCCTGAAACGTACGGGATAAAAGCAGAAAATTTAAAACATAAAAATATTAACCTTCCGAACAAAAGGAGAATCATCATGGCTATCGAAATTTTACCTCTTGAAAAAATGAAGGAACGTGTTGGTGAGGAGCTGGGTGTAACCGACTGGCTTGAGATTGATCAGGATCGAATTGACAAATTTGCCGACTGCACTCTTGACCATCAGTGGATCCATGTTGATAAAGATGCCGCTGCCAAAGGCCCTTTTGGAAAGACCATCGCTCACGGTTTTCTGACAGTATCCCTGTTGTCCCACTTTTCGGAAAACTACGCGATTCTCCCAGAAGGTACAATGATGGCGATCAACTATGGGATGAACAAGCTCCGATTAATCAACCCGGTGCCGGTCGGATCAAAGATAAGAGACCGGATTGCGGTCACCGATGTGGCTGAAAAAGAAGGCGGACGCGTTCTCGTCACCACCACCCATACAGTTGAAATCGAAGGGCAGGAAAAACCGGCCTGTGTCGCCGAGGTATTGAGTATGTTCTTCACTTCCTAAGTGATGGCTTCATAAAAAGTCCAATTTCTGTGTTGCGGTTAGCGCTGACGGTTGCGCCTATCGGCTTGAAAAACCGCACTGCGTGCATCCCTCGTCATTGTGGAGTAGGCTAACTACGCACGCCTTTGGCTACCGCTGCACTGCGCTAAACGGTATTCCTCGTGATTCGCGCGCCTTGAACTTGAACTTTTTTCTTTGCCATCAAAGTGTTGACTTTTTGTGAGACGTTCATGAGTAAACTCTCAAAAATGCCATATGGCCCAATTTCATCGTCAGAGCGAAAAAAGCCACAGGTTGTCTCATATTACCTTTGCAATTCATGTTTTCCTTCAACGGTCAAGTGGCTTCTGAGTGAAGTCTATTGAGGTCATTTGGAAAGTGTTCTTCATGAAGTGGAGCGCCAAATTTGAAACTGTCTAAGGGAGATTGCGACCGAGTTTTTCAAATTTAGCGAAACAAGTGATAGAACACTCCAAATGCCGCAATCAACGAACGAAGAACCTCTTGATCGCCTTTTAATTGATACAAGTGTAGACA
>JAWOIJ010000085.1:0-27258 GCA_046484745.1 Desulfobacterales bacterium | reverse complement strand
TAATTATCGTCTGGAGCATGTGCGTCAGGTGGAGCGTGATGTACCCGGGAAACAAAAACCTGGCTGCACAACAACACGCACGATGCCGTCGAAACGGCTCGTCTGTTCGGCGCCGAATCGATCACCGAATATCTGCCCGGGATTCTCATTGAAAGCCTAACAATGATTAGAGTGATCTGCCGACGGGACTGAGAATGTTAACCGGTTCACGGTTGAAAACATGGCTGTAAATTAACATCCGAGTGTTCATAAATTCTTGCATTATTGTCAAACCTTGACAGGTTCAAACAGACAGAAAGTATTCTTCAATACTTGGATAAGTCTAAAAATTGCTACTGCCATTATCACAGTTGTGTTTGGAGATTGTATATAAAACTATAAATTGCAGAGAGATATATTATATCAGATATATTTAATAACACAATATATTATTTTTAATTTGCCTGCACTTCACCTTAACACGGGCTTTAAAGAATATGGGATATGTTTATAAGCGTCCATCCAAAACGATTCCTGGCAATGCCCCGACCAAAGAAGAGAAGCAAAATGCAATCAAGACAATGATGCAAGAGATTTTAAAAATTATCGACCAGGAGGACAGTGAAATTTACACCCTTGATGAATCTCATTTTTCAACGGAGCCCTACCTTGTTCAAGGTTGGTTTAAAAAAAGGTGGCCGCCACAAGATCCAAACGCCCAAAAAGAGGGAATCTCTCACATGCTTTGGATGCTTGAATATCAAAACGCAAAAATTTTATTGGAAAAAATCAGCAAAATCCGGTAGCGATTCATTTTTATGGTTTCTCACACAGCTCCCCCAAAGGACGCCGGGAAAACAAATCATTATCATTTTGGACAATGCAAGTATTCACAAGTCAAGAAAAGTAAAATCATATTTGAGGCGACATGAGAATGTTCATCTGTGCTATTTGCCAACATACTCCCCTGAGTATAACCCGGTGGAGCTTTTCTGGAAATGGATAAAGCCCAAAGTTTATGGATTTTCAGCGCTGGGAGGAATTGAAGAGTTAGTTTCAAGATTTAGAAAATTAGTATGGCATTACAATAATGGGAATCTTCATAACCCAATAAAGTTCAACTTTCGTGCTTACAGCGATTTGTTATAGTTATTTATGTCTAAAAGTTTAGTTATTTATGTCTAAAAGTTTATAATCGAAATAATACTGGATAGCCGATCATAGAGAGTAAATGCCATGTGAATCGATAGGAAATGATCACTTACCGAGAGGGAACTCAGCGGTTGGTAGTGTCAAGAATTTTTCACACTTTTTCTTTTAGCATAAAAAAGTATAGAAGTCTGGATTCATTTAATGATTTCAATAAATTATTTTTATGAAAAAGATAACGTATCATAACAGGTAATTGTCATAATTGAACGAATGCGAAATGGAAAAATCTCAGCAAATCCTGTTCCAGAAAGACATGCGATTGCCTTGGGACGGCAAGCCTGATTGGCCAACATCAGTATCTGTATTCAGATTAGTTGCCATATTAACGGGTTCTTATCAAAACTTATTGATTTTATTAAAATAATAACTTGACATGCAGCTAACGATGACTATCTTGTAGGTAATCTTTAATGGCCTGTATTGGTTTTCAGGCCGGTTTCTCCCCAAGGGTACATCCATTTTAAGTAGTGGCATCCTGAAGTTTGGAACGAAGAAAATCTTATGAAAGGAGGAAGTCACTATGGCGAATGGAATTGTGAAATGGTTTAACGACCAAAAAGGGTTCGGATTTATTGAGCAGGAAGATGGAACGGATGTTTTCGTTCATCATTCCGCAATCAATGCGAGCGGTTTTAAAAGCCTTGATGAAGGCGATAAAGTAACGTTTACGGTCGAGCAGGGTCAAAAAGGCCTTGCAGCGGTTGATGTTACGGTTATCTAGTTAATATTTCCACAAAAACAAAAGGGCATCGCAATTTTTTTGAGGTGCCCTTTTTACTTTCCGCGGTGATGGACCACCTGGCTGACCTTACCCTGAAAGAACGATCCGGACATGCATTCACCTTCTGCGGCTCCTGTTTTTATCCGGTGCGGAAAATTTTTAAAGGCGAGATCATGATGCGTTTCACTGGACATGAAAAGCATTGTATCGTTGTTTATATCAGGAGCTGAATCCCCAGAAGAATCCAGTCACTGCTGTCTCCGTTACGGTATTCGATGCCGCCGCGCAAATTGTGCTCCTTGTGAAAATAATGCAGTCCGTAAGTGTAATCCACTGCATCAGCGCCTGAATCCGGATCCTGATTGCTCCACTTCACGGTTGCCTGATATTTTTCCAGGAATAGCAAACCGGTTTCAACAAACATCGTATTCCCTTCGTATGCCAGATTGTCCCAGTAATAGTATGCACCATTAACGGTCAGGCCCATATGTTCTCCCAGATCAAAACCGGACTGGGCGTCAATCACCCATGCTTCTGAGTCATATTCCACGAAAGTGTCACTGATGTTCGCTTTATTCTGGGTGTCGAAACCAGCGCCGATGGATAGATAGGTGTCGCGGGAAAGCCTGTTTTGTGAATGAAACCAGCTGCTGCCGACATTGCCAATCGGATTGAAAGCGATATGACCCGTAAAACGAAGATCCGCTTCTTCATTCGCATTATATCCATCAAATACACCAGCCTGGTACGCAAATTTTTCACCGAAACTGCCATGTATTTCAACCCCGTAATCTCGCCATACAAAAGAATTGGAAAGCTTCAGGACCTCGGAGTTATAATCGATGCCGAGCAGGCTCGCTGCCGAAGAGGCGTTTTCAAAGGAAAAAGGAAGCATGATCAACCCGGCTTTCACCCAGCACCAGTCCTTCTTTCCCAGACGAATATCAACAAATGCGTCCTGGATGTCGGTACTGACGGTTTCATTCTTGTTATCGTTCCCATGGTTATCGTTGTCTGTTTCCATAAATATCTTGACGCCATCCATTATCTGTCCAGATAGGATGATACGTCCTCTCCGCAGATAGAAATCTTTTTCGTCAACCGCATCCTCCAAAAACGAGTAATGGGCCTGTCCTAAAAAAGACAGCTGCAGCCAGCTGTTTTCCCCGATGTCCCATTTGGGTCCTGCAAATGACGCACCGGGCAGTACCAGGCATAACAACATGATGAACAGGGTCTTTTTCATTGCAGCCTCCTTTCTGTTTAGAATTGCTTTCTATCAGGCAAACGCAGATAAGGTGAATCCCGCTTTAAAGTCGACTCTCCGATCTATTGGATTTTATTTCTGATTCTACACAAGGTAGCAAATTATGTACCAGCGGCAATTCGCGCGGGTTGCGCGGTCCAAGGCGTCTGGAATTTTTTTTCACTTTTCCTCCGGACAATGGTTCCGGCATCCGGCATCCAGGAGCCTTAACCCTCTTAATATTGATCGAAAAAATTCAGTGGAATCTACAATTAAAAAGAGGTGTCACCCGGTGAATTGGATATGGAAATTCATCGCGCATTCCCAGTAAAAAATTACCTGCTGATCCGTGCAAGCGGTTTCTATGACCATTTTATTCTAACAATTGTTCCTGTTTTTTTTACAGGTTGTAAAAAAGACTGACGATCATCAAAGCCGATACGCCTGCGCCCCCTGTTTGATTAATGGATTCATATTGACAAATTATACCATGGCAGGTTATGCGATTCGTATCAGCCGGTAAAATTGCTTTCCAAAATTACATCCAGAAAAAATTAATTCTGAGGGCATGCGATATGTCCAGCGTCAATCTATTGCAGTACCATTTCCGACCACTCGGATTACCGGTTGAATGGATTGTAAATGAAGGAAAACATCAAATTATGCGTATAAGGCCCCGCGCAGAACCCTCAGCGTTCTGTGCGGGGCTATCCAATCTGTCGGACAGGAGATCCCTGCTTACCAGGAGATCCTGTTCCGGGTTCAGTTCCTTAAAACAAATATAAGGAGGACACCATGAAGCGCTTTAAATTTATCAAGCTTGGTATTTTTATCTTATCTTCGTTGTTAATCGCCTCTACCGCTCTTGCCGGTTTGCCCGATCAATGGACCGAGATCAATCCAGCAGGATTTGAATACAACGGTCTTACCCCGGCATGCTCCAATGCTCCGGGCACCCCGGATTGTGAATTTACTTTTTTTGTAAAGGGCGGTCAAAGAAACAATCTGGTTGTATTTTTTCAGGGCGGCGGCGCGTGCTGGGATGTCATGAACTGTGTTTTCGCTCCCACCTATACGCAGTATCAGAAAGAAGAACTGGCAATGTTTACCGACGATATGGCGGGACGTGGAATATTTGATCAGACCAGGAAAGACAATCCCTTTAAAGACTGGGGGTTCGTGTATATTCCTTACTGCACCGGTGACCTGTTCTGGGGAGCCAAAGATGCGAACTATTATGGGTATGAAATTCAGCATCGCGGTTTTGTCAATTTCCAGGCTGTATTGCAATATCTTAAAGAGAATACGAATTACCCGGGAAACATTTTCGTTACCGGTTCCAGCGCCGGAAGTTACGGGGCAACGATGTGTTTTCCATATATAAAGCAATCTTTCCCCTGGTCAAATGTTCACCTGCTGGGTGATGCCGGCAATGGCATTACCGGAGGAAATTTCACAACCGGAGGGATTACCAACTGGAATATTCAAATTCCGGACTGGATTTTTCCGGATGGGTATACACCGGAGATGACGATTGAACAGGTATACACCGATATCGCTGCCGCATACCCATGGAGCCGGATAGCCCAATACACAACAGCTTATGACTGGAATCAGACCTTTTTTTATTATGTGATGCTCAACATCAACAATCCAGCCACCTGGGAAACAGGGTGGCCGGCTGTCTGGTGCGACTGGCACGGCCAGATGCTCGATTATGCCTATAATACAGCGGCAGCAGCTCCAAACTACCGGTATTACATTGCCGCGGGAATCGATCATACCATCATGATGTCTCCAAAATTTTATACAGAAGAATCAGGAGGCACCTCGTATGCTGCCTGGGTCGACAGCATGATCAAAACCCCCAACAAATGGAACAACCAGGAGTGTGAAAACTGCATGGCTCCTTTACTCTGCCCGTAAAAAGGAAAGTGTAAAAAAAGGGGTATGATTTCAGTAGAGATTGAGAACACGATGGGGTAGTAATGAATGCAAGAGGCAGAGCGGATACCGGCTCTGCCTCTTTTTTGTTAAAACAATTCGCGATCCTGCTTCATGAAAACAATCGATCCATTAAAGTCTGTTTTCCAGCCGGCTCATGATTTCGTTTTGAATCGGGACGCCGAGGTCAACATAGGTTGCATTGTATCCGCCAACCTTGACAATCAGATCCTGATATTTTTCAGGATGCTGTTGCGCGTCCCGGAGCGTTTCGGTTGATACCACCGTCGGCTGGATCTGCATGCCGCCTTTCTCAAAATAGGTTTTGAGCAGGTAGTAAAATTTTTCCAGATTCTCTTCTTTTTCCAGGTTCTGCGGGTGAATCCTTACATTGACGGCAACGCCGTTTGCGGCAAATTCATAGTTCAGTTTCGCGACGGAGTTCAAGGCGGCCGTGATTCCGTTTTTTTCCGACCCATTTACAGGCGACAAACTGTTGGAGATGGGTTCAAACGCTTTTCTTCCGTCAGCGGTGGGCCTTGTGACAAAGCCTTCCATCACATGCACTCCCATGGAATAGGCGCCCGCGCTGTACCTTCCTCCCCGTTTCGGCGCGTGTGCCGCCACTTCACGGGTGAACAGGTTCCATAAATGGCAGGCAAAGGAGTCGATCTCCTCCTTATCGTTTCCCCACTTGTCATATTTGTCGGCCAATTTTTTTCTCAGGACTTCCTGACCCTCAAAGTTTGAATTGAGTATTTCAATGAACTCTTTCAGGGGCATCTGTTTTTCATCATACACCACTTTTTTAATGTTAAAGAGCGAGTCAGTCAGAGTCGCGAATCCGTATCCGGTTATGGAGGAAAGATTGTATCTGGCTCCTCCGCAAACATAGTCCTTCCCGTTTTCCAGGCACCCGTCCAGCATCGCGGAAATGAAAGGATGCTGGAAGTACTTCATGGTCTCGATATCGCCCACCTCCGCGATTTGAACCGATCTTTCAATGTTGAACCGAAGCTGTCCGGCAAAGGCATCGAGCAGGTCATCAAAGGTGTTAAAACCGGACGGGTCTCCGGTTTCCATTCCGTCGACCATTCCGGACATATTGCTGAATCCATTATTGAGGGTCAGTTCCAGTACGCCCGGCAGGTTCATGAACATCCGTCCGGTGGCGGCAAAGCTGTTTCCCTGGCCGGTGGGTTCCACGCACCCGATAATGACATAATCCCTGGCATCTTCGAGAGCATAGCCCGCCTTTACCAGCGATGGGATAATGACGTCATCATTATAGAATGCGATTCCAGAGGTCGATTTAAAGACCGATATCGCTTCCCTGAAAAATTTTTCCGGTGTATTTTTATGAATGCGTATGGACAGGTCTGTCGTAAACACCTTTACATTTTTATACGCTTCCAGAAACAGATAGGAAAGGTCATTTGTCGAATCGGTTCCATCCGGTTTCATCCCTGAAATGGTGATTGCCTGCGTGTTCTGCCCGAGAGCGTTCGCGATTGTTGTCAATGCCGCGGGGATCAGCGTGACATTCCAGGTGAGCTTCAGGTTCAATTCTTCGATCAGTTCCAGCGCGAATTCACGGGTTATTCTGTTCGACCGCATATCGTTTTCATAGTAAGGCCACAGGATCTGATCCAGCCTTCCGGGCGCGACCACGCTCCGCTGATAAATGATATTCGCGATATTCTGGCTGAACCAGATAAACTGAACAGCCTCGTAAAATGTATCCGGAGCGTTTTCCGTAAATTTCTGCATCATCTCACTGATTACCGTCAGCTCATTTTTTCGCTGTTCGCGCGTTTCTTGATCTGCCAGATCATGAGCAAGGTCTGAAAACCGTTTTGAGAAACGGATCGCTGCGGCATAGATGATTTTTACCGCTTCGTAAAAATCAGATTTTTCATGAAATTCAGGATCATCTGGCTGCAGGTTTTTCTGGTAATTGTCTGCTTCTTCAAGGATTCCCCTGTACCCGGATTGCAGGAGTTTTTCATATCCCGCAGACAGGTGGCCTTCTGTCGTCCCGATCTGGATGGCGATGTTGGGAGCCAGGGCTGCCAGCAGTCCTTTGTCGGAGATCAGCTTTTTTTCCAGCAGCTTGTTGTGTATGAGATCGCCGGCAAGGGATTTTCCCTGCCAGAAGGGGATCATTTCCATCAGTTCATCAATTTCATGATCCTGCATAAAAAAGGGTTGGGGATTTCTTCGGGCAAGTTCTTCGTAGGTGCTCTTTTGATCCAGATTGTTGTCGAACCGCTGCAGGTCCAGATTGACCTTTTCGCCCAGATTCTTGCTGGTTTCGTTTCCGACGAGCAGCTCATCATCCCGGATAAAGATGGTCATGTTTTGCAGGGTATGGGCTACTGCTTTGGCCCGTTTAATGTTTTCAGGATCTTTCGAATGCTTTTGATACGCCTCGGTAAAAAATTTCATTCGTTCAATGCAAATTTCATATCGGCTTGCCAAGAGGTTGTTTTTTAACCGCAGGGTTCGTTTTAATTCTTTTTCATCAGCCATCATCAATTCATCTCCAATTGAAGGGTTGGGTTTTGTGCAGGATTTTCAGCACCGGAAAAACCGTGCATTGCCGGGTTGAAAAAAATTTCAACCCGCGGATGTTCTTATGTTTTGTCTTTTCAACTGCTCCGAAACCGTTCCGGAAACAACGAAAAGAAAAGGAGCCGGATCTGTTTCATGCAGTGAAAGTATAGGAAAGGCCTGACAGTGTGTCAAGGAGGTTTTGATACAACTGAAGGATACTGAACCAGCGCGGTTGTCATCATTTTGATCCGGTTGAAACCGGAACGCGGAATAGGGTTTGAAAGTGAAGGAGAAGACGTGGTATAAAGGTGCCAAATACTGCAATCCGTTGTTAACAGGAAGGATTTATGAAAATCGAGGTAAACCTTTTTGCTTCCCTTGCACGGTTAAAACCGGATGATGCCGGCAGAACGTCATGGTGGGTTGACTGCGATGAAGGCACAACCATTTCGAAACTGCTGGCGCATATTGGTGTGCCTGAAAAAGAGGTCAAGCTGATATTTCTAAACGGCGTCATGTGCAGTCACGAGGAGACGCTTCATGATGGAGACCGGGTGGGAGTGTTCCCTCCGGTGGGAGGGGGGTAGGAAAGGGTGATCAATTGGCCTCCTCGTTCGTTGATATCGGCATTTGGAGCGTTCTATCCTTTGCTCCGCTAAATTTGAAAAACTCGGTCGCAAGCTCCCTCAAACAGTTTCAAATTTGACGCTCCGCTTCATGAAGAACGCTTTCCAAATGACCTCAATAGACTTCACTCAGAGGCCAATTGATCACCGAAAGGACGCATGAACCGGGAAATGATTCAAGAAGCTGTAGTATATTTTGAAACGAAATCATATCAGGATTGGGGAATCACTTTAAGGAGGACGGCATTATTTTTCAGGTCTGAGTCAAGCAGCGACTCTTTTGCGGCACTCTTTTCGTCCACAAAAATTTTACATTCCTGCCAGAAATGTTCCGGCTGATTTTTTAGAAGCAAAATAAGATCGCTTCCCGGAACATGGATTCCGCGGGCAAGCAGACCAGGACCGATCTCTTTTGCAATCAGGTTGAAAAGCTTTAAAATAATGGTTCTTGTTGCATCCGGGGAAGAGGAGAAGCCGGTGGTGTGGGAGACATTTTGTCTCATTGCCGCGTACCGGCCGCCCCGGCGAAACGTGGCACCAACCAGCCCGGGCATCGCAGCGGAGAGCGCCAGGGTGTCCCTGTCTGAAAGCCTGGCCTCTTTCAAGTTGTCCACGGCTTTTCCGTTCAGAAACAGGGTCTGGATTCGGTTTTCGATATAGTGTTCTTCCAGCTCCAGCTCTCCGGTCAGAAAGTCATGCACGGTGGCGGCCTTGCCATGGGGTATCCTGAAGCCTTTTGTCAGGATCGGGAGAAAAACGGAAATCCGGTTGGTTTGCAGCAGAACAGGGGTTGTTTTTTCAGGAAATTGTATCATGGGATCGTTCAACTCTCAGCAGCGCGGCGGACACGGATTCTTCCGGTCCAGGAGGCCATGATCGGCTCCCTGAACTGAAATATCATTTGCGATGTTATTTAATTCAGGGTCGGTGTGTTTAGCCTCATGGATAATTTTATACTATATCGTGCAAACTTATGCAAAAGGGCTCGATAAGAAAAAACAGAAGATGGTTCAATAACAAGCTTTTTAAATGAAGTAGAATGGTTTTCAAAATATAAAAACCATTACCTGTATTCTGTTTTTTCTAACGATCCCTAATGCACTCAAACAATACACGATATAAAAAAATCATCCATTCCGCTAATCGTTTCGAATTCCGATTGAGATTCCCCGGGGTCTCATTTAATTATTTTTTCAAAAGTATTCGCGCCTGTTTTACCAGTTGAAAACCTGATCCAGTTCATCATCCGTTACCGCGAAGGTGACATGGTGAGGCGGCAGCGGTTCTCTCTTAAAAAAGTTTGGGATACGGTCATCTCTGGATGAGAAACCAGCCTGGAAGTTGAAATCCCTTTCACTCTTCAGGATTTTCTTGCCCAGATCGGTAACACCGTCAGCGGTAAGCTCCTGTCCGGTGAAGGCGCTGATGACGTCCAGCATGTCCTGAAAGGTATCTGGCTGGTCAAGGATGGCAAAGGCGATAAAAAGACAATATCCCGTCGCATCGATGGCTGCCGTGGCGATCTGGAGGTTGCGGGAGAGTTCGATCTGTCCCTCCGGCTTCAGCGGATCAACCGTTCCCCCCACTCCCAGTACATTGGCGGTTACGGCATAACCGGCAGTATGATCCGCCCCCATGGGACTTGTGGCATAGGTTACACCGATTCCCTGAACCGCCCGGGGATCATAGGCGGGCATGGCCTGTCCTTTTACGGTTGGAACCCTTTCAATCCCAAAAACCTTGCCGGTTACAGCGGCGCCGCTGCCCAGAATGCGTCCCAGGGGGGTTCCCTTACCGACTTCTTCGACAAGCTTGATGGCGGCCTTTCCGTCGCCGAACTCGGCCACCCCGGCTTCCATGGCAACGCCGATGGTCGCTCCCATCTCAATGGTGTCCAGGCCGAAATCATCGTCGAGCCGGTCGATCTGAGCGATGATATCCGGATCACCGATACCGCAGTTTGCGCCATGCGCCCAGACAGTCTCATATTCAGGCTGTTTGGTCAGGTAGTTGCCTTTTTTGTCCATAAAGATGCCGGAGCATTGGATCACACAGCCGCGGTGGCAGCCGTGGGTGGGGTTGCCGCCTCTTTTGGTTTCCAGCTCCGCATAGGTTTCGCCGCTGATGGCGGAAGCACCGTCAAACCGGCCGGAGGAGAAATTGTTGGTCGGAAACGCGCCGGCCTCATTGATGATGTTGGTCAACACATTGGTTCCATAGGCCGGCAGTCCTTCACCGGTGACCGGATGTTTTTTCAGCCCCTGAACAAAGCGTTTGTTGGCCTCTTTGAATTTATCGGGATCTTTGGGGGGGCGTATTTTTAAACCGGTATCATCCAGCACAATTACCTTGACGCCTTTGGCGCCCATTACCGCACCAGGACCCCCGCGCCCCGCGTGACGGCTGGGGCGGACCTCCATGTCGGTAAAGGCTACGGATGCGGACGCCATTTTCATCTCACCGGCAGGGCCGATTGAAATACATGCGATTTTATCACCGTACTGGGATTTCATTTTATCAATGAGATCATAATTTCCGAGCAATTTCAAATCGTTGCTTTCTGTAATCGTAATCCCATCCTTGTTGATTACAATTTTATAGAGATTGTCGTTCGATGGCTTGCCTTCCAGAATGACAGCGGCATATCCCAGCCGCCCCAAAACCTGAGACGCCTGTCCGCCGGAGTTTGATTCCTTGATGCCTCCTGTAAGGGGGCTTTTGCACCCCACGGAGATTCGGCCGGACTGGGATGCTGCCGATCCGCTCAACAGCCCCGGCGCAATGACCAGCTTGTTTTCTTCACCCAGGGGATGGCACAATGGAGGGACTTCCTGTGATATGATCATCGATGTCATGCCGCGGCCGCCCATACCGGCATATTTCCCCAGGGGTTCTTCCCTGTAGCCCGGGCCGCCTTTCGCTCCCATGTTAACTCTTAGAATTTTGTCCATAGATGCCCCCCTTTATTGTTTTGATATTAAAATCGATTCGTTGCAGGGCAATACCCCCTGCAGATACGGGCTGAATTTTGTGTATGATTGATCTGTTTCCGTATTCAATAAACCGTAAAACAACGGTGCAACCTGCTTGCTTCATGCAGGATTTTGCCTGCAGCATAAAAGTTTTATTTTGTTATGGCTGGAGTTTTCTTCATATCATTCGGGTTCTGTTTTGGCAATATTGAAAATATGGGAAAGGGTGGAGACAGGGTTGGCAGGTGATTAAAATAAAAAGGCCTGGATGGTTATCCAGGCCTCTGTTTTTTCTGACGACGGTTTTTTTAGATTACATGCGAATACATGCATGCCTGAACACGCTGACTGTTTTTTTCTGCCGCCTTTTGATAGCACTTATAAAGCTCTTTACTGTTTGAAGAGCTTTCAGAACATTGTTTCAGATCAGCGTCTGCTTTTTCCTTAATGGTGGAGTAGCAGCGACGCTCTGATTTTAATGAAGAATTTTTCATATCGGTTACCTCCCTGTTATCTGACCTTTTACATCCCGTTCCGCTTGATCGCGGGCGTAAAAGGATAAGCAATCCGTTTTCTGCTGAAATTCATTACAGCCCAAACATAAGACCGGGATGTGCAATGTCAATCTCTGAACAGGGGTAATCGATAAGATGTCTCTTGATACGGTTTCTGGTTTTCCTCCTGAAAAAGAGCCGAAAAGGCTGTCCGGCTGATAAAAGCCTAAATGTCGTCTAATATTTTACCGCTTCTGGCTTTTTCCAGTGTCTCCTTAAACTGCGGGCCGAGATCCACGCCCAGCTGGTTCAGGCGCTTTTGCGCCCAGAGCCCCACGTTCCGGTCATCATTGTAAAAACTGTTTTCTTTACGGGCTTTGGGATTAAATTCAGCGACGCGCCGGGCATCGGTTTTGTGAACCGAACAGCTGGAAAGAATCCGAACGATCCGCCGGCTTCGGCAATACCGGCAGGACAGATTCTGTTCTTCAGCCGGCTTCAGGATCAGGGCGCTGATAACGCCTTGGCAGGATTCGCAGCGGTATTCATAAATGGGCATAATCAATTCCTTGTTCTGTTTTTTTGGCGAGCCCTGTTGCATGGGTTTACACGATATAGAATACAATTGTCCATGAAGCGAAACTTCCCTGAACTACCGGGGTTTGAAATCCGGCATCTCCTTTTCCCGGTCCCATGTCCGGCCGGTCACGCCTCTTTTTTTCATTTCGCTTTTTTGCACCCGCAAGGTGCCGGTTCTGGGGATGTCGTCCACAATATCCACGTACCGGGGTACCATGAAGTAGGCCATGTTTTTCGCGCAGTGCTCCACGAGCGCTTTCAAGTCAATGGTTTCACCGGGTTTGGGTTTCACCCAGATCATGACTTCGTCTTCTCCCAGTTCGGAAGGGACGCCAAAGGCCGCGCATTCGGCAACGGGCGGACATTTTTCAACCATGTTCTCCACCTCGAATGAAGAGATGTTTTCCCCCCTTCGCCTCATGGAATCGGTTTTCCGGTCAACAAAGTACAGGTTGTTGTTCGGGTCGGCATAAAACAGGTCACCGGTGTATATCCATCCCCCGCGGACCTTTTTCTGGGAGGCTTCCGGATTTTTATAGTATTCCACGGAACCTTTTTTTCCATCCATCACCTTGGTGATCAGTTCCCCGATTTCCCCCTGCTTCACATCATGATCATCATCATCCACAATTCGCCATTCCTGGCCGGTCACGAACTGCCCGATAGAGCCAACCGGTGCGTTTCCAAAATTAAAGGTAAGCGCTCCGCCGCCATCCACTGCGCCATAGGCTTCCCAGATCTTCACATTGAACCTTTTTTCAAATGCTTCCCAGAGATTTGCCGGGCAGGCCGCGCTGATCACCAGCCGGACAGGATTGTCCGCATCGTCCGGTTTTTCAGGCTGTTTCATCAGAATCGGGACCATGGCGCCCAGTGCGTTGAAACTGGTTCCGCCGTATCGCCGGGTTGAATCCCAGAAACCGGAAGCGGAAAATTTTTTCTCCAGGGCAAACGGGAGTCCTCCTGCCATGGCAAAAGCCGGTGTCAGCATCAGGGCATTGGCATGGAAAAGGGGCAATGTGGTGTAAAGGACATCCTGCGGCTGGTATAAAACCGCGCTGAGCATTTTGAGGCCGGGGATGTTGGTATTGTGGTTCCGGTTAACCACCCCTTTTGGAAATCCGGTCGTCCCGGACGTGTACATCAAAAAGCTGAGAGCGGAAGGGGAGAGGGTGTTTTTTGGTTTTTCAGGTGATGCCTGCATCAGATCCTGAATATCCTGGACCTCCGGCGGAAAAGGTTTGTCCTCTGTTCGGCGAACAAATACTTTTTTGACCGCTCCCAGCGGAGAACCGAGATCCAGAATCCTCGGATACAGTGTATCGTCGACCACAAGGGTTTTCACGTCCGAATGTTCGATGATATAGCGCAGGCCATCCCCTTTCAGGCCAGTGTTAATGGGAACACTGTAAAATCCGCCCCGCGGCAGGCCGTAAAACAGGTAAAGATATTCAACACAATTGCCCATAAAAATGGCCACACCCTCTCCCGGTGAGGCTCCCTGTGCCGCCATTCCATTGGCTACCCGGCATGTCATCCGGTCAAATTCAGCATAGCTGACGGTCAGGTCTTCGTGAAAGATATATGGTTTGTCTCCCAGCAGTTTCCCCTGGGCCTCAATGAGTTCTGAATAAAAACTGATCTCCGGTACCTCAGTCATGGATTTTTCTCCTTGTTTATGATTCTTCCACAGGGCCTTTGGCGCCGTCCCGGAACCATCGTACAGGACGGAATTCTCTCGGCACCATTCCCTCTTGTTTAAATTTCGGATAACCCAGAACCAGGGCGGTATTTATTTTCCAGGGATCTTCAAGGCCCAGTTTCTCCTTGACTGCCGGGGCCATTTCAATGACCTGGGAGAAACCGATCCAGCAGCAGCCCAGACCCAGGGATTTTGCAGCCAGATTCATGTTCTGGCCGCAGATTCCGGCTTGAATCTGCGGACCGCCGATGGCGCGGTCATCGCATGCCACCAGGATGACAACCGGCGCATCCAGAAAAACAGGGGCGTTCTTTGCGGCAATGCTGCCGATTCCTCCTGTGATCACCCGGGGATCAAACGTGCCTGGTCTTGGATCGGCAGCATAGACCGGTATAAGCGTCTGGACCATGGTATCATTCTTGTACATGCTGTCCATCATGCTCAGAATCCCGAAAATCGCATCGTTCATTTCATTGATCAGGGCCTTGTCGGTGACAACAATGAATTTCCAGGGTTGACAGTTTCCGCCGCTGGGGGCGAAACGCCCTGCCTCCAGCACGCGCTTTATAATCGGTTCCGGAACCGGATCTGTTTTGAAATTCCGGACGCTTCGCCGTTCCAGTATGGCCTTTTCAATAAGGTTCCATTCATCTTTTTTGTTTTCGGCGTTTTTGGGCTCAAGGGGCATTTTAACCGCCAGGGGAAGGGGGTCTGTGACAAAAAAACCTTGGGTTACTTTATAGGTTTCCTGAATGGAGATGGCATCTGTCGGACAGACGACCATGCAGTTGAAGCAGCTGAAACACTCATGTTTTTCTTTCATCCGCGGAACTTCGTTTTCATCCAGTTCCCAAGCCCGGAAGGGGCAGTTTTGGAGGCAGAGCCCGCAATGGGTGCATTTTTCCGGATCGGCTGTCATGCTCCCCATGATCACGCCTTTTGGCCGGAAAATCGGTTCGACCTCTTCCCAGCTCAGCTCGGAAGCCCCAGCGGCTCCTGACGCGGCGGTTTGTCCCACAGAGGCCGCGTTGACCATCCATCTGTTTTTACCGGCCGCAATCTTGTCAGTGCCGCTGATGGCGAGCACCTCGTTGGTGCCGTCCTCGATCATGGAGGCACGGGCATCCCGGAAAATCTTTTCAATATGAAATTCCTTGCTGAGTCCATACCCGCCGAAAATCTGAACAGCCTGGCTGGCTACCCGGAATGCGGTTTCCGTGGACATGATTTTGGCGGCCATGGCATAGTGAACAGCAGGGGTCTGCATTTGCCTGACGCGATTCATGTTGTATACCGCCACGCGACGCGCAAGAGATCTGGCCGCTTCCACGGAAATAAACATGTCAAACAGGGCAAGCTTGATGTTTTTGTGATTGATGATGGGCCGTCCTCCCTGGACTCTGGTCTGGGCGTATTCCAGGGCTTCCTCAAAGGCGGCCAGGGCGGTTCCGGCAAAGCAGAGACCCATCCCTCCATTGGCGCCTGTGAGTTGAAGGTTGGCCATATTTTTGTAGTTGACCGGGTCACTGGCCACCATCATGCTTTTGGGGATCCGGACGTTGTCAAAGAATATTTCTCCCTGGTTTAACGCTCGCTGGCCGAGTTTGTTCAGGGGTTTTCCGCGCGTTATGCCGGGCAAATCCAGGGGAACGACGGCGATGCCTCCGGATGCCATTCCGCAGCAGGGATCGATCCCGAGGAACAGCGCCGCATACTTGGCGAAAGTTCCATTGCTTACCCATGATGATTTCTGCCCGTTGAGTATGTAGGAGTCACCGTCTTTTACCGCTCTCAAGGAAGGGGAACAGTTTGGATTTTCAGCATCTTCTCCTTCGAACAGAATCCAGTCCGAGCCGTGATCCGGTTCGGTAATCGCCCAGCAGCCGGTCATGTTCGCGTCTTTGTCAGCGATAAATTTTCTTACCAGATCCTGCATTTCAGGTTCCGGGGAAAGCATGGCCCATTGAAAGGGAATCGGGCAGCAGCCAAAACTGACCGCCAGATCCGGGGCTGCCCAGCCCATCAGCTCGGCCACGAGCGCCCCGCCGACCGCGTCAATCTCTTCCCCCCCGAACTCTTTTGGGAAATTCAGGGTATGGTATCCCAGCGCATAGGATTTTCGCAGCACCTCCCAGAGCACGGAATCCTTGCCGATCACGTCATTTGGGTCAGCCAGGCTGTCCAGGTGGATGGCCGCGGGCCGCCAAACCTCAGTAACAAATTTTTTGGTTTCATTCCAAAGCGCTACATGCTCTTTGGTCAGATCGACATTGATTTCCCTCAATCCCATGACGCCCCTCCTTTATTCCGTGAACTGCAGTTTTGGTTATAGCTGCCGTCATCATCATCAGGCTTAAAATGATCGGTCGCTACAGTTGTTTGGCCGCGAAAATTGACTCATTCAAGTTCTAACAACCGGTTATGAATTCTTTCAGATGGGGAAGTGTGAACAACAGAGTATCTTAACCCAAATATCGAATCAAAACGGAAGTTTCGACTATGGACACCATCAATCCGTCTGGTAACAAATTTTCTGGTAACAATTTTTGAAAATCCGGATAACGGGTTTTATGCACTGAGTTTCATTAAGTAAGTGCTTACTTAGTTTCTAAATAGTTGTCAAGTGTTTTTTCAAGTGAATATTGTTTTGCGGGATGTACGGGGTGTTTATCCGTATAACCAACTGAGATGACGTGTAATGATTCAGCCGGGTCACAGCCATGAAAACGAGCGATCGTTCTGTTTTTCTTGACAGGTTTTTCGGCTTTCTATAATGCAGGGTATGTAAACCGGTTTCAAAACCTTTCTGCATGCTCAATCTCTTTGTCGGGCCGGAGAGGGCAATCCCCGATATGTTATCAGCGTGCGTCGAAAATTCCGCCTGCCGGCAGGGCGTTTGAACTCCTCAACCTGCCGTAGTTTCCGGCATGATGAAAGGCGTTGAAACCGGTTCCAATCATCGATCATGAAAAAAGCAGTGGAGGGTCTTGTGTCATGGATTTAATGCAGCTGGAGCAGGAATTGAAAAAAAATGGTGAAATTGTTGTTGATAAATTACAGGAATATGCTGAACAGGCAGGAGAAAAAAATTTCTTTTATTATGGAGAAGAAGACCGGTATGTGACCTTTTCGGAGTTCAACAAGCTCACCAACAGTATCGCCCACAGCCTGCAATCCATGGGGGTGAAAAAGGGGGACAGAATCTCCCTGTTTTTGATGAACCCGCTGATCACCAGCCTTGCCATGTTCGGCATCTGGAAAGCCGGAGCGATTTTCTGCCCGATCAATTTTAATTACAAGGGGCGGCTTCTTTCATATCAGATCAACGATACAAAGCCGAAACTGCTCATTACGGAAAGCGGCCGGGAGCTGGAGATCAACAGCATAAAAGAAGAGATAGAAGGGATTCCGGTGTTTGTTCATGAGCCCAAAGAAGGGGATCATGATTATGTTGCCGCGAATACCGGCCTGAGCCTGGACAGAAAGTTCAGATGTTTCCGGTTTGAAGATCTTCTTCAGGGGGAAACAGCAGACCTGAAAACCGATATCGAATATAAAGACACGGCAAGCATTATTTATACTTCCGGAACAACAGGACCCGCAAAAGGCGTTGTGCAGTCATTCCGATGGCTGCAGAACTACTGTTTTTACTTCATCAAATTTCAGCACCCCGACGATGTCATCTACAACGATCTGCCGCTTTACCATGTGGGCGGAGCATTCGCGAACGTTGCGCGGGCCGCCTGGAGCGGGTGCATGGTTGCGGTGTGGGACCGGTTCAGCCCCAATGATTTCTGGCAGAGAATCGAGAAGATCGGGGCAACCTCAGCCACCCTGCTGGACATCATGATGCCCTGGCTTCTGATTCCGGAGGAAACCCCGAAAGATAAATACAACACCCTGAAACATGTTCACATGCAGCCGCTGCCGGAATACCATCATCAATTCGCGAAACGGTTCGGTATCGATCTGGTAACATCCGGATACGGGCAGACAGAGTCCGGAGCCGGTTTTGTGGGAATCATCGATGAATTCGGTGATGAAGAAGGGACCCCAAAGGAGTTGTACAAGGGATTGTCAAAAGAGGAATTTAAGAGAAGGGCACAGGATCTGGGCCTGTCCATTATTTCAGGGGATGCGGAAATTAAAAAAGGGTATATGGGAAATGTGAGTATTTTGCTCGAGGCCGCCATTCTGAATGAAAATGACAGGATTCTTGGGCCGAATGAGCATGGCCAGCTGGCATTCCGGAGCAGGCTGCCTTTTTTCCTGTTTAACGAATATTTTAACAAGCCGGAAGCGACGGCGGAAACATATCGGAATCAGTGGCTTCATACCGGAGACGCGGCATACAGGGATACGGACGGGATCTATTATTTTGTTGACCGGATGGGCGGATTTATCAGAACCAGGGGGGAAAACATCTCCTCCTACCAGATAGAGGACATCATCAACAGCCATCCCAAAGTCAGTGTTTGCGCCGTGTTTCCTGTTCCTGCCGCGGAAGGTCTTGAAGATGACTGCGTTGTTTATATTACGGTAATACCGGGAGAAAAACTGGAGGAGAAGGAAATCAGGGAATGGATCCAATCGGAGATGCCGAAGTTCATGTGGCCGAAGCATATTCGTTTTGTTGATGTGATGCCCCAGACGCCGACCTACAAGATTGAAAAATATAAGCTGAAAAAACTATTTTTAAGTGAACCATAGCGCCCGCGTACAGCAGCGGCAACCTCGGAAATCGCTCAAACCGGGAAAGAATCTGAGTGAACTAAGAAAATGGCGAAAACCGGAAAGGAAGGAGACAGACATGACACAAAAAACTGTATATGAACAGCTTGCAGAATTGATCGGAGCCGGAGGCTCATCCATCATTCCCGAGATTTTCAAAATGCTCGCGGATGAGAAAGAGGCCGCTGTTTTACTTGCTGCCTCACCGCCTGCCACGGTTGGCGAGATTGCCGAAAAAATCGGCATGCCCGCGGGTGATGTGGAAAAGATGATTGACCCTTTATTCAAAAAGGGGCTTCTTTTTATATCCGGAAAACCAGGAGAAACACGGTACTACAGGGTTCGAAGCCTTTTCCAGTTCCATGATGCAACGATCGTTACGGAAGGTGTCTCCCAGGAATTCTATGATCACTGGAAAAAGTACCACAGGACGGAATTCAAGACGTTTTTCAAGAGTGTCGAATCGATCCTGGACAAGTCGGCCGTGCGGGTAATACCGGTTAACATCGCCATCGATTCCAGCACCCGGATCTCACCGTTTGAAGACGTAAAAAGATACGTGGACGAAGCGCAAAACCTGGCGGTAACCAAATGCACCTGCCGTGTGATTGACGGTTCCTGCGGAAAACCGGTTGAGGTCTGCATCCAGATTAACCGTGCCGCTGATTATGCGCTTCAACGCGGTACCGGGCGAAAGCTCAGCAAGGAAGAAGCGATTGAATTGTTGAAAATGTGCGAACAGGTGGGTCTTGTGCATACGGTATTCAACAATCGGTCTCTGGGGCATATCATCTGCAACTGCTGCAACGACTGCTGCATCAACTGGCCCGGCCCCAGAACTTCGGCTGTAAATTTCGCCGCTCCCAGCCGGTTTGCAGCCGTGGTTGATCCTGAACGCTGCTCAGGCTGTGAAACCTGTCTTGAGAGGTGCTATTTTGAAGCGATCACCGTGGAAGACGGCATCGCGCAGATCCATCAGGAAAACTGCATGGGTTGCGGCCTCTGCGCGGTAACCTGCCCGGATGAAGCAATCGCCTTGTCTGAAATCCGAAATGAGGATTTTATCCCCGGATAGCGCGATGATTTATAAATAGCAAATCCGCCTTGTTGAAACCCCCGGAGCCTGACGGGCCGGGGGTTCATTTTTATTGACACCCATAGGTCTTTACTCCATAATTTGCGGATAAAAGATTCCGATTCATATCCCTGTTCAGCCTTTGTCTGAAAACTGATGATTTTATTTTACGCATGCCGGGACGCAGCTGCCATCCTTCTTGAAACATGGAAATGTCATGGTGCCGATGACCGGTTGAACCAGCGCAACAGAAAGAACAGATATGCTGAAACAAGAGTTTGAAAGCATTGTAAAACAGATTAGCCGGGTGATTCTGGGCAAAGAAGAGCAGGTCCGGCTGGCATTGACCTGCCTGTTTGCGGGAGGCCACCTTCTGATTGAAGACCTTCCCGGGATCGGCAAAACAACACTGGCCAAGGTGCTTGCCAAATGTCTGGGCCTTGATTTTCAGCGCCTTCAGTTTACCAGTGACATGCTCCCCGGCGACATCCTCGGGATTTCGATATTTGAGCAGAAAAGCAGCTCCTTTATTTTTCATCCCGGACCCATATTCACCAATATTCTGCTGTCAGACGAGATTAACCGGGCAACACCAAAAACCCAGAGCGCTCTCCTGGAAGCAATGGAAGAACGCCAGGTCACGGTGGAAGGAAAAACCAGAAGGCTGAAGATCCCTTTTTTTGTCATCGCGACACAGAACCCCCTGGATCAATCCGGAACCTTCCCGCTGCCTGAATCACAGCTCGATCGGTTTCTGATGCGGATCGAGATCGGTTATCCGGGAAGGGCGGCTGAAAAGAGACTCCTGAAAGGCGAAGCAAGCAAACAGATGCTTTCCTGCGTTGAAACCTGCCTGGAGGGTGAAGAGGTGCTGGAAATCCAGAACCGGATCGATGGCGTTCACACATCAGACGCACTTCTGGATTATCTTCAGGATCTTTTGTATTTTACCCGGACATCATCCAAATTTAATGTCGGGCTTTCTCCCCGTGCTGGATTGTCAATTCTTCAGGCTGGAAAATCATTTGCATTTCTCCATGGAAGGGATCATGTTCTGCCGGAAGATCTGCAAAAAGTCATGCCCTGGGTTGTCAATCACCGGTTACGGTCCAGAGATGATTTAAGAGAGTTTCCAATAGACCGGCTCATGGCCATTCTTTCGGAAGTTCCTGTTCCGTGATGAAAACCATATTGAAAAGATCGGTTGCCAGGGATCGTCCGGTTTCTCCCCCTGTTGTGTTGACACGGAAACATATTTTTATCTTACCCACCCGTTACGGATATCTGTTTATCGTCCTTCTGCTTGCGATGCTGACCGGATCGATCAATTACAACAACAACCTCGGATTCCTCCTGGTTTTTCTTCTGGGGAGCATGGGGATTGTTTCGCTGTTAACCACATTCAAGAACATTTCGGGCATACGGATCGTATCTTTCTGGGCAACACCGGTTTTCGCGGGCGAAACAGCCGTATTTGAACTTCTCGTCCGGGTCGACAAACTCGGCAGATCAGCGGTAAGATTCAAGTTTTCAGGTCAGGAGAGTTCGGTACAGGCCGATCTTGCCGAACAGGAGGACAACCGGGTCAGGAGTCCTATGCCGGCACCGGAAAGAGGGCTTTTGAAACCCGGTGCGCTTCTTGTTTCCTCCATTTATCCGTTGGGCCTTTTCCGTGCCTGGTCAAGGATCATGCCGGATCTGCACTGTCTTGTCTATCCAAGGCCGCTTCCCGGAGCATTTAAACCGGAAACAGGCTTTTCCCGGAGCGGAAATGCCGGAGGCGATTCAGGCCCCGGCGTCGATGATTTCCAAGGGCTGACATCCTACCAGCCTGGTGATCCGCTGCGGCACATATCCTGGAAAACCTTTTCCAAGGGGCAGGGACTGTTTACAAAACGGTTTGAAGGAGATTCCGGGACGACCGCGCTGCTTGACTGGTTTTCAATCCGGGCGAAAGACACGGAGAAAAAACTTTCCATCATGAGTGGTATGGTTCTGAAAGCCCATGAAATGAATATGGAATACGGTCTTAAACTGCCCGGGACCGAAATAGAACCTGACTGGGGAAATGCCCATAAGCACCGATGTCTGAAGAGTCTTGCCCTGTTTCAAAATGATGAAGAAAACAGAAAGTAAACATGTCGAACTGCTGATCAGCGCTCTTTTTGTCGCCATGATTCCGCATATGCCGAAGCTTCCTTTCTGGATTGTTTTCTGGTGCCTGCTGTTATGGGGATATGTGATTCTGGCCATCCGGAAAAGCCTGCCATGGTCGGCGCTTCGATTTCGTTACGTGCTGCTCGGGTTGGGTTTTGTCGGAATTTTGATTACATCCGGAAGCCAATTCGGAGGCAGCACCTACCTCGGTCTCCTGGCAATCATGGCGAGCCTGAAGCCAATGGAGATACGTTCTCACCGGGACGAGATGGTTACGCTTTTTCTGGCCTATTTCATCATCATCACCAGCCTGCTGGAGTCGGAATCCCTTTTAATCACGCTGTACATGCTTGTATCGGTGTTTTATACAACAGCCGTTCTCATCCATATTCATCAGCCGGGAGGGAACTTAAAGAGTACGTTTGCATTGTCCTTGCGGATCATGGCCCAGGCCTTCCCATTAATGGTGATTCTTTTTTTTCTGTTTCCGAGAATTGAGGGAAGTTTCTGGGGGCTTTCCCGAAAACACACGGCCAGATCCGGATTTTCAGACAGCCTTTCTCCCGGAGACATATCAAGACTGGTACTCAGCGATGAGGTCGCTTTCAGGGCCCGGTTTGACGAGGCAATTCCAAAACCGGAACACCTTTACTGGAGGGGACTGGTTCTCTGGAATTTTGACGGCAGAAAATGGTCTGCCGGAATAAACGTTCCCAGGCAGGTGGCTCCGGTCTCGGGAAAGAGGCTTGTCTCGTATCATATTTCTCTTGAGCCCCATGGCAATAAATGGCTTTTTGCTCTTGACCTGCCGGTGTCGAAAGAGGGGAGGGTGAGTCTGTTCGGAGATCATACGCTCCGGCACTGGAGAAATCTGAGGCAGCGGGTTCGCTACAGTGCATCGTCTGTGCTGGATTATCAGACAGGTCCGCTAAAGGGGTGGGAAAGGGAAGCGGTCCTTTCTCTACCGGAAGACGGGAATGCGGAAGCCCGGAAACTTGCCGAAAAATGGAGAGATGCGGCAGGAAGTCCGGAAGAGATTGTTGAATCAGGCCTTGATTTTTTTCGGACAAATCCATTTGTTTATACCCTGAAGCCTCCTCTTTTGGAGAAAGATCGGATCGATGATTTTCTTTTCCGGAAGCGAAAAGGCTATTGTGAGCATTATGCTTCAACGTTTGCCTACCTGATGCGTGCCGCCGGTGTCCCATCGAGGGTGATCGCGGGATATCTTGGCGGAGAGCTGAATCCATATGGGGATTTTATTGTCGTGCAGCAGATCCATGCCCATGCATGGGTAGAGGTCTGGCTTCCGGAAAGAGGCTGGATCAGGATCGATCCCACTTCAACCGTTGCACCGGGAAGGATTGAAATGGGGCCTGTCGGCGCACTTTCAACGGAAGACCTTCCGGATTCCCTTGCGGAAGGAAGATATGGCGGATTTCATTCCTTCAGGCTGGAGGTAAGGTATGGATGGGAGGCACTCAACAATCAATGGGATATATGGTTTGCCGGATATTCTTCCCTGGAACAGCAGGCTTTTCTGGAGAAGCTGGGCGTGAAGACCGGTACGTTCGCGGGAAGGATCAAGGCGCTGTTGCTTCTGACCGGTATGATTCTGCTTCTGGTCATTGTTTTCCTGATATGGCAGTTCAGGAGGACAACCGCTTCCAGAGATGTGACCCGGATAGCCTATGCAAGATTCTGCGCAAAGCTTGACAGCATCGGTATCTCAAGATCTTCGGCTCAGGGCCCGGTTGATTTTGCCGGAAAAGTCCGCTCCATCAAAAAAAATCTGGCGCCGCAGGTTGATGAGATCACCGGGCTTTATACACGGCTTCGTTATGCCGGGGAAACCGATAAGGAACTCTTGAAGAGGCTTAAAAGACTGGTTCGCCGGTTCAAACCGAAAAAGATTCATTGAAATATATCCGAGGTCGGGGAGTTTATTAAAAACATGCCTCATGGATAATTTTATTTTAAAATCCGGTGCCGGGAGAAAAACGTGATGAAAGTACAGGTAGAACAAATAAAGGTAGTTGAAGATGACAGGGGTTTGGTCTTTGAACCGCTTGCGGAAGAGGCTTTCAAACTGCAGCGCAATGCGCATGTGGTCATCAGCCGGCCCGGAGTCGTAAGAGGAAATCATTATCACCGAACAGGAAACGAGGTTATCGCCGTTAAAGGACCTTCCCGCGTATGTTTTCGGGAAGGAGAGACAATCCACGATATGGATGTGCCGGATAAAGTGGTGTTCCGATTTGTCATTCCTCCCAATGTTTCTCATGCGATCCAGAACACCGGAACAGAACCAGGCATTCTCATGGCATTCAATACAATGGCACATGATCCGAACAATCCGGATACGGTGGAAGATGTTTTGATACCGGTAAAACCGGTTTCAGTGGTTTTGGATCAAAAATAAAGATTTTGCTAAAACCAATCGCGGTTTCAGGTATAAAACCGTATGGTACGTGTAGCTGGGAAAAATTTTAACCTCTGAGCCTTCCCGAAATCCGTGTAACCGGAAAATCCTATCCTATAATTCCGGTAAAGCTATCGAAATTTCAAAATTAAACAGTTTTGTCTTGAAGTAGGATAGTTAGTGTGTGAAAAAGTATGATAACATCATCAATACTACAATGATTTATACCCATGTTTTAAACAAAGGGCAGCTCGGGGTTCGAAGTCCAGTGGATGATCTTTAACCGGTTTATACAGACTGTATAAACCGGAAATGCATTCAACCCAATTGTGAATATCTTATTGATCTTAAAGTGGTTATGTGTAAAAATTTAAAAAATGGAAAACTGTTTATACAGACGCTAAGCTGTCTGTGTTTACAGTCTTATACAGACTGTATAAATATTGGTTATGCATCATTGTAGGTATATATGAAATTTAGCCAACGAATCGGTATTACACCAGTTGAGACTGCACTTCAAACACAGGAAGTCAACGATGCGCTGCGAAATTCCCTGTGGAACGAGCTGGATGTTTTTATATGGAGTCGAGATAGGTTTTTGTATTCGCAATACGGTTCGGCTGACATCGAAGAGTTCAGCCGCATGCTCTGGTTCCACTATTTCAAAAAACCTATGGATTCACGCCCAGATCGTGGCCATAAGATTCTTGAAGCAATAAGGGGCATAACAATGCAAATTAACTCGGATTGGGAAAAGCCGCATCGCTTCGCTCTATGTCTTATCCCAGCCGTTTATTTGCGGCGTTCGGCCTCGCGGGGGGCGCATCGCGAAAGCGGCTTCGGGGGGTATCGGAATGGTCTATTTCTTACCGGGCGAGTTCTTGTACGAGCAGAGCCGAAGGTTTGGGATCACCTCAGTTTCGTCATCAAACTCTCGGACGGATGGGCAAGCGCTAATGGACGACACATCTGGTCGAATGATCCGAGACAGCAGAGAGGATAAGTTGAACGATCACGGAAGAACTCCTCGACATCGGGGACGGTTCCTGGTTCGAACTTGGGGCCTTGCCTGGTCTCGAGCGACCCGACTCATCTGCGCCACGTTCCTGTGCTGCGCCGTCTTTACTTTCACTTCAGTTGCTGCCCAACAGATAGACGGTAGCGAGGATAAGCCGATACCGGCGAAAGCGCCTGACGGCAAACCCGAGCTCCCAGGTAAAGTCGAAGTCCAACCCGTTGCCAAGGATGACGAGATCAGGCGACGAATCGCGGATATTCTTAAAACGACAAGCTGGTTCGGCGAACCCAAGGTCACTGTTCAGGAAGGAATCGTTTTCCTCAAAGGAACGACGGAAAACGATGAATCCAAGCAATGGGCCGGAGATTTAGCGAAGAATACGGAGGGCGTGGTTGCCGTCGTCAACCAAATCGAAGTGGCCCCCACCACGATTTGGGATTTCGATCCAACCTTTCAGGTACTGGATGATCTTGCACGCGGATTCGTTCGATTGCTGCCCCTGATCGTGGTGGCGCTGGTCGTAATCGCTATTTCATGGATCTTCGCCAGGTTAACGGTGTACGTACTGCGTCGCGGGCTTCTGGGGCGATCCCTCAGCCAGCTTTTGCGCGAAGTAATGGCCCGGGCTGGCGGAATGCTTGTAATGCTTGCCGGCCTATACCTTGTGCTCCGTATCGCCGGGCTCACGCAACTCGCGCTTACGGTGGTGGGCGGCACAGGCCTGATTGGTTTGGTATTGGGCATCGCATTCCGCGACATCACCGAGAATTTTCTCGCCAGTCTCTTTCTGAGCTTGCAGCAACCGTTTCGTGAGGGCGATCTGGTAGAAGTAGCGAACGTAACGGGTTACGTTCAGCGGCTGACCTCTCGCACGACTGTTCTGATGACACTCGACGGCAATCAAGTGCAAGTCCCCAATTCGACCGTCTTCAAAAGCACGCTCCGCAACTTCACCAGCAATCCCAATCGCCGCGATGATTTCACCGTGGGTATCGGCTACGACGATTCCATCTCTTTTGCCCAGGAAGTTGCCTTGAAGGTACTCGCTGAACATCCGGCCGTTTTGAATGAGCCCGAACCCCTGGTGCTCGTGGAAAACCTTGGAGCGTCCACGGTAGACCTGCGTATTTATTTCTGGCTCGATGGCGGTCAACACAGCTGGGCGAAAGTGAAATCGTCCGTAATTCGGCTCACCAAACGGGCCTTCCAGGATGCGGGAATCTCGCTGCCGGACGAAGCCCGCGAACTCATCTTCCCTCAGGGGGTGCCTGTACGCATGATAGAAAGCGAAGGGGCTCCGAAGCCAGTCGACCCAGCCCTGGCGAAGCCGTCCGCCGAGCCCGAAACAGTCGCGACCAAGGCGGAAGCCAACCTGCAAAGCGAAGCCGGGGAAATCAAAGAACAGGCGCGCAGAGCCTGGAGTCCCGGGGAGAATCTCTTAACTCCATCGTCGTCTGCGGATACCAGTTGAAGGCGCGTGGGAATCGAGTAACCGTTCAGCAGCACCACATCTTCGGGCGATCGGTCCGGCTTACGTACACGGGGTACGCGGCACCGGTCCGATCGCCCAAATCTGCGGCACTGCTGAACGGTTACGGAATCAATGAAGTCCGCTTTTTGCGACGCAGCGGGCTAAGGTGCCGGGAGAGTCGATAATGTGGGATCACCTGAGTTTCATCATCAAGCGTCTCCGTGAGCGGTTATGGATCAAGCCGCTCATCGTATGTGTGCTGTCCATTGGCGCAGTTTTTCTTGCCAAATTCATGGACACGACCGAACTCGCCCGTTTCGTACCGGAGATCACGAAGGAATCGACCGAAACTT
>JAWOIJ010000068.1:0-138023 GCA_046484745.1 Desulfobacterales bacterium | reverse complement strand
TAATAATTTCAATTTAACGTTCTCTGGTTATGTAGATACGCTTAGTGGGTTAACAACCAATGCAACACATTTTTTAAGGGTCAAGACGACATTGCTGTATCACCGCTCGACCAGCGGTCTCGACACCACTGTAAATACGAAGGATGGCGTGGTCACGTTGGGCGGCAAAGCCGGGAACAAGGCTGAAAAGGACCTGGCCGGCAAACTCGTGAGCGATGTCTATGGCGTAAAGAAGGTGATCAACAACATGACCGTATAGGAGACTTATCCCAGGATCAGCTGGCCGCCGGTTCGCTGCCGACAGCTCCGGCGGTATGTCACTCATGTATTTATGAAAAGGAGGACGGATAATGTCACTTGGAACCATCTTGCTGGTAATTCTGATACTGGCACTTGTGGGAATAATCCCAATCTGGCCGCATAGCCGGTCATGGGGATATGCACCCGGAGGCGGGGTCGCGCTGATAGTTATTATCCTTGTGATTCTGATCTTGACGGGCAGAATATAGTCAACCAATAATTTTTAACAAACGACAAACTTAACTGGGAGGATCTATGAACAAAATTGTAATTGTAATAACGACTTTTCTTCTTTTTGTCGGCACAGGTATGCTGAGCACTGCTTCTGCTGAACGAATTCTTGACTTTGGAGTGATTTCACAAGCAAGCGGGTTCACAGACTCAGACTTTTCTATTGATAAAGCTGTTTTAAAACTTTTCAATAAGGAGGAAAAGAAGGAGCTGAAAGAGGAAAAGGCGGAACTGAAACAACACAAAAATGACCTGGATCTTACAACACAAGATGCAGAAGGGGTAGGGACCTGGGGAGATGACCTTATACTGGCAGAAGGAGTAGCTCTTAACTCGAATAATGTCGAGGGCAATGGTATCACCTACACTTCCGTTTCTGATGGTATGACCGCTACTCCCAGTTCCGTAACCGAGCCGGGTACCGCGTTCCTGCTAGGCTCCGGACTTATCGGCCTGGTTGGCATGAGGCGCAGAAAGTTTGCAAAAAAGGCGTTGCCGAGCGGGGGGGATAAAGCCAAAAACGTAGCTGAAAAGGAACCGGACAATAACCTCGTAAGCAAGGTTTATACGGCGGGAAGGGCGTAAAGAACCCGAGAGATGGGGATTGGCCGTTCAATAGTTCAAACAGGCTCAGGATCGTTGCCGGCTGGTGCGAGGTGTGCTATCCGGCAGCGAATCCAAGAGCAAACGGAAAGGAGGATTATATGTTGTGGACAATTGCTGTAATCATGATCGTTCTGTGGTTGTTGGGGATGGTAAGCAGTTACACGATGGGAGGGCTTGTTCACCTCCTTTTGGTAATTGCCGTCATCATGGTGCTGGTCAATGTCATTGGGGGCCGGCGAGGAGCAGTGTAAAAATCACTTGACCGAGAAAAAGAAAAATGGAGGTTCGCGATGAGTCCAAAAATCATAATTGCGATAGTACTGATCGCTGTGGGTATCGTAGCATTCGCTTATCAGGGTATCACGTATACAACCAGAGAGAAGGTAATCGATCTTGGTCCGCTCCAGATGACTGCAGATAAAACAAAAACATTTCCCCTGCCGCCGATCATCGGAGCTGTTGCGCTCGTGGGTGGGATCGGGTTGCTGATCGTGGCGAGCAGAAAGGGGTGACCGGAAGCAATATGATAAACAGGATGAAACAAAGTTTTCCTCCATTTTGGCAAAAAAAGTGAAACACTTTAAGATGATATCCATCAAAAAGATTTCAGGTGTGAACTGTAATCACTTACAGAAAGGAGCAAGCGAATGCAGAACAAAACTTCAAGCATACAGTTGTTTTTTATTGGAGCCCTTGCCATGCTGCTGACGGTGGGCTGCGCATCCAGTGGCAGCCTTTCCACTGCAACCACGAAGATATCCGAGAGCGAGAAGGCCATCAGCATCGCCAGGGAAAGCAATAAAAGCACAAGAACCTCCGTTGATTTGAGGAATGCCGAGGCTAAACTGGAGCAGGCTAAAATTGCGTTTACAGACGAAGAGTACCTGGAGGCCACACGCCTGGCAGAGCAGGCAACGGTCGACGCGGACTATGCCCGCATCGAAGCCAACGCCGAAAAAGCGAAGAAGGATTCCGATCAAATGCGTCAAAACGTCCGGAATCTGCACCAGGACCTTGAGCAAATGTCCGACAGGTAACAACTTTATTAAGGAGGAAGAGAAAATGGTTAACAGAACTTACAGTATGATTAAGGTCGGGCTCGGATTGTTCATCCCGTTTTTATTGGTTTTTGGTGGATGCGGGCCCTCCCATAAGGAAATGATGGCAAGGGATCATTTGGCGAATGCCGAAGCAGCGTATGTCCAGGCCAAGGAGAATCCTAATGTGAAAACCAATGCCGGGATTCCTCTGAAGGAGGCTGGCAGCGCTCTCGAAGCGGCTTCGCAGGCCCAAGAGCCTGATGAAATGGATCACCTGGCCTACATTGCGGAAAAAAAGACCCAGATTGCCGTTGCCACCACTGAGGAGTGGATGGCAGAGAACAACAAAAAGACTCTCACCAGAGAAACTGAACAGTTGATCGCTCTGGGACGTGAACGTGAGCAAAGAGTGAGGATGGAGGCCAGGGCGTCAAACGCGGAGGCCAGGGCGTCAAACGCGGAGGCCAGGGAGTCGAATGCGGCGGCCAGAGAATCAAACGCGGAAGCCTTGTATCAAGCACAAGATGCTGAACTAGCGAGAACGAAGGCCAGAGAGTCGAACGCGAAAGCCTGGGCCCAAACACAGAAGACTGAAAAAGCGGTGGGCAGGGCGGATAATCTGCAACAAGAGATTGCCGCCTTGAAGGGAAAGATGTCTGAGAGGGGCATTGTTCTGACGATAGGCGATATGCAGTTTAAACCAGGTGCGGCCACCCTGTCTCCCAAGGCTGATAACGAAATCAGCAGTCTGGCAGCCTTTATGGAGAAATACCCTGAACGCAACGTGCTCATTGAAGGCCATACCGACAGTACAGGGACGGAGGCAACAAACCTTGGCCTCTCTCTGAGACGCGCCAATGCCGTCAGCGATAAACTGGTCGCTCAGGGGGTCAACAGCGATCGTATCACAACCAAGGGGCTTGGAGGAGAATTTCCGGTGGCCGGCAATGATACCACTGTGGGACGAAAGCAGAACAGACGGGTTGATGTTATCATCCTGAACGAAGAAGTTAACCCATTGGCTCAGTCAGGAGGGAAAACTCCATGAAATCAAGCATTAAAGACAACGCCGAAGGAAAGTTGCACCAAATGAAAGGTAAAATCAAGGAGGTCGTCGGGAAAATAGTCAAGAATCGCGACCTGGAAGTCAAAGGCAAGAACGAAAATTTAAAAGGAGAGGTTCAAGAAAAGATCGGCCAGATCAAGAAAGTTGCGGACAAGTAGAAGGATCTTTTTCGAAATTATTGTGAACCAAGAGCACGAAGGCAAGGGCTCGGAAAGGCGTTTTACATCGATCCGAGCCCTTGGTCTCTTTTTTATTAAAGCAATGAAATGGTTATCACGAATGAAAGCCATGGCAGCGAAAAGGAAAAAAGTTCCGGTGATCGCGGGCGTCGTTATCACCCTGATCGTAATCGCTGCAATTGCCGGTGTCCTGTTGTTCGATATCAATTCTTACAAGCCCCGCATCGAAGCAGCAGCATCCGAGGCGACCGGTCTGGATGTCAGGATCAATGGGGAAATGGGTCTCATTTTCTTTCCCTTTGGCTTATCGGCTGAGAATATTCATGTCGCGGGCAAGGGAGTTGAAATCCTTTCCCTCAAAAAAATCAAAATCGGGATGGAATTAATTTCTCTGCTGAAGAATCAACTCAAATTCACCAGTTGCGAGCTTGACAAACCGACTATCACCATCGTGAAAGATGCCGAAGGGAAATATAATTTCAAAAAGAAATCGATGCAAGAGAGGCCGGGAACAGCGTTTCATTTGAACAAATTCAGGCTTTCCCAGGGGGCACTGGTCTATTTTGACCAGAAGGCGGATGAAAAGACGGAGTTAAAGGGAATCAATCTATCCTTACAGGATTTCCGGATACGTGATACCGCGGAGGATATCATCAAAAACGTCTCGTTCACGGGAAACATCGAATGCAAGGCAATGCGGAAAAATGTCTTCAAAATCGATAACATCAAAACTCCTGTGAAAGCGGAGAAGGGGATCATTTATCTTATATCGCTCACCATGGACATTTTCGGCGCAAAAGGTGAAGGAGAAGCCGCGATAAATATGTCGAAAGTCGATATTGTTTATAAAATCGATTTGAAGATATCCAATCTGGACTTCGCAAAACTTGAGGAGTCCTTCGGCATGGAAAAGGTGATTGACGGAAAGGGAGAGCTTAATGCTTCCCTGACGATTAAAGAAAATGGAACTCTCCATCTGATCAACGGCATGGACGGTACTTTTTCTCTCCGGGGTGATAATCTTGTCATCCACACGGTGGACCTCGACGAGGTGCTCTCATCTTATGAGACCAGCCAGCAGTTCAATCTTGTCGATCTCGGCGCTTACTTTATCGCCGGCCCTCTCAGCACTGTCGGACTCAAGGGATACCGTTATTGGGACGTTTATGACCAAACCCAGGAAGGAGCGGGCTTCATTACACAGTTCATCTCCAACTGGAAGATCCAGAACGGTATAGCAAGTGCTATAGACTGCGCCCTTGCGACACAACACAATCGGGTCGCTCTTATAGGCAATCTGAATCTTATCAGCGAGAGATATAATGATGTAACAGTGGCGCTTCTCGATGACAAGGGATGCGCGAAATTCAAACAAAGCATCAGCGGCTCCCTCGGCAGTCCCGAGATCAGCGCGGTGAGCATGTTCCAGTCCCTTGGCGAACCGATCTTCAATCTTTACAGGCAAACAAAACGTTTTGTTCAAAGCGACAGCTGCGAAGTCTTTTATAAAGGTTCTGTGCGGCAACCCTGAAACGATTTTGAATTTTTTTAACTTTTGACGATATGGGGAGGAGACGATTATGATGCTCAGAAACAAAATTAGCCATATCCGGTTAAGATTCTTCAGGTTACTTTTAACCATTTTATTTGCGGCAATTGTCGGTATCGGATGCAGCAGTAGCGATTGATTCATCCTATTATGAAATATCGGCTGATACAAACGGCGATGGGAGTTTTGACTGGCATTCAGGACAATTAAGCTGGTCTGGAATTAGCGAATAACTGCAGTAAGTTGTACAGATTCTGATTATGACGGCTGCGATGCATATAAAGATTTGGTGCTTTGTATGGGAATAAATGGAAGGAGGTATATGAAAAAAATACTGCTTCTCGTAATTATTCCGGTGTTCATGGTGGTTCTGATACAATGTATTACGGCTCCTCAAAAGTGGCGTGCTGAGGATCGAATGTTTGCGTTTCAACAAAGGATCGGCAATGGGTTGGCATCAGGTGAACTCACCGCTATCGAAGCTCAGAATCTTCTGGCAAAACTTGAGATTACCCGAAGGGATTATACGGTTTTGAGGGAAAGAATGGCAATGCAGGAGGAATGGGAACCCTTTCTCAGGAGACTGGACGATCTGGAGAGAGAGGCCGGCAGGGTAAGTGTCCAGCCCTCAAGAGTTGATGGACAAAGAGTTGAGGAACAAAAAGTTGATGGACAAAGAGTTGATGAAAAAAGAATCGAGGATCGGATGATCGCGCTCCAGAAGAAGCTCGATGAGGTGATAACGGCCGGAATATTGACAGGTGACCAGGGAAGGGAATATCAATTAAAATTGGATGTTATTCGAAAGGTAGTACTACAACGGGTAAAAGACCGACCGATCACCCAGGCGGAAAAAACAGAGATTTCCAGCTATCTTGATTCACTGGAAAAGGATATAAGCACGGCTTTGTAAAACGGTGTATTTGGTATTCTCGGGTTGGTCAGACGATTGGCAGTTGAATTTTCTATTATCATTTTCAATCTGCCTTTATCATTTTCCCCATAACACCACGAAGACCCAAAAAGGGCCATATATGGCTACCGGTTAAATATGACTTTTTTAATTGGCTGTTACCAACAACCCCGGAACTCCTTTTCAAGCTAATTATTCTTACAAATCTATTGTTTGGCGATGCGGCCTTGTGTGTTGAAAATCTGGCACAAAGATTGAATACACTAAAGGTTGTTGAAGGTTATATAATGGCACTACTGTTCTCGTTGGGTGCCTCACTGCCGCCATCCTTACCAGGGTTTATTCGAAAAAAGGATATAAGGACGGTTTTGTAAAAATACTTTATAAGCAAAGGGTTCCAAAATTACGGATGGTTCTGCCAACCTGCAAAGGCGGGCATTGCCGAAAGGCGGCCGAAATGATCATACTTAGAACAATCATGAATGTGCTTCCGGAAAAGCAGAAAGAAGCGCTTCAAACATTTGTATCATTGATTGAGCCACAGGGAAAAGAAATCGGATATCTGAGCTATGGCATTTTCAGTGATATTGAAGACAAAAATGTTTTCAACCTGATTTCGGAGTGGAAAACCCGAAAACAACTGAACCAGCATATGAAGTCCGCCAGATTTAGTGTTTTGCTTGGAACCCGGAGCCTCTTGTGCGAACCACTGATAATCCAAATTCTTAAAGTTTCGGATTCTGAAGGAATCGAAGCTGTCAATTCCGCGAGACAAAAAAGAATCTGATTTTCCCCATATTGTAATGCGGAAAGGAGTTTGCTGATATGAACGTTCTACTGGTTTATCCAAAATTACCGGATACTTTCTGGTCTTTCACATACGCTTTAAGCTTTATCGGAAAGAAAGCGGCCTTTCCGCCTCTTGGCCTGATCACCGTCGCGTCCCTGTTGCCGGAGGATTGGTCCAAGCGCCTTGTAGACATGAATGTGGATAGCCTTACGGATAAAGATCTTTTATGGGCGGATATGGCCTTTATAGGGGGTATGGCAGTTCAGCGGAAATCGGCCAAACAAATTATCGCCCGTTGCAAGGCTTCGAATTTAAGAGTCATTGCCGGCGGGCCGCTTTTTACATCTGAACCCGATGAATTTGGAGAGGTGGACCATCTCGTTCTCGACGAAGCGGAATTGACGCTTCCCGCTTTTCTATCGGACCTGCAAAGCGGACAGCTAAAAAAGATCTACAGGGCTTCCGGCTTCTGCGATCTTCGCGACACCCCCATTCCATCCTGGGATCTGATAGAAACAAAACGATATGCGTCCATGAATATTCAGTTTTCCAGAGGATGTCCGTTTAACTGCGAATTCTGTAATGTAACGGCTTTATTCGGTCACCAACCACGCATCAAAACACCTCAGCAGGTTACCACGGAACTGGATCGTATTTATGCTTCCGGCTGGCGCAGCGGTATATTTTTCGTTGACGACAATTTTATTGGAAATAAGGTCTATCTTAAAACACATTTACTTCCCGCTCTGATCGAATGGCGTAAAGATAAAAAGGGATGCGTTTTTTTCACGGAAGCCTCCATTAATCTCGCTGATGACCCTGAACTTCTGGATATGATGGTAATGGCTGGATTCGATTCCGTTTTTATCGGCATTGAGTCACCCGATGAGGGCAGTCTTACGGAATGCCATAAAACCCAAAACAAGAACCGGGATCTCCTAGAAAGTGTTGCGATTATCCACCGCTCAGGGCTGCAGGTGATGGGAGGTTTTATTGTTGGTTTTGACAGCGACACGCCTTCTATTTTCCAGCGTCAGATCGATTTCATTCAGAAGAGCGGAATCGTAACCGCAATGGTCGGAATGCTCCAGGCGCCTCCGGGAACTCGTCTCTTTGACCGTCTCCAACGGGAATGTCGGGTTGTAAATACCTTTTCCGGAGATAATGTTGACGGGACAACCAATATTCTCCCTCGAATGGGCATGGCCAGGCTTTTGGACGGATATCAATCGATTATGAAACATATATATTCTCCTGAAAACTACTACCGGCGGGTCAGAACGTTACTGAAGGAACTAAAGACGCCTGAAATCAGACAGCCGGTAGATATTCAGCGGTTCCTTTCATTGTTTCGATCCGTATTTCGGCTCGGGGTTTTGGGGAAGGAGCGTTTCCGTTACTGGCAACTGATGCTCTGGACCCTGCTCCGCAAACCTAGACTTATGCCTGTGGCAATAACCCTGTCCATATACGGCTATCATTACCGTAGAATATGCGAACTTTATATTTATTAAGACGGACATCACCGACGCCGTTGTATGCGACATCATTATTAAAGGAAAATGAGGCCACTGACATCAACCGTCTGATTGAAACTTCAGGAGTCAAATCGCTTTCCGGGTGGCAATAGGGAACATTATGACAAAGAATTTAGAATCCAAAAATATTGAGCAACTGCTGGCTGAGGCCGATGAACTCATTCAACAGTTTGATTCCGGTGTCATCAACGACATGGAGGAAGAGCATCGCCTGCAGTTTGAAAAACATGCTCAAAACTTGAAAAAAATCAAATCCGAAGTTCAGGATAAGATTAAAAAGAAAACAAATCACGGCGCAGAGGGTGTGTACGAGGCGATCCTGGACATTGTGAAGGCTGCTCGGGAGTTGACAAAATATCTTTCCTGATTTCCATCGAATGCCTTGGAATAAAAAGGGAGAATGCACCATGGCAAAAAATATCCAGTGGGGAACAATGCTTGAACAAACGCTGAGTAGAATATGGGCGGGAAACAAAGCAATTTTTCCGGATACTTTCAATCCGCATGGGAACACCAGGTTTTTGGAAGCGGAAGAGCTGATTTCTTCAATAGAAGACGGTATCGGCGAAATGAATTATGACGCTGATGAATTCAAGGAAGCCTACGAAAATCTGCGAAAAGAGCATCCAGAGTTCATGGACGGAAAGAAAAGCACTACCGGATAATAGAAAATCATGATTAAGAGGAGGACAAACATCGGATGAAAAGAGCGAAACTCATTGGTGCGCTCACAGCGGTCGTTCTATGCGTAATTGTGATACTTCAGAACACGCAACCCGTTGAAATCAGGTTCCTGTTCATCAAGATCACCATGTCGAATGCCATATGGCTCGGGCTCACCCTTCTGATCGGCATATTCATAGGTATCCTTGCCTCAGTGACAACGTCGAGCAGACGCAAAACGATTAAGAAATAGAAACAGGACCGAACAGTTGAACATCTTTCAGCCGATTATTTTTTCAAGATCAATATAGACGCATTCGTAAAAAGTCGACATTTCGATATAACACAAAGGGGACGGGAAAAGGGCATATATGACCTTCTGGTTGCACATGACCCTTTTTTATGCTTGTTAATGGCGGCTCTGAAAGGGCTTTTCAAACTCATTTTTCTTAAAAATCGAAAAGATGGAAGACGGAGCCCTGCGTGTCAGAAATCTGGCACAAAAATTGAAATAACAAAATAAGGACAAAAAGGACAAAGAGGGCAAAAAGGACCTGGCCACCGAACCCGCGAGCGACTTTTCAACGCTTAAAAATTTGTCACTGGTTGCCCGTGAAATACCATGTCTTGTAACGAACGTGTAATGAAAAATATGAGGAATATCATTTTCCCCCGTTTGCCGGAGAGCCTCACAGGCCTGGAGGCGCTGTGGGGAATCTTTGGTGGAGATGGAGATTCGGAAAAGAAAGGAGGTTGAAATTGAAAAAAATAGTCATTCTAAAGAGGCCTTTCACAAATTCTCTGCATAGCGATCATATGGAGGGATATTTAAGAATGCTGTTTCCTGAATGTGAAATCGAGATTCGAGAAAATCCACCTGTATATAACCCGGAAGAAGAAATCCCATTTCCGTGGTTTAAAAAGTGCATATTTTTGAAGTAACTTTTAACGAATCAGGAAAGGTTGAAGATGGTCAACGGAAGACGGTCATTGGATACATAACAGATGATGGAGAGAAAATATCGCTTTTGAGTCCCGGAAACTTATGGCTTATCCATCGAAATAGATGGAAGAGTCAGCGCCGGAAAAGAAAGGAGGCTGAAATTGAAAAAAATAGTGATTCTAAAGGAGCCTTTCACAGATTTTACAGATAGCTATCTTCTGATGAAGAATTTAAGCATGCTGTTTCCTGAATGCGAAATAGAGATTCGAGAAAAGCCATCTCTGAACAACCCGGATAAAGAAATACATACTAAATTTATTTAAAGCATATGTCCGTCCAAAGGGAACAATAGATCGATACCGTTGGAGGAGAAGTTTATATTTCGTCAGTACCGGTCCTGATGACCAGGACCTCTCAGTTTGAGGAAGGAGAAGAGAATCATGAATCAGAAAGAGTCTAGAAGACATCAAAGGCATAACGTTACAGATGGAACGTTAGTTGTACTCGAACCCTATTTTGATCTAATCGGGAAGATTGTCGATATCAGTCATGGTGGATTATCTTTCCATTATAAGGGGAAAAAAGAAATCATGAGCGATGCATGCGAAGTATCATTTATGTTCGACAATACAACAGACAATTTAAAATACGGTCCTTTTAAATTCAGTACGCATATTATTTCTGATGCAAAGATTGCGTATGAAAATCCGAACAATTCAAATGGCGTTCAATGTTGCCGTATGGAGTTTCAGGATTTATCCTATTATCAGAAACTTTGGGTGGAAGCGTGCATCAGAAACCATGCATCAGGACCTGATAGATCTTCTATAGATTGATGCGGTTTAACCTGATGTCTGATGAATAGGTTGCAATTTAAACCCAGGTATCGTTGAGATAACTGCTAATATGAGTTTCGTCCCGATGCATTGATTTTGTTTCAGGGAAAAGGGAGAAAGGTATGGCATCAAATTTTAAAATTCAGATTCACCGAAACAGCGAAAATGTTCACCTTAACCTTACTGGCTCTTTTGATGGCAATTCTGCTTTTGAACTGATTCATGCATTGCAGGATAAATGCAAAAAAGCTCGAAAGGTTTTTATCCATACGTGCGGGATTTCAAACGTTCATCCGTTTGGTCAAAGTGTTTTTCTAAAAAACTTCAAGGGTGTGAAAGGTCTCAATCATGAGATTCAGATAACCGGAGATTATAAGGCCCAGCTGGATCCCATGGAGAACATTTATAGTGATTGTCATCAATCTATTCCGATTGAACGGTGATCAAGAGCCTCCTCGTTCGTTGATACCGGCATTTGGAGTGTTCTACCATTAATGTCCTGGAAACTTATGGCTTATCTAAATCACCGAAGACATACTTGCTGATGAGGTCCGCGATATCCAGAGGCGGCATCGTCTCGGTAATGATACCGCCTGGTTGAAGGAGCGCGCCCGCGCCTCCGGCGTCTATGCTGACATGCATATCGCCGATCAGCCCTTCCGTTTTAATGGAAGCGAGGGCATCATCATAAATTTCAATACCCTTATGAATCCGCATTTCCACCATGCTTTTCTGGTTTTTCTGATCGATGGAAAGCCGTTCCACCCGTCCGATCTCAATGCCGTTCATATATACGAGGCTGCCGACTCTCAACCCGGCTACCGTGGTGAAAGGGGCGAAAAGAGGGTAGGAATTGCCGCCGAGAAAGGAAACATGGCCAAGTGTGACCGTCATGTACCCGATGCAGAGCAAGCCGAATACGAGAAAAATTCCTACTGTAGTTTCTTTTGAGTACTTTTTCATGGTTTTACTCCTTGTTGGAACACAGAATCCGGCCTATTTTTTTTTGTTGAGATTTGGCAGATTCGATGACGGTATCTATTTCGGCAATGGGTTGACCCTGGGCAAAACCGGCGTGGATCGACATCTCAATGCATTCCCGTGAAACCCTTCGCCTGCGATCCTCGAAGCGAATGTCACGAATTCCCTGTTCCTGGAAATCCTTGACAAAAACCTTCATGATTTCTTCAGCCTCAGCCAGATCCGAATACGGGAGAACCGACACAAATTCATTGATTTTGCGGCGTGTGGAAAAACCCCCGATGGCGCCGAAGTGTTTATCGATATATACCCCCATGGCATTGATCACCCGCTGTGCCTCCTCGAAGCCCAGACCTCCTAAAATAGCATCCTGCGTATTTAGGGTAAAAACCGCCACGGAGTATGTCTCACTGTTGGTTTTATGTTTCAGCTGGGAATGATACATGACATTAAACATCCGCCTGGAGTGCAGGCCCGTTAATTCATCCTGCAATCCTTCCAGGCTGAGGATGACCTCGTCTTTGAAAGGGTGATTGAAACTATCAAGCTCTTCCGGAGTGCCCTGAAAAACGATTTTTTTATGATAGAGGGCGAGAATACGGTTTGAGATAAAATACACATCCGGAATCTCATGGCTCACCAGAACCGCAGTAAAGCCGAATTTTCGTTGGTACTGGGCAACCATGCTCAGAATTGCATTTTTCCGGACAGGGTCCTGCCCGGAAGTGGGTTCGTCAAAGAGGACAATCTGAGGGTCAATAACCAGTGCCCGTGCCAGGGCCACCCTCTTCTGCATACCGCCGGAGAGTTCGGAAGGAAACTTGTCGGCCGCGTCGACCAGTTCCGTCTGTTCGATTCCGGCCATTACCATCCGGTTTATTTCAGTCTTTCCATGTTTCGTTGTTTCCCGAAGCGGCAGCGCAATATTTTCATAAACAGTCATGGAATCAAACAGGGCATTGTCTTGAAACATGTAACTCATCCGGGCAAAAGAGGCGGTTATTTCGTGTTTTTTCATTTCAGCAAAAGATTTGCCCCGGAAAAGAATGGTTCCCTCATCAGGTTTAAGCAGCCCGATGATAAGCTTCAGGAGGACACTCTTGCCGCCGCCACTCACACCGATGATGGTCGTGACCTGCTTCTCGTATATCTTGAGGTTTACACCTTCGAGGACGGTTTCGGTTCCAAACCTCTTTGTGACCTCTTTAAATTCAATCAATGGCGTATCCATGGCTCTCTCTACATCAGAAGGGAAGTTACGACATAGTCCGACACCAAAATCAGAACACAGGAGATGACAACGGCGGAGGTGGTGGCAAGTCCGACGGACTCGGCCCCACGACTATCCGTACGCAAATGCGCAAAATAACCCTGATAACAGCAGACGGTGACGACGATAAAGGCAAAAATGATGGATTTGATGAAACCGTCGAAGACATCTTTCATGTCTAAACTGGTTTGAACACGATAAAAATAGGTACCGGCATTCGCACCCAGAATCAGTACACCGGAGATATACCCGCCGATTATACCGATGAGATCGAACAGGGCGGTGAGCATGGGAAAGCTGATGATGGCAGCGGCAACTCTCGGGCTGACAAGATACCCAATCGGATCAATGCGCATGGTATAAAGCGCGTCAATCTGTTCGGAGATACGCTGGACGCTGATCTCTGCACTGATGGCGGACCCTGCCCTGGCTGCAATCATGATGGCTGCGAGGACAGGCCCCAATTCCCTGACCAGAGTCAGGGCTACAAGAGTTCCGAGTGCTCCTTGAGCGCCGACTTTATTCAATGCATAATAGGATTGGAGGCCTATGACCATACCGGTGAACAGGCCGACGAGCATGATGATCGGCGTAGACCGCGTCCCGATGTAATAAATTTGATGAACAATCTTGGACAGCTGATTGGGCCTTACGATCTTGACCAACGCCAGAATAAGGAAAATACCCGCAGCGCCTAAATTGTCGATCCCGTTGATTGCAACTCTCCCCATAGCGGCAAATGGCCGCGACAAGAGCGTAAAAAGCTTCCATCCGGCTTCATTCACAGAGGGAGGCGGAATGTTCGTATCAAGCGCCATGGTTAAGACTCCTGAAGATTATAGGGGTTCAAAGACATATGCCGTATCCGGTATTGCCGGAACCGTCCTCTTCCATCTTTATGGAACCGGACAGAGAAGCAATTGTCTGCGGCAATTTCATGCACTTCTCAGAAAGGGCCTTTATATGATTCCAAGGATCATACACATGTTAAAGCAAAAGGCCTGCCAATAGCCGAAAAATCGATCAGAAGTATGGACTTGCGCTTGGATAACGAACGAATACCGCTCGTCTATCCCTTAAGCTCGCGCTGAATCAAGAGTCCGGCACCGATAAGCAACCTACATCAAATCGAACTGGTTGTGATGGGTCTTGATGGCACACCATTCCATAAAAGCAGGGAAAAAAGGTCATATATGATCACGGATTGTGAATATGACCTTATTCTCATGGCGGTTAAGACCGCCCTTCAGATGCTCTGAAACTAAATTGTTCTTATAAATTGAGACCATGGGTGGAATGTTGGAAGCCTGGCAAAAAGTGGCACAAAGGTTGAATAGTAAGGTTGATATAGATTCGGATATGAAAAACAGTGAATAACGGAGCTATTGTTCTTGTTGGGCACCTTGCTGCCGCAATCCCTCCCAGGGCCCAAAGAAGAGAAATCCTGTCCTGCCTGTGATCTGAAAGTACGAATCGAATGAATTGTCCGGAAAAGGTTTCCGGAAACGGTAACACAACAACAATCATAAAAGGAGGAAAAGCACCATGAAAAAAACAATGTATTGCGTAACGCTGATAGCAGCTGTGGTTTCTATGTTTCTGATCAATGTCCCTGTGTTCGCATCCGATACGGATGACCGCATCGAGTCAGCCGCCATGAAGTCGTATGTGTTCAAGACCTACCTCAAGGGCGATGACGTTGAGGTCTCATCCAAGGATGGCGCCGTCACCCTGACAGGGACTGTAAACGAAGAATCCCACAAATCATTGGCCAAAGAGACCGTAGCGAGTCTTCCCGGAGTTAAAAGTGTGTACAACAAGCTGGAAGTAGAAGATGAAGCCCCTGCCGAGAACTCGGATGCGTGGCTCATTACCAAAGTGAAAACCACACTGTTGTTTCATCGGAACGTGAGCGCCACCGGAACTGAGGTTAATGCAAAAGACGGGAACATCACCTTGCTAGGCGAAGCCGACAGCGAGGCCCAGAAGGATCTGACGACCGAATACGCCGCGGATGTGGAAGGCGTCAAAAAGGTTAACAACAAGATGACAGTCAAGACAGCCAAAGCGAAGCCGGCCGGAACCACGATAGGCCAAAAGATGGATTCCGTGATCGAATCGGTTGATGACGCCTCGATCACTGCCCTGGTCAAGACGACATTGCTGTATCACCGCTCGACCAGCGGTCTCGACACCACTGTAAATACGAAGGATGGCGTGGTCACGTTGGGCGGCAAAGCCGGGAACAAGGCTGAAAAGGACCTGGCCGCCAAACTCGTGAGCGATGTCCATGGCGTAAAGAAGGTGATCAACAACATGACCGTATAGGAGACTTATCCCAGGATCAGCTGGCCGCCGGTTCGCTGCCGACAGCTCCGGCGGTATGTCTATCATGTATTTATGAAAAGGAGGACGGATAATGTCATTTGGCACAATGTTTATATTATTTCTGATACTGGCTTTTGTGGGAATAATCATCAATCTGAACTAATAGCCGGTTGCTGGGACATGCACCCGAAAGGAGTGGCTGGGCTGTTGTATTGATGATTCTTGTGCTCCTGCGCCTGCTATTTGTACCAATTGATCTGATATTCAAACCAGAAGGAGGTATATCATGCACAATAAAAGCGAACTATGTAAAAAAATCAAATCAATATATCCGGATATCGGCGAATGCGGCATTCATGTTAATGTCGACTATGATGATACTCAAAAAGCCTGGGTGGTAGATCTGAAGAAGGGCAATCATGAATTGAAAACCTATCTGGAGCCTGAAGATGCCGATGTGTGTATGGCCGGAAAACAATGTGTTGGTCTGGGAATTCAGATCGCTCAACTCCGTTCCAATATTGATCGGATGTAAAAAATATCAGTTGATTCAGCAAATCACTGAACGGAAAAAAGGGATAACCCTGCTGTGATTCAAACTGTTCCAGACAATCAGATTCGCCTGTTGCAAAACGGTGAAGCGTATTTTCCGGCACTCGAAGCGGCGCTGGACCGGGCAGTGCATGAAATTTATCTGGAAAGTTATATTTTCGAAAAGGATAATATTGGATTACGCATTGCGGAATCGCTCCGGCGGGCAGCCTTTCGAGGTGTAAAAACCCATGTTCTGATCGATGGATTCGGCTCGCAAGGTTTATCGAAAACCATGATTGATTATCTTGAGGCGGCCGGCGTAATGGTGCTGAAGTTTCGGCCCAAGATATCGCCCTGGACGCTGCGGCGCCGGAGGTTGCGTCGCTTGCACCGGAAAGTTGTGGTCGTGGACCGGAAGTTTGCATTTGTCGGGGGGATTAACATTATCGATGACATGGATACGCCTGGCCAAACATCGCCTCGTTATGACTACGCTGTAAGTGTGGAGGGGCCGCTGGTGAAAAAAATACATGCTTCCGCCCGCCGGGTGTGGTCGCGGGTGGTCTGGACCCGCCTGCGTCCTGGCTGGGGCCCGGGAAACGACAGACAATCTCCCTCAACCGAATCCAAGGGTCACATGCGGGCGGCTTTTCTGGTAAGGGATAATGTCCGCCATCGCCGCGATATTGAAGATGCCTATTTACAGGCGATTGAACAGGCGCAATTTGAAATCATTCTGGCAAATGCCTACTTTTTACCCGGATTGAATTTTCGTCATGCGCTTTTGGATGCAGCCGGGCGCGGTGTCCGGGTGATACTGCTGTTGCAAGGAAAGGCGGATTATCGATTGCTGCATTATGCCTCGCATGCCCTATATGGCAGTTTTCTGGATGCGGGAATTGAGATTTACGAATACCACCAGAGCCTCATGCACGCTAAAGTTGCTGTGATTGATAAACATTGGGCTACGGTGGGTTCCTCAAATCTTGACCCTTTCAGTCTGCTGCTCTCTCTTGAAGCAAATGTTGTTGTTGATGATGAAGCCTTTGCCAAAACACTGAGGTATAGCCTGGAGCGTGCCATTGATATCGGGGCACGGCGAGTACTTCAAACTAGCTGGAAAATTCAGCCCATTGGGCTGCGTCTGGTGAGTTGGCTCTGTTATGAATTGGTTCGATTCATGACCGGAATAGCGGGGTATGCCCAGGAGAAACGGTCCGGCAGGGTATAGAGAGGCATATATAAAAGAATTTTATCAGGGTTTGTTTTAGAAAATGAACTCAGGCAGTAATTTTTATAATAAATACTGACACAGTGAAGGGAGGTGTAACCGGAGTCAAGCAAACTTAATTCCATTTTTTTGATTTAACTTAAAACAACTCTTCATTTATATTTAAGGAGTCTAAAAAATGAAAAAATTAATGTTCATGTTGATGGTAGTATCTATGTTGTTTGTTGTTCCAACGGCTATGGCGGCATACAAGCAGGGGGATTTGGAATTGACACTGGGTGGAAACGGGTCCAGCGATGAAAGTTTTGATGGCACAGTGTTCAATATCGAAGCCGGTCTGGGGCTTTTCTTGACCCAAAACTTAGAATCAATTTGGCGGCAAGGGATTTCATATGCCGATCTCCCCGGCCGCGACAGTTGGAATGGTTCTACCCGGTTAGCGTTCGATTATAATTTTGATTTGGGGCGCTGGCATCCATATCTTGGAGCCAGTATCGGCTATTTATACGGTGAGTCGGTCGAAGAGCAATTTATTGCAGGACTGGAAGGCGGCGTAAAATATTTTGTCAATGACACGACGTTCATTACCGGAGGTATAGAATATCAATTTCTCTTCGAAGATACGGATGAAATAGATGATAATTATAATGATGGACGGTTCGTCTATCTTTTAGGCATTGGTTTTAAATTTTAATCTGAGCGATTCAAATTTTATACATGAGCAGCAAAACCGCCGGAAAAGGGTCATATATAACCACCGGTTAAATATGACCCTCTTATATGGCTGTTCATGACTGCCCTGAATGAGCTTTTTAAACTAATTATTCTTATAAATCAGAAAGATGGGTGATTCGCCTCTGAGTGTCGGAAACATGGCACAAAGATTGAACTTATAGGGTGAATAACGGCACTATTATTCTCGTTTTAAGAGAACCGGGGGTCCGGTTTTTAATCAGTCATTTACCAGTGCTGATTTTATCAGCATTCTTCTCCTAAACAGCCGGCCGGGGCTTAGAATACCGGCTAACCTTTAAAAGTAAAAAAAATTGAGCCGATCAGTCAGATGGACTGAAGGCGAAAAAAACTTGAGGAAAGGAGAGTCAAAATGAAACACAAACACAACTATTTGATTATCTGGGGCATCGTGGCATTCGCCGCGTTTCTTTTCCCCTCCACCCCAGGATTGGCCACGCCAATGCTGGATTCGGCGCAGAGCTTCGCGGTCCTGGGTTACGAAACGGTGACCAATGGTCATAGCGCTCCGAACCCGACCACTCAAATCTACGGGGATTTGGGTGTGACGCCAGGGACTTCGGTCACTGGCTTTTATCCTGACGGGACCGTCAGCGGAGGAACGATACACATAAATGATGGGGTCGCGCAACTTGCTCTGGCGGATGCAACATCTGCGTACAATACACTATCAGGCTTGCCTTTCGTTTACGACTATACTGGTGTTGATTTGGGTTCAGCGGGATACACCACACTCACGCCGGGTGTCTATCATTTTGATTCATCGGCTCAGTTGACAGGAGCACTCACTCTCGATTTCGATGGCAACCCCGATGCGGACTTCATTTTCCAGATCGGGAGTACGCTCACGACCGGAAGCGGCTCTTCTGTTGACATCATAAATGGAGGTCCACTTAGCGGCGTGTATTGGCAGGTCGGCAGCTCCGCGACTCTGGGGACAGACACAACGTTTGCAGGAAATATTTTTGCTCTTGCGAGCATTACCCTTGATCCCCGGGCAGAGATTCTGTGCGGAAGGGCCTTCGCGCTAACCGGGGCAGTGGCATTGACAGATAATTTTATTTCCAATAATAACACAGCTGAAGACTTCGGTAGCGGCCGCTCAGACTTCGGCAGCTACGGCTTCAGCGGCGGCAGCGGCGGCGGCAGCGACGACGATGCGCCGGCGTCGGTCCCGGAACCCACCACCATTCTCCTCTTCGGCACTGGAATAGCAGGCTTGGCAGGAATCAGAATGAGAGGAAAAAGGAAATAACCAACACATATGGAGATGATTGGACAATCCCACAAAACCACCGTACACGGTTATCAATAGCTTGGAGCGAGATGGGTTCGGGCGCGCCGCTCGTGCTCATCACGGCTTCCAGGATTCGCATCGCATCTGGGCAAGGGCTGCCCCCCCATGGCCCTGTTCTGGGGAGAGAAAGATTCCATCTTGCCGGTGAAGCACGGGCGCACCGTCCTGGCCCAGTCCACCGGAATCACCCTTACGACGTATCCAACGTTCGGTCATTTTCCGCAGCTCGACGTCGAGTCAACATTTGACCATGATTTAAGGGGGTTACTCCTAGACCCGTATCGGCCCTTTGGGCGCATTCACTCTGAAATGATGAAAATGGGGCTGCCGGAAATTCAAAAAAACAAGGTGAACGCGTCCTCGATGCGTGCGTAGAATTCTTTTGGAGCGGCGAACTGTCCTTGATGATTTGGCCCATCTCCTTTCGCAGAAGGAAAGTGTGCAGAAAGAGGAGCTTAGAATAGCGACTTCATTGTTTAGGAGAATATAAAATATGGAAAAAATGAATACCAGGCAACCTCTTTTTCCCCATTTACCGGAACGCCTCGCGGGCCTGGAGGAACTGGCGGAAAATCTCTGGTGGAGCTGGAATCCCGGTGCGCGGATGCTTTTCAAAACACTCGATCGGCAGGCGTGGAAGGAAAGCGGTCACAATCCGGACAAGATGCTCAGGGAGTTTCCCCGCGAACTCCTGAAAAAGGCCGGCGCCGATGCCGACTACATTCGCAGGTACGATGATGTGATGGATGTGTTCCGTAAGTACATGAAACAAAAAGAGTGCCATCTGCTGGAACCTGTTTCGCGGGACCATAAGTTTGCCGTGGCCTACTTTTCCGCTGAATACGGTCTCCATCGCTCATTACCCTTCTATGCCGGAGGATTGGGCTTTTTGGCGGGAGATTACATCAAGGAATGCAGCGACTTGTGTATCCCGCTGGTGGCAGTGGGTTTTATGTATCCGGAAGGATATCTCCGGCAGCAGATCCGGGATGACGGCTGGCAGGAGAATCTCGACGAGTCCATAAACCGCGAGGCCGCGCCCATTTCCAAGGTATTGGGTGAGAATGGACAGCAACTCGTCATAAAAATTCCACTGACCGATCCGCCCATCCATGTCGCGGTTTGGAAGGTAGCCGTCGGACGTGTTTCCCTCTACCTGATGGACACGGATGTCGAGATCAACGACCCCTGGAACAGAGGAATCAGCGCTCGGCTTTACACCGGCGATCTTGAACAACGCCTGCGCCAGGAAATTGTTCTGGGGATCGGGGGGGCCGAGATGCTCAAGATGCTGGGGATCGATCATTACCTTTTACACTTGAACGAAGGCCATGCGGCTTTCGCGCTTCTGGAACGTATCAGGGAACATGTGGAAACGGGCAGCGAATTTGCCGCAGCTCGCGAAAAAATTATCAATTCCACAATCTTTACAACACACACCCCTGTTCCAGCAGGCCACGATGTGTTTCCCTTCCAATTGATCGAACGGTATTTCCATTCCTACTGGCCTGCCCTGGGTCTTGATCGCGATACTTTTTTAAAAATGGGAGTTCATCCGGAAAAGCCGGACGCCGGATTCAATATGACGGCTTTTGCACTGCGCTTATCCGGCTGCCGGAATGGTGTAAGCCAACGGCACGCAGAGGTCTCCCGGAAGATGTGGCGAAGCCTGTGGCCTGAAGTGCCAGAGGATCAGGTCCCTATCGATTACGTCACCAACGGAGTCCACGTGCCCACCTGGATCGAACCGAAAATAAAACTTCTGCTGAACAAACACCTCGGAGCCGGTTGGCTGGATCAGCATGATGATCCGGCGTGTTGGGAGCTGCTTGACAACGTCCCCGACACCGAGTTTTGGCAAACGCATCACTGGCTCAAGGTAAAACTGATCGATGCTATAAGGGAGCGCACACGCCAACGCTGGGCCAATGGGGATGCCAGCGCCTCCATCATGCTTACCGGGGGTGCCTTTCTGGACCCCTCGGTTCTTACACTCGGCTTTGCCCGCAGGTTCGCCACTTACAAAAGAGCCTTGTTGATCTTTCAGGATCTGGATCGTCTTAAAAAACATTTCAAGGATCGCTGGCGCCCTATACAGATTATCTTTGCAGGCAAAGCCCATCCCGCCGATGACCCCGGCAAACGGCTTCTTCAAAACCTGATCAACCTGGCCCGTGATCCGCAGCTTGGGGGCAGAATCGCCTTTGTGGAGGATTATGGCGAGCAATTGGCTCAGTACCTGGTGCATGGCGTTGATATATGGCTGAACACCCCTCTCCCTCCTCTTGAGGCCTGCGGGACGAGTGGCATGAAAGCCGCTTTAAACGGTGTGCCGAATTTAAGCATACTGGACGGCTGGTGGGTGGAGGGTTTCAACGGGGGAAACGGTTGGGCTGTGGAGCATGACGCGAGTTCTGCGAGCCCGGATGGAAGTGATGCCGAAAAGATTTACCGTATTCTGGAAAATGAGATCATACCGCTTTATTACAAGACGTCTGAAAGCGGCGTTCCGCAGGATTGGGTCAAGGTGATGAAGGCGGCAATGAAAAGCAACGCGGCCAGATTTTCCGCCCGCCGGATGGTCAAGGAATACATAGATAAGTTCTATTCCAAGAGTATTCAAAAGATGCTGAAAGAGTAGTTCATGTCTGTGCGGCTGCTGAGACAATGAGCAGGTTATTCATTTCTGAGGAAAAAGACCATGTTGCTGATTGAAAAATGATTACTTACGGATTTACAAAAGAAATTGATGCTTCGTTTGAAGAAACATTGGATAAAGTTACAAACGAATTGAAAAACGAAGGTTTTGGTATTCTGACACAAATTAACGTAGCGGAAAAACTCGAAGAGAAACTTGGGATTGACTTTAAAAAGTACATAATATTGGGTGCATGCAACCCGCCAAGCGCCCATGAAGCTATTCTTGTTGAGGAAAATATCGGGTTGATGCTTCCCTGCAATGTTGTGATTTACGAAAAGCAAAAGAAAACCGTTGTTTCAATTATCAAACCAACAGTAGCTATGAAAATGATCGGCAATGTTGAATTAGAGAAAATTGCCTCTGCAATCGAAAAGAAGTTAAGGAAAGTTTTTGATTCAATTTAACATGAGAACAAGAACATACTCATACTAAAAACAAAGATAAAGACAAACGAGAAGAACAGAAAAAAGGTAAGGACACGCTAAAGGAGAAACGGAAGCAAAAAAAAGATAACATGAAATCGATTTAAGAAAATGGAAGAGAAACATAAAACAAAAAGGTAGCGGTTATGACATCTGTTATTAAGTATTATGAGGGGATCGACTCGGTTGCCGTAATCGGCAACTATCTGCCACGCCGGTGCGGGATCGCAACCTTCACTACGGATCTGGTTGAAGGCTTATCAGCGGAAGCCCCTGATATTCACTGCTGGGCGGTTGCCATGAATGACAAACCTGAGGGGTATCCATATCCGGGAAAAGTGCGCTTTGAGATCAACCAGAACAAGTTGACCGATTATGATGTCGCATCTCAATTTCTCAACATCAGTCAGACGGATATTGTCTGCTTGCAGCATGAATACGGTCTTTTCGGAGGTCCGGCCGGCAGCCACCTCCTGAAACTATTAGGTGATCTGCGCATGCCGGTAGTGACAACGCTGCACACCGTTTTGGAAGATCCGGCTCCGGAATATCGTGATGTCATGTGCAAATTGTCCGATCTGTCCGACAAGCTGGTGGTGATGAGTCTTAAAGCTTATGATTTCCTTAAAGATATCTATGCGGTCCCCGAAGAGAAGATTGCCTTTATCCATCACGGCATTCCGGATACGGCATTCATTGATTCAAGCTTCTACAAAGACAAGTTTGGTGTGGAAGGCAAAAAGGTGCTGCTCACATTCGGCTTGCTTTCCACAAATAAGGGCATCGAAAATGTGCTGCAAGCACTTCCGGCGGTTATCAAAAAACACCCTGATGTGGTCTATATCATCCTGGGAGCAACGCACCCGCATGTTCTAAAGTCACAGGGGGATGCATACCGTATCATGCTGCAGCAACTCGTGCACAAACTCGATATCGGCAGGCATGTCATTTTTCAAAATCGTTTTGTTGAAATAAAAGAGTTGTGTGAGTTTCTCGGCATCGCCGATATCTACGTAACTCCTTATCTGGATGAAGCCCAGATTACCTCCGGGACCCTTGCCTATGCCATGGGCACAGGCAAAGCCGTCATTTCAACACCATACTGGTATGCCATCGAGATGCTTGCCGAAGGCCGGGGCCGAATTGTACCTTTCCGCAATCCGGACGCCATAGCGGAAGAGATCATCGGACTTTTGGGCAACGATGTCGAACGGCACGCCATGCGCAAAAAAGCCTATATGTTCAGCCGTGATTCAGTCTGGAAGGAGGTATCCCGTAAATACCTCCAGGTCTTCAGTGAAGTGCGGCAAAACCGAACAAGGAACCCCCGTCCCCGGCATTCCTATGTTGAAAACATCAAGGCCATCACGAATTTCGAACTCCCGGAGATCAAGCTTGATCACCTGAAAGCCTTTACCGATGATACCGGCATCCTGCAACATGCCAACTATACCATTCCCGATCGCTCCCATGGCTACTGCACCGATGATAATGCCAGGGCGCTGCTGGTTGCTGTCATGAGTCAAAAATACCTGCCGACAAACGGACTGGGACTTGATATTCTCAGCGGTCATTATCTGGGATTTCTACTGTATGCCTATAATGAAAAAAATGGACGCTTTCGTAATTTCATGACGTATTCCCGGCAGTGGATGGAGGAGATCGGGTCCGAGGACGCGCATGGCAGAGCGATCTGGTGCCTTGGTAAAGCAGTGGTTTTTCTTGACAATCCTGGGCATCTTGCAATGAGCACAACCCTTTTTAAAAAGGCTCTGAGAGTGGTCGAAAATTTTTATTCGCCCCGCGCAATCGCTTTTTGCCTGGTGGGCATGCATGCTTACCTGCATAGATTTTCCGGCGATAGTGAGGTGCGCATGATTCGGGAAGTTCTTGCCGACAGGCTTTTCAATCAGTTTAAAAACAATGCAACCGATGATTGGCCGTGGCTTGAGAACGCGCTAAACTATGCGAACGGCAAACTGGCACATGCCCTGCTGCTGTCCGGCCGCCGGATGCAAAGAAGCGATATGATCGATATGGGACTCAAATCCCTTACGTGGCTGCTTGCCATCCAAACCGAAGATAAACACTTTGTGCCTATCGGCAGCAACGGTTGGTATGAAAAAGGCGGACCCAGAGCCCGTTTCGACCAGCAGCCGGTCGAAGCCAATGCCATGATTGAAGCCTGTGTCGAAGCGTTTAATATTACCCGGGATCATACATGGTTTGAGAACGCGGCCATGTGCTTTAACTGGTTTCTCGGACAAAATGATCTGAATATGCCGCTCTATGATCCCAAGACCGGGGGCTGCCGGGATGGGTTGATGGCGAACGGCATCAACCAGAATGAAGGTGCTGAATCGTCCCTTGCCTGGCTGCTTTCAGTGATGACACTGCAGAAGCTCTATGCCGACGAGGTTTTAAATCAATTGTCGTCACAGAAAACCGATTAATAAAAGGATCAGTCATGCACATTGCCATGCTCTCACCCATTGCCTGGCGCACACCGCCGCGACATTACGGGCCCTGGGAAAATGTAGCCTCCCTTTTAACCGAGGGACTGGTAGCACGTGGTCATGATGTAACCTTGTTTGCAACCGCGGATTCGCTTACCAGGGGAACGCTGCACGCCGTTTGCCCGAGGGGTTATGAAGAAGACCGCTCACTCATACCAAAAGTCTGGGAAAGCCTGCATATTTCAGAACTCTTTGAGCATGCCGATGGGTATGACTTGATCCATAACCACTTTGACTACCTGCCGTTGACCTATACAGGCCTGACCACCACACCGGTGGTGACCACCATTCACGGGTTTTCATCGTCCGGGATTCTCCCGGTCTACAAGAAATACAACGCCGGCGTATTCTATGTTTCCATCAGCGATGCCGACCGTTCCCTGGATCTTGATTATATCAAAACCATCCATCATGGCATTGACATCAAGCAGTTTGATTTTCAACCCTCCCCGGACGATACCCTGCTTTTTTTCGGGCGCATCCACGAAGACAAGGGTCCCCGACAAGCGATTGAAATCGCCAGGGCCTGCAATAAAAAGCTGATATTGGCGGGTATTGTCCAGGATCAGGCCTACCATGACCGATATGTCGTTCCGCACATCGACAACGACAAGGTAATCTATGCCGGCAGCGTCGGACCGGCAGACCGCAATCGGCTTCTCGGAAAAGCGTGCGCGCTATTGCACCCAATACAGTTTGATGAGCCTTTCGGTCTTTCTGTTATCGAAGCCATGGCCTGCGGTACGCCCGTGATCGCCTTTGATCGGGGCAGCATGCCTGAACTGATCGAAAACGGTAAAAACGGTTTTTTGGTGGGCAACGTGGACGAGGCCATTGATGCTTTTGCACGTATTAAAGAGATTGACCGCGCAACCTGCCGTCGCCATGTTGAACGGCATTTCACAGTCGACCGCATGATCCATGAATACATAAACGTTTATGAAATGATTCTGGACGTTGAAAAGCTGAGAAAATCGCCTTGAAAATTTTTCAAACAGATAACCGAAACAGGCGGCATAAGATTTTAAAATAATTTTACAGGACAGATCGCTATGAAAACGCATAATCCGATAATAACCCGTTTTAAAAAAAACCCCGTACTGACCAAAAAAGATGTGCCATACCCGGTAGCCACGGTTCACAATGCAGGCATCGTCAAACACAATGGCCGTTACATTATGCTGTTCAGATCGCATCTGCTGAGCGGACGTTCCATCATCGGCCGGGCTGACAGCGAGGATGGGTTTTCATTTTCGGTTCATCCACGGCCTTTTCTATTGCCGTCAGTGGACGGCATTTTTGCGGAATATGAGGAATTCGGGGTTGAGGACTTGAGGATTTGCCCTGTTGAGGGAGAGTATCTGCTGACCTACAGCGCCTATTCTCGGCATGGCGTGCGGATTGCCCTGGCGCGAACGAATGATTTTCAAACAGTGGAACGTGTTTCTCTGATCACCCAGGCTGACCTCCGAAACGTGGTCATCTTTCCTGAAAAGTTCGGCGACCGGTATGTGCGTTTGGACCGGCCGCATTCCGAAATTTCTCCCTGGTCGATCTGGATTTCCTATTCTCCCGACCTCATACACTGGGGCGATTCCCGGGTGATTATGAAGCCGGTGGCCTATCACTGGGATGAAATGAAAATCGGTCCCGGCGCAACGCCATTTAGAACCGAAAAGGGCTGGCTTCATATTTACCACGGCGTTTTTAAGACAATGTCCGGAACCGTATATCGACTCGGCGCGGCCTTGCATGACCTTGATGATCCGGCCAATATCATCGGCGTTTCCGATCAATGGATATTACAGCCCGAGGATCCCTGGGAGGTAACCGGCTATGTTCCGAATGTCGTATTTACCTGCGGTGCTGTTCCGGAAGACGACGGTACGGTAAAAATATACTGGGGCGGCGCGGATACGGTCATGTGCGCCGGTACGGCGGTGATCGATGAATTGGTGACGCTCTGTCTCTCGGCGGCACGGCCGCCGCTGTAGATAACCATTGACGGCTAATCGCAGACCGAAAAACCAATTTCGGGGATAGGCTGGAATTGAAGCGCTATCGTAATGAAAGACCTATAGCAATCGGGGCACAATGATATGCGAGCAAAAAAAAAACGAAGACTGAAAGTTGAAAGAAAGGCAAATAGGATCTTAAGAGATACATCACGGGTAATCACCCAGATTCATCTTCCCGTTGAGAGGCATCGCATCGCGAAAATAATTCAGCGAATCATGAGCTTGCCGGACAGGGCAGCCGAAAATCTGATGGCGCAAATCATGGCTGATTTTTATGGAAGGCACGAAAATATCGGGCATGTTTTTGAGCGGTCCCTGAATGCGGTGAAAAAGTATCTTCCCCGGAATACAATGCTCAGCGATGTTCAAAGGGCTCTCATCGGAGCCTACTTTACAAAGGAGTATGCCATTGAATCAGCCGCGCTTTTCAACCCTTCCATTGTCCCCCATCCGGATCAACGTAATCTGAAAAAAGGCAGTTTGCGTTTTGTCATGAGCCTGCGGGCTACCGGTGAAGGCCACGTTTCGTCAATTGTATTTCGCAGTGGTGTCCTTGACCGGCACAATACGTGCCTTTTCGATCCGATCAGTGATTTTGTGGAAACACCGGATCTCCAGTTAGACCCGGTTTACAAACGCAATGTTTTCCAGCGCAAGCTGAACGAGATGGGGACCGATAATGAGATAACCACCCATATTCTTAACCAGTTGCCGGAAGATTTTATGTATAAAGAGTTATTGGAAAAAATTGGGCTGCTTCGCACAAAACCATTGTTTTCCAAAGCGCTCCAGAACAGAATCTTTGAGGTCATGTGGTGGTTGGCAAATTCCAATTATGAGGTCAGTTTTCACGCCGATCACCGCATATCCGAACGGGTGATCTTTCCCGTTTCGAAAAACGAAAGCAGGGGCATTGAAGATGCCCGGTTCGTTCAATTTTTCGATGACAGGCAAGAAGTCACTTATTATGCAACCTATACAGCCTATAACGGCATTACGGTTTTACCGCAGTTGATTGAAACAAGGGATTTCATAAAATTCAATGTGTTAACGCTCAACGGGAAGGCAGTACATAACAAAGGCATGGCACTTTTCCCGCGGAAAATCGGCGGCCGCTATGCCATGCTCTCGCGTCAGGACGGTGAAAACAATCATATCATGTTTTCAGACAATATCCATTTCTGGCAAGAGTCCCAAATCCTCCAGGAGCCTGAATATCCATGGGAATTTTTCCAGGTCGGCAACTGTGGTTCCCCCCTCGAAACGAATGAAGGCTGGATCGTTCTCACCCACGGTGTCGGGCCCATGCGTCAGTATTGCATTGGCGCTATGCTGCTTGATCTTGAAGAGCCTTCAAAAATCATCGCCCGCCTGGATGAACCATTGCTTGTCCCGCGTGAGAAGGAGCGCGAGGGATATGTTCCCAATGTTGTTTATACTTGCGGTGCGATAATTCATAATAACAAATTAATCATACCCTACGCCATGTCTGATATCAATTCCGGCATAGCAACGGTTGAAGCCAAAGAATTGATTAACCATATGCATGCAGTAGCGTAATCATTTTAAGAGAATTTTATGAAAGGTTTTACACCCACGTTTCACCTTTTCTTTTTCCGAATTTTTCCTGGCTTCTTCAAACAGCTTATGAACGGTATTCTTCTCTCTGACGATGGAAAGGGGCCTTACGCCTGTTTCAGAGGAAATGAATCAAGGAAAGATTGGTAAAAAGATGGTTGATATGGTATAGACTTTTTAGTAAAGTCTTCCATTAAAAATATACACTCACCGTTCCACCGTTCAAAAGCAATGATGATCCGGACTAGGTGCTGTAATGAAAATACTGATTCATCTCTATTTGTTACGGACATATATCTTTATATTTTCCCTGTTGGTGATTTCCGGATGTTATTCCGGAAAAAAGTATTCATACGATCATATCCAGAATGAATATGCGGATATGGTTTGCAGGTTAAGTGCGGCAGAAAACAGTTCTGAAAAAGGCAGCTGTATCCTGGACGGACCGATAACCCTGAAAGAAGCTGTCCAGATCGCTCTTGCCAACAACCCGGATAACAACATGGCTGCTGCAAGAATTCGCAAGGCAGAAGCCATGTTCAGCAGAACGGATTCTCTTTTTTACCCTTACCTCGGATTTTACACCGAATACTCCCAGGGTGACGCGCCCTCCTCCTATCTTTTCAAAACAATTGACCAGCGCATGTTTGCGGCAGGAACCGATTTCAATTATCCAGGTCATTATGACAATTTTGAAACCGGAGTCCGGGCTGGAATGAATGTATACAATGGCGGCCGGGATATCCTGCAACGAAGGATAGCCGGAAACGACCTTGATATTCAGCGCATGGACAGAAGGGCTGTTGAAAATGCCCTGGTGGCCTCCGTAATACAGAGCTATTATAATTTGCTTGCCGCGCAGGATTACATCAAGATTGCAACAGAATCCGTAGCCACCGTTTCCGAACAGCTCAGGATTATGATGATTCGCTTTGAAGGGGGCAGCGTATTGAAGTCGGACATCCTTTCGCTCAAAGTCCGGCTTGCGCAGGCGAATGAGGATCTGGTCCGAAGCAACAATCAGCAGAAGATCGCTCGTGCTGTTTTCGCCAATCTTCTGGGTGTATCCGTGGAAAAGGATATTATTCTGCGTCAAGAATCCCCATCATCCATTCCACTACCAAATGATTTTTCTTTCTGTGTTCTGGAAGCGATAAAAAACCGGCCGGAACTGAAAAAAGTCCGTAAAAACCTGGAGAAGGCACGGATGTCTCTGGATATCGCGCGGTCCGGCTATCTTCCAACGGTGGATATCCAGGGAAAATACTATTTTGACGATTCGGATTTTGAATATGAAAAAGATCGAGAAAACTGGATGGCCGCAATTGTCCTGAACTGGGATATTTTTACGGGGTTCTCGACCAAATCGAATAAAGAAACAGCGTCGGCCGCCCTTGAAGAGTTGCTGGCCGCTGACCGTAAAACGCTTCTGGAAGTGAAGCTCGATGTAAAAACCGCCTATCTGAGACTGGAAGAAGCGGAAGCAAGGCTGGAAGTCGCAAGGAGCAGTGTAGAGATGGCCGAAGAATCGCTTCAATTGGTAAAAAAACAGTATGACGGCGGTTCCGTGACGATCACCCGATACCTGGAAGCGGAATTGACAAGGAATTCTGCAAGAACAAGGTCAACTGCCGCCTACTATGATCGGGAAAAGGCGTATTCCGATGTCGGAAGAGCAGTCGGACTTTTTGTGGGAAATCAACCTGAGATCCAGTTTTAAGCGTTAATTCCTGATGATGCTGCAAGAAAATTAGAACGACGAAGAGGGGATTTGGATTTTTTGGTTCAACGGTGTTTATGATTCCGGCTGTTCCGGCTGAAAATGCCGCTTTTTTTTGAAAAAATCATCTTCAAACTGAAACGTGAAAAAACAGGTTTTTATGATCGCTGTAAAGGTTTCCAAAGGGTATAATCTGAATATAACCGGGGCCCCTTCCTTAGAACTGGAAACCCTGAAACGCCCTCTTCATGTGGCTGTATTGCCCGACCGCATCGCGTTTATCAAGCCGAGGCTGCTGGTAAAAGTTGGAGATTTCGTTAAAATCGGCACGGCTTTGTTTGAAGATAAACGCAACACGGATTTGAAGTTTCTTTCTCCCGGAGGCGGAGAGATTGTTGAAATCAATTATGGTCCCCGGCGGGTTATTCGAGAAATTTTGATCAAACTGGATGCCGAAGAGCAGGTTGAAGAATTCCGGAAGATAACGGGAGAAGATTTTGATGCGCTGGACAGGAAAGAGCTGATACGGATTTTACGGCAGAGCGGTGTATGGCCCCTGATCCGGGAACTCCCTTTCCGGGATATCGCAAACCCGGATGTCCGTCCGTCTTCCATCTGGGTTACCCTGGGCGGCCAGGATCCATTTCAGCCCTCCCCGTCCGTCTATCTGAAGGGAAAGGAGGATCTTTTCGCGTTTGGACTGGAGATCCTCAAAAAACTGGTGGAACATGTCCATGTAACCGCATGTGACTTCGCGGGTAAGGGAGTTGAAAACTGGATAACCCATCAGGTCTCCGGCCGATATCCGGCAAATGACCCGGGTGTTCTTTTATACCATACCAAAAAATCTTCTGATGAAAATCTGAGCTGGTATCTGTCCGGCCAGGATCTTCTGATGATCTCCGGATTTCTCAAGACCGGAAGATATGTGACGGAAAGAATCGTCGCGACAGGCGGAAGCCTCATGGATAAGAGAAGACATTTTTTGACCCGGATTGGAGTCCCGGTTCAGGATCTGGTAGCGGAGATCCTTCCGGGGGAGCGATGCATTGCAGGGGGTCTGTTCACCGGATATGCGCTGGAAAGCAGCTCTTACCTTGGATTGTATGAGACCTCGCTCATTCGGATTCCCGATGGCGATGAAGCGGAATTGTTTGGATTCTTGCGGCCCGGATTTAAAAAACCCAGCTTTTCTCGAACCTTCCTGTCTGTGTTTTATAAAAAAAATGTTGATTCCGACAGCGGGATGCATGGTGAAGAGAGGGCCTGCGTGAATTGCGGCACGTGCGCGAAAATCTGCCCGGTGGATATCCTGCCGCAGTTTACCTTGAAGTGTGTTGGAGCGGATTCCGTTGAAGAAGCATTGTCTCACGGTCTTCTTGATTGTGTGGAATGCGGGCTGTGTACCTATGTCTGCCCTTCCAAGATTGAAATCTGTGAGGCCTTGAAAAAAGCAAAGCATGACTATTATAAGGAAAAAGTGTAAACGGAACCCCTATGAAACAGATTCAGAAAATTTTCGATTCTCAGCGAAAGCATTTTGAAGAGAAAGGGAAACTCAGAATGCTTCGTCCGCTGTTTGAGGCAACGGAAACGTTTTTCTTTTTTCCGGGCAATCTCACAACGAACAGTCCTTTTGTCCGGGATAGTCTCGATTTAAAGCGTTTTATGAGTTTCGTCATCCTCGCATTGATACCGCCGCTTATTTTCGGAATTTATAATACCGGATGGCAGTTCTGCAAAGCGACAGGCATGTCTCTTGATTTTCCAACGGTTTTTTTTCAGGGCGTTTTACTGGTTCTTCCGCTAATAATTGTATCCTATGCGGTTGGTTTTTTTTGGGAAATTCTGTTCGCGTCTTTGCGGAAACACCCCATCAGTGAAGGATTCCTCGTAACCGGACTCCTGTTTCCGCTGACACTGCCCCCGGCTATCCCGCTTTGGCAGGCTGCTGTTGGAATTTCTTTCGGTGTTGTCATCGGAAAAGAAGTATTCGGCGGTACCGGGCGTAATATTTTTAATCCGGCCCTTACCGGGAGGGCATTTTTGTTTTTTGCTTATCCCACAAAAATGTCGGGTGATTCCGTCTGGGTCGCGACCGGAAGTCTGGCAAAAGAGGCCGTGGATACAGTCACCGGAGCCACTCCCCTTGCTCTTTCAAATCTGACCGTTGTCGGAGATAATGTACAAGACGCTCTTGAAAAAGCAGGTTTTACGGCTGCTAAGCTTTTTGTTGGAGGATATCCGGGAAGCATCGGAGGCACTTCAACGCTGTGCTGCCTTGTCGGTGCGATTATTCTGGTTCTGGTGGGAATCGCTTCCTACCGGATCATTGCAGGAGGAATCCTGGGTGTACTCCTGACCGGCCTGGTGTTGAATCTTTTCGCGGGACCGCAGGCAAATCCATGGATGGCCCTGCCGGCATTCTATCATCTGATTATGGGTGGTTTTGCCTTTGGAATTGCGTATATGGCAACAGACCCGGTTTCAGCACCGGGAATGGATCATGTGAAATGGGTTTATGGTTTTGCCATCGGTGTGTTGACCGTTTTGATTCGGGTTTTCAATCCTGCCTATCCGGAGGGGGTTATGATGGCTATTCTTTTTATGAACCTGTTTTCGCCATTGCTGGACCATGTTGAGGTCAAGCTGACGCTTAAAAAGAGGATTGCAAATGTCTGACAGGTCTCGATCCATAATATTTGCCACGGTTTTATGTCTGGTGTGCGGCACGCTGCTTACCGCCGCATCGAATGGTCTGAAGAAAATTCAGCAGCAAAATATCATGAGTGATCGAAGGAAGAATATCCTGAAATCAGTGGGACTGATAAAAAAGCAGGAGCAGTACTCTGCCGCTCAGATCGATCGCATCTATGAGAAAAATATTTCCCGGCTGCTGGTCGATGAAAAGGGGGATCTGCTGGGAGAAAACCGTGAGGGTACCCCGCAGAAAAAGCAGGGACTGCCGGTCTATCTTTACATCAACCCGAAAGGTTTAATAGAGGCTTATATCATTCCGGTTGATACCCGGGGTCTGTGGGGAAAAATTTTAGGCTATATCGCGATCAAGAATGATGGCGTAACCATTACCGGATTTACGGTCTATAAGCATTCCGAAACCCCCGGACTGGGGGGGGAGATCGAACAGGGCTGGTTTCAGAATAATTTTGTGGGCAAGAAAATCATTGGGCCTTCCGGAGACTTCGCGTCCATTTCAATCGCAAAAGGAAAAGCAGAGGACAACGTTCCGGAGGAGCGAAGCAGCAATTATGTGGATGGTATCAGCGGTGCAACGCTGACCGGACAATTTTTAACAACAGGGTTGAAGGATATTCTCCTGAACTATGAGGCGGTATCGGTGAAATTCAGGAATATACGCAGCTACTGCAAGACAAATCAAAACACTCCGTGGTGCCAGAGATGAAGATAACAAAACGAAAAAGCTATAGAACACTGATCGAACCCATTTGGGGCGCGAATCCCATTTCCATTCAGATGCTGGGTATATGTTCCGCCCTTGCGGTTACGGTACAGCTTAAAACCGCCGTCGTGATGAGCCTGGCCATGACTTTCGTCGTTGCGTTTTCCAGTCTGATCATTTCCATGATGCGGAATTATGTGCCCCGGAACATTCGTATCCTGATCGAACTCTCCGTTATCGCAACCCTAGTTATTCTGGCGGATGAGTTTTTGCGCGCCTATTACTACGAGATCAGCAAGCAGCTTTCCGTGTTTGTAGGCCTGATCATAACAAATTGTATTATCATGGGAAGAGCCGAGTCTTTCGCCCTTTCCAATCCGCCGCATCTGGCATTCATCGATGGAATCGGCAACGGGGCCGGCTACGGCGCCGTTCTGGTTACGGTTGCCTTTATTCGTGAACTTTTTGGTTCCGGGAATTTTTTTGGTGTCAAGATTATACCGGAATCCTTTTACGCTTCCGGGTATGAGGATATGGGCTTTATGCTCCTGGCGCCTGCGGCGTTTATCATTATCGGCCTTCTGGTCTGGCTTCAGCGCTATCTGGCCGGAGATTGATTGGTTCGATGCAGTTGAGGAACTGCCGGTTGGTTTTTCAGGGAGACAAGGATGAGTGACCTGGTCAATATTTTTTTAAATTCGGTTTTTGTGGGCAATATTCTGCTGGCCTATTTTCTGGGCATGTGCTCTTTTGTCGCCGTTTCAAAAAATATTGATACAGCGATCGGTCTCGGATTCGCGGTTGTTTTTGTGCTTACCATAACAACGCCCGTAAACTGGATGATCTATCATTTCTTGCTGGCACCGGGAGCACTTTCGTGGGCCGGTTTTCCGGACATCGATCTGAGTTATCTGAAGCTGGTGATGTTTATCGTTGTCATCGCGACCATGGTTCAGGCAATTGAGATGATGATCGACCGGTTTTCCGCGGCTCTCTATACGGCGCTGGGGGTGTTCCTGCCGCTTATCGCCGTAAACTGTGCGATTCTTGGGACTTCTCTATTTATGGTTGAACGAAATCATACCTTCTGGGAGTCGACGGTTTTTGGATTCGGATCAGGAGTGGGTTGGATGCTTGCCATCGTGGCCATGGCGGCGATACGGATGAAACTCCGGTATGCGAATGTTCCCAAAGGGCTCGAAGGCTACGGTATTACCATGATTGTTACCGGGCTGATGGCCATGGCGTTTATGTTGTTTTCAGGGATTACACTGTGACAGCGGAGGTTTGATGGGTCAGGTAGTAAAGAAAAAAACAGGCTTCTGGAGGCATAATTGACATATCTGATCGGTATCGCTGTTTTTTCAATGGTTGTTTTTTCTCTTTTAGGCATACTTTTTTTTGTTGAAGCCAGAATTGTAAAAAAAGGCGATATCCTGGTTACCATAAACGATGACCGGGATAAAAGTATTACGGTCGCACTCGGATCAACCCTTCTGGCAGCCATGGTGAGCAACGATATTTTCCTTCCTTCCGCCTGCGGAGGAAGCGGATCATGCGGCGAGTGCCGGTGCAGGGTGGAGAAAGGGGGAGGAGATCTGCTTCCCACCGAACTGCCGCATCTTTCACGAAGGGAAATAAAGGAGAATATTCGTCTGGCCTGCCAGGTCAAGATCAGAGAAGAAATGCAGATCCGGATTCCGGATGAAATTTTCAGCATCAAAAAATACCATGCAACCGTCGTCTCTAATCAGAATGTGGCAACCTTTATTAAAGATCTTGTTTTGAAGCTTGATCCGGGGGAAGAATTAACTTACCAGGCCGGTGCATATATGCAGATTGATATCCCTGAATATGAAGTCACGTTTAAGGAGTTTGATGTGGCGGAACGCTTTAACGCTGCCTGGGAAAAGTTTGACCTTCGAAAGCTGAAAGCACAGTCCGAAGAACCGGTTTACCGGGCCTATTCCCTTGCCAGCGCTCCTTATGAAACAGAATTTCTCCGGTTTACCGTCAGACTTGCGACACCGCCGCCTGATGCTCCGGAAGCCCCACCCGGAGTCGGATCGTCCTATGTGTTCAGTCTGCAATCAGGTGACAGGGTGACGTTAAGTGGTCCGTACGGTGAGTTTTTTGTAAAAGATACGGAAAAGGAGATGTGTTTTGTCGGTGGCGGCGCCGGCATGGCACCCATGCGGTCTCATATTTTCAACCAGTTGAACGCGGTGGGAACAAAACGGAAGATGACTTTCTGGTATGGCGCCAGATCAAAACAGGAAATGTTTTATGACGAAAACTTTCGATCGCTGGAGGAGAAGTTTGAAAATTTTTCATACCATGTTGCCCTGTCCGATCCTCAGCCCGAGGATAACTGGGAAGGACTGACCGGTTTTATTCATCAGTGCCTTCATGACGAATACCTGAATACTCACCCGGACCCATCGGAAGTCGAGTACTATCTTTGCGGACCGCCCATGATGCTCAAAGCAATTATGAAAATGCTGGACAGCCTGGGGGTTGATCCGGAAGCAATCGCTTTTGATGATTTTGGTTAAATCGCACCGTGGATTAAACCGATGATGAAAGAATCAAAAGATCTCTTTTGAGACAGCCTTGTATCACAAACAGAAGATCGAGGAAGCGCGAAATTCAAGAATTCAGGGATCGATGGATTAAAGGACTTCTTCATTTTCAGCAGGATAGAAGCCATTTATCTCCGGAAATCCTGAATTCACAATTTTTGAACCAATTCTGGCATGCCTTTTGATATACTCTCGATACGGCAGAAAGGTTCAGACAATTGATGGTATGGTAGCAGTTAACAATCCCAACCCAAAAGGAGGTAACGAATGGACAAGTATGTATGTGATGTTTGCGGATATGTTTACGACCCTGCCGCAGGGGATCCGGATAATGGGGTTGCTCCGGGGACGTCGTTTGAAGACCTGCCCGATGATTGGGAGTGCCCGATATGCGGCGCTTCAAAGGATGATTTTTCAAAAGAAGAATAACAGGTTATCCCTATAGGGCACAGATTGATCCTTGAAATCATCCCAAGGATCGGTCTGTGTCCTGAATTTTCTGTAAAAGGATTTAAAATGAAACGACTTAAAATAGCGGAAGGGATTTACAATGTCGGCGCTGTAGACTGGAATATTCGTGATTTTCACGGATATTCAACCTACAACGGCTCGACATACAATGCGTATTTGATCGTCGATGAAAAGATCGCCCTGATCGATACCGTAAAAAAAGAGTTCTCCGAACAACTGCTGGATAACATTTCTGAAATCGTTGACCCCGGAAAGATCGACGTTGTTATCAGCAACCATACGGAAATGGATCACTCCGGAGGGCTTCCACGGGTTATGCATAGAATCGGAGAAGACAAACCCATATACTGCTCGCAGATGGGGCAGAAAAATCTTGCTCAGCATTTTGCTCAGAAATGGGACTACCGCGCTGTGGAAAACGGAGGGGAATTGAGTCTCGGGAAAAGAACATTGAAGTTTCTGGAAACCCGAATGCTCCACTGGCCGGACAGCATGTTTACCTATCTTCCGGAAGACAAAATTTTGTTTTCATCGGATGGTTTTGGACAGCACTATGCCGGGCCTGAAAAGTTCGATGATCAGATCGGCGACGCCATCATGCCCCACGCAAAAAAATATTTTGCCAATATTCTCCTGCTGTATTCAGCCAAAGTGCTGAAGCTGATCGAAACGGTTCAGAAACTGGGCCTGGAAATCAGCATGATCTGTCCGGATCACGGCATCATCTGGCGAAAGGATCCCGGAAAGATTATAGAGGCGTATTCCCGGTGGAGCAGGCAGGAGCCGAAAAGAAAAGCCGTTGTCATCTACGATACCATGTGGCACAGCACGGAGATCATGGCTGATAAAATTGTACAGGGAATCGCGGATGAAGGGGTTGATGCCCGCCCAATGAACCTTCGCACGTGTCATCGAAGCGATGTGATGACGGAGGTCATGGATTCAAAGGCGGTTATTGTCGGATCACCGACCCTGAACAACAACCTGTACCCGACAGTCAGCGATTTTTTGACATATATGAAAGGCCTGAAACCGAAAAATAAAATCGCTGCGGCATTCGGATCTTACGGGTGGAGCGGTGAATCCGTAGGTCTTATTCGAGACGAACTGGAGAAGATGAAATTTGAAATCGTTGATCCGGGTATCAAAATTCAGTATGTGCCCGATCCGGAAGGGATTGATGCCTGTATCGAGTTTGGAAGAAAGATTGGAAAAGCGATCCTATGAGTCCAGACAAAATATCATAATGCAAGGAGAGATTTTATGGCGGTAGATATTACGGTAAAGATAGGAGGCGAAGCGGGCCAGGGGATTCAGACCGTTGGAGATCTCCTTACCCTCGTGTGTCATAAAGCCGGGCTTTATGTTATGGCCATAAACGATTTTGAATCGCGGATCCGGGGAGGAAAAAGTTTTTTCCAGATTCGTATCAGCGATACGCCAGTACATGCACCCCATCACGGGGTGAATCTGCTCGTCGCGTTGAATCAGACAATATATGATTCGTACAAAGATGAGCTTGTGCCGGGCGGGATATCCATGATGGATGCCAAGGGAGAATCGAAAGAAAATCTGCTGTCCGTTCCCATGGACGATCTTGCTGTCAAGGCCGGAAAGAAGATTACCGCGAATACAGTTGCCGCGGGGGCATGTCTGGGACTTCTGGGCGCGCCTTTTGAGCTGTTTGAGTCCATTCTGAAAGATCGTTTCGAAAGTAAAAACGATGATGTGCTGGAGATGAACCTCTCCGCCGCGAAACTCGGATACGATTTTGTCAAGGATGCGGAGTTCCCCTGGTCGTTTACCTGGAAGCTCGGCGATCCAAAGGGTTCGGTACTGGATGGCTCGAAAGCGATTGCCCTGGGAGCTCTGGCAGGTGATTGCCGGGTAGCCGCTTTTTATCCCATGTCACCGGCAACAGGCATTATGACCCACCTTGTATCCTTGTCGGATAATTTTCCGCTTTTTGTGGAGCAGGCTGAAGATGAAATCGCTGCAGTCAACATGGTGATCGGTGCTTCTTTTGCCGGAGTGCGCGCCATGACTTCAACATCCGGAGGCGGTTTTTGTCTCATGACCGAGGGCCTTGGCCTTGCGGGAATTACCGAAATCCCGATTGTCATTGTAAACGCCCAGAGGCCCGGGCCTGCGACCGGTCTTCCAACCCGTACCGCGCAGGGGGATCTCCTGTTTGTGATCCATGCCTCTCAGGATGAGTTTCCGCGATTTGTTTTTGCTCCGGGAACGCCGGAGGAAGCATTTGAGATGACGGCAAGAGCCTTTCATCTGGCGGATAAGTACCAGGTTCCGGCCATTGTCCTTACCGATCAAACCTTAAATGATTCTCTCTATATCGTCGAACGCCCGCTTTCCGCTCCCAGTGAAATTGAGCGCTACGTGGTCCAGGACGATCAGATCGGTTCACCTTCCGAATACCGAAGGTATGCCAAGACTTCGAGCGGAATTTCCCCCCGTGCATTGCCATGCAGCGGAAAAGCGCTTGTGCTGGTATCCGGCAATGAACACAGCGAGGACGGCCATATCAGTGAAGCCATCACAGATCGCGTGAATATGGTGAACAAAAGAAACGCCAAGATTCCGGCGATGCTGGAGGAGATGCGGCCGCCTGAAACCGTTCATGGTGAAAGCGAAATGCTTCTTGTAGGCTGGGGTTCCAGCAAGGGGCCCATAAGGGAGAGCGTGGATCTGCTGAGGGCCGATGGAATCAGCGCGGGGTGTGTTCATATAGCGGACATCTGGCCTTTCCGGTCGGATCTGGTTCAGCAGGCGCTTTCCTCCTGTAAAACCTTTTTTGTTGTCGAGCAGAATTCCACCGGCCAGCTCGGCAGACTGATTCGAGAGCAAACCGGGCTTGTCAGCGAAGGTTCGGTTTTGAAATATGACGGACGTCCGTTTTTCCCGGATGAAATTGTCAGAGGGGTCAAAGGGCATTTGAATTAAAAAATTGAACCATAGGGAGTGACATCATGGTAACCGTAGAAAACTATGAGTGCGACTATGAAAACAAATGGTGCCCGGGGTGCGGGAATTTTGGTATTCTCGCATCCATGAAGGATGCCTTTGTAAATCTCGATATTCCACCGGAAAAGCTCCTTATCGTTTCCGGAATCGGACAGGCTGCCAAAACACCTCATTTTTTAAAGTGTAACCTGTTTCATGCTCTTCACGGCCGGGCCTTACCCCTGGCTACAGGCGCCAAGATGGCAAACCATGATTTGAATATTGTCGTGAATTCGGGTGATGGCGACTGCTATGGAGAAGGCGGCAATCATTTTATGAACGCGATCCGGCGGAACGTGGATCTGACGCTTCTGGTTCACAACAACAAGGTTTACGGCCTTACCAAGGGACAGGCATCGCCGACGTCGGACATGGGAATGGTGACAAGAGTTCAGCCACACGGTGTTGTAATGGAGTCCTTTAATCCTCTGGCAGTCGCACTATCACTGGGAGCCGGATTCGTGGCACGGGGCTTTCCCGGAAACGAAGCGCAGCTCAGCAGATTGATACAGGCGGGAATGAAGTTTAACGGGCTTGCTTTGATTGATATTCTGCAGCCCTGTGTTTCATTTAATCAAATTAACACATTTGCGTGGTATAAAAAGCGGGTCTATGATTTGCAGGAAGAAGACTACATGCCGGATGATCTTCAAAAAGCCATAAGCCTGTCTTTCCAGTGGGGGGATAGGATACCGACCGGAATCATATACCGGAAGGAAGCCCCCTCCTTTACGGAAAGAATCGGCATGCTGAAAGACGGCCCCCTTGTTAATCGAAAATATGATCCTGGAAAGCTTCAGGAAGTGCTTTCATCCTTGTGATTGAATATTTTACGGAGCAGGATATCCCTTAATTCTGGTATGAACGTGATTGAATTCATTATAACAATATTGAATCGATCGAAATGGAAACAGGTTTGAGAAGGAGAAGAAGATGGCAAGAATAACAGTTGGCGGTGAAGCGGTACATACGATCGGTGAGTTGCCGAAAGTCGGATCGAAAGCTCCTGATTTTCTGTTGACAAAAACGGATTTGACCGACATTTCCTTAAAGGATGTTGTCGGAAAAAAAGTGGTGCTGAATATTTTTCCCAGCGTGGATACATCGGTATGTTCGGCATCTGTCAGCAGGTTTAACGCGGAGATCAGTAAATTCCCCAATGCGGTGGTACTGTGCGTTTCTCTTGATTTACCCTTTGCGCATTCCCGTTTTTGCGAAGCAGAAGGGCTGAAAGATGTGGTCCTGGTTTCGGAGCTGCGGAACCGCGAGTTTGGAAACAATTACGGTGTTCGGATGGTGGAGGGACCTCTGGCAGGTCTTCTGGCACGGGCGGTTGTTGTGCTGGATGAAAAGGGGAAAGTAATTTTTTCAAAACTGGTATCGGAGTTGAAAAATGAGCCGGACTATGAATCGGTGCTCGATGTTTTAAGGGGTGATGTGAAGTTAAAAAAGGATGTCTGTACAACCTCCTCCACAGCCGAGCATTCCAGAGCCGGAAATGAGGATGGTGTCTGCGATGACGGTCGGGCAGGCTGATCGATTTTGGGTTTAATAGTTTTTCGTGGAGGTGTGACTCATGGAAAAACAGCGTTTTTCAATCCCGAATATCACATGCGGTCATTGCGTCATGACCATTAAAAATGAATTGCGGGAACTTGAAGGTGTGAAGGCTGTTGAGGGCAGTCCGGAAAACAGAAGCATTGAGGTTGAATGGGAATCCCCGGCCACTCTGGAGACGATCAAGGATTTACTGAAGGAGATTAACTATCCTGCGGAACAGTGATGCTGTTTTTTCCTGCGGTTTCAAAATCCCTTCCAAGGACTCAACAACCTTACTGCGGGTTGTATCAAAGTGTTCATCACCTGTTGGCGTGACCGGATTTTTCGTCTTCCCGCAACCGATGCAAAATAAATGGACGTATTATGACACACCATACGATTACATTGCCGATCACCGGGATGACCTGTGCCAATTGCGCGCTTTCGGTTGAAAGAAATGTCAAAAAGCTGGATGGGATTCAACGGGTAACCGTTAATTTCGCCGCAGAACATGCGGTAATCGAATTTTTTCCGAAACAGGTTCAAATCAAAGAGATTGTCGGAAAGATTGAAGGCGCCGGGTACCATGTCCCAAGGATCAAAAAGGAATTTCCGGTAACCGGGATGACCTGCGCCAACTGTGCGGCAAACATCGAAAGAGCGGTCAATAAAAAAGTTCCGGGGGTTCTTGAAGCATCTGTTAATTTTGCGACTGAGCGGCTGACGGTGGAGTTTGTTCCAGGACTTTCGAGCCTGGATGATATTGCGGAAGCCATAAAAAATGCCGGATATGGAACCATTCTTTCGGATGATCCGGCAGAAGAAGATGTTGAACAAGCCGCACGGGATAGAGAGATAAAAGAACAGACCCGTAAGTTTGCCGTCGGGTTGCTCTTTTCACTGCCTCTTTTTCTGTTGAGCATGGGGCGTGACTTTGGTTTGATCGGAGCCTGGAGTCATTCACCGGTTGTGAACTGGGTTTTTTGCGCGCTGGCGACACCGGTTCAGTTTTATACCGGATGGGATTATTATACCGGCGGCATAAAAAGTCTTAAAAATGGAAGTGCCAATATGGATCTCCTTGTTGCGATGGGGTCGTCGGTCGCTTACTTCTATTCGGTTGCCATTCTTGTCCTTCCCATGCTGGACGGCCATGTTTACTTTGAGACATCAGCCGTTATCATTACCTTGATCAAACTGGGCAAAATGCTGGAATCCCGCACCAAGGGAAAAACAGGGGGCGCAATCCGGAAATTGATCGGCCTCCGTCCCAGATTTGCCACGATCATCGAAGATGGTGTGGAAAAAGAGGTTCCGCTGACCATTGTCAAGGTCGGGGATACGGTTGTCGTCCGTCCGGGCGAGAAGATTCCCGTGGACGGTGCGGTGTTGGCGGGTTCGTCCTCGGTGGATGAATCGATGCTGACCGGAGAGCCTCTGCCGGTGGATAAGACGGTGAATGATCCGGTAGTCGGCGGAACCGTCAATGGTGAAGGGAGGCTCAAGTTTCGGGCCACCCGGGTAGGAAAAGAAACCGCCCTGGCTCAGATTATACGGCTGGTGCAGGAGGCACAGGGAAGCAAGGCTCCGGTTCAGGAAATGGCGGATCGTGTCGCTGCCGTTTTTGTCCCCGCCGTTATCGGCATCGCAGTCATAACCTTTGTTTTATGGTGGAGCCTTGCAGGCGAGTTTGTTCCGGCGATGATACGGCTGGTGGCGGTTCTCCTTATTGCCTGCCCCTGTGCTTTAGGGCTTGCCACACCGACGGCGATCATGGCCGGAACCGGCAAGGGCGCGGAAAAAGGGATTCTGTTCAAGAACAGCGAGGCGCTTGAAAAAGCGACAAGACTCAACACGATTGTCCTGGACAAGACCGGAACCATCACCATGGGGAAACCTTCTGTTTCAGGCATATATCCGTTTAAAACGGCTTGTGAAACCGATACGCATCTTCTCAGGATTGCGGCGTCTGTTGAAAAAGGATCGGAGCATCCTGTTGGAAAGGCGGTAGTCAGGGAAGCGGTTCAAAGAAATATCGATCTTTCCGAACCGGAAGATTTTAAAGCTGTAAGCGGTTTCGGTGTGGAGGCGCGGATTGATGGTGAATGGATTCGGGTCGGGAAACCGAAATGGTTTTCGGGCGAGGATATTGATGCGGATAATGCCGAAAAAGGTATCGCAGGGTTTCCGTCATCGCAGATCGGGGAGCTTCAGGCAGAAGGCAGGACCGTAATGGTTGTGATGCGGGAAAATGCGATATGCGGCCTGATTGCCGTTTCCGACCTTCTTAAGCCTGATTCAAAACGCGCAATCCAGCAGCTTCATGAGTTGAAGCTTGGCGTTTTCATGCTGACGGGAGACAATGTAAGAACCGCCCAGACCATCGCTTCTGAAGTGGATATCGATGAAATCTTTGCGGAAGTGCGCCCGGAAGAAAAATCAGTCAAGATCAGGGAACTTCAGGGCACGGGTCAACAGGTCGGAATGGTCGGGGATGGCATCAATGATGCCCCCGCACTTGCGCAGGCAGATGTCGGTTTCGCGATCGGAACCGGAACCGATGTGGCAATTGAGACTGCCGGAGTGATTCTTTCGGGCGGAAGCCTGACCGGCATATCCACTGCAATCCGGATCAGCAGGGAAACCATGCGCACCGTGAAGCAGAACCTTTTTTTCGCGTTTTTTTATAACCTTATCCTTATTCCGGTGGCTGCCGGAGTACTGGCGCCGTTTGAGATTGTTCCTGTCTTCTTGAGGCAGCTGCATCCGATTCTTGCCGCGCTTGCGATGGCCGGCAGCAGCATTTCCGTCGTAAGCAACAGTTTGCGCCTTTATAACAAAAAGATCTAGCTGTGTTGAATTCGGTTCGTAAGAAAAAGGAGGACCATGTCTGTTAAGCTTTTAATCGTTGGAGGAGTGGCCGGCGGAGCAACGGCAGCAGCTAGAGCCAGAAGACTGAACGAAAAAGCCGAGATCATTATTTTTGAAAGAGGAGAATTCATCTCTTTTGCAAATTGCGGACTGCCTTATTATATCGGGGAAAGCATAAAAGATCGTGATGATCTGCTGGTAACGACTGCCGGGGAGTTTAAAGCGCATTATCATGTCGATGTTCGAACCTTCAGCGAAGTGCTTTCAATCGACCGGAAGAACAAAACCGTGGAAGTAAAAGAGAGCAGGGAAGGGAGGATCTACACGGAGAGTTATGACAGGATTCTGCTTTCTCCCGGGGCTGTTCCGATAAGACCGCTGATAGAAGGCGTGAACCAGGAAAATATTTTTTGCCTTCGCGACATTCCGGATATGGACAACATCAAAGGTTTTGTCGATCTCAGAAAGCCGGAGTCCGCCGTTGTTGTAGGAGGCGGTTTTATCGGGCTGGAGATGGCGGAAAATCTTACAAAAAGAGGCGTCAGAACAACCATCGTTGAAATGTTGAATCAGGTCATGGCGCCTTTTGATCCGGAGATGGCCGCAATGGTTCACGGGTTTTTGCGTGAAGGCGGCATTTCGCTGGAGATAGGAAACAGGGTCACAGCGTTTGGCCGGAATGGAGACAGAATCATCGTTTCAATGGAAAAGGGGGATGATATCGTCTGTGACATGGTGATATTGTCTATCGGCGTAAGCCCGGAGACCGCACTTGCAAGGCAGGCCGGGCTGGAAATCGGCAACTGCGGCGGAATCAAGGTTGATGAAACCATGCGAACATCCGATCCGAATATTTATGCTGTCGGGGACGCGGTTGAAACAACAGATTTCATAACCGGTTCAGTCGGAATTTTACCTCTTGCGGGGCCTGCCAACAAACAGGCGCGAATCGCCGCGGACAATATCATGGGGAGAAAAGCGGTTTACGAGGGCACCATGGGGACCGCTGTGGTCAAATTGTTCGATAAAACCATCGCCGCAACCGGCCAGTGTGAAAAAAAGCTTCAAGCAAAGAAGATTCCCTGCTTGAAAAGTTATACCTTTTCCGGTTCCCATGCTTCCTATTATCCCGGCGTGGAGATGATGGCCGTAAAAATCATTTTTTCTCCGGAGACCGGAAAAATACTGGGAGGACAGATTGTCGGGGGAAAAGGAGTTGACAAGCGGATTGATATCCTCGCAACGGCGATTCATGGCGGCATGACGGTGTATGACCTTGAAAAACTGGAGCTTGCCTACGCGCCTCCTTATTCATCCGCAAAAGATCCGATCAATATCGCCGGATTTGTGGCATCCAACATGCTGAAAGGCGATGTCGAGGTCGCGCACTGGCATGAGTTGGAAACTGTTGAAGACGATGAAACCGTGCTTGTCGATCTTCGAACAGCAGGGGAACTGCAAGAGACAGGCATGATTGAAGGCTCCCTGCACATTCCATTGGATCAGTTGCGGGACCGGATTCACGAGCTGCGGCGGGATAAAATCTATATTGTATACTGCGCGGTGGGATACAGGGGATACCTCGCATATCGTATTCTTGTCCAAAACGGCTTTACCGTAAAAAATCTCAGCGGTGGATTGTTTTTATATGATGCCGCGCAAAAATCATAAAATGGATTTCAATACAGCGGAACCGGTTTCTTGTATGCCATATGTTATTAAATTTTGAACCCATAAGCCTGGATGGACAGGCTGAATATCTGAAATATTTTGAAGGATGTCCGCAGAAAACTTCGGATTACAGTTTTATAAATTTATGGGGATGGGCCGAGGAATACGGTCTTTCCTGGGCGTGGACGGAAAAGCTGGTCTGGATCAAACAGATGAGACCGGCTGTTCAATATTGGGCTCCGGTAGGGTTCTGGGATATGGTGGACTGGAACCGGCGCCTGATGGAATTTCCGGGTATGAGTTCAACTTTTATTCGGGTCCCGGAGAACCTGCTTGCTCTCTGGGAAAAAAATATTGATCGCCCCCTGTCCGTTCAGGAGGCAAGAGAACACTGGGATTATATTTATGATTTGAATGAGCTGGTTGAGTTGAAGGGAAACCGTTTTCACAAGAAAAAAAATTTGCTGGTTCAGTTCACGAAAAAAATCGAATTTCAATTTTCCCCCTTGAACACGGATATTATCGGGAAAGCCCTTGCAATGCAGCAAAGCTGGTGCACGTGGCGAGACTGTGAGTCAGTCGAAGCTCTCGCGGCAGAAAATCGCGTGATTGCGAGAGTGTTAAACGATTGGGAAAAACTGGACGGGATTCATGGCGGCGCAATTCTGACCGATGACAAACTGATCGCCTATACGGTTGCCGAGGGCCTTGACGATGATACGCTCTTGATTCATTTTGAAAAAGGGGATTCGGAATACAAGGGGGTTTATCAGGCAATCAATCAGCTTTTCCTGGAACATGGAAAATGGGATTACAAGCGGGTAAACCGCGAGCAGGATCTTGGTGACGAGGGCTTGCGCAAGGCAAAGATGTCCTATCACCCTCTTGAATTTAACAAGAAGTACCGGATTGGATTGTAACGGTTGAACCGTCATTGGAGCTGCAGCCGGAATATTGAGATTGATACATTGGATTTGAAATATAGATAATTTCATGCGGATGGGCTTTCTGTCCTGTTTAAAATTTTCTTTACAATTGGTGCAATACTTTATAGGTAGTAACCATACCTATAGATTTACAGAATAATATTCAGGGAAAAGGATGTTGCAAAATGAGTTACGATTTTAACGCGGATGAAATTTTTGAAATGGCCGAACAGATGGAGAAAAATGGCGCTGCCTTTTACCGGAAAGCGGCAGAAGCTGCAACAGAGGATCAGAACCGAAAGATGCTGATGCAACTGGCTGAAATGGAAGATGAACATGAAAAAACATTTGCTGCCATGCGCTTGGAGCTGACGGGAAAAGAAAAGGAAACCACTGTTTTTGATCCTCAGGACGACGCGATACTTTACCTTCGCGCCCTGGTCGATACCAGGGTGTTCTTCAAAAAGGAGGTCGATGTCACTTCCATGAAGGAAATTTTCAAGGAAGCGCTGACAGCGGAAAAAGATTCCATTGTTTTTTATCTGGGGATGAAAGATTTGGTGCCCGAAAAGCTGGGAAAAACACGGCTGGATGATATTATCAAAGAGGAAATGGAGCATATTAAAATTATCGGAAAGAAATTATCGGGTTTCAAATAAAAACTTTTTTGTAAGGTGTTTTATATATTCAAAACTCTCTGATCTACCGCCATCTTTTTATCCCGGACAACTTCCATACGCTCATGTTACAATTCGTCTGGTCTGTAATATCGGATACGGATCGATCAGATGCCTTGTAAACCATTCTTTTCGAATCGGTATGTTGTAAGCGATTGCCAGAAGTTCCGAGAAATGGAAGATCGGCAGTTTTTTTTTCAGGCTGCACCGGATTTCCAGGTTCATATGGCACATGGCACATGCGGTTACAATGCATTCAGCGTTGGCATCAACTGCGCCCTGCATGATCCGGTTGACCATGGACGTGGCGACATCCGGTTTGGCGACCGACAAAAACGTGCCACAACATCTGGATGTATGATTCCAGAAAACCTTCTCGGCATCGCAGGATTCCAGCAGGTTTTCCATCAGGCCAAAGTAGTTTTTTTCAAACCTCAGCGCCGGCGGCCGGGCAAGCATGCATCCGTAGTAAGGGACAAATCGAAGCCCGTTGAGCGAGCCTTTTTTTTCTGTATTCGTAAGATGAATGTCCGCCATGATTTCAAAAAAATGAATTATTTCAAGTTTAAAATCAACTGGTCGTCCCCACCTTCGCGCATAATCCTGCTGGGCGTTTTCATCGGTTGTTAAGTGATTATATGCTGATTTCAGGCGCAGGATGCAGCTCGGGCAGGCCACCAGAAGCGGCCTGTTGCTTGGAGCCAATGAAAGGTTGCGGCACGCTAAATGAAAAGCCAGATCGGAGTTGATGCTATGAGCAGAAGAACTCCCGCAGCAGTTCCAGTCGCTGAGTTCAATCAGACGAAACCCCATATGTTCACTTACCATCTGGAGGGACTGGTTGTTTTCTCTGGCTGTTGTAGCAAGAGAGCATCCGGGAAAATAGGATATGTCGATGAGGTCTTTTTTTTTCACGGCATCTTTGCTCCGAATTCGTTAAAAAGGTTTCGGATAGACTCGGACTGGATGATTTTTGAAGGCAATAGATCCAGTTTGCGTTTTGCCAGCATCCTGAGTCCGATATCCATGTCAGAAAACAGATCCCGCTGTTTCAGTTTGTATCTCAGCATAATTTCCAGTTTGTGGGTTCGTCCGTAGCGCTGGATCGAGCTTAAGACCGCCTGATGAAAGTCTAAAATTTTCGGTTCAGCGATTTCAACCCCTTCGGTGATGGCGATTTCTCGAAGCGCATCCATGACAGCCGCAATATCAATTGCCTGCGGACATGCTGTTGAGCATGTGTTACAGCCCATACAAAGCCATATATCGGTCGATTCCAGAGCTTCTTTTTTAAATCCGAATTGTATGAGACGAATGATGCCATTTGGCCGGTTGGGCATGGCATCCCCTACCGGGCACCCGCTTGCGCAGGTCTTGCAGTGAAGACATCGCATGAAGTTGTCCCCGGTTTTTTGAACGACCTCCTTAAAAAAATCGGATTTTTTTAATAATATCATAAGCTGTTCCAAAACATGATTGTTGATCTGCTTCCGGTCATGTACAATTTTAATTTTATCAATATGCAGAGCAAAATGTGTGCCACAGGAAGGTGTTGGATTTATTTTTTTTACCATGCTAAAGTTTATTTTACAATGATCATATCTGCTCCTGATGTTGATGAGGCAAACAGGGTAACACCCGGAGCATCGAAAATCGCGGCAACAGACCGGATTGAATTCATTATGAATCCATATAAGGAGATGGAAGATGGCAAAACACGATGTGGCAAGATTCAAACCCTATCCCTTTAAAACCGGACAGAAAATACATATTGACGACGGCCCGCGCAGGGGAGACTGGGAGGTTATCGGAACCAGCGAAAGCAAGGTCAAGCTCCGGTGCCCCATATCCTTCAGGGAGTTTGAATGGAACCGTTTCTGTTATTTTGTGAAGGAACACCATGATATGGAGTGGCCGCAGCAGGAGGGCGGCTGAAATGGCCGATATGATTCACTCCGCTGAAGACTATCATCGTGCCACGGAATATGATCGGCACACACTGGGAGGCCATCCTCTTGACTGGGAGAATCAGCCTTCTGTTTACAAGGTGTATGAGGGGGTTGAACCGGTCCCTCTTCCGGAGGTGGGAGGCCTCGATCAACAGGACCTTTGGCAGTTGTCCGGATTGAAGGAGGCGGGAATCTCTCGATCGGATTTCAGTATCGAGAAGCTTGCCGGTGTTTTGGAACTGACGAACTGTTTAACGGCAAAGGTCCGGTATCCAGGCCAGGATTTTTATTACCGAAGCGCGGCCTCTGCCGGGGCGCTCTATCCAAACGAGATCTATCTGGCTGCTCACGATGTTTCGGACCTCGAACCGGGACTGTATCACCATAACCTTATGAAAAGGCAGCTTGTGCCGCTTCGGAGGCAGAATGTAAAAAGTTTTACGGCAAAAGCTGCCGGCTTTTCCGAAAAGGATGACCTGGCCGCCACTTTTTTTATTACCGGTATTTTTTTTAGGAGTGCCTGGAAATATCGGAAAAGGGCATACCGATATGTGCTTCTGGACGCGGGCCACCTGCTTGAAAATTTGATTCTTTCTTTGAAACATTTCAGGTTTCCATTTTTATTTCATTATGATTTCAATGATTTGATGGTGTCTGACCTGATTGGAATCGATATCCGACAGGAAGCCTGTCTTGCATATGTGAATGTCTATGCCGGACAATCCAAAGAGGTGCGTGAAATGGAAAAGGAGCTGCTCCCCTTGCCAAATGAGGTTGTTGAGGCGAGTCGGGTTTCCGGTAAGGAAATGGTGTATCCGGAGATTGAAGAAACGCATTGGGGCGGGATAGACCCTTCCAGTCATCCGGAAACGGAGTCCGGTTTTGAAAAGAGTGTTGGGATATCTTCCAGAATTTGGAAGGAGATAACACAGGGAAGGAAAAAGTCATCCGGTCCTGGATATCCGGAAGTCCTCTTTCGGCGAAGATCAAGGCGCAATTTCGTGAAAAGAGCCATGCAGGGAGAGGATCTTGAAACCCTGCTGGATCTGATCTGCAGTTCGTACTCCCGTCACGAAGAGAAGAGATTGTGTTCAGCATCCCTTCAGATCGGATTTCTGGTGAATGATATCAGCGGCTTTCAGCCCGGCTTCCATCTGCTGGACCCGTTGAATCGAAAAACCGGTCTGGTTGAAACCGGAAGGTTGACCGGTTCCGCGGCCGCGGCTTGCCTGAATCAGGAATGGCTTGAGAATGCAGCGGTTCATTTTCTTTTTATGGCCAATCTCAATTTTATCGACCGGAAATGGGGAATCCGGGGCTATCGGTATGCCATGATGACTGCCGGCAGGCTGGGGCAGATCCTTTATCTCGGGGCGGCTTCGCTGCAGATCGGGTGTTGCGGAATCGGCGCCTACTACGATGATGAAATCCGGAAGATACTCGGCCTGGACCGTAATTCCGCTCTTCTTTATCTTGTCGCTGCGGGTCCGGTTAAGAGCCTTATTCCAGAGTAAACAACCATCCGCCAAGGGGTATGGCGAACGGTTTTTTCCGAGACAGTATCCAGACAAAATGGATATGGGAGGCGTCTCTATCTTTTTGAGATGCCTCCCATACGGGTTTCAACCTGCGGTGGTATGAAATTCTATTTCTTTTGTTTTTTAGTATCCATCGATTTGTGGCCCATGCCCTTCATGTCCTTCATGTCCTTCATCATTGGACACCTCATCATGGATTCCTTACCCATCTGCATGTGTTGCCCCATGTGCTGCATCATCTCTTCCTGCATCTCTGCTTTGCGCGCATGCATGACCGCCCGTTGCTCAACCATGCGGGTGATGACGGCGGCTATCAGGTCTAACTTTTTGTCCTCCGGTGCGCTGTTCATCTTGGCGACCTGCGCGGTGAGTTCGGCGTCCTGCGCCTTCATTTCAACCATCATTTTCTGTCTCCGTTCCTTCATCTCCTGGCATCGTTCCATTATGTTAGCCTCCGTCATGTTTGTCACCTTCGCAGGCTCAGCGGATTGAGATTGGACAGGAAACCAAATGACCATGGTCAGGGCCAAAGCCAAGGCAAAACCGGAACGGATGATAAGGTTCGTATGCGTTTGTTTTTTCATGTTCTTCTCCTTTCTTGGTTGTTGTTGGTACTTTCTTTTGATTGCAGTTTTCACATTGTTTCGTGTTAGAAGGGCTGTCATTAACAATCAGATAAGCAGGGTCATATATGACCCCCTATCTCGGTCTCCTACTGATGTCCAAAAATCCATCTGAGTTGTACGTGCCGGATAGATAACGGACACTCCCAGGCAATTGCCTGTATAAAGCATGAAGAGCTTTCATCCTCTTCCGCAGGGGTGTCGGGCATATCGGATGGGAGTTGTGCGTTTAAATCGGCAGATACCCGGTCTGCAATCAGGGCGTGCATATGGGTTGTCGGGTGGATATCATCCCAAAAAAGGTAGCCTGCGCCATCAAAATTATTCGGGACACTGAAATTGGGTGAAGGTTGAGTCACATTAATAAAGCCGAAGGCGCTTGGATCATTCAGGACTTCCAGGAAGAGAGCATCGACGTCAAATTCATAGATTTCGATACCTGGGTTAGCGGTCCTGAATATGTCGATCATGCTTGCCAGCGCCGCATTGAAGTTGACGTAATATGCAGTGGCTTGAGGTGCTTCGGTTGATCCCAGCATGTCCGGTATGACACCCAGATCGGGCAAATTCAGAATCAGCATAGACATGGCCCCATTGTCGACTAGGTTTGTCATGGCGTTGTTGATATTGTCAACGGCCTCTTGAAAATCCCCATTCCCGTTCAGAAAGTCGTTTCCTCCGATCCAGATCACATACAGGTTATTCGGCGAAAGCGGGGGGCCGGTCGCCACGATATGCATCGTCACCTGCTCGACCAGCCCCGGCGGTATCAATCCATTGGTTTGGGCACCACCGAGGGCTCGGTCGGTTAAGGTAGTGTCAAAATGGGCTGGGTCGGTTAAATATTCGACCCAAACCGGTCCGTTGGACAAACGGCCTTCCCAGTATAATTCCGGATCAGGATCAGGCTGGTTGTCAATCAGCAGGAGATTCCCGTTATCCGACAAGCTGTCACCGAATACGACGATTTCACCAAAGGGTCCTGCCAGAGTGATCGATGCACCCAGCAAGAGAGATACCGTTAAAAGAATAAGGATAGCCAGACATGATTTGGTTTTCATCGGTTATTCTCCTTGTTTGATTTTTCCTTTGCATGACTTTTTTTCAGTTCTTTCAACAGTGTTTGTGCTATCATTCTTCTCCTCCTGTCGGTTGGTTTTTCAATGGTTTCATTTACTCTATCCAAAAAGAGCCTGACCGCATCCGGTTAATTCCTGTCGGTTTCTGTCAGCAATGTGGCGAATTCCTCGGCAGCCACGGGCCTTCCGAAATAATAGCCTTGTCCCTCGGCGCAGCGATGGGCTTGCAGGAATGCGAGCTGTTTCCGAGTTTCAATGCCTTCGGCCACGACTCGCTGTTTGAGGCTCATGCCCATCGCAATGATTGTATTGACGATGGCCTTGCCGGCATCATTGTTGATATCCTGGACAAACGACTGGTCGATCTTGAGCGTGTCGATTGGGAAACTCCACAGATTGTTCAGACTGGAATAGCCGGTGCCAAAGTCATCGACAGCAATTTGAACGCCGAGGTCCTTGAGCGCATACAAAGACGTCGTTGTCTTTTGGATGTCGTGTATGAGTCCGCTTTCGGTCAGCTCGATTTCGAGGTAGTGCGGTTCCAGGCCGGTGTCACCCAATATGGTACGGACGTCGGCAAGAAAATCTTTACAAAGGAACTCCTTGGCCGAAACGTTGACCGCGATCTGACCGAGTTCGAGGCCGGCATGCAACCAGGCTTGTGTCTGACGGCAGGCTTCGCGCAGCACCCACTTTCCGATCTGCAGAATGAGGCCGCAGTTTTCGGCGATACTCATGAACTGTTTCGGGCTAACGAGACGATGATCGGATCGCTTCCAGCGGAGAAGGGCTTCCGCACCGGTAATTGTGCCGGTTTCGAGATTCACCTTAGGCTGGTAATGCAAAACAAACCTGAACTGATCGAGCGCTTGGTGCAGCCCCTGCTCGATGGCTTGCCGCGCAACCGCACGGACATTCATGTTCGGAGTGAACACCTGGTAGTTGTTGCGCCCGCTCTTCTTGGCGTGATACATTGCGGTGTCGGCGTTCCCGACTACCGCTTCGACGTCCTTGCCGTCATCAGGGTAGAGGCTGATGCCGATGCTCAGGCTGACGTGGAGCCGGTGTCCGTTGATAAGATGCGGTTCGGCCATGGCCTCCATCAACTTTTCGGCGATGAGGACAGCGCCCTGCACCTTATCGACTTCGGGCAGCAGCACCACGAATTCGTCGCCTCCTTGGCGGCTGACGGTATCGGAGTGGCGAACACACGCCTGCAGGCGCTTTGCGGCCGACTGCAGCAATTGATCGCCGACCTCATGCCCGTGCGAATCGTTGATATGCTTGAAGTTGTCGAGGTCCAGAAATATCAGGGCGACCTGTTTGCCATGACGCTGTGCGATTGTGATCGCCTGCTCTAAGCGGTCGGTCAGCAGCATACGGTTCGGTAAACCCGTGAGAAAGTCGTGCTCGGCCATATGGGTCATCTGCGCGGCGGTCTGCTCGGCTGCATCGGTCATCGTCTGGGCGCGAACCGTCGCGACGACGAGGTGCTCGTTCGCCTCGCGCAGCTGCTCCTCGGTGCCCGCGCTCCTTTGCGTGTTTTTAGCCTTGGCGTCAATTTCGGCGACCTTCTCGCGCAGGTCGGCGGCCTCTTCACGCTGGCTGGCACCATCTTCTCGGAGAGTGGCAGCCTCTTCACGATTAAGAACGGCCTGTTCTTGGTTAAAAACCGCGGTCTCGCGCTCGGCGAGGGTATTCACGGCCGCCGAGTCTGGAGACACCGCGCTTTTGTTTGCCTCACGTGTCTGCCCGGTCGTATCTTTCCGATGAGGTAAGTTTTTCTTGCGCATCACAGTTTTCCTTGAACGACACTATCGGCCTTCAGTTTTTGCGTCGGCTGCCCGCAGAGAAGTCCTTCGTAGTTGAGCACAGGGTCGCCGATGACGATACCATCACTGATGATTTCGAACTGCCGAATATCGCTGCTATGGTCGCTGGCGCGCATCTTGACGACCGCCATGACGCGCTTCAGGCGGCTATCCATTTCGATGTAACGCTGGACGATGATCGCGTCGGTGAGAAATGCCGACCCATAGGGGCTGAACCGCAGATCGATATAGCGGTCTTCGATTTCGGACGTCATCAGCACCGTCACGCCGAGGCCGGACAATACGGTGATCATGCGAAACAGGGACTCGCGAAAATCCTCGCGGAAGGTCGGCGCCACCGCCAGTTCGAACCCGGACAGCGAGTCAATCACCACCCGGGTGGCTTTCATCTGATGAATGAGATTGCGCAGACGCAAAATGATTTCGTCGATTGACAAATCCAGGGTTCGGGTATTGATTAAGCCGATCTGATTTTTGCTGATCATATCATCGAGCGTGCGGGGCCAAGACCGACTCGGCGTCTGTTCAAATGCGACGATCACGCCTGGTTCGCCCCGGCGTGCCCCTTCGCTCAGGAATGCCGTGGCAAGGACGGTCTTGCCCGATCCGGACGGCCCCGCAACCAGCAGGGAATAGCCCGACGGCAAGCCGCCGCCCATCATTTCGTCGAGGCGCGGCACACCCATAGACAGCCGCGTTTTGCTGCGCACCGGCCTGGAAGCCGCCGTCTCGTCCCCAGCATCGGCGTGAATCGTCGCCGTCGGAAAGATTTCGATTCCGGTGCTTGTGATGCGGAACGTGTGCATCCCCGGGCGGGATGCCTGGCCGCGCATTTTTATTACCTGCATCTTGCGTACCATTGAATTCCGGTAGATGTTTTGTTCCAGCAGCAACAGGCCGTCGGCCAACGTTAACACCGGATTAGCGCTGCTCTCAGCCACATATTCCCCGATCAGGAAGGTGGTGATTTCCCATCCGCTCAGCAGTATTCCGAGCTGCTGGATGAACTGTTGCAGGTTTGTCCGGCTCTCGGGTTGGTATTGCGACTCCCGCATGACGGAGCTGACCGAATCGACGAAGACCAGCGCCGGAGAGAATGTCTTGACCTCCTGCTCAATGCGCGCCTGCACCTGTTCCAGTTTGTTTGTTGCGATGTCGTCGCTCAAATTGATGTAGCGGATCGACTCATTAATTTTGTCGAGTTGGAAATACGAGAACTGCTGCTGATAACGTAACATTTTCACCGACGGTTCTCCGAGCGTGGTAAAAAATATCGCCGGATGATCCCGAGTCGCCAAGGAGAACATAATTTGGTGCGCCAGTGTCGTCTTGCCGGAACCCGGAAGCCCCATGATGAGGTTGAAGGAAAATTCCGGAAGACCCCCGCCCAGGATCTGGTCGAGTCCCGGAACGCCGGTAGGAAGCTGGTTTATGGTTATTTTGGTGTTCATGATTTGGTCTCCTATTTGGTCTCCGGCTCAATTTTTTGTGATGGGAACTTCCACTTCCAGACCGGACGCAACAGTCGCCTGGTCAACGATTCTCCAATAAGGGCTGACAGCAGTTCGATGAAGGTTACGAACAGGGCACAGCTCGCCTCTATGGCGTCATTCGTTCCGCTGCCCGCGAGGCGAGCCTTGAAAAATACAAGCAGAGCGGTGTCATCCTCGTCATCCTCGGCAACAGCAAGCCACGGGAAGGCTTTGCCCGTCAGGTGCAGCGAGCGGTTGAAGAGAGTATCTACACCTCGCATGCCGATAATCGGTGTGAGCAAGGCGGACATCTGCTGCCATATGTTGAGGGTGGTTTCGGCGACCACGCTTGCATCGGGGATTTTTCCGGCACGGCTCATCAGCGATCTTCGTATTGCTTCTCGATAAAGTTCACTCTTTGGTGTCGGCATTGAAATTTTCCAATATACTGGTTATATGATCTTTTTTGAGCCTCCCTATGAGGCTTGATCTCCATTTGCCAGGGTGGACGGCTTTTCGCACAGTGCGTTTCCTGCGAGACGATTCAGGTCTCTGTTCGTTACCTTGGAAAGAAAGCGCTTTCGATAAAGCTCGTCGTGCAGGATACCCGCAATGGCGACCAGGGGGGCTGCGACCAAAACGCCCAGCATACCGAAAGCGACCACGCATAAGAGCATTGAAAAGATTACTGCCACCGGATGCAGTTTCATACTGTGCGCCATGATGGAAGGGAGAATTACATTGTTCTCCAACGCCTGGATCACGATATAAGCGAGCAAGACCCACAACGGCGTCATACCTCCTATGCCTATGGCCAGCAAAAGTGCGGGTACGGCGCTGAGGATCGGGCCCACAAAGGGTACAGCTTCCATGACGCCCGCGATCAGTCCCAGAACCAGGGCGTCTATTAAACCGAAGATCGGCCACATGATCAGAAAAACAAGAAGGCCAATCGTTACCATCCCCACCAGCATAGACCCGGCCCACCTGGGTACAAATTTTCCAATACGTTGCATGATGACCAGAGCTTGATCATGGTGGCGTTCGGGTAAAAGGGAAAACATTGCTCCTAAGATCGGGCGGGGATTCATTAGCGTAAAGGAGACGCCGAAAAAGACCGTCACCAAAACGAACAATATCTGAGCCCCGTTGAACGCCACCGCGGTGAAGCTGCCGATCACCCCCTGAATCATCCCGCTCAAACTGGAACGAAGAGATCCGGATTTTTCAAGTGATTTGGGTGGAGTCGGTTCGGTGGTTCGCTGCACGGCTTCGGGTTTGCCCGTTGCCATCTCGGTCTGTGCAATTTCAGCGGTGACTTCCGCCTGGAGTTTTTCCTCTGAGGACAAGGCTTGTTGCTCCATTTTTATCAGGGGTTTTTGGAGGCGTTCCCAGTAACCGGGCAACTGTTTCGAGAGGTTTGTGACCGACTCCTTCATCGGTCCGGATAAAGCCCAGCCCGTCAAGACAATGATCACGATGAATCCTCCCGCGACTATCCCCGTCGGTACTTTTCTGCCACCTGTCAAAGCCCGCATCCGGGAGATCACTGGATTGACTGCGAGCGAAATCAGCAAAACGAGCAGAAAAGACAACAGAATGGGAGACAGCAGCGAGAACGATTGGATGAAAGCGAATAACGCTGCTCCCAGGATCATATAAAAAGAAATCGAGAGTGGCTTCACCTCTATCTCGGGGTTGTTTGACATTACGTTTTCTCCCATTGTTATCGACCGGGTAGAACAGAACAAACCCAACGGAACCGGCGGTTAGGCAGATGTTCGAACAAGCTTTTCCCGGTGCCATCGGCGTGTCTTTGCCGCATACATCCACACCTTGAATGCTTTTTCCGGTAACAGATCGCGTTAACGGAAAAACTCCAGAGCAATGTCGGAGAGCGCATGGACCACGGGTTTGGCAAACCTGCTGGTACGCGAGTGACGAGTGCTTGCGCCCAAGAGAAGACCCAGGCCAACTCCTATCCCCAATGCGACAAGAATCGTCTTGCCCGGATTTTCGGTACTATAACTTTTAGCCTTCTCATACGTTTCGCTTACCTTCCGGGTCGTTTTAGCATAAGCATCACTTGCCGCCTGCTTCGCTTGCTCGTATGCCTCGGCGTCTTGTTCCAGGGTGTTTTGAGCTGTAGCACCGGCGCTGCCGGGCTCTCCTTCCGTTTGCTGTTTGGGGGTCTTGTATTTTTTTTTATCGGTATCCATGTTATCCTCCTAAAAAAATTATTTTTAGTAATTTTTTACATATCTATTCTCGTCTCGGGTCAATGGTCGAATCACTTCCTGTCTGGGGTCGAGGGCAGGCGCCACCGCTTGTCCCGCCTGCAGTGGTTGCATTCTTTATCCAGCCGGCGGCAGCCTTCGTGGCAATACCCAGCAGGGTCACCTTGATTAGGCCGGGCCCAGCGGCTAGGGTAATCAGGCCACCGAGTGAGTCGCGAACTTCCTCGGCAATGGTACCCATGATTCGCTCCATGGGAGTAGCGCGTGTTGTGAACGCCCTTGAGGCAAGATAACCTAAGCCGGCGGCAGTCCCTATCGCCCAGTATGGAGAGCCCTTCACATATTCGCGCCAATCCAGTTTCTCTTTGATCCGCTCACCGATTTGATCGACTGTCTGGGAAAGGTTCTCTTTTTCTTCAGCTATATCCTGGCGTATATTTTCGGAACTGCGCTTGGCATACGCTTCCTTTTCTTTGGTTAGGTGCTCTCTTCCATCAGCCATTCCTTGTCCTCCTTTTTCAATATTTGCATTGTCTTCTATGTTTTAAAGATTGAGTTCTTCAATTGCTTGTAGCCGATAAAAACAATAACGACACCGATTAAAGCAAGCGCCGCTCCAGTGATAAGCGCTGCCATGACCGGTGTCATATAAGAAGTGAGCCCGATGATACATGCAGTGCAAAGAGACATGAATGCGGCAAAACTGATGAGCGCTCCTGTCACGACCGTTAAGACTCCGCTGCGGACAGCCGTCACCTTTTCTCGAATTTTCCGGGTCACAAGCTCAATTTCGTCGTGAACCACAGCGGCCGAGTTGCCGGCAAGCTGTCCCAACAGTTCCGCAAAGGAGTCTCGTTGTATTGTAGCGTCCTTGTTTACCACTTTGTTGTTCATTGAGAAAAACTCCCTTCTTACCTGCGTCGTAACATAGCTCCGATAATCAGGCCGACTCCTCCTGCGATTAAGAGGCTTCGCCCCGGGCTCTGCCTGAAGTATTCTCTGACCCTGGCATCTGCCTGTTTATAGTCGAATTGCCGAATGTATTCGGCTGATTGGCCCATCCACCCGGATGCTTGTTTTCCATACTGAGCCATGCCGGACTGCGTGTCCTGATCTGCCGCTTTTTCGTCAAGCGTTTCAGCAATTTTATGTATCTTATCAGCAATAATCGTTATAACATTCCCGAAGCCGATCGACTTACCCGAACCTTGGAAGTCTGTCGCTGTTTCTCCGGTTTTATCACCTTCCCAATCGTTTATTCCCATAGTTCACCTCATAAAATGATTTTTACATTTTAAAATTTGATTTGAGTTCATTACACTTGCTGTAAATTTTTTAAGGCATCGGGATACTTTTGCAAGTGATTCAGTTACTCATTGGCTTCTATAGAGCATTCTTTATGCCAGGGCTCCAATACTCCGTGTAATATCGTCCATCATTTTGATTTTTAAGAATAATCAACTTAAAAAGCATTTACGGAGCGGTCATCAACAGCCCTGTAAAAAAGGCTAAATATGCCTTGTGGTCATATATGATCTTTTTTTTCAGGTCCCTTGGGTAGGGTGGATGACAAAAGATAAGGACGGATCTCGGTGCAACGGTTAAAGATCCCTTGGAGATTTAAGGGGTGCGGGAGGCATTTCCCGCTTTCTGAAATGCCTCCCATACCGTTTTTGACTTTCTATGCCTCCGCAAGTTCCCGGCGATCAGCCATGTCTACAAGGATCCGTTCGCGTGCCCTGTCGATACCAAGCTGCTTTCGTTTTTTATCAATATGGGAGATCATCTGACGCGCCATTTCATAGGGATCCGGCGTAAAGGCCCATTTCCCCAAACCCTGCTCCTCCAATCCTTCAAAGAGAAGTTTGTGGAACTTCGTGTTTTCGACAATGGGGAAGGATACACCAAAGGCGGTAAACACACCCGAGGCGACAAAGTATTGACCAATGGCAATTGCTTTTTCACTCATCCATTCGGGCGCGGCTCCGGCAACCGGAAGATCGGAAATGCTGTCTCCAAGACCTCCCTCCCTGACCATAGCCGAAGCGGCAAGCAGAATACGGCTGTTGTCGATGCAGGAACCCATGCCAAGAACCGGTGGCATTCCAACGGCTTCGCAGACATCCCGGAGACCCGGTCCTGCCAGAACCGCAGCCTCCGGTGTCGTCAATCCCGCTTTTGCCAGCGCTATCTGGGAGCATCCGGTTTGAAGGACAAGAACGTCATTTTTGATCAGTTCCTTGACAAGCTCCACATGAACCCAGTCCTGTTTGACCCTCGGATTGGTGCAGCCGACGACTCCCGCTACCCCGCGGATTCTGCCGTTGATAATATTGTCGTTCAGAGGCGTATACCCTCCACGGAACGTTCCGCCGAGCATGTAGTTGATATACTCATGCGAGAAACCGTGAACACCGGTATTGACAATCTGCGGTATTTCTATGGCAGCGGTTCTGTTTTTGAATCTCGAAATCGCCTTGATGATGATTTCATCGGTGCAGGCAAGAGGCTCATGCTCATTGAATTCAATGTGATCCACCCCCTGGATGCGGCACTGGGGATTTGTGGTAAAGAGCCGTGTGCCGTAGCAGTCCGCTACCTTGGCGAGTCCCTGCTTGATGCACTGTACATCGACGCACATGGCATCGACAGCTCCGGTAACCAGAACCGCCTCGGTTGACATGAAATTGCCCGCATGAGGCACGCCGTGCCTGCTCATCATTTCCGCTCCGGAACAGCACATGCCGACCAGATTGATGCCATCAGCTCCCGCATCTTTTGCGGCCTGGATCAGAACGGGCGAATTGACGGATACCATCATGGATTCAAAAAGGTTTGGCTCATGTCCGTGAATAATGACGTTGACCTTTTTTTCCTTGAGGACGCCCATATTGACTTCAACAGCAACCGGTGAAGGTGTTCCGTACAGAATATCGGAAAGCTCCGTGGCCACCATCGAGCCTCCCCATCCATCAGCCAGGGCTGTCCGGCTGATCTGTTTTGTGAGATTTTCATGATGCTGGTCAACGCCCATATGGGTACGATGCATGATTTCCATGATTTCACGCATGGCGCCCCGGGGAACGATACCAAGTTTTCTCCAGGTTTCCAGGGTTTTTTCCGGTACAAGCTTTGCAAAGGGAATCTCCCCTTCGATCTGGGTGTAGGTTTTTTCAAGCTCCTGGTACAATGCAACAGCGATTTCTTTTATACTTTTATCTTCGATATCTATTCCAATCGATCTGGCAACGGACCGAAGCTTTATCGGATCTTTGATGCTGTAGTCCGTGATTTCGCCGTTTACAACCTCCCGGAAGAGATTGAGCACGGCCATACCGTGGTCTGTATGGGAAGCGGTGCCGCAGGCAACCATTCTCGCAAAATTTCGAGACATAATTGTATCAATATCCGCCCCGCAGACGCCTACCTTGCCATACGGGTCTTTGGAATTGAGCCGGCAGGGTCCCATTGAACAGTGCTTGCAGCAGGCGGAATCAGCACCGATCGGGCAGGCCTTCATCGATGCGGCGCGGTCAAAAGCGGTTTCCACGCCGTCCCGTTTGGCCTTTTCCAGCATCTGGATGGTTGCATCACAAATGCTTACGTTTCTCGGCTCAATGCCATCCTTCTCATCTTTTGTCTTACTCATTTTTTCCTCCCTTCATGGAATGGATTGTGTTTTCTGTCCGAGTGAGTTGACTATATCACTATGTGGTACTATTGTAAATAATAATGACGGTGTTTGATTTGTCAAGCAAACCGGATATCATGATGTTAATTGTACGCAAAAACCGGGCCGGTGTTTGATCTGAATGAAAATTTTTTGTCTTTACCGGAGGCCGGAAAACAGGACGTTTCGATAGAATCGGCATAAATAAAATATACTTAACAATCAACATTCCAGTCGTTATAGGATTTGGCATGATAATTGATTGTTTTAAAAAATTAAGACACATTTCAGGCTGAAATGTCAGGGATCTGATTTTTCTGGATCCAATAACGTTCGGAACGCCGAAATATCGCATCGGGTCGAGCAAGTGCAGTTCGGAAGGCGAACAGTTACAATAATGCCTCAGCAAGAGATTTTTTGCAAATAAAAAAGAGAGAGCTCAGCCATCAGATTGACAAGAGTGTCCGAAACCAAAAGAGTATCATTCCGGTTCCGGCTCTTCTTGTTGGGATTGATGCACTTGAACAAACAACCATTACTGAACCGGGAGGAGAGTATGCAACATCATAAAGAAGATCCAAACCGTTTGATCCATGAAAAAAGTCCTTACCTGCTGCAGCACGCCCAAAATCCGGTTGACTGGTATCCATGGGGAGAGGCCGCTTTTGAGAAAGCACGGAAGGAGGATAAACCGATTCTGGTATCGATCGGATATTCTACCTGCCACTGGTGCCATGTCATGGCCGCGGAATCATTTTCAGACACGGGTGTGGCTGAACTGATGAACAGCATGTTTGTCTGCGTTAAAGTTGACCGGGAGGAAAGGCCGGATCTGGACAAGGTCTACATAACCGCTGTTTCCGCTTTAAACGGCTCTGCAGGGTGGCCGCTGAATGTTTTTCTGACACCCGGCGATCTGAAACCTTTTTTCGGTGGAACTTATTTTCCGAAAGAGCCGCGTCCCGGTATGATTTCCTGGCCGGAGCTGCTTGTGCAGATCGGAAATGCCTGGCAAAACAACAGTCAGCGCGAAAAAATTTTCAGATCCGCGGAATCTGTTTCAGCAGCATTAAAAAGATATTTTACGGAAAGTCAAACTCAGGGACCGGACGAGAAGTCCATGGATGCCTCCCTGATGGACAGAGCGTTTGCGGTCTATGCGGCAAACCATGATGGAAGAAGGGGAGGGTTCGGCAATGCGCCCAAGTTTCCTTCTCCTTCGGTCATCAATTTTCTGCTGTTTTATTCAAAATTTTCAGAAGCAGACAACCGGAGATCAGATCAGGGAAGGGCGGCTCTCGATATGGCCTGCCATACCCTGAGAGCCATGGCAAAGGGGGGGATTCATGACCACATCGGAGGCGGTTTTCACCGGTATTCTGTGGATGCGGACTGGCATGTGCCCCATTTTGAGAAGATGCTTTATGACAATGCGCAGCTTGTCCGGGCCTATATCGAAGCTTTTCAGGCAGGAGGGGATGAATCGTATTTGAAAATTGCCGAAAAAACGATTGACTATGTCCTGAGGGACTTGACGCATCCGGGCGGGGCCTTTTTCTCAGCCGAGGATGCGGACAGCCTTCCGGGATTCGCCGCAAGCGGCAAGAAGGAAGAAAAGAAGGAGGAGGGGGCGTATTATGTCTGGGAGGCCGAAGAGGTGAAATCGGTTCTTGGGCAGGAGTCTTTTGATATCTTTGCCTTTCTTTACGGGGTGAGAGCGGACGGGAATGTCATGTCAGATCCGACTGGAGAATTCAGTGGCAAAAACGTGCTTTTTGCCGCGCATACGGTAAGCGAAGCTGCGGAATTGTTTAAGAAACCGGAATCTGAAATTGTTTCGAACCGGCAGCAGGCGCATGGGAAGCTGTTTGACCATAGAGCCGGCCGGCACAGGCCCCATCTGGATGATAAGGTCATTACCTCCTGGAACGGCCTTATGATCTCCGCTCTGGCCCGAGCATACCAGGTCACCGGCAACCAGCGCCATAAAGATGCGGCAACAAAAGCTGCTGAATTTATATATACGAATCTCTATGAAAAAAAATCCCGTCAACTTTTTAGAATCTGGCGGGATGGCGAGCGTAAAATACCCGGGCTGGCTTCGGATTATTCTTTTTTGACACAGGGCCTTATAGACCTGTACGAGGCGGATTTCAACCCTCGATGGCTTGACTGGGCAATTACCCTTGCCGAAGAGCAGATCCGTCTATTCTTTGATGATGGAAAAGGCGGCTTTTATATGACCCGCGAAGGTCATGACAGAAATCTCCTGCTGCGCGTCAAGGAGGAGTCGGACAATGTCCTCCCGTCAGCAGGCTCGGTTGCCGCTGTTTCTCTGCTTCGGCTTTTCAATATTACGGGAAATGTGAATTTTCGAGAAAGTGCCTTGAAAACAATCGCATCTGCGGCTTTCGTGATGAGCATGCATCCGGATTTCGCTCCCCAGATGCTTGTTACCCTGGGGACATTTTTGTCCAGACCGGTACAGATTATCATTGCCGGCAGAGAAAAAGACGCTGACACAGAAAACCTTTTAAGGGCTGCGCGAGGGACTTTTCAGCCGGGAAAAACGATCCTACTGGTCGACGGAGAGGATAAACGGGAAAGCTTGTCCGGATATCTTGAAATAATGAAGCATATCCAACTGGTAAATGAAAGACCTGTAGCATATGTCTGCTTTGATCATGCCTGCAGGGAACCGGTCACGGATCCTGCAAAACTTGTCGAACTGTTGGAGGCGGCAAACGCATCTGCCTCCGGGATTGTTCATCCTGTGTAGCAGGATGACGGGATGCCGGAATGCCGGAACCGGGGAATGGCCTGGAACGGGAAGTCTGTTAAATCCACTGAGGAAGTTCTGATTTTCTTGGCTATCCAGATGCCGATATGGTATGTACAGGGCTGACGACCTCCTTCGGGGTCCGGCTCCTCTGAACGGAAGGGAGTTTTTCGGCAAAAAAAGATTAAAACAGAAGAACGGATTATCCGTCAACCATGAAAGGGAAAACCGCTATGAATCATGAAGAGGTCAAGGTCTATTCGCTGAGCACCTGCGGTCATTGCAGATCAGCCAAGAAACTGCTTAGCGAATGCAACATTGAATATGAGTATGTCGACGTCGATACCCTGGAAGGAGAAGAGCGTAAAGCGATTATTGAAGATGTGAAAAAGGTGAATGAAAGATGTTCTTTCCCTACCATTATAATCGGTGATAAGGTCATCGTTGGATATAAGGAAAAAGAGATCAAGGAGGCGCTCGGCATCTGATGGAAACTGAAAAGCTGTATGAAATGCTCAAAAAATCTCAGGAAGCAAAAGGGTATTATTTCAACAGGGACCGGGAAAAGGTTTTCGAACTGCTGGAAGCCCTTACCGTGAACAAGGAGCGTTACGGGTACATTGCCTGCCCATGCAGGCTCGCCTCAGGAGACCGGGAGGGCGACAAGGATATTGTATGCCCCTGTATCTACCGCAAGCCTGATGTTGAGGAATATGGCAGCTGCTACTGCAATCTGTACGTCTCTAAAGAATGGAACGAGAATCAGATTGAGCATGAATATGTTCCGGAGAGGCGGCCGCCCGAAAAAATCGTTTTCTAAACGAATATTATTTTGAATTTTATCAATCTTTTCGCTTTAGCCGTCGCCCTTGCGATGGATGCGTTCGCTGTTGCCGTTGCTTCCGGGATCACGCTTCAACATGTCAGTCCCCGGCAGTTTTTCCGTCTGTCATGGCATTTCGGCTTATTTCAGGCAATGATGCCGGTTATCGGATATGGCGCAGGGCTGTCCATACGGGATCTTATCGAAAGATATGACCACTGGGCTGCTTTTGGCCTGCTTGCATTTGTAAGCATGAACATGTTCCGATCCGCCCTTGAAAAATCCGAAAAGCGTGTATCGCCTAATGATCCCACAAAAGGCTCGAACCTGGTGCTGCTTTCGATTGCCACCAGCATCGATGCGCTCGCTGTGGGGCTGAGTTTGGCATTTATCAATATTTCAATATGGTTTCCCGCTCTTGTGATCGGCATCATTGCGGCGATATTTACCGCGGCCGGGCTGCTGCTTGGAAGCCGTGCGAGCAGATTTGTTTTTCTTCAACGGTATGCTGAATTTGCTGGTGCCGGGGTACTGATCGCTATCGGGGTAAACATACTCCGCGAACATGGCGCATTGACCTCGTTCCTTTCATTTTAAACAATCACTATTTTGGCACAATAATTGATATTTGGTGAAAAGTATGGTAGAAAAAAAATCTGTTCGTGTAATGGGTTTTCTACAAATCATTTCTTCAAGATAAAACTGAAAAATCATAAACCAGAGATTCCGAAAAGTGGAGGAAAAATGACCAAAAATTTAAAGCAAGTATGCAAATGCGTCCATTGCGGCAATGAAGCGGAGATGGAGTTGACCTGTTCACTGTCTGAATATGAAGAAGCGGTAGAAAAATCCGGGGAAACGGATGAAAAGGAAGCGAAGATCGTCTCAAAGGTAAAAGCGACAGGTACCTGTACTCACTGTGGCAATGAAGCAGATATGTGGATCGATATTTAATCGTATTTCCATTGATGGATCAAAGCGTTCCGCTGCAATATTGAACAAACCCGTAAACACATGACAAACATACAGGGAGTTTATTATGGAAGAGTGCAGACCTATTCTCAATACCGGTTTAAGGGGATTTTCCGTTGCAACGACCAAAATAAGCGATGTGGATGGTGCGGCAGGGAAATTGTCATACAGAGGATACCTGGCAAAAGACCTTGCGGGGATGGCGGAGTTTGAAGAGATTATATTTCTTCTTCTATATGAAAGGTTTCCGGAGAAAAAGGAGCTTTCTGAACTCAAGTCTCGATTAGCGGAGAATATGCATGTTCCGGAAGTCATTATCGAGGCACTGAAGTCGAGTCCGAAAGATGCCCTTCCCATGGATATCCTGCAGTCATCCGTTACCATGCTGGCGCATCATGATCCGGACATCAGAGAGTATTCCCGGGAGGCGACATTGCGCATGGCAATCCGTCTTATTGCCAAAATGCCGACAATCGTTACGGCATGGGGCAGGATTCGAAACGGCCAGGCACCGGTTCAGCCTTCTCCTGAATTCAATCAGGCGGCAAATTTTTTATATATGTTGAAAGGAGAAAAGCCGGATGATGAGATTGCGGATTTTTTCAATACCTGTCTGGTTCTTCACGCGGAGCATTCCTTTAATGCTTCAACCTTTTCCGCACGCCAGGTTGCCTCTACCCGGGCACACATTTATGCAGCGATAGCTGCTGCAATCGGGTCGCTTTCCGGTGAGCTTCATGGCGGAGCAAACACCCGTGTGATGCAGATGCTGTTTGAAATCGGTTCGGTTGACAGGGTCGAGGGTTATGTTGAGCGGATTCTGGAAACCGGCGGAAAGATCATGGGGCTCGGACACGCCGTATATCAGACAGATGATCCCCGGGCGCGTATCCTGGCTCCCATGTCCAAAAAGATGGGAGAGCGGACAGGAGATCCTACATGGTATGAACTTTCCAAAACTCTCGAAGAGAAGGGAAAGGAAGCCTTTAAACGTAAAAAAGAAAAAGAGATTTATGCGAATGTAGATTTCTACAGCGCGTCCCTTTATTACTACATGGGAATACCCGTAGATCTATTTACACCGGTTTTTGCAGTTGCCAGAGTCGTAGGCTGGGCAGCCCATGTTATCGAAGAGCAATTTGGAGGGGCCGGCGCAAAACCGGTACTTTATCGCCCGGACGCGGAATATATCGGAGACTATTGCGGTCCGGATGAATGTTCCTTTATTCCACTCGATAAAAGATAAGATAAAGAAAGGAAAAGATGATGAAAAGATGGGAATGCACGGTGTGCGGATATATTCATACAGGAGAAGAACCTCCGGAGACGTGCCCGGTATGCGGAGCGGATAAAAGCAAGTTCGTGGAACTTCCGCCTGAAGAGCCTGTAAATTCGAAACCTTCGGAAACAAGAACCGAAGCGGCTAAAACCAGCGAAACTTCGGCCGAAACAGAATCGCCGGCAGGGCTTTACGGCCTTGTATCCAGTATGATGACCAGACATCACGCTCACCCGATATCCGTGCATATACCCAACGGTGTGGTGCCGCTGTCGGTAACATTTGTCATTCTGGCCTCGATATTTAATTTCTTTGAACTGACACAGGCCGCTTTTTATAATCTCATTTTTGTATTGCTGTCCATGCCGCTTGTTCTCTTTTCCGGGTATAATGACTGGAAGCGAAAGTATGGCGGAAACATGACAACGCTGTTTATAACAAAAATGATATGCGCGGCCCTTGTTACCCTAACTGCTTTTTTGATTGTGATATGGCACGTCATCAATCCGGAAGTTGCCATGGCGGGTTCGCCGCATCGATTTTTATTTATTCTTCTCAATCTGGTTATGCTTTTTGCCGCAGGAATCGCTGGATTTCTCGGCGGCAAGCTTGTCTTTCGCGATTAGCCTGTATCCTGGTTTGCAGAGAAATCAATAACAGAGAGGAAAATAAAAATGAACGATCAACAGGGAGAAGGTAGAAGCGTTCTGGACGCACAGCAGGAGATCAGAAAGCTTTTTCAGAATCTTTCCCGTGAAATTCCGATATTCCTGTTCGCACAGCCGGGAAAAAACGATCTCTTTATTGACTATGCAAGACAGGCAATCCGGTTTTTTCGTCAGACGACCGATAAAATTACGTTGCGGGAGTTTAACCTTGATGACGAAAAGGCCTTGAAGTGGAAAGTGGACAGATCGCCGACCATTCTTTTTGATCCTGAACAGTATCATATCAAGTGGCTTGGCGCTCCGCTGGGTGAAGAGGCAAGAATATTTCTTGAGGCAATTCTTCTTCTGGGAAGCAGGCAAAGCGGGTTGAACGAACAGGCCGGAAAAGTACTTCAGCGGATTGATTCCCCTAAAAACATCAAGGTTTTTATCAGCAGCACCTGTCCGTATTGCCCTCAGCAGGCCATGAATGCTCTTCGGGCAGCCATTGAAAAGCCGGATCTTATATCACTTGAGATTATCGACATTCAGGCCAATGCGGATCTTGCCGATACCTATTCAGCCCAGTCGGTTCCGCAGACCTATGCCAATGATGTGCTGATTGCACTGGGGGCACAATCTGAAGAACTTTTTATGCTTTCCCTTGAGAAAATGGAGCAGCAGACGATTTTCATACCCGAGAGCGATGCTTCCGAAGTGGAAACCGATCTTGTGGTTGTCGGCGGAGGGCCTGCTGGGCTTACTGCAGGAATATACGCGGCCCGGAGCGGTTTGAATACGGTAATTATTGAACGTGACGCGCTGGGCGGTCAGGTGGCGACCACTCCTGTTGTGGAAAATTATCCCGGCCTGAAACAAGTGGGCGGAAAAACGCTTGTCGACATCATGGTGACGCATGCGCTGGAATATGTAAAAATTTTTCCAGGCGAAGAGGTCGTTGAAATCAAACCTGGAAAGAAGCTTACCGTAAAGACAAACAGGAGAAAGTTTATAACCCGGTCGCTTCTTCTGGCTACCGGCGCCAGTCATCGAAAAATCGGACTCCCGGCCGAGTTGCGACTGGCAGGGCATGGCGTCAGTTATTGCAGCACATGCGACGGCCCCCTCTTTGCCGGTAAAAAAGTGATTATTGTCGGGGGCGGGAACAGCGCTGTAACTGAAGCGCTTCACCTGAAGAATATCGGGGTTGATGTCACCTTGGTGCATCGGGGTGATGGTTTCAGGGCTCAGAGTGTGCTGACTCGTAAGCTTCCCGAGTATGATATTCCGGTACTGCTGAACACGGAAGTAAAAGATATCGTTGGTGAAAAACAGGTTGAACGGGTTGTCCTGAAAAACAATAAAACAGATGAAACGTCTACGCTTGAGGTGGCCGGGGTGTTTATTGCCATTGGCTATGATCCTGAAGTCGGTCTTGCGCAAAAAGCTGCGATTGACCTGACTCCTGACGGGTATATCCGCCATGACAATTATCGAACCAATGTACCGGGAATCTATGTGGCCGGAGATGTCGTCGGCGGATTCAAACAGATTGTAACGGCGGCCGGGCAGGGTGCCGGTGCCGCGATGACGATTTTTGAAGATCTGATTAATCCGTTCTGGACCCAAAAACGGAAGTAGCATTGGAGAGAGATTGATGAAATCATCTGATTATAGGAGGCCGGTCAAGGCAGACGGTCAGGAACTTTTTATATATGATATCCATGTTCTCGAGGAAAAAGGGATTGCGGATATCGGTCGCCTTCCTTTTACAATCCGGATCCTGGTTGAAAATCTGCTGCGTAAACTGGACGGCCGTATCGTAACCGAAGAAGATGTGTTAGCTGTTTCCGGATGGCGGAAACAATATGACAGCCCGGTTGAGATACCGTATTATCCGGCTCGGGTTCTGATGCAGGACTTTACCGGTGTTCCTGCTGTTGTGGATCTTGCCGCCATGCGGGATGCCATGGCGGAATTCGGAGGCAGGCCTGAGGCGGTCAACCCTGTTGTTCCTGTGGATCTGATTGTGGATCATTCCATTCAGGTCGATTATTTCGGCACTTCCGGGTCATTGAAAAAAAATGTGGATAAGGAATATCAGCGAAACCGGGAAAGGTATTCCCTGCTGAAGTGGGCTCAAAAAAGTTTTGACGCGTTTCGCGTCGTGCCGCCCAATGCCGGGATATGCCACCAGGTCAATCTGGAGCATATCGCACAGATTGTCATTAAAAAAAAGGAAGAAGGAAGGAGCATCGCCTTCCCGGATACGTTGGTGGGTACCGATTCTCATACGACAATGATCAACGGAATCGGTGTGATGGGCTGGGGGGTCGGCGGAATCGAGGCGGAAGCGGTCATGCTGGGACAACCCTACTACATGTCCATTCCGGAGGTGATCGGTGTAAAGCTGGTTGGAAATTTAAAAAAGAACATCACGGCGACGGATCTGGTTTTGACGGTCACGGAACTCCTCAGAAAACACCATGTAGTCGAAAAATTTGTTGAATTTTTTGGACCGGGATTGCAGAACCTGACGGTTCCGGACAGGGCCACCATTGCCAACATGTCTCCTGAATACGGGGCCACGATGGGATTTTTTCCGGTAGATTCGAAGACGATTGAGTATTTTGAAATGACCGGCAGAAAGGATCATGCCGCCGTGGTTGAATCCTGTTCCAAAGCGATGGGGCTTTTTTTTAAAGGAGATGAAAATCCCGAGTATACAAAAGTTGTCGAACTGGATCTGGATACCATAGAGCGATCCGTTGCGGGTCCGGCCCGTCCTCAGGAAAGAATTTGTATTCGGGATCTTAAAAAAAAGGTTCAATCCGATAAAATCGGTTCCAAAGAAAAAAAATCCGGTTTTCATAAGCCGGATGAGAAAGTCAGGGATGGGAGTGTCGTCATTGCCGCCATCACATCCTGCACCAACACCTCCAATCCATTTGTGATGACCGGTGCCGGACTGTTGGCCAAGATGGCTGTTCAGGCGGGGCTTCGCGTTCCCTCCCATGTAAAGACATCCCTTGCGCCCGGATCCCGGGTTGTTATCGGCTATTTGAAAAGCTCCGGCCTTTTGCCATATCTGGAAGCACTCGGTTTTCATCTGGCAGCGTTTGGCTGTACGACCTGTATCGGCAACAGCGGTCCCCTTCATCCGGATATTGAAAAACAGATTGCGGAAAAGGGACTGACGGTTTCATCGGTTCTTTCCGGGAATCGAAATTTTGAGGCAAGAATTCATCAAAGCGTAAAATCCAATTTCCTCATGTCGCCCATGCTCGTGGTCGCGTTTGCACTTGCAGGAAGAATCGATATCGATTTTGACACAGAACCGATTGCTTTTGATCCAAATGAACTGCCGGTTTATCTCAAGGATATCTGGCCCGAAGATTCCAGCATTCTTGAGCTTGTCAAAGAACATGTCCTGCCGGATCTGTTCGTGAATGAATACAGCCGTATTTTCGACGGTGACGAATTCTGGAACGACCTCCCGGTACCGGAAGGCAAAACCTTTGGCTGGAGTGGGTCCTCAACCTATATTAAAAAACCGCCTTATTTTGAAGATTTTGAAATCAATCTTAAACCCGGAAAGGACATACAACAGGCCAGAGCCCTTCTGGTGCTGGGCGATTCAGTCACCACCGATCATATTTCTCCGGCCGGTGCCATTCCGGAACAATATCCAGCCGGCAGATATCTTGTGGAAAAGGACGTTCTGCCGGATCATTTTAACTCCTACGGATCGAGGCGGGGCAATCATGAACTCATGATGCGCGGTACGTTCGGAAATATCAGAATCAAGAATATGCTTGCCGCCCCCAGAGAAGGAGGGGTTACACGAAAGCTGCCGGAAAAAAAGGAGATGTTCGTATATGATGCAGCCGTTGCCTATCAACAAGAAAATACGCCTCTTATTGTGATCGCGGGCAAAGAGTACGGCACCGGGTCGTCACGGGACTGGGCAGCCAAAGGAGCCCTTCTTTTAGGTGTCAAGGCGGTTCTGGCTGAATCCTTTGAGCGCATTCACCGGAGCAATCTGGTCGGGATGGGTTTGCTCCCTCTGGCATTTCAGGAGGGGGAAAATTTTTCAAGCCTCGGGCTGGAAGGTTTTGAAAAGTACTCCATTTTTGGAATTCAAGAGATGAAACCGCGCAAAACGCTTCAGCTTGAAGCGGAGAAAGAGGATGGCTGCAAGATAAAATTTACCGCCGTATCCAGACTGGATACGGAGATTGAAGTGGCGTATTTTCAACATGGCGGCATTCTGCAATATGTGCTCAGGAAAATTTTGAGCAGATGAACCGCTGCCTGCCAGGCTGAAAGAGTTTGGTTCTTTTGAAGATCGCTTAATTCAGGTGCACATATTGCCGGCTTTTTATCAGATTCATTTCGACTGTAAAGGATTTTTTCTATGACTGAAAAACCGCCCTTCGAAAAAACAGAAGACAGGGTTCAGGCAGTAGAGAATGAAAAATCCAGGCGCAAACAGGTAGAAGAGGAACTGCGTAAAGAGAAGGAGTTCACCGAGACCGCTTTGAATGCTCAGCCGGATACCTTTTTTCTCTTTGAGCCCGCAACCGGTAAAGCCATTCGCTGGAACCGGGCTTTCAGTGATATCACAGGATATACCGATGAAGAGATAGCCGGGATGAAAGCGCCGGACGCATATCACGGCTCCGAGGACCTGAAGCGGGCGTCCATTTTTATTGAAGAGGTTCTGAAAACAGGAGTCGGTACGATAGAGCTGGAACTGATATGCAAAAATGACCGTATGATTCCCACGGAGTATAAGATTTCGGCGATCAAGGATGAGGCGGGTAAACCGAAATATCTTATTGCCATCGGTCGAGATATCACCGAACGCAAACGGACAGAGAAAATTTTAAAAGAACAGAACCAGACACTCAATAACATTTTCGAGAATGCCGGTGACGGGATTTGCGTATGCCATAACATCCCTGAATGGCCTAATGTGAAATTCACTCACTGGAATCCCCGCATGACGGAAATCATCGGCTATACCATGGATGAAATCAACCGACTCGGCTGGTACCAGACGCTGTACCCTGATTCAGAGGTGCGGCAACACGCAATTGAACGGATGGCAAAAATGCGTCAGGGTGATGATTTGTTTTCCGAAGAGTGGATGGTAATGGCAAAGGACGGGAATCAAAAGGCGCTCTTTATAACCACAACGGTTATAAAAGAAGATAACGGCACGATTTATGTTCTGGCACTGATGCAGGATATCACCGAACGAAAGCGGGCGGAAGAGGCGCTGCGTGAGAGCGAGGAGAAATTTAAAATATTGTTTGAAAACGCTCCGGAAGCTTATTATTTGCACGATTTGGAAGGAAATTTTATCGATGGCAATAAAACAGCCGAGGAGATGCTGGGATATAAAAAAGATGAATTGATCGGAAAAAATATGTTGGATGCAGATATCTTGCCTCCGAATCAAATACCAACGGTCACAAGGATATTGGAGAAAGGTGTTGAGGGAAAATCCGTAAGATTTGAAGAAATTCAACTAAAAAGGAAAGACGGAAGTCTCATATCCGTAGAAGTGAGTGCGATACCCATACGATTAAAGGGTAATAAAATTTTTGTAGGAATAGCACGGGATATTACGGATCGAAAACGTTTGGAAGGAAAGTTCCTTCAGGCCCAGAAGATGGAGGCCATTGGAACACTTGCCGGCGGTATCGCCCATGATTTTAACAATATCTTGTCCCCCCTGATTGGTTATGCCGAGATGTTGAAAGAGGATCTCGCTGTCGATCATCCATTCCGGGCCAACGCAATTGAGATGCTTCATGCCGCGTTGAGAGCAAAAGATCTGGTAAAGCAAATTCTTACCTTCAGCAGAAAGTCAGAGTTTGAAATAAAACCGATAAAACTGCAGCCGATCGTTGAGGAGGCCTTAAAACTGCTCCGATCATCGATTCCGAAAACCATTGATATTCAGCAGCACATCGATCCCGGATGCGGTGTCATCAATGCCGATCCGACGCAGATCCACCAGATCGTCATGAACCTGGCCACAAACGCATACCATGCAATGGAAAACACCGGCGGTAAGCTCACCGTTACGCTTAAACAAACCCACATTGAGCAGCAATATTCCGCATACCCGGATTTGCTTCCCGGGATGTACGCGCAACTCACGGTCGCTGATACGGGTATCGGCATTGAAAGCAGTATGATAGACAAAGTATTCGATCCCTATTTTACGACAAAAGAAAAGAGCAAAGGCACTGGATTAGGACTCTCTGTTGTGCACGGAATCGTCAAAGAGTGCGGCGGCGATATCCGCATATACAGCGAAGTCGGTAAAGGAACGGATATTCGTGTTTACATTCCGATTATTGAGAACAAGGTTGAAAAGAGAGTCGAGCAGACAGATCCGATTCCAGGAGGCATGGAAAGAATACTGCTGGTTGATGATGAAAAGGCGATCATCAGCATGGAACAGCAGCTGCTCGAGCGGTTGGGTTATAACGTGACCATCCGAACCGGAAGCATTGAAGCGCTGGAAGCATTCAAAGTCAACTTTGACAGGTTCGATCTGGTCATCACGGATATGTCCATGCCGAATATGGACGGCATCCAGCTCGCACTGGAGATAAAAAAAATCAAGGCCACGATTCCAATCATTATTTGTACTGGATTCAGCAGCCAACTAACCCATGAGAAATGCCGGGCACTGGGCATTCAAGGTTATGTAATGAAGCCGGTTTCAATTAGAGAGCTTGCGGAAACAATACGAAAAGCGCTTGAACCATCCGGGAAAAGTTAATGTAAATTACCCCAGTGCCACATCCAGCATCATCATCACTGCAAAGCCCAGCATGGTGCCGAGGGTTGCAAGGTCTCCATTTCCTCCTACCTGGGATTCCGGAATAACCTCCTCCACGACAACGAATATCATTGCGCCGGCCGCAAAGCTTAAGGCATATGGAAGAATTGGAAGAAAAAAGATAACGGCGAACGCACCGATAACACCCGCGATCGGTTCGACAGCTCCGGATAGCTGACCATACCAGAAGCTTTTAAGCCTTGACATCTTTTCACGCCTCAAGGGAAGGGCAACGGCAATTCCTTCCGGAAAATTCTGAAGACCGATCCCTATGGCAAGGGCAATCGCGCCTCCGATCGAAGCAGAAGCATGACCCGATGCCGCGGCTCCGAAACCAACCCCTACCGCAAGTCCTTCCGGGATGTTGTGGAGGGTGACGGCCAGCACCAGCAGCGTGCTTCTCTGCCAGGATGTCTTTACACCTTCGGAGTCACTGTCAGGCAATCCAATGTGGAGATGCGGAAGTATTTTATCTACGATACGCATGAATACGCCGCCTCCCAGAAATCCGACGACAGCGGGAAACCAGCCCGGGATGCCTTCCGCTTCCGCCATTTCAATGGAGGGTGCAAGGAGGGACCAGAAGCTGGCGGCGATCATGACACCCGCTGCAAAGCCAAGCATAAAATCAAGCAGCTTGCGATTAATCGTTCGGGTAAAAAAAACGAATGAGGCTCCGGCAGCCGTAACACCCCATGTGAAGAGCGTTGCAATCAAGGCCTGGGTTGTTGGATTGAAATTCTGTAAAAAGGTTGTCAGGGTTGAATCCATAATAGTTCGCCGCCTTTCGGCGAGAAGTGTTGACTTTTTCGAATTTATCCGGTTTTCGAACGCAGCCTTTCAAAGAGTTCTGTTTCAAGGTCTTTGATTTCAGCCATTTTTGTTGCGGCTTGCTTCCAGACATCTTTTGATTTCGGATCCTCTGATGCCTTGAGAAGCAGATCGGAGAGCATCGTCCAGTTTTCGGCTGACTTTTCAGCAAGAGAGATGATATTTTTACTGACGATATCGGGCAGAAGATGATGCGCCCAGTCCAGAAAAGCCGCATACATTTTTCGAAAGTTGCCGCCGCCGGTTCCAAATTTTTCAATACACTGGGCATTGTAAACAGCCAGCTTGCCGCCATCTTCTCTTTCGTGCCAGCGTATCAGATCCTTTGTGAATTCTGCTAACCCATCGATGCCGGTAGCGACAAACGTATTCTCATCTATGGTGGCCCCTATCAGTTCCATCTGGGATTTATCCTTTCCACTCATGCGGGCAACGTTTCTTTTGAGTGCCTGAATTGCCGCTTCTTCAAGAGAATTGTTGACTTTTGTATCAAAAAATTTTCCCCATAGATTGAAAGTGGTAATTCCGGTATCCGGATTTCTGCTTTTGGCAAGTGCTTTGTAGGAGCATATTTGAGGTTCGGGGTCGACCCGGTCGGCGATAAAGGCGGATTCATGCTGGTCATCAAATCCCAGCAGAACAAAACGATGGGCCGGAAAACGTACTTTGTAATCACGATAGTCAAGAAAAAAAATATCGCCGGTGAGCATTGTTGGAAAGCCGTTTCGAACCTCATCCCGCACATCCATCCATGCCTTATGGTTATCCAGTTCAGGCTGCTCACGGTAGTCTATGCCAAGTGATTGAGCGGCATCGGCTTCCATGGTGATACTGCGGCCGAAAATCGACACCGCCGGATCAAATTGTTTGCTTTTAATAAATATGGACTCAACGCCGGATCCCAGCCCGAAGGTCACCTCTTCGCTCAGTTCCAGGCCGCAGTAATGGTACAACAGGTTTCTCATTGCGGTGCTTCCGCAGTGCCGGCCGGGTATATTCCGATAATTTTCAATAATCGTTTTCATAGAACCTCGCAAGGTGATTTGGAGTGAAAAGATTTTTAAATCAATTCTTGGGAAATATACGTATCAATATATGCGGGGATTGTAAAGAGAGGTTTCCTCTCTGTGCCGTCCCGCCCTGCCCGGGAAGCGTATTGAATGGTCTCCCGGGCAGGACAACGCTTGTCAACTTTCTTCCATTTTTTTCTGGACAGTCGGAACTCTGATTTTCTGGCCGGGCTTCAATTGGTTGAAATCCTGGGCGGCATTATATTTTTGAATCAGCCAGAAAGGAAGTTCAAAAGTTTGTCGGCAGAGGAACCAGATATTGTCGCCCTTGTCAACGGTGTAAACTGTCTCACCGTCGATTCGATAAACAGAAAAAAAATCTTCTTCCATTTCTTTATGATATTCGTACCGCTTTTCTTCGAAATCCTTCCGGCTCGATTTTGTCAGAGGGATTTTGATTTTTTTGTTGGTCCGGATCGGATCACTGTAACGAAATCCATTTAGACGGCGGATGGTCTGGGTTGGGATTCCGAGCCAGTCCGCGTAATGCCCCAGGGTTTCCTCGGCTGCCACCCGGATAATGCCGATTGTTCGGGCACCGTCGGTGAACACTTTCTCGATTGTAAGATCACCCGTGACCACGGCGGTATTCACTTCAGGTTCGGGTACTGAAGCGGGAAGCTGGGTTTTGACCAGCGAAAGAGAAGGCGGAGCCGATTCCCCTTCCGCCACCTTTGGCTCCGGTGCTTCGGGTTTGGATTTTCGAACCTCGACCGGTTTTTCAGGACGACTTTCAGCAGCGGTTGTGGATCGCTGTTCAAGGGGTTTCACGGATGCAGCAGCCAGCAGGATGCTTTCCTCAGGTGTCGGTATTCTAAGATTCTGCTTTACATAAACCCTGGCTCGGGGTCCAAGCCCGTTGGCCAATATCAAATCCGAAAGTTTTACGCCGTGCGATTTGGCGATCATGCCGGCAGTATCGCCTTTCTGGACAAGATAAAACCGGCTGGGCAGCTGTTCGGTATGCAAAAGCGCTTTCGGCATACTGCCTGCCATTACAATCGTTTTTTCCGGGAGGCGCAACAGATACCCCTTGGGGAACCGTTTCTGCCCAAGAAATACGGGCTCTCGTATGGCCGGGTTCAGTTTTCGAAGAGTTTCCACATTCGTGCCATAATAATCGGCCGAAGTCTCAACCGAGGCATATCCGGGCAATCTGACTTCCACCGTCTTCACCGGCGCATCCAATGTCAACTCTCCAAAATAGCGTTGATAATCCCTGGCCACTTCCCGGGCGGCCAGAAATTCCGCGTAAAAATTACGCGAAGCAAAACCAAAGCTTCGGCCGGTATATTCACTGAGAATCTTTTCGAAGTTATCGCCGGCGATCGCTTTAGCCCGAGTCATACCGTTAACCCCGTGATTGTAAGCGGTGATAGCCATTGGCCAGTTTCCTAGCTTCTGATAGTTCTCCTTGAGATGCACTGCCGCTGCATGGGAAGCACTAATGGGATCCCGGCGGTCATCCTGTACATAATCAATGGTCATATATTTTTTTCCGGTGCTGTGGGTAAACTGCCAGATACCGGCGGCGCCGAATTTACTATAAGCCTTATAGTCAAACGAGGATTCCACATGGGGAAGATAGGCGAGATCTTCGGGCAGGTCATGGCTTCGAAAAATCGCTTTGATCGCTTCAATATAGGCTCCGGAACGGATAATGCCCTGGCCGAACCGGTCTTTTTGTCCCAGCTGAAACCGGATGCGGTTCTGCGCTTCGCGGAAAGCATCCGTGGTTGCCCTTTCTCCAAACAGGGTAAAAATTTTCTTTTCTTCTTTGGATGCCGGTTCCTTGCCGCCGGCCAACGTCGATAGAACGGCCTGATACTTTTTCTTTACCCATTTTATTTTATTTTGATTCCGCTTTCCAGCACCGCGATTCTTTGGATTCTCAAGTTCGACAATTTCATAGATGATGTCCAGATTTCGATCATCATGAATGATCCCCTGATGTGTGGTATATCTGGAATATATCTTTTTCCAGAAATCCACGGCTTTGCGTATGCCCGGATAGACCGGAAACGGATCATTGAGCGACATCTCTGTTTTCGCCCCGTAACTATTGCCGCAGAGTACCATTGTCATGGTGATGAAAAGCATCACCGTGCGATAAACACCTACTTTCATGTTCCCCTCAATCCCCGGAATATTGTTTTTAAAGAATTGTGAGCCGGTGCAACCGGTTTGGTCTTAACCGCTTTTGCACCAACTGAAGATACGTCCTGGCTTGTCGATCTGGTGGAGGAGTATGATCAAAAATTCGGTCACGTGTCAATAACAGAGCAGTTAAATAAAAGCATATAAGGTTAAACCTTTTTAATCCGGCTAAAGAGCCTGAATCGTTACTGGGCAGACCACAACCCATTGAAGAAATGGCGTGCATTAACCCCGAGGTTCCGATGATTGTACCCGCCTTCCTGAATGATAAGGGTGGGCAGCTTAAGTTCGCCGATCAGTTTGCCGTTTAAATGAAAATCTTTTGCTTTCAGACTCCAGGATCCGGTGGGATCTCCCTTTGCAGTATCAAGCCCAAGAGCGATTATCAGGAAATCCGGGTTAAACCTTCTGATTCGTTCTGCAGCCTTTTTCAGGGTGTTATGGTACAGGGCACCGTCACAGTTTTTTGGCAGCGGGAAGTTGAAATTAAATCCTTTTCCGGTATCTATTCCGGCTTCGTCTTTAAATCCACTGAAATAGGGGTACGCGATATTTGGATGACCATGAATGGAAACGGTCATGACATCTGAACGATCGTAAAAAATATCCTGCTGCCCATTACCATGATGATAATCCACATCGAGAATCGCCACCTTCCCGTAGACGCTCAGGTAGTTTGCGGCAACGGCATTGGAGTTGAAGTAACAAAATCCGCCAAAGGATTGGCGCTCGGCATGGTGCCCGGGAGGGCGAACCAGCGCATAGGTTAGCCGCTGACCATCAAGGATATAATTGGCGGCTGTGAGAGCGCAATCAACAGCTCTTTTTGCCGCAAGAAAGGCGTTGCGGTTCAGGGGAGTAAAGGTATCAATGCAGTAATAACCAGCCTTGATGAGAAGCTCTTTTGGGGGGCGGGCGACATTTCGAATGGGAAATACGTATGGGTAAACCGATTCATCCGGTTTGATAACCGCACATATCTTTTTAAAGTAGTCTACAAAACTTGGATTATGAACTGCTTTTATATGCCGGTCGGGGAAATGCAGAATCGGCATATTCTTGAAAAAACCGGTGGGCATAATCTCCTTTACTATGGTCTTGATCCTCACAGGAGATTCCACATATCCCTTGTCCCGCACATGATGGATTTCGTGTTTATCGTTAATGATCAGGTAAATCTTTTTATCCTCCGGTATGGTGACCGGATGGTTTTGCTGTGAGGTGACCTTTCCTCGTATATATTTGAATTCTCCAAGCTTCACCGGATCATCTTGAAACGAGTTGGCAACCTTCGTGACATACCCGGGAGAACATAAGTCTCCATATTTTTTTTCCAGAATCGCGCGCACAATCTTACGGGCATGGGAACGGGGCAGCGGAATATTTTTTCCAAGATCGTCAAATACCAGGTGCGGCGGGCACGTATCTTTATCCGTAACAGGTGTTTCGTATGCTGTCCCGACGATCGGCCTCGCGCCAAAATGTTTATAGAATCGAAGCCGGGCGGCATTTTCTTTTAGGGTATCCGCGTCCCGGCACAACGCAGGATCAGCCGGCAGACATTCAAAAAAAATTCCAATGGCTTTTAAACTGATGGCTTCCTGTCTGACCCTTTCATAAATGGCCCCGCCGATACCCCGGCCGGCTATTTTTTTGGAAGAGGAAACAAGATCCAGAAAACAGAATTGCAGCGTCGGCTCATGGGAAAGCAGCGCCATCCCTTTTACGCTTCCGGGCTGGTCTTCCGCGACAAAAAGAATGGAGCGAAATTCATTCTTTAAAGGTTTTGTAAGCCTGGTGATTTCTTCCTGATCCAGCAGGGGGATCTGTGACGTGATAATGGCCTGCACCTGGGTGAGTGCTTTTTTGTTTATGGGCAAAACATTATCATATATTCTGCGTATGCGAAACATGGCAGGGATTTTTCCGTGTCGTTCTGTTTTAAGGTTTAGCCTGAACCCATCGGCGTGTTTTATAACGATGAACCGGAGCAGTTGAAAACAGACCTGGAATCATCCGGTCGGCGCGGGGTGGTACCGGCACAGTCCGGATTGAAACAAACCGATGCGATGCGTGTCTATGTATCAACATATGCGGGCATTGTAAAGAGAGGTTTCTTTTCTATTCCGGATCGTGTTTAAGCTGATTTGTGTTTCAATCGAATACCGCGATCGAAAAGAAGGTATTTTTTGGTGTTTGCGCTGGACATCAGCGGGAGGCATATGGCATTTTAAGGGGTATCTTGTCAAAAATCAAATCGAATGAAATAATGATGTAAATCGGCAACAACGATAATGCAAACAATGGATAAAAGGAAACAGGATATGAAGAAACAACCATGCAGCGCCGTTCATCAGAATCCGGGGTATCCGAAATCAATATTAAAAACCGTGGTTATTCTCCTTGTGTCGTTGTTTTTTATCAGCGGATTGGGGATGTTGTTCGTCCCGCAGCCGGCATCCGGAAATGAAAAGAATCTTTATGTATTGGCCGAAAGTTTCACATGGAAGGAGTTTTCAGGCAATGAAACGCTGCTGAAAGAATCCGGCCCCCGTTATGGGATCGGTTTTTCGGGAAACGTGGGAGGAAATCCTTCCCAGCCGTTCGCTTTTCACTACAAGGTCGAGGGGTACTTCGGCTATATCGAGTATGATGGGCAGACTCAGGATGGGACACCCGTAACAACCGATACGCGTTATCTGGGTTTGAAGACGGAATTGGGTCTGGGGTGGAAAATTTTTATCGGGGAAAGCGGCTTTTCTTTTGAGCCTCTTGCCGGCTTGGGATACAGATGGTGGTTACGGGACATAACCGATGCCGGCAGCGGAGTCGGGCTTGGATATGAAGAGATGTGGCGCAGCTACTACGGCCGACTGGGACTCCGGGGTGAAAAAAGCATTTCCGATCAATTCAAGATGTTTATGGAAGCGGCAGCCATCATCCCATTTTATAATCAGAACATGGTAAACTTGGGCTGGTTCGGCCTTGGAAAGATCACGGTGGAACCGGGAAATGAGAATTCTTTCTGTGCTGAAGCAGGGTTTAAATTCAAGAAATTAAGATTCAGCGTATTTTATGAAGGCCTGCGGTTTTCCGAATCCGACAAGGAAGGGTTGTTTCAGTTTTATCAACCCGAATCAGAGGCGGATAGCTATGGGGTGACGATCGGCCTTGCGTTTTAACTGACAGCCAATCCTGAAAGAAATGATGAGTAGATTTTTCTTTTTCAGAACCCGATAAAAATGTATAGTAACCAACCGGATAACTGTAAAATTTCAGAAGTGACGGGAATCGGTAATATCGATTGTACCGGATAGCATAAGGAGAACGGCGGTATGGGAAAATGGATGGATGGATATCTTGAAAAACTTGAAATGAAGAAGCTGGCAAGCCTGATGGGGGGCGGCCAGGAGCGGATCGATCTTCAGCATTCCCTCGGAAAGCTAACGGCCCGGGAACGGATCGAACGGCTTGTCGACCCGGATACCTTTGATGAAATCGGTGCCCTTGTCACAGACAGCCGTCGGCCTCTGGATGGAAAATACAGGCCAAGCCCGGCTGAAGGCGTGATCATGGGCGTTGGAAAAGTGGGCGGCCGCTCCGTCATGATTTTTTCCATGGACTATACGGTCATGTCCGGGTCCCTCGGAGACCAGGCTGCCTGGAAGCTTGCGGATCTCGTTGAGATGGCGGGCGAGAGGCGCATACCGATTATCGGGATGATGGATTCGGCCGGTGAGAGAATCAGCATTCGAAACGGCCATGCGGGACTGAACGGACTTGCCCGGTTTATCCGCAACTATTGTCTTTATTCCGGGGTGGTTCCGAGGATCATGCTTCTTCTGGGGCCATGTACGGGAGTCCTTTCCTCCATACCGGCCATGTCTGATTTTTTAATCATGAATGAAAAAACCGGATTTCTCTGGCTGGGTGGAGAGAAAAAAACAGAAGATGCCGGAAACGCAGATTTTCACATGGAAAAATCAGGTCAATGCGACCTTGTCGCTGAAAACGATGAGGAGGCCATTGACATGGCAAAGAAGCTTTTTGCCTTTCTTCCGCAAAACTGCTGGGAAAAACCTGCGGATACCGAAACCGAAGATGATCCGAAACGAAGAGAGGAGAGCCTGCTCGATGTGATGCCGGATAATCCGAAGTTTACGTATGATATCCATGATATCATAGAAAAAATTGTGGATAATGGTGAATTTTTTGAACTGAAGGAAGAGTTCGCCACCCATCTGGTTATTGGTTTTGCCAGATTCAACGGGGAGGTCGCAGGGATCGCGGCAAACAATCCGGATGAGATGAGCGGGGTATTCGAAATCGATTCCTCGGATAAATATGACCGGTTTATCATGTTTCTGGACGCCTTTAATATCCCTTTGATCAATCTGGTTGACTCTACGGCATATGTTCCGGGCGATAAATGGGAACGGCTCGGGATTATCCGGCATGGCGCAAAAAACCTGCTTTCTTACGCGCATCTGACAAATCAGAAAGTGACAGTTGTCCTGAGAAGGGCGTATGGCGGGGCCAATATCGTTATGGGGTGTGCAAAGATGAATCCGGACCTTGTCATGGGCTGGCCCACAGGGGAGTTCGCTCCGACCGGCCCGGAAGCTATCGTCCAGGCAGTCTTGCATAAAGAGCTCGAGAAGGCCAGGGAAAAAGGGCAGTATGAACAGACTTACGATGCATTTGTAAGTCTCATAAGAGACCGGTTGAACGTGCTGAACCTGTCGAAAGAGTGGACTTCCCTATATATGATAGAGAAACCCGTAGACCCGAGGGATACCCGTTCCGCAATCATCACGGCTCTTGAGGCTACTTCTGGAAAACATGAAGAATTACCGGACAAGAAACGGTATATCAAACCGGCGTAATGATTAGGGCGGTTGTCAGAAAAACGTTCCGTTTCGATGTGCCGAAGATGATGAACCTCATTTGCTGGTTTACGGATGTTGATCGTTTCTAAACTTGCTTTGCTGAAATTAAAAAACTCAGCCGCTGCGCGGCTTCAAACAGTTTTAATTTCAATGCTCCGCTTCGTTAAGAAACGATAACAACATCCGTAAAAGGCTTCACTCGGTTTCATCATCTTCGGCTTCAATCCGAATAGATTTATGACAATCACTATAGAAAGAGGAGAACATGGCTGAAAGAATGGAACAGGCGATAAAGCGGCTGCGGGAAATTCAGGAGAAGAACCTGATCGGCGGCGGTGAAAAGGATGTGGAAAGACAGCATAGACGGGGGAAGCTGCTCGCCAGAGAACGAATTGAAGCACTCCTCGATCCGGGGACCTTCCATGAGATCGGGTCCTGCGTCAATACCACGGGCGTCAGGATGGACGGCAAAAAAACGGAAGCTCCGTGTGATGGAGGCATTATCGGCACCGGAATGATGGATGGAAGGATGGTAGCGGTTTACGCCAGTGATTTTACAGTGCTTGGCGGTTCAATCGGCATTCAGCACATGCAGAAGTGTGCTGAACTGATTAATATGGCAGCCAGGTGGGGTATTCCCATGATCTGGCTGCTGGATTCGTCCGGAGGAAGACTCGGCTATCTGGATGTCATGATCGCGGGCATTGACTGGTATTTCTGCCTGATATCCCGATATTCAGGGGTTATCCCGCAGATCAACGTACTGATGGGGCCCTGTATTGCCGGGCAGGCATATGCCCCGACCCTTTGCGATTTCCTGCTGATGAGCCGGGAAACCGCCAACCTGTGGCTTGCAGGTCCGAGGCAGGCCAAGGCGGCCACGTCGGAAGAGTTCGACAGGAGCGTGGGCAGTGCGGATTATCATATGAAATACAGCGGAACATGCGATGTGGTGGGAGAGAATGACAGGGAGACGATTCAAAAGGCAAGAGAGCTGCTGAGATTCCTGCCTTCGAACTATCGGGAAAAACCGCCTTACGTAAAGCCTTCAGATGATCCGAACCGTCTGGTTGAGGATATCATAAGCATTGTTCCGGATGATTATGGGTTGAAATATGATATGCATGACGTGATTGAACGGCTCGTGGATGATGGCAAGTATTTTGAGGTCAAGGATGAATACGCGAAAAACCTGATCACCTGTTTATGCAGATTTGACGGCGAAGTTGTCGGCCTGGTGGCCAATAACCCGAAAGAATCCGGAAGTATCCTGGACATCAACTCCTGTGACAAGTATTATCGCTTCATACAGGTCCTCGATGCCTACAATATACCGCTTGTAAATCTTGTGGATACGCCGGCAACTGTACCCGGCGAGGAGCAGGAGGCGATCGGGCTGCTGCGTCATTTCGGCAAAATAGTCGATGCCTATGCTACCGCGACCATTCCCAAAATAACCGTTATTCTGAGAGAATCATATGCCGATGCCGGAAGCCTCATCATGGGAGGGGCAAAAAGCATGGGAACGGATTTCTGTTTTGCCTGGCCCATTGCACAATTTGCCGTGGAAGCATCAACAGTTGACTACAGAGAAGCCTATGGAAAAGGCGTTGAAGAAGATGCCTATGAAGGATACCTGAACTGGTCCAGAGAAAAGGTCGATGTTTTTGATGTGGCAGCCGGGTATACCACCGAAGTGGTGGATGAGATCATTGAACCGAAGGATACCCGGGTCAAGATCATAAATGCCTTGAAAACAACCGGAAAGAAAATGGAGAAATTGCCTCCAAGGAAGAAAATGCATGGAACACCGCCTACATAATTTTACCTAAAGCAGGGAGGGAAAAATGTCGGATACCAAGCGGGTAGAGGTAAGAGCAAAGATGTCGGGCCTGTTCTACAGAAAGCCGGCGCCTGAAGAACCGCCTTATGTGGAAGTCGGCTCTGTTGTAAAGAAAAAACAGGTTATCGCGCTTCTGGAAACCATGAAGGTTTTTCAGAAGGTCAAATCCCCGGCTGACGGAAAGATCGTTGAGATTATAGCTGAAAATGAAACTCCATTAAAAGACGACGACCTGATGTTTATTATCGAAAAGGAATAGCCGGTCATGTTTTCAAAGATACTGGTCGCAAACAGAGGCGAAATCGCGCTCAGGGTTATCCGGGCCTGCAAGGATCTGCGCATAAAAAGTGTCGCGGTCTATTCGGAAGCGGATGCGGATTCGCTTCATGTCAAACTGGCCGATGAAAGTGTATGCATCGGGCCTGCCATCAGCGCGAAAAGCTATCTGAGTATTGAAAATATCATAAAAGCCGCAAAAGAAACCCGTGCCGATGCCATCCATCCGGGATATGGGTATCTGGCGGAAAAGGAAGCGTTTGCCATGGAATGTGGAAAAAACGGGATTGTCTTTATCGGCCCGACACCTGAAAATCTGCGTCTGGCAGGGGATAAAATTGTTGCCCGGAAGATCATGAGGGAAGCAGGCATACCGGTCATGCCCGCCAGTCCGGGTAGTGTTGAAACCGTTGACGAGGCAAAACGAATTTGTAATGAAATCGGTTATCCGGTCATGGTAAAAGCATCAGGCGGAGGGGGAGGAAGAGGAATCAAGATCTGCAAAAATGAAGAAGAGCTGATTGAAGATTTTCCCATGGCCAAAATCGAAGGCCGGACCGCTTTCGGAAATGACGAAGTGTATATCGAAAAATGTATTGAGGCGCCGAGGCACATTGAATTTCAGATTCTGGCTGATAAATATGGCAATGTTACCCACCTCGGGGAGCGAGAATGCACCATACAGCGAAGGTATCAGAAACTCATTGAAGAAGCTCCGTCACCGGCGCTGACACCGGAATTGAGAAAAACGATGGGAGAGGCTTCGATCAGCGCGGCCAAAGCAGTCAATTATGTTAATGCCGGCACCGTTGAATTCCTCCTGGATAAACACGGAAAGTTCTATTTCATGGAAATCAATTCCAGGATACAGGTCGAACATCCGGTTACGGAACTGACAACCGGGATCGATCTGATCACAGAACAGGTAAGACTTGCGGCCGGTGATAAACTTGGCTATATTTTCGATGAGTTATCTATTCGGGGCTGTGCCATTGAATGCAGAATCAATGCCGAGGATCCGGAAAGGAACTTTCTTCCTTCACCCGGAACGATTGAGAGGTATCATGCGCCCGCCGGTTTTGGTGTAAGGCTGGATACCCATTTATACCAGGGATATGAACTTCCCATATATTATGATTCACTGGTTGCCAAGCTCATCTCTTTCAATCTATCCAGAAACGGGGCGATCCGGGTGATGAAAAGAGCGCTGGAAGAATTCAGGATTGAACCGCTCAAGACAACCATCCCGCTCTATCTTAAAGTGATGGATGATCCTGATTTTAGAGATGGTATGTTCGATACCGGTTACATCGGAAAATTTCTGCCGGAAGAAGATGAGGAAGACGATGATTATGATAATGAATAGTTGGATCGGATTATCTTATTTTTTGAGAATTTCGCTGTCTATCTTTGCTGATTTTTATTGACATTCATATGCGGATGGAATTATGTTTGACGTCAGCCAAGAAAACTGCCATATAACTCTGCGAGTAAGTTACCCATAACATCACCTCCATGCAGGTAATCAATTCATAGCAACGTTGTCTCTATATGGAGAATAGGGAGATCAGGGAATGCCGTTACGACTGACAATAAGAAATTTTTTACTGAATCTGACAGAGCAGGAATTAGTAGGACGCGATGCGATAGAGCCTCCCATCGAGTCGACAACTCCTTATTTTTTCGTGGATGATCGGAGAAGCCCCCATTATGGTCAAGTCCTCGAGGAGCGAAGAACAGGGGGGGATCGAAGACAGAAGGTGCGAGTGGGTCGAAGACGGCATACCCGGTAATCCGATATAAACCAATTTTCTATGAAGCGATGTTGATGATGAGCCATCAAGCGCCTGAAATACATATAAATTTTCCCGCCTTGCAACAACCTTGATTAATTGTCAAAAAACTATCCCGATTGAAGGATGACCCGGAACCTCTTTGTTCGTTGATGAACCGGTGAAAATCATACCTTTTTATCGAACAATCCATATTTATTGGTAATAAATAGTTGGTATCCATCATATTTTCGTGTATTGATCAAAAGAGGTTGCGGCAAGGAAGCCAAAGCGGACGACAGGGGTTAAAATTTTACACAGGGGGACAAGGATGAAAACAGCCGGTCTTGAAACGCATTATCGGTCCTGCAATATCTGTGAAGCGATGTGTGGAATTGAAATTACGGTCAGGGAAAATCGGATCCTGTCCATCCAGGGAGATAAAAGCAATGTGTTTAGCAGGGGCGGCATCTGTCCCAAAGCATTATCCCTGAAAGATCTTCATGAAGACCCGGATCGTCTGAGGCATCCTGTCCGGCGCACCAAAAACGGATGGGAGCGTATCGGATGGGAGGAAGCATTTGATGAGGTCGCCCGGAACATAAAAAAAATTCAGCGCAGACATGGAAAAGATTCCGTTGCCGTGTACCATGGGAATCCGATTATGCATTACCATAGTGCTTCTCTGTTCCTATTGCCGCTTTTTGAAAGCATCCATACGAGAAACCGCTACGCTGCCGCATCAACCGATGAGCTTCCAATGAAGCTCGCGTTATACCTGATGTTTGGGCATCAGGGATTTTTCCCGATTCCGGATATTGACCGAACAGCTTTTTTCCTGATCATCGGCGCGAATCCGGTGGTTTCGGGAGGAAGTTTTGTGAGCGGCCCACGGGTGACGGAGCGGATTAAACAGATTCGAAAAAGAGGCGGAAAAGTCGTTGTCATCGATCCCATGAGAACCAAGACAGCCGCAATCGCGGATCAGCATTATTTTATTCGTCCTGGTTCGGATGTCCTGCTGCTGCTGGCCCTGATCCATACGGTATTTGATGAGGATCTGGCCGGACCCGGAAGACTGAAAGCGTTCACGGATGGAATCGAAACCCTTCAATCCGCCGTCAAAGCGTTTACGCCTGAAAAGATTGCTCCGATGACAGGAATCGATGCCATGGATATTCGCCGGCTGGCACGTGAATTTTCAAATGCCGAATCCGCGGTATGCTATGGCAGGCTGGGATCATGCTCTCAGAAATTCGGTTCCCTGACATCCTGGCTGATTATTGCCTTTAATATCATTACCGGAAATCTGGATCGTCCCGGAGGCAGCATGTTTACAAAGCCGGCTGCGGATATGGCGGACATTTTATTCAGAACCGGTGAGGCCGGGCAGTTCGGAAACTGGTTCAGCCGCGTTCGCAACCATCCGGAATTCGCGAAAGAGCTGCCGATATCCGTACTGGCCGAAGAAATTCTGACAGAAGGGGAGGGGCAGGTCAAAGCGCTGGTGACCCTTGCAGGGAATCCGGTGCTTTCGGCACCGAATGGGAGATTGATGGAAGAGGGGCTGAAAAAGCTGGATTTTATGGTAAGCATGGACTGGTATATCAATGAGACGACCCGGCATGCCAATATCATTCTTCCTCCCACCGGACCTTTTGACCAGTCACACTATGACGTTATCATCCATATGGTAACGCTGCGCAACACCGCCCATTATTCATTTCCTGTTTTTGAACCTGAAACGGACACGAAACATAACTGGGAAATCCTTTTGGAGCTGGCATGCCGATTGGAAAAAAATATTTTGAAACGTCAGGTGTTGAAGCTGCTGACCCCGGACCGGCTGCTTGCCCTGATGATCCGGTTCGGCCCTTACGGGAAAAAGCTGAATCCTTTCAGTGACGGACTGACGCTCAAAAAACTCAGAAAAGCGCCTCACGGCATTGATCTGGGACCGATGCAGCCATGCCTTCCGGAACGATTATTCAGCCCATCCAAGCGCATACAACTGGCTCCGGAAAAAATGGTTAAAACCCTCTCCCGTGTAAAAGAAGCCTTTTTGAGCGCGGCGGATCTGAAAGAAGACGGCTACGACATGATGCTGATCGGAAGAAGACACATCCTCAGCAACAATTCCTGGTTGCATAACAGCCGGCGGCTTTTAAAGGGCAAAAACCGGTGCACGGCTCTGATGCATCCTTCAGATGCGGAAAAGCATAACATTCATCCCGGGGATATGATCAAGGTTCAATCAAAAGTCGGAAGCATAACGCTTCCCTCTGAGCTGACCGAGGATATTATGCCCGGCATCGTCAGCATCCCCCACGGCTGGGGACATGACCGTCCCGGAGTTCAGTTGAAAATCGCAAAGGAATTTGCCGGTGTGAGTGTGAATGACATCACGGATAACAGCGTCACGGAGGAATTGACCGGATCTTCCGTTTTTTTTGGCGTTCCGGTTCGCATTGAAAGCGTGCTTTCAGGCGGCTGATTCCCTGTATTTGAATGGATTCGACATGAAACGGACCTGGCGGAGAACAGAATGAAAAGAGAATTCGCGGAGTTTAAAAACAACCTGTCAACCCTTCGTGATGCAAAACGAAAATACAAGAAACTGCAGGATCATTTAAATACGTTTCCGGTTGGGTTTCCTTCCACCCTGTCCGGTATTGAACTCCGGATTTTAAGAGATATCTTTACTCCGGAAGAAGCCGACGCTGCGTTGAATTTCAGCTACAGGCTTGAACCATTTGACCGGATATATGACCGGGCCAGGGAAAAAGGGTTTTCATTGGATGAATTCAGAGACATGGTAAACAGGCTGGACAGCAAAGGAGCGCTGTCCATTAAAGAGGGGGATCATGAAACGCGCTATGCGCTTCATCCTTTTCTGATCGGCATATTTGAGATGCAGACGGTGAGATTGAATCCCAGTCTCTATTTGAATTTATATGAATATTATTTAAAAAGATTTGCTGTTGAATATCTCACCACCGAGATTCCGCAACTGAGGGTAATACCGATTCAAAAAAGCATCCGGCCGGATCATAACATAACGACATACGATCAAATGTCTGAACTAATCGACAGGACAAAAGATAAAATCAGCCTGATCGAATGTATCTGCAGAAAAGGAAAGGATTTGATCGGTGATTCCTGCCGGACCACGGATCGAAGAAAACTTTGCCTTCATTTAAGAGAATATCACGATCACTCCATGCGTTTTAACCGGGGCAGAACCATTTCAAAAGAGGAAGCACTCGAAATATTAGCCCAGTCTGAAAAAGAGGGCCTGGTCCTGATGCCGGATTCAACCCAGGAAATTCAGCAATTGTGTTCCTGCTGCAGCTGCTGCTGCGGCCTGCTGGGAATTTTGAAAACGCTGCCGAGGCCCGTGGACTTTGTGGCAAGTAATTTTTATGCCGTGCTTGATCCTCGATTATGTGTCGGATGCGGGCGTTGTCAAAGCAGATGCCATATGGGCGCCGTAAAGTTCCAGGAAGACAGGGCGATCGGTATTGACCGGAAAAAGTGTATCGGATGCGGATTGTGCGTATCCACATGCAAAGCCGGCGCACTTCGACTCATGAAAAAGGAAAAGGTGTTCATCCCTCCAAAAGATTTTCAGGAACTTCATGAAATTTTTATCAACAATAAAAAAACAGGCGTCCGGAAGATATGGACAATGGCAAAGGCCTATCTGGGGTTCAAGGTCGGGGAACTGGGGTAGCATGGAATAACAGGAAAATGGTAAAAACAGGTTTAGAGCGGTTGTCTGAAAAACGTTCCGTTTCGATGCGCCGAAGATGATGAGCCTCATTTGCTGGTTTACGGATGTCGATCGTTTCTAAACTCGCTTCGCTGAAATTAAAAAACTTGTTATTTCAGCCTTGATCCACCCATGATCAAAATTTGATAGTTCAATGACATGTGATCTGAAACGCATTTGTCCAACCATTTCAGACAGGAGGGAAAAATGGATTTCAATGAAATTTTATACGAGAAAAAGGGTGGTGTTGCCAAAATCACCATCAATCGGCCTGAAAAATATAACGCCTGCACTCCCGTAACTGTTTTTGAAATGACGCGCGCCCTGACAGATGCCTGGGTAGATACAGCCGTCGGTGTGGTGGTTTTGACCGGTATCGGAGACAAGGCGTTCTGTACAGGCGGTGATCAGTCCATTCGAGATAAGGGCGGATATTCCGGAACCGTGGCGGCTTTGCCTCTGGAGGTCGGCTGGCAGCAGGTTTCCGGGTTGATACGTACGATCCCCAAACCGGTTATCGCCAGGGTGAATGGCTATGCAATCGGTGGCGGTCACGTGTTTCATGTTGTCTGTGATTTCTCGATCGCTTCCGAAAGCGCTCAGTTCGGACAGGCAGGGCCAAGGGTGGGAAGCTTTGACCCCGGCTATGGCACAGGCGATCTGGTTCGCGCTGTTGGAATCAAGAAGGCAAAGGAGATCTGGTTTCTGTGCCGCAGATACACCGCAAAAGAAGCATTGGATATGGGGCTGGTCAATGTTGTGGTTCCGCACGATAAACTGGATGAGGAGGTGGACAGGTGGTGCGCTGAGCTTCTGGAAAAAAGTCCGACAGCTTTGAAAATGCTGAAGTACGCATTTCATGCGGAAACCGATGGCGTGCATGGAATTACAAACCTTGGCGTGGGCGGTCTGAGCATGTTTTACGCGACAGAGGAATCCGCGGAAGGGCGTAATGCGTTTATGGAAAAGAGGAAGGCTGATTTTTCTAAATACCGGTAGTTCAGGAGAAGTCAGCCTCATGGATAATTTTATTCCATATCGTGTAAACTCATGCAAAAGGGCTCGATAAGAAAAAACAGCGGATTGCCCAACAACAAACTATTTACATCATGCGTGATGGTTGCCAAAAAATCGGAAGCAGTGACCTGTAATCTGTTTTTTCTAACGATCCCTAATGCATTCAAACAATACACGATACAAAAAAATCATCCATTCGGCTGGCCGGTTTAAATTCTGAGAGAAACGTCCCGATGAGTGAGATCATATCGGAACGATAGGTTGTTATGTTAAAAGGTAGAACTACAGAACAGAAAAACGGAAAAAAACTCAGGAGATGGAAAAATGGAGAAAATAGGGGTGATCGGCATGGGAACGATGGGATCTCAAATCGGCCTTGTATTTGCCGGGGGCTTATTTCAGACCATCATGGTTGACCGAAATCAGGAACGGATCGACTGGGGGATGAACAATATCAAAAAGCTGTTGGCCCGACGGGTGCAGAAAGGAAAGCTGGAACAGGCGGAAATGGAGAAGATGCTTTCCCGGATACGACCTGCCGAGGATATCCATGAACTGAAAAATGCCGATATGGTTGTAGAAGCGGTGTTTGAGGATATATCCGTCAAGCGCGAGGTTTTTGAGGAACTGGATGGAATCTGCGATGCGAAAACAATCCTGGCAACCAATACATCCACCTTGTGCGTCTCTGAAATTGCCGCGGCGACCGGCCGTCCCGAGCGTTGTATCGGGACGCATTTTTTGATACCCGCTGCGTTTACTCCCCTGGTAGAAGTCAGCCGTGGCCTGGTAACTTCAGCTGAAACCCATCAACAGGTGATCGAAGTTTTAAAAAAATGCGGCAAGGAAACCGTATCCGTAGAGGACTCTCCCGCTTTTGTCATTAACCGGCTGTATATTCCGTTATTAAATGAGGCGTTTTCAATTCTTCAGGAAGGAATCGCGACCGCGGAGGAGATCGATCTGGCCTGTGTCAAGGGCCTGGGATTTCCTCTGGGACCTCTGGCCGCAACAGACGCATCGGGTCTTGATGTCGTTCTCAGCTGCGTGGAAAGTCTTCATGAGCAATTGGGAGACAAGTATCGGCCTGCGCCGCTTTTGAGAAAACTGGTAAAAGCGGGCCATCTTGGAAGAAAAAGCGGAAAAGGGATTTATGAGTATACCCGGTAGGAGGGGGTATATTTGAAAAATCGCGTTCCGGCAGCCGTAAGAATCCGAGGGCTGAGGCTCCCGTCTAAAAATGTCTTTTGGATTTTAACAACGAGACCATCATCCGGAATCCCTTTCTATAAAGATATCGAACGATTGAAATATCGAGCAGTTTTCTTAAAATTTTTAGCAGAATAAATTTTTTGGGTGCCGGCGGATCATTTTCAAGAGAATCTTTGTCTATCATAAACGGTTTGCCCCAGAGACTCATAATCATGTGGTACGTAATGATGGCAATCAGATCCCAGGCTCTTTTTTTATGGTCTTCCGGGTAGTTGATTTTTTCCCCTATTGCCATTCGGATCACTTCGACAAGGTGATAGATATCGATTTCCTTTTCATACAGCTCTTTTGCCGTCCACAATAGATACATGCATCCTCCGCAGTAGCTTACAAGCGCTTCCGCTCCGGTTGCTTCAGCCTCGTCGAATTTTTTTTCGGCGACATCCATGATGTCAAAAAGAATGGTTACGGGTTTCACCCAGGAGGCGCCCGCCCCGAAACCGCAGCAGAGAGAATTCTCTTTGATGTGCTTCATCTCAATGATTTCACATCCGGCCAGGTCCAGGAGCCTTCGCGGCCTTTCCCAGTAAAGATCGCCGCCTCCTTTTGAGTAGCAGTTGTCATGAATCGTAACTTTCATGCCCAGCTTTTTCGAAAGGTCAATATCACCACTGTCGATTCGATTCAGGAGCCACTGGTGAAAATTTTCAACTTTGATGCCGAGATCCACGTTCATTTCATTCGGGATGACTTCCGTCATCATCCAGTGCACGGAATCGATCATGGGGATGATGGTTTTTACATCCCAGCTCTCGAAATCTTTTCGGCATTTTTCGGCAATATCCTTTACCACTTCCAGGTATCCGCCCTGATACAGGTATGCTCCGCACTCCCAGTGGTCGATGAGATCCACCGGTGTAAGAAGATCGAGCAGCCTGCTTCCTCCGGCGATAAACGGGAGAAGGTGAACGTAATTTCCGATCAGGAGAATGTCCCCTGCGGGTTCCCGGCTGGTCCACTCTCGGGTCCACGCGATTTCTTCAGGGGGTAGAAGGGCATCGAGCATGTGCCAGATATTTTTTTCCAGGGTGGGGCATACAAATCGATAGATCGGCGGGGCTCCGCGCTTCTGATAGAGAGCGTTCCACCTTTCGAGGATTAGCTGGTAAGGCATGCAGTCATGAGGGCAGTAGTGGTTGCATGAAAAACATGTCGTACAGTGGGATAAAACATGACCATCGGTTTTCCCGGCTATCAGACCGGCAATCTCTTTTTTTGCAAGCGTGAGCGGAAGATTCAGTTCAGGACATCTGTGAAAACATTCCCCGCAGAGATCGCACGCTTCTGCATTAAAAACGTTTTTGTTTCTTGCCGTGGCTGCCATATTCGTTTTTCCCTTTAAATTGAAAATGATAAAAAACGCGAAGGTTTTTTAATTTTCCCGGAATTGTTGATGCTGTGCGACTATACACCGGTTGAATGTTTTTTGCAAAAACCAGAGACGGCTCCGAATCATTGGCTTGAAACCGGCGATCAAATTTTCATTTGACCGGTTTCCGTCTTGTCTGATAGTATCTGACAGACTCCGGTAGCCACCTGAAGGGTGAGCGATGGCCGGAAGCCTGCCCAACCCTTTCGGAACTGGAAACAGCCGTATCCATCAGACGGTTTTTCCTTAATCTTTTTTGATCTTTCTGGAGGTTGCGACATGCCTGAATCAAAACAACTGAACCGGACGTTTCATTTCATCATGGAGCGGATGATCCAAACCGGAACGGCTCCACACCATACGGAGATCGCGTCCGAACTCGGCGTTTCGCCTGAAGAGGGCCGTAAAACGCTGCACAAGCTTTTTTCGACCATGGGTTTTCCAGGATGGCTATACCCCAAGACCGACAGCATTGTCTCATTCGCGCCTTTCAACAATCTTCCGACGCATTACCGTCTGACCATTGACGGCGAGCAGAAGTGGTTCGGACAGTGAGCGTTCGAGTCGCTGGCGGTCTGCTGGCTTTTCCCGGGAAAGACAATACAGATCGATTCGATCTGCCTTGATTGCGGTGAGCCCATCCGGGTCGAGGTGAAGGATGGCAGGATCGAGACTGAAGAACCCAAAGGGTTGATCGGGCATGTCTCTGTTCCGATCGGGAGATGGATTTTCAGTGTACCCTATTCCTGAAGTACGATGAACTTCTTCCGGTCGGAAGAACATCTTCGCAATTGGAAGGGCTTTAAGGAGAAAAAAAAGGGTGGGATCATCGCTCTGGATTCCCTGATGAAGCTTTTCTCCGGCCCCTATTTCAAGAATCGACGGAATCCGGACTACTTTTCCCACATGGGCGAATACACGGCCAAAATGATTTCGGCGCTTGACACCCTGGAGAATGCCGGCGATTTCTGGCGACTGGGTCCGTTGGAAAAGCTCGGTTTCTCCCTGGGGATGAAGCTGGGGCTGATGTAAGGTATTTCGCGGATCACATTTATTGTCACAAAACGGACAAAAATTGTCACGGTTTCACCTCTCCGCAGGCAATATGGTTCTTATAACAACTTGTTATTAAAGAATTAAATAAAATCGCCGCCAGCTGCGATTCTGGCATAAATATTGTACTACCTTAAAAACAACAAACAAACAAATGCTACCCGGGTCATCACGAAACCAAAAGCAGGCCGTGCGATGGTGAGCCCTCCACAGGACTGCTACGATGAGAACATGGCGTAGCATTTAAAACAGGGTTCTCGGATGTGCGTGCATCTTGGAAATAACGGCATCCCGGGAAGCCTGCGGAAAAGGGGCGATGCCTGGGGTAGCATCGTCCTTTTTCGTTCCGGTCAAAGACTCTCCTTTTGGACGAACCCTTCGAAAATCAATACGGTATTGATCCCGGCTGGAATCAAGATCACGCATGGTGTTTTCGTCCCAGGATCTTCGTTCTTAAGAGGATTTTATGGAACATTCACAAACACCGGGTTGGACCAGGCGAACTGGTATGCGCCAGTCGCCATATCGAGCGATGTAACCTCGACTCGATAGTAGCCATCTCCGGAGACATCCGTATCAACCAGGGTAGTTGCCCAGGAAAGGGCCATCGGGTTGATTGTCTGCCAGATATCGCCGTTTTTTATGATCTCTATCTTGACCAGTACGCAGGTCGGGCTTTCTGAATTCACGGTCAGGTTGATATCGGCGGAACTGTCGAAAATATATGCCGTGTCCCCCATCAGTTCTCCGTTGACATCCAATGCAAGCGATGGCCCGGTCGTGGCAAAACTCCGTCCAGCCCGGATGGCTTTGTAAAGTTCATTTGCGCTCAACTCTTTTTTTATATAAACGCCATTCTTTGCCACACCAACGTCCGAACCTGGAGCGCCCGTGTTGTGTGCGTCGCTGTTGGCCAGGCCGAAGATGGGCCTTTCAGCATAACCTTCCACGTAGGCCATGAGAAGATCATCCCACGAATTCAGTGGCGCCTCAGGTGCTCCCAACCACTGTCCGACATTGGGAGGAAAATACTGGGTTGCATAAAACAGGGCGTACCTCAGCGGTATTGGTGTGGGAAAACCCGGGAAAGGTACCAGCATGTTTACGTCCCGTTCGCCATAGAGGGCGAAATTATTGAGTGTAATGCCGAAAGCCCATGCATCCGCATCGGAATAACCGAGCTGTTTCGCATAGCCGACAACGTCATCCACATGGCTCTGGTTGTAAACCTCCATATGGTTCACACCATATTCCAGCACGGTCGTTCCCGACGGGTGGTTGTGGACCGCGATGCCGCCTTTGGAGTGGATATAGTCAACCCATTTGGTTACATTTTCCGGGTACATGGCACCAGTGCCGGCCGGGTTGAGGGGAGACTCCCACACTTCCTCCGGGCAGAGGCAATCCTCGTCGTTACCGACAAACGGATCATCAACACCCAGCGCGTTGACATGGGTGCGGTTGAAAATACCATCGCTGCCCGTTACCTCAAAACCAGGCAGCGCTAAAAAGGATTCGTCGGATGCTGTTTCGCATTCCGCGACAAGGGATTCCCATTCAACCTTGGTTAATTGATAACAGTGGTCAGTGATGACAACCGCACTGAGTCCCCGGCTGAGCGCGGTTGCTTTGATATCGGCCACGGAGCCGGATCCATCTGACCGCGTCGTGTGCATATGCCCGTCATAGTAAACAAGAGTCAGACTCGGACCTGCGAGAACAGCGCCGCTGCTGAATACAAGAAGCAGAACCGCGACAAGAGAAATACAATAAATCCGGTTTTTCATGTTTCCCCTCCTTTTTTTGACTGGTTTTTGTCGATTTTGAACACGTCATTGAACAACACAACCAGGTTTTTATCTGACACCCCTTTGACAAAATTGAATATTAAAATGAATACTTATCCTCTCATGCTTTCATTTCATATGGATTGTATAGAAGTAGTTTTAATATTTATCTGTGATGCGGGATTGTCAGACAATTTTTTTGACGTGTATAACTATTTAAAATGTAAAGCATAATTTATTAGAAAAGTAAATACTATTTTTTCAGTAGAAAACAGGCAGCTTGTTTAAGGATATTGCGGAAGGTTGACAGAACAGGCTGCCTTGCATCCATTGCAGAATGTTTTACACAATGTAAAAAAAACAATCATCTCGTTACGCGGCGCTTCTTTTTTCCTTATCCTGTGTTAATAAAAACTAAATCGTATCAAGAAGTTATATTTAACATCGTCCTTTTGTTTTGGCGTAAATTTTGCGGATTCTAAATTTATATGCCTGACCATCTTAATTATGGCGCATTATTTTTTACCCGGAAATGAGATGCTTTGTGTTGGAAGGTTGTATGGCGGTATCGGAGCCAATATCGCTGAATTCAGTGTCGTGGTGGGGGATCCCTAGCAGGGGCTTGGTATTGGTGCGCAGCTTCTCGCTCATCTTATTTCAATCGCAAAAGACCGCAATATAAAAACCATATGGGGTTTGATACAAAGAGAAAATAAAAATATGATTGAACTCGCCCGAAACCTGAATTTCGTTATTACCGGTGATCCCGGCGATCCACAGGTCGAAGCGACATTAATGATAACTCCTGATATGACCGGATAAGGAGATCGGGTGTTTTGCGTTCAGCTGATGGCTGCTATAGTTGTTGCCAAAAATACGTTCCGCTTCAATTCTGAATATCTTCATGAACATAAAAACCTCTACAAGAGTATAGAAAGAACAAAAAGCTTCATTGCAACCGAATTTTGACAAAATACAAGAATATTGATAATCTTTCATCTTCGCGGAAACTCTACAGGCAACGATCATCCCGAATCAATGAGCTGATCCCGAATCAATGAGCTGATTTTACGATCGTTGCGGCTTGTATGACATGATAATTGAACAAGAGGCCAATCATGAAATCAACAGTCACCTTATCCTCACCCATTCAGCTTTCGAACGGAAGCATCATCAAAAATCGCCTGTTCAAATCAGCCATGAGCGAAGGGCTGAGCGACAAAAACCATAATCCAACAAAAGGTCTGGCCGTTCTTTATCGTACCTGGGCGAATGGTGGTGTCGGCCTTCAGGTGACCGGAAATGTCATGATCGACCGCACAGCCCTGGGGGAGCCCAAAAATGTCGTGCTGGACAGTGAAAGCGATCTTTCCCTTTTTAAAGCCTGGGCAGAAGCCGGAAAGGAAAATGGTACCCGGATATGGATGCAGTTGAATCATCCGGGAAAGCAAATTCCGAAATTTTTATGCAAACAGCCGGTTGCGCCATCCGCCATTCCTCTGGGAGCTGGAATCGGAGCCGCATTTAACATGCCCCGGGCATTGACCGAAGAGGAGATTCTGGATCTGATTCAAAAATTTGCTTATAGCTCCGGGATGGCTAAGAAAACGGGCTTTGAGGGAGTTCAGATACACTGCGCGCACGGATATCTGGTGAGTCAGTTTTTATCCCCGCGCCACAATCAGCGCAAGGATCGCTGGGGAGGAAGCCTGGAAAACCGAATGCGTTTTCTGGTTGAAGTATATCGGGCCACTCGCAAGTCCACCGGTAAAAAATTTTCTATCGGTATCAAAATGAATTCAGCCGATTTCATGAAATCCGGATTCACATTTGAAGACTCTTCCAGGGTGGCCGCTACAATGCAGGAAGAGGGTGTGGACCTTATCGAAATTTCCGGAGGGACTTACGAAAGCCCCATTATGACGGGATATGACGTAAAAGAATCGACACGTAAAAGAGAGGCTTATTTTCTTGAGTATGCCGAAACGATTGCAGAAAAGATCAAGGTTCAGCTGGTTGTGACCGGCGGTTTCCGGTCAGGAAAGGCGATGGAAAAGGCCCTTCAGAGCGGCGCAACCGACATGATCGGACTAGCGAGGCCGATGGCCATCGAGCCGGATTTTCCGAATAAACTGCTGGTTGATTCAACGTATGCTTCCAGTCTGAAGCGCCCAACCACAGGTGTTGGGCTTGTGGATAAATTCAGCATGCTGGACATCACCTGGTACGAGTTTCAACTGGATAGGCTGTCAAAGGGAAAGCCGGTTGACCTGAATCAGAGTGCCTGGGGCGCGGTGTTGAAAACCTTTTTCAGCATGGGCGCACAGGCGTTCAAAAAACGGCGGGCTTAGAATTGGTTTGAAAAAAACATCATATATATCCATACTGGTCGGCTTGCTTTTTTGCACAGCAGTCAACCGGTCCGGCGCTGCAGAAATTTCCCTGGATAGTCCCGATACGATCATCGGTATCGAGTATCTTTTTCCGGTAAAAGAAAGTCGAGATATTCGGATGATCAACGCGGATTATAACTGGTTGATTACCGAAGTGGGTTCAGTGAATTTTTCACTATATGCAGGGTTGACAGCTACGTATGCAGCCGGAAGCATAACTCAACTGGAAGGTGGAATGGAATCCGGTGCTCTCCGGGAAGTTCATCATGATAATTCCGCTTTCGGTTTTGGTCCGGGATTGTTGGCAAGATTTCGAATCTGGAGTGGTAAAAAGTTTTTGATTCATTTGAACGGCAGCGGAAATACCATTTTTTACAATCGAGATTTTCCGGCAGGAGGAGATTTTTATAATTTTATGTGGCGCGGTGGGCCTTCTTTTGAATACGGAATAGACAAATTAAAAATTATCAGTGTCGGTTATCACTGGGCCCACATATCCAACGGACAGGGAACTGAGAGCAAAGACCCATCCTACGATGCTCAAGGAATCATGCTTCGATTTTCCGGTTTGTATTGAACAATAGCATGTATAAAAACGTAATGTGAAATGTGAACTTGACCCGGGCGGATTTCAAAAAACGATCGCAGACGCAAACGCGAGTCGGCACTAGCCGTTTGATCAACGGCTAAATAAGGCGGCTTCTTTCAATAATTTTTATGCTCTCCTTCTTCATTATTAGCAAGGGCTTTTCCACATCACCCTCATTCAGGTTGACGCCCCGGATCGCGTCCTGAATGATATAGGCGCATTGTAATTGCTTGACACACAACTGGATTTCGAATATAGAATAATACATAAAAAGCAGATTCTTATCAATTTGGCATCATAATCTCAATTCCTTATTATAAATCATACTGATTTTACCGTTTGATTTTTATTTTTCCAGCATTAAACACAACAATCGATGGTTCCTTGACGACTTTTATGTGTGTGAATATTTTTTTGTTATGCAATCTAAGTGAAATTGCGGATCATGTAGGGGTGACTGTACCAGAGACTACGGCATGACTTTAACGTTAATTATTTAAAGGAGGGCGACATGGATGTAATGGATTATTGCAGCAATGTAAGCATTGAGTTAACTGCATGGAAAGCGAAACTGTATGATATGATGAGAAAAATCGACAAGCTTTCATCCGGCGAAAAGGAAAAAATGCTCGGTAATATCGGGGATTTGCATAATATTGTGACGGAACTGGAAGACCGGATCAGCTCTTTAAAAACGGAGTGTCCCACTGAGTGGTCTCCCCAGAAAAAAGAAATTGATGATGCGCATGTTGATATGCGGTCGAAGTACGAGGAGACAATGGAAGCCATTGGCAAGGCCGCGCCGGTTTCCATACCCGGTTAAAGAGAATTAATGTAATTTTTGGAATGAGTTGAGATCGTATAATCAGCAGGCCGGTATTAAACTGTCTCGATTCCGGAGGGAATGAGGACAGTTTGCCGGTCTGCATTATTGGAGGAACACCAAAAAATGGTCTAACTTTCCTGTATCAAAAACCATCTGTTAAATGAGATGATGATATTTAACGCACCGGCCGGATCAAGTCATAACCTTATATATTCAGTTGAAACCGGCTTTTCCCGGCATCAAAAACTGCCTGTGCATGGAAATAGATAATGAATAAAACAAATCAAGCGGAAAATGTGCGAAGTCTGTTAGAAAATTTGATGACCACCCAGCATCTGGCAGTTCTGGCAACCCATGATCACGGGCAGCCGTATACCAGCCTGGTGGCTTTTGCCGGCTCACAGGACTTAAAGCAGCTTTTTTTTGTGACCGGTCGCGCCACAAGAAAATTTGCCAACCTGACATCCGATCCCCGGGCGGCCATGATGATTGACAGCCGCTCCAATACGCCGGCAGACATTGCCGAGGCAATGGCGGCCACGGCCACCGGTTCCGTGGACATCGTTTCAGAAAATGAACAGATAAAGCTTCAAGAAATTTTTCTGCAAAAGCATCCTCATCTTTCCGAATTTGTACAATCTCCTTCCACGCAACTGATCAGATTAAACGTATCCTGTTATTATGTGGTCAACCGGTTTCAGAACGTTGTGGAACTCCATATGAGGAAATAATGTTGATCAAACGCCTCGACCAAATCAGCGCATCTGATCAAAAAATTGCCGGGGGAAAAAGCCTGGCCCTGGCCCGGTTGTATCAGAAAGGCTTTCCGGTTCCCAAAGCGGTTTGTATTACCACCAAAGCCTATGACACATTTATTTCATCAACCGGTCTCCGCATCCGGATTCAGATGGAAATCAGCCGCAAGGACTTTTCTCAAATGCGATGGGAGGAAATTTGGGATGCGGCCCTGAGGATCCGAAATTTTTTTCTCAAAAAAAACATGCCGCCGGAACTGAACGAGCAACTCCGGCATACGCTGGAACCGCTATTCAAAAATTCGGTGGTCGCCGTCAGATCTTCCGCACCCGGGGAGGATGAACGGGGCACATCATTTGCCGGCCTTCATGAATCTTTTGTAAATATCCGCGGGATTGATTCCGTCATCGATCATGTGCGCCTGGTTTGGGCGTCTTTGTGGTCGGATGCAGCCATGCTCTACAGAAAAGAGATCGGGCTGGATGTGAACCAGAGCAAAATGGCGGTCATTGTCCAGGAGATGATCAACGGTGACCGGTCCGGGGTAATCTTTACACGCAACCCCGCAAACAGCAATGAAAGCGTCATCGAATCGGTGCATGGCCTGAACCAGGGCCTGGTGGACGGGATTATTGAACCGGATCGCTGGACTCTTGATATGAAAACCGGAAAAATTCTATCCCATGTGCCGGCAGAAAGAAAAAATTGGATGATCGCCGGTCCCACGGGCGTGGTTGTCAAAGACCTTCCGGTCCGGAAATCCGGTATTCCTCCCCTGGATACGGATGATGTCCGGACGGTTTTTGACCAGGCCATGGCTTCTGAAAATCTGTTTCATTATCCCCAGGACATGGAGTGGACATTTAAAGGCCGCCACCTGTATGTGCTTCAATCCCGGCCCATTTCCACCGGTCTCGATGGTCAGAAAAATGATGATCGGGGTTGGTATCTCAGCCTGCGCAGAAGTCTGGAAAATCTCAAGAAACTGCGTATCCGGATTGAACAGAATCTTGTGGTTCGAATGGTTAAGGAAGCAGACGCGCTGGCAGGTAAAGAGATCGACAGTCTGCCGGATCAGGAACTGGCCGAAGAAATTGAACGGCGTGTGCGGATATTTCAGAATTGGAAAAAAATTTACTGGGATGATTTTATTCCGTTTGCACATGGAATGCGCATGTTCGGGCAGTTTTACAGTGATACCATGCGGCCGGAGGACCCGTATGAGTTTGTTCGGTTGCTGGAAACATCGGATTTACAGAGCATTGAAAGAAACCGGCAGCTTGCGGAGCTGGCCGCAACCGTTCGGCATGATCCGGTATTAAGGGAAAAGCTGAAAACCGGAACATTGTCAGAGATGGATTCCGGTTTTATTGAAAAAACAAAACAGTTTTTTCAGCGGTATATGGAAACTGAATTTACCAATTCAAACCGTTCGGGCACGTTGCCGGAAATGCTGGTATCCATTATTCTCGAGATGTCTGAAGCCGATCCCAAAAAAAAGAGTTCCGGCAAATCTCGAGAGGAACTGGAAGTCGAATTTCTGGCCGGATTTGATAAAGATGGGCGAAGTCATGCCGAAGATCTGCTGGATCTGGCCCGTGCAAGCTACCGGTTGCGCGATGATGACAATATGTTTCTCGGGCGGATTGAAAGGGAAATGAAACGGGCTGCTGAAGCTGGAAAACAGCGGTGCGGAATCAATGCTGCCCGGCTGGATTCTCTGGAAAAAATCGAAGCGGTTGCCAGGACCTTGAAAGATCCCGGTTATCAGCCGGATTTTAAAACAGCAGTTTCGGAAAAACAATATGGTCCGGAGCTTCAGGTCCGCCAGCTGATTGGCCAGCCGGCCGGCCAGGGGTTGGGCTCCGGAACAGCCCGGGTGATCCGGAGCCGGGAGGATCTCGGCAGCTTTATTCATGGGGAGGTGATGGTGTGTGACGCCATTGATCCGAATATGACACTGGTGGTCCCCATGGCCGCGGCAATTGTTGAACGAAGGGGCGGTATGCTGATCCACGGGGCCATCATCGCCCGCGAATACGGAATTCCCTGTGTCACCGGGGTGCCGGAGGCCACAGTCGCAATTCATACCGGGGACACGCTTACGGTTGACGGGTTTTTAGGAATTGTCACCGTAACAAAAGAAAAATAAACCGGTTGTTTAAGTGAGAGTTGCTGCTGCTGTTGCCTGGATATGCAGGCTCTTTCTCCATGGCGTTGACCACGGCCATTCTGCGAAAAGACTCTCCTTTTTCTTCTTCAGCGGTGGGTTGTATCATGTCGATCATGGAAGTGAAAACGCGCGCAATTCCCAAATAAATTACAAAGGGCGCAGGTTTACATCTCCTGTTTTGACTTCTACTGCTATCTTCGTAGTAAACATGACGGTCGAAAGTGAACTGCTTCTGAATGCAGCGCCTTCCATCATTTTATGCCGCATTAAAATTATGACAGCCTCGTTTAGCCTTCGGAAAAAAATGAAAGAGAAAAGCATACCTCAATTCCCCAATTTTAATTCCTTCTTTACATACTCCGTTCTGATTTCTGCACGATAACCGATAGAAGTGTGATTTGTTTTACGCATGTTCCGGTGAACTCGAGGAATTGAATGAGGCAGAATAAGTGGTTCACAACGACATGAAATGATTAAAATTTAATGCGGATTTTACTTCTTCTGCTCAAACGAAGAGAGAAGTAATTGTAATAACAATTGTTTGATATTGGTAAAATAATTTCCATGTTTGAAGCTGTTTTTTTTAATGGATCGGGAAAAAATTTTTGATCAGAGCAGAATACCCCTATTTAATAAAATATAATATCAAATAGTTACATATTTTACGATCCATCGACAGGTGATTAGGCCTTGACGGTTAAGGATTTGACCGTAGAAAAAATTTTTGATGATCATAACTATTTTAATTAACATGGATAAATGATGTCCGGCTTCTGTCTATAATACGATTGGCATAAGGCGTGCAGAAAGGCTGGGAAATGGGAAAATAATCCCAAAAATTATCGAAAGAAACAAATAAAGGAAAAAAGGAGAAGAAATCATGAAGAAAATTATCAATTTTTTTACAGAGGAAGATGGAGCTACAGCGGTCGAATATGCAATTATGGTTGCGGTTATCGCGCTGGTTGTCATTGTAGGAGCTGGGGCTCTTGGGCTTAGTACCAATGCGACATTTACCAATGCCGCTAGCCAGATTCCCGGTCAACCCGCTGCACCCGTTGGCGGGTGATAAAAGCAATTGCTCGAAGCATCTCCTGCTGTTTTGGCAGGAGATGCTCCTTCAGGTTGTGAAAAGAAAGAGTTGAAAAATGACATTTTCAAGAAAAAGCAAACTTTCAGGTTGCGGAGAACAATCATAATGGCATCACTTGAATATTTTCCATACATTTTTTTGCTGTTCGTTCTGACTCTCTCTGCGATTATTGATTATCGAATTCAAAAAATACCCAATGTAATCACCTTCCCGGCCATACTCGTCTTTATCGCGTATCATACCGTGTGGAACGGGTTGGACGGATTTGTGTTCAGTCTGTCCGGGTTGGTAGCCGGTATAGCGGTTTTCATTCTACCATACCTGATGGGCGGTATGGGCGCCGGTGATGCAAAATTAATGGGGGCGGTCGGAGCAATGCTGGGCTGGAAAGGAGTGTTTACTTCTTTTATTTATATAGCGCTCGTTGGCGGGGTTTATGCCCTTATCATTTTGCTTCGAAATATTCCATATTTTAAACAGGTAGCTTCAGAAAGTATCGAAACAATCAAGACATTCGTGCTGACCAAAAAATTAATTTTAGAAGATGCTGTAACCGATTCAAACAGGCCAAGACTTTGTTACGGAGTCGCCATCGCAATCGGTACATGGATATATATTGGCTTTGATATCGTAAAAATTAACGCTTTTATGTTGCAGTAGAAGGAGGCAAAAATGAAAAATTGGAAAGCAGGTATTCCAATAATAATTGCGCTCGTAATCGCATTGACCGGCAGCGCTTTGATATATGACTGGTTAAAAAAGCAGACGACGACAGTGGAGGTCGTGAAAATCGAGTCGGAAGCCATACCGTTGGTTGTTGCCGGTATTGATCTGCCGGCAGGCACTAAACTCATACCGGAAATGATGAAATCCGCTCCCTATTTCAAGGAAAGTGTTCCGACCGGAAGTTTCACCAAGTTAACCGATCTGAACGGCCGAATCGTGATTGGAGAACTAAAAAAAGGTGAAGTGATTGTTGAGCATCGATTGGCATCCAGTGATATTACAATGGGCGGTATCTCCGCAATTTTGAAACCGGGAAAACGCGCCATCGCGGTCAGAGGAGATAAAGTGATCGGGATTTCCGGGTTTGTCAATCCCGGAAACAATGTGGATATCCTGGTGACGTTGACTGATCCGGTAAGCAAAACCCAAAAAACAAAGCTGGTATTGGAAAACATTTTAATACTTGCCACCGGAACACAAATTCAGAAAAACGCAAAGGGCGATCCTGCTCCGATTGATGTATATACCCTGGAAGTTACCCCGGAAGAAGGAGAAAAACTGGCATTATCGGCCAGCGAGGGTAAACTTCAGTTCGCGTTGAGAAATATGATGGATTCAGAAACAGTATCCACCACCGGCGCTACGATTCCGCAGACACTGGCCTCATTAAAGCAGGCTGAACCGGCAACAAAACCGGTGCGCAACAAAAAACCGAAAGTCTGGAAGCCTCAAACCATGAGTGTCGAGATCATCAAAGGGGATAAGCAGGGTCGAAAATCAGTAAAGTCATGATAACTTATAAAGGTGAATAAAATGAGAATAGCATTGCGATCAAACCATTACATCAAAATCGGTACCATCTTGATCAGTATCCTGTTGCTGGTATCACATTATTCGTCTGCTGCGGAGAAAGCAACTTCAATCTCACGAAGCTCTGAGGCCAGAAAACTTCAAATGGTTTCCGGCAAATCTTTGATTATCGATAGTGACAGATCGCTAAAAAGGGTTTCAATCGCGGATCCGAAGATTGCGGATTTCCTGCTTTTGACTCCAAACCAGGTATACGTGACCGGGAAAGCTGCGGGAACCACCAACATGATTTTATGGAGCAATGACATACCAACCGCCATCTATGACCTGGAAGTGACCTATGATGTGTCCATGTTAAAAGAGAAGCTTCATGAGCTGTTACCCGAGGAATCAGAAGTACAGGTCTTTTCCTCAAAAGATTCCATTATCCTGACAGGAAGAGTATCCAGTGCCGGCAATTTATCCCAGGTGGTGTCTTTAGCCGAGGCCTATGCGCCAAAAGGGAAAATCAACAACCTGCTCGAAGTCGGCGGTGTCCACCAGGTGATGCTGGAAGTAAAGGTTGCTGAAATAGAAAGAAGGACCGCACAGAGAATGGGCGTTAATTTTGCTTATACAAATGTTATTAATGACGACCAGCTTGATGTCCAAATAATCGGAGCACTTACACAAATTGGTAATATACCGTCATTCACTGGAATGTTAGGGTCGAGTAGACAAAATGAATCCTGGGCAGTATTCATAGACGCATTAAAGGAAGAAGGGCTTGCAAAGGTATTGGCTGAACCGACATTGATCGCCATGAGTGGAAAATCCGCCAATTTCCTGGCCGGCGGCGAATTCCCCGTACCGGTTCCCCAGGGGCTCGGAACCGTGGCAATTGAATATAAACCCTATGGTGTCGGGCTGACGTTTACGCCGGTTGTTCTGAGCAAGGATAAAATCAGCATAACCGTCGAACCGAATGTATCGGAACTGGATTACTCTTCACCGGTGCGGCTTGAAGGATACATCATTCCGGGGATCACCACGCGGCGAGCCTCAACAACCGTCGAACTGGGGGATGGAGAAAGTTTTGCGATTGCCGGTCTGCTGCGTGAAAATGTCCGCGACAGTGTTCAAAAGTATCCCTTTTTAGGGGAAATCCCCGTGCTCGGGGCCCTGTTTCGAAGCAAGGCGTTTCAGAAAAATGAAACCGAGTTGATCGTTATTGTAACGCCGCGACTGGTAAAACCGATCGATGGCACCAAACAGCCCCTCCCGACTGATTTTTATGTAGAGCCCACCGAAGCGGAATACTATCTGCTGGCGGCCGGTGCAGAAGGAAAAAAGAAGGACTCGTCAGAGACGGCAAATGGTGATTTTGAAGGAGAGGTCGGTCACACCGATCCGGAAAATGAGTAAATCAAAAAAATGAAAAACAGATGCATGCCAGATATGACAAATCGTTTTAGGAGGCGACAATGGGAAAAAAAGGCCTGACCATAATAACACTGATATCGATCGTATTTACGTTAAGTGGGTGCAATGGGTTGCTTTTGGGCAAATCGGATCTGGATGAGAACTGGGGAAACTCGTTTCAACAGGCAAAGTCCAGCCAGACACTCAATCCGGATGCGGGAAAAACGATTCAACCGGAAAAAGGATATGATGGAATCGCCGCTGAACATACGGTTGATGTTTATCAGAATAAGTTCGGTGGATCTGAACAGAAACAAACGGTTAATATCCTCAAGCTGCAGTAACGGTTAATATCCTCAAGCTGCAGTAGAGGATGAGTGTTTACAGGAACAACGGTTATGAAACTGATTACCAATCAAAAAGGTTCGGCAGCGGTTGAGTTCGCGATTATATTTCCGCTGCTGATGGTGCTCGCATTCGGCATTATTGAATTCAGCGTCCTGCTTTACAACAAGGCGATGATTACCAATGCCAGCCGAGAAGGGGCAAGATCCGGAATCGTATTTGCCGACCCAAGAGTATCCAACACCGATATAACCAATGTAATACATCATTATTGCAGTAATTCGTTGATCACTTTCGGGTCTGCAAATATTCCGATTGTGACCATATCACGGTCGGGAGCGGGAACGGAACCTGGAGACAACCTTACGGTCAGCGTCCAGTACCATTATGATTTTCTGGTTTTACCCAACCTGATCGAAAACCTTATGACCGGTTTGGATTTGACTGCCACAACGGTTATGAGGATGGAATAAATCAAGTTGAGAGCGAACATTATGAAAACAGTTTCACTGTCATTGCTGATCAAAGACCAGAAAGGCGCAACAGCGGTCCTGGTGACGGTTATCATTATCATGCTTCTTGGTTTTGCAGCCCTTGCAATCGATATAAGCAATATTTTCGTCGCCAATAATGAATTGCAGAATGCAGCCGATGCAGCAGCCCTTGCGGGAGCAAGATTCCTGTATAATGATTCCGGAACATCTGTGAATGTAAACTGCAACCAGATTGCACGAGACGCCGCGATCGCAAATAACGCCGAAGGCGTTCCGGTTGAAGTCAATTGGTCGGGTGGAAACAGCGGCGATATCCAGCGAGGACATTGGTCATTTGCAAGCCGGGTTTTTACGCCGAATGATTCGACATCCCCGGTGGATCTTTGGAATGTTTCCGATGATGTGCTGGATGCGGATCTTAATTTCATCAATGCGGTGCAAGTTACCGTTCGAAGAGAAGCCACCCCGATAACGTCGTATTTTGCAAAAATTTTTGGTCATGAGAGTTTTGAAAAATCCGCAAGCGCGATTGCCTATATCGGGTTTACCGGCACCTTGCGGCCGGAAGATGTGGATCAGCCAATAGCGATTTGCCGGGAAAGCATTTTAAAAGACGGCGCTTATAGCTGCAACATCGGCCGGATGATTAACAGCGGAGAAAATGTTTCCAGCAGTGAAACCGGAGGCTGGACCAGCTTCAATCAGGATAACCCCTGTACGGGCGGGACAAACGCGCAGGAAGTCAGAAGTTTAATATGCGGGAATGGAAACCCCGATAGTATAAAACTGGGTGAGGCCGTGGCTACCAATGGGGGAGAAATTCAAACTGCTTTTGACAGGTTGGTATCATGCTGGGAAACAGCGAGTTCAGACAAAACCGTTCCGTGGAATTTGACTCTGGTGGTGGTCACTTGCCCGGGTAATAATATAAGTGTGTGCGAAGAAGTTGTCGGTGCGGTTAATGTCAATATTATTTGGATTACCGGTGCCGGAACAGATCCACAATATAATGGCGCTCCGACCCAGATGGGTGATTGGAGTGATACCAGCCCGGATGGGCAGGTTCGTTGGGGAAGCTTTGTCAACTATTTTCATTTACAAAACGTTGATGGAAGTCCGGCTCCCTATGCGAAAAAATCGATCTATTTTTTACCCGACTGCAGCGAACATGAGCTGAGCGGTACTACCGGTGGAGAAAATTTTGGGATTCTGGCAAGGATTCCCGTTCTGGTCAAGTAGAAGACCATACATTATAGAATAGTTGGGAGAAGTTTCATGCTGAATAAAACGATGTTTGTCAACTTATTATTAAAAGATGGAGAGCATGCGGATAATTTGCAACGAATATTCAGCGCCGATCCGGATTGGTGCATCCTGTCCAAAAAGGCTGCCAATCAGCCTGACTTGATCATTTATGAGATCGATCCGGGAAAAGAAAAGGATCTGCAGGAGGTTGAGGATATAATCGGAACCAATGAAACAGCCGAAGTATTCATCACGGCCGGAAGCATCGATACATCCACGCTGATGCGTCTGATGAGGATTGGGGCCAAAGAATTTATTATGCAGCCCGTCAATCCTGAAGATGTAAGCAGAGCACTGAACCTGTTTAAAGAAAGACGGACCCTGTCCAGAAAAAATTCCAGCGAAGAATTTGGACAAATTATCAGTATCCTGGGAGGAAAGGGCGGAGTCGGCACAACGACAGTGGCGGTTAACCTTGCAATTTCTCTCAAAACAGTCGAGGAAAATCGAAAAATAGTGCTTTTGGATATGAACACCTTATTCGGTGAAATTCCGCTTTTTCTGGAAGTCGCTCCAAAATTTCATTGGGGAGAAATTACGAAAAACATCGATCGGCTGGATGATACATTTTTGCTGAATGTTCTTACCGACCATGCATCCGGTATTCATCTTCTGCCGTCACCCGCGCATTTGAACGGACACCTCCCCCCAACGCCGGAGACCATCGAACGGATTTTACGACTTATGAAGTCCATGTTTGACTATGTAATTATCGACCTTGGCCAATCCACGAATGAAACCGCCTTAAAAGTCCTGCAGATTTCCGATAGTGTAATGCTTGTATCGATCCCAAGCCTGCCTTGTTTAGCCAATACCAACCGGCTTATGAAATCGGTTGTGGATCTGGGGTATGTTTCGGAAAATCGCATCAAAATAATACTGAATCGCTATATGAAGAAAAATGAAATTTCTCTGGAAGATGTACGGGCCAGCATTAACAATGAACTTTTTTGGGTTATACCCAATGACTATCGGGCCACAATGGCTGCAATTAACAATGGGAAACCACTGCAAGAAATCGCACCAAATTCGGATATATCGAAAAATTTAATAGAGCTTGCGGAAAAATTTTTACATCGGAAAGGCGCTGAAAAGAAAAAACGGAGAACCTTGACCAGTTTTTTTAGAAATGCTGCCGGCTTGGCCGCAGAATAATGAGTAGCCGAAAGTTGACGATAACCAATTAGGAGAAAAAAAGTGTTAGAAAACAAAAATATAAAACAACATTCGGGAAGCCCGTCCAAAAAGTATATTCCCGATGAATATTTTGAAATTAAAGCACAGATTCATAATCGTCTGTTAGATCTCCTTGATCTTTCGATTATCGATCAATTGGAGCGGGATGCGTTGAGTGTAAAAATCAGACAGGTGGTCGAAAAAATATTACATGAGGATCAGTTCAGTCTGCCTCTTAATCTGGCTGAAAGGGAAAAGATATTTTCAGAGATCATAGACGAGGTTTTGGGCCTGGGTCCAATAGAACCGTTTTTAAAAGATGCAACCGTATCCGACATTTTAATCAACACGTTTAAAAGAATTTATGTAGAACGATTCGGGAAAATCGAATTAACCGATGCCAGATTTAAAGACAATGATCACCTGATGAAAATAATTGACAAGATCGTTTCATCGATTGGACGCCGTATTGATGAGTCCAGTCCAATGGTGGATGCCAGGCTTAGCGATGGTTCCCGCGTCAATGTCATTATTCCCCCGCTTTCCCTGGACGGCCCGATTGTTTCGATACGAAAATTTTCCGCAGTGCCCTTGGAGATCGAGGATCTTATATCTTTTCAAACCGTAACACCTGAAATTGTAGAACTGCTGAAAGCAATTGTCAAATCCCGGCTCAATGTTTTGATTTCCGGAGGAACCGGAAGCGGAAAAACAACACTGCTAAACGTATTATCCCGGTTTATTCCAAAAGAAGAGAGAATTATAACGATTGAAGATGCTGCTGAAATACAGCTCAAACAGGAGCATACGGTACGATTGGAAACGCGTCCGCCAAACCTCGAAGGTAAAGGGGAGATCGTCCAGCGGGATCTGGTTCGGAACAGTTTAAGAATGCGACCGGACCGCATTATTGTCGGCGAAGTACGGGGTGCTGAAGCTTTTGATATGCTTCAGGCGATGAATACCGGTCATGATGGATCGCTGACAACGATTCATTCCAATTCTCCGCGGGATTCCTTGATACGACTTGAAACCATGGTAGCAATGGCACATTTTGATATTCCCAGTGAATTTTTGCGGAGGTATATCAGTTCGGCAATCAATGTCATTATCCAGGTGGAGCGGATGATCGATGGAAAGCGAAAAATAGTCAGTCTGCAGGAAATCACCGGCATGGAAGGAAATGTCATAACCATGCAGGAGATCTTTTCATTTCAAAAGACCAGAATCGATGATGAGGGAAATGTGAGAGGCTTTTTTAAATTTCATGGTGTCCGGCCAAGTTTTGATTCAAGAATCAAAACAGCGGGAATTCATTTGCCGCAAGATATTTTTGATCCGGCAAGGTTAACGGAAGTATAACGGAAAGAGAGCAAATTATGAACCTGATTGTTGTTGGAATAAGCATTTTTATTTTATCCGTAATTATCATTGAGCTGTCTGTTTATGGGTATAAAAACATGAAGGCGACTGATCGCTCGAAAATAAGAAAAAAATTAAGAGCCTATTCCTACTCAAGCCAGCATGAAGAATCGACTGACATTTTAAGAAAAAGAGTTCTCAGCAGTGATCCGCTTATCGATAAGATGCTTCAATACATCCCCGGTATGCAAACCATCGACAAGCTGATTGTTCAAGCAAACGCGCCTTACCAGGCAGGATTTGTTCTGTTTTTTTCCCTGCTCGTTTGTGTGGTCGGTTTTACGGTGAGTTTTGTATTTTTTCGGATGTATTGGATATCCATACTGGTATCCCTGCTTGTTGGGACGCTTCCATTTTTCCATCTGTTATTGTTGAAACAGAAACGAATTGAAAAATTTAAGCGGCAGTTTCCTGAAGCGCTTGAATTGGTTTCGCGTAGTTTGAAAGCCGGGCATGCTTTCACCAGTGGATTCAATATAGCCGCAGATGAATTTGATGATCCCCTGGGTCCTGAATTCAGCGAAACATTAGATGAAATCAATTTCGGGGTCAGCGTTTCCGATGCTTTAAAAAATCTTAGCAATCGAATTGATTGTTCTGAAATAAGACATTTTACGATTGCGGTTAATCTGCAGCGAGAGACTGGAGGCAATTTATCTGAAATTTTAGAAAGCCTCAGCCACCTCATACGGGAAAATTTTAAATTCCAGGGCAAAGTTAAAGTTTTAGCCGCTGAAGGAAAATTGTCCGCTATAATTCTGACGTTACTTCCCATACTGGTTGGTGCGTATCTTTGGATTACGAATCCCCATTATCTGGACAAGCTGTTTTATGAACCGGTAGGAAGAATATTGTTAGGATCGGCAATCGGCCTGATGATTCTGGGTGTCATTGTCATGAAAAAAATAATTACCATTAAAGTATAACGATCCGTCAGGAGAGGTGGGAGATGCCATTCACAGATTCAAATTTAATTATTCTCGTTACATTGATAACATTTTTATCCATATTTTTGTTGTCGATTGGAATCGGGCAATATATTCGGCAAAAAGAAAAACGGAATAAAATCATTGAAAAAATAAGAAGAGGCGGTGAGGCAAATCTGTTTTTCGAAGAAAAAAAACTTAAAACCACTCATATCCCTGAAAATCCGTTTTTAAAATTTTTAGTAAAACTGGGCGAGCGAATAAAACCTGAAAATCTGTATTCGCAATCAAAATTACGAGCCAAAATTTTTCAGACCGGAATTCGAAAAGAAAGTTCGACTTCCATTTTTTGGGGAGCAAAATGCTTGTTTACGATTGTTTTCCCGTTGATTTTCATCCTGATCCGTATACCTTTTTTTAATGTTGTCAGCCATTCGCTGACAATTGCAATCAGTGTGATATTGGCTTTAATCGGCTTTTATCTGCCGGATGCCGTCTTGAAGATCATGATAGATCGAAGAAAGGTTAAAATTTTTGAAGAGCTGCCCGATGCAATTGATTTGTTTGTCGTGTGCACGGAAGCCGGTATGGGTCTTGATGCGGCGATCTCAAAGACTGCCAATGAAATGGCAACCAACAATTCTGTATTAAGTGAAGAACTGAAGTTTTTCAACCTCGAGATCAGAGCGGGAAAATCACGTCAGCATGCGCTCAGAAATCTGGCGCGGCGAACCGATCTGGAAGAACTGAACAGCCTGGTCACCCTGCTCATCCAGGCCGATAGATTCGGCACTGGAATCGCAAAAACATTACGCGTATTTTCAGATTCGTTTCGAAACACACGTTATTTGAAAGCAGAGGAGATTGCCGCAAAGCTTCCGGTAAAACTGGTGGTTCCGCTGATACTGTTTATTTTTCCAGCGCTGTTTGTCGTCCTCGTTGGACCGGTTGCAATCAATATATATCAGAATCTGCTGACTAAATAAGAGATGATAAAAAAAGGATATCACAATGAAGAATCCAAAATATAGAACGCGATCTTATTTTTTGTATTTAAAAGTATTATTTTTCTGCATCATCGTCTCTGCAAATGCCGGATGCGCCAATCACCGGAAAAATATCTTGCCGGAAGATATCAGTAATGAGCCTGATTATCTGGTGACAAGCAGATCATCTGTTTATGACAGGGTGCAAAACGACAGTGACAACTTTCAAATGACAGCACAGGAGCATGAACAGCTTGGAGATGCTTCATTAAAAAAAGGCAGACTGTATATCGCCTTCAAACAATACGAGAAGGCGATAGAGAAAGATCCTGAAAATATCCGGTTGGAGTATAAAAAGGGGTTAACATTACTTTTAGCAAAAAAATATGACGAAGCGATAAAACAGTTCAAAACAGTTCTCAATCAGGATACGGAACATGCGTTTGCCTATCTGGGGATCGGCACTGCTTATTTCAAAAAGAAAGATTATATCAATGGAGAGATCCATTTAAATACAAGTACCGAACTTAATCCATCCCTATGGAAGGCACACAATTTATTGGGCAATATCTATGATCGCCAAAAAAAGTATGACATGGCCATATCTGAATATCAAAAAGCAATTGCGATAAATCCTTATGAAGGAGCCCTTGATAATAACCTGGGTGTTTCATACACATTATACGGCGACCATGAAAATGCCGTTCAGGCATTTGAGAGTGCCCTGAGGAAGAGATATTGTAATGAAAAGGTATATAACAACCTTGGAATTGCTCTATCCAACCTGCAGAAATATGAAGAGGCGTTTAATGTATTCAAAAAGAGCCTGGGAGAAGCGCATGCCTATAACAATCTTGGGTGCATTTATATGAAACTTGGCAAACGTGAAGAAGCAATCCGCTGTTTTGAAAAAGCAATAGAAGTTAATCCCCGGTTTTATCAGAAAGCCAGTGACAATTTAAAAAAACTGAATGCAGGCCGCTTTGAGAATGGAATTTATCCCGCATCTTAATGGATGATGTATTCATGAATTTACGAGCACTTGAAAATTCATGTAAGAAATTGAAGGCGTCGCCTTGTTTATTCAACATCAGAATCATGAACGGATCGGAATTTCAACAATCATTACAATGTAAAATTATCGGCTATGATATTTAACAATCATTTAAAACGGTTTTCAATGGCGGAAGTTAAAATACTTCGTCCTTTAATACGATCTCGACTGCAACATGGAATATCGTATAGCACCTTCATTGAAGCTGTTAAATGGCTCTTCATAGAGGTTGCCGCCAAAGAATTTCGTATTGACGGCAGAAAACAATCTGATTCTCGCATTTCAGTTATTACAGGGTTATCCAGAAAAGAAGTAAAGCGTATTCGCGAACAGCTGCCGCCTGAGGACATTACTACAGTGGAAAACTATAACCGGGCAATCCGCGTGATTTATGGTTGGCTTAGTGAAAACAGGCTTAAAAAAAATAAAGAAGTAGAAAAAGAAATTCCGATTTATGGTAAGGGCTTCACGCTGGACTCATTAACCCGCCGCTATAGCGGAGATGTTCCCGTACGTGCTGTTCTGGACGAATTAATTCGAATCAGGGCGATTAAAAAAATTAACAATAAACGGGTCAAGCTGTTAATCAACTGATTCCGAAAATTTTTTGTTAGAAAATTTAGCGCAGTCCCTGAAACGTAAAATGGAGCGATTCCATAACCCTTGCCATTTGTTCCGCTGTCATGGTAAGGATAACCATCATGTTGATATCATTGGCGTCACATTAAACCATGGCGGCTGATTGACAAAAGCCCAGGGGGGCCTCGGATGGTGATCCCCGCGAATTGGAAAATCCTTTTTATTGATGACGAACCGGACATCCGTGATGTCGTGTCTATGGATCTGATGGACGCCGGTTATACCGTGCTGACCGCAGCGGATGGGGTAAAGGGGCTTGAGATCTGTGATTTGGAAAGGCCCCAGATCGTGATTACCGATATCCGCATGCCGAAAATGGATGGACTCTCCGTTCTTGCATCCATTAAGGAAAAATATCCCGACATTCAGGTGATTGTTGTGACCGCCTTTGGTGAGATCGATGTTGCCGTTCGCGCTCTTCAGCTGGATGCCTCTGATTTCATTTCCAAGCCTATCAGTCCGGATGCCCTACATGTGGCCATGAAACGCGCCCGGGACCGGTATTCCCAACTCAGCGCGCTTTCCGACTACACCACGCTTCTGCAGAATGAAAATGCACGCACGGCAGCAGAGTTGTCCCGTACCATTGCCTTTCAGAAAGATCTGATCCGATGTTCCATGGATGGAATCGTGGGATGCGATGAACAGGATACGATTGTTATTTTTAATGACAGCATGCAGAAGATGCTGGGATACCGGAGCGAAGATGTCCTTCACAAACTGAAAATCGATGCGGTGTTTGCCGACGGCATGTATGAACCGTTTCGGGCAGCACTGGACAGTGAAAGCCGGGGAAGAGCCGGCCAGTTGTTTTTGTTTGAAACCTTGCTGAAATCCGGAAACGGCAGTACAATGCAGGTTCAGGTATCGGCAGTGGTGCTGCCGGAAGCGGTCGGTTCCCGGGGATTGGTATGCTTTTTCAGGGATCTGCGGGAGATTCGCAGACTGGAGCAGCAGATGGCGGATCAAGCCCGTTTACTGCATCAGGACAAGATGCTGTCTCTGGGTCGTCTTGCCGCCAGCGTGGTGCATGAAATCAATAACCCGCTTTCCGGTATTCTCAATTATATGCGTCTGATGATGCGGATTGTAAATCGCGGAAACATTGACAGGGAGCAGCAGGATAAGTTCCGGCAGTATCTTGACCTGGTGACCACGGAAACGGATCGATGCTCACGCATTGTTTCCAGCCTGCTGCTATTTTCTCGGAAGCAGGAGCCGCTTTTTGAGCCGGTTGATCTCCTTGCTCTGATTAATCGCTGTGTGGTTCTTTGCGGTCATAAACTGGAGCTGAACCAGATTGAATGGAAACTTTCGCTGCCGGAAGGATTGCCGTTGGTGACGGCTGACGGAAGCCAGCTACATCAGTGCCTCATCAATCTGATTCTCAATGCAGTGGATGCCATGCCCAAAGGCGGGGAGCTTTTTCTGTCAGCCCGTCATGAGAAACAGCCGGATTCTATTGTTGTGGAAGTGCGCGATACCGGCGTGGGGATCGATGCCGAAGATATCCCCCATATCTTTGATCCGTTTTTCACCACCAAACAGTCCGGATACGGGGTCGGACTCGGGCTTTCCACTGCTTATGGTATTGTGGAACGACATGATGGAACCATCACGGTTGGCAGCAGGCCCGGCAAGGGAACCAAATTCCTGATCCGGCTGCCGATCAAACCTCCGGGGTGACGGAGTCCGGCGAAAAGAAAAAAATGAAAACTCAACCCGACAATTATCCATTTTGTTTACGCTGTGACGAATGGACCCGGCTGCTGGATGAAATGAATATCGGTGCGTTTACGATTGACAATCATCGGCGGATTACCTGTTTCAACAGGAGCGCCTGTGTCCTTCTGGGACGGCAGGGAAGTGATGTGATCGGGAAAGACTGCCACGAGGTGTTTTATGACATCCCCTGCTACAGCGCATGTCCGTTTCATGAAAAAAGTGAAACCGATACCAACCCGGATATGGAGATCATTGATCAGCAGTCGATTCGGCATTGCATTACGCGCTTTTCCACACCGTTTTACGGACCCGGGAAGCAGATCGCAGGATGCCTGACTATTCTACAGGATCATTCACCGATCGCCGAACTCATCAGCAAGGTAAGCTATGAGGAGCGAAGCATGAAAATGATTCTGGATAACCTGAATATCGGTATCTGCACGATAAACCGGGGGGAGAATATTACTTTTTTTAATGCAGCTGCGGAGAAAATTACCGGGTTTGGCAGGGCGGATGTTCTGGGGAAAAAATTTTTCAGCATTTTCGGAAAAGACGGTCAATACAACTGGAAGCTTCTGAAAGGCTCCATGTCTGATGGATTTCATCGAAACAGCCAGGTAGGGGAGATCAGAAGCAGGGAAGGGGAAACCGTTCCCATACGGGCACAATATCTGCCTTTGCAGAACGAACAGGGGCATGTTGTCGGAGGGATGGTGACCCTCCAGGATCTGACCCTTGCCAGACACCTGGATCAGGTGGTTCAGGATCGCTCCACCTTTTTCCAGATGATCGGCAGGGATTCCTCCATGCAGAAAATATTTGAGATCGCCCGTGTCGTGGCGCCCAGTGATGCGACCGTGCTGATCGAAGGGGTAACCGGAACCGGGAAGGATATGCTGGCCAAGATCATTCATTCCGCCAGCAAACGTTCTGAAATGCCCATGATCAAATTGAACTGTGCGGCATTGCCTGAAAATTTGTTGGAATCGGAACTGTTCGGCTATGTGCGGGGGGCTTTTACCGGCGCGGACCGGGATAAACCCGGACGGTTCCAGGAGGCGGACAAGGGCACGATATTCCTGGATGAGATCGGTGATCTTCCCCTGTCGCTTCAGGCCAAGCTGCTCCGCGTTCTGGAAGAAAAATGTTTTTATCCTCTTGGCTCCCGGCGTGTGGTTACCGTTAATGTCCGAATTATTGCGGCCACGAATCGCGGGCTGCTGAATCTGGTTGAGAAAGGGCTTTTCCGGGAAGATCTTTTCTATCGCTTGAATGTGGTGCAGATTGAACTTCCGCCCTTGAAAAATCGCAGGTCCGATATTCCGCTTCTGATTCGTCATATCGCCAGAAAGGTATGCGCCAAACAGGCCAAACGAATCCCTGAAATCTCCGAAACCGCCATGGATATTCTATTGAACTATGATTACCCCGGAAATATCCGTGAGCTGGAAAATATCCTCGAACATGCGCTGATTGTGTGTCAGGATTTATCAGTGGATGAAAAGCATCTGCCGTCCTATCTGAAGCAGCGGGTGCATCCGGAAAGACCTTTGAAAAAAACTTTGGAATCCGGAGAGCGGGATGACGCCGGCAAGGAACAGGAAATCATTATCAAGGCATTGCAGCAGTTTCAGTGGCACCGAAAAAATGCCGCCCGATTCCTTCAGATGGACCGGACAACCCTCTGGAGAAAAATGAAACGATACGGTCTGATGCCCTGATCCGGATGCCGCATCCATATGTCGCACGATGATGTTGCAGATGCTTTAACCAAAATATCCTTTTGTTTCAATAAGATCCATAATTATTGCAACATATGGTTTCAATTTTTCTGCAACATATCCATTTTCCGGCCCTCACTTCCAGTACAATAGTTACCCTAACCTATTCGAAATAAATCCTTTTTACCCTATTGGCATATCCCGTGCTTTGTTCATGACCAACACCCTTGTCACGGAGATTCCGAACCCATGCCACAGCTTGAAAAGAGAACCATTCTGATTGTTGATGATGATATCGACATGCAGATCTATCTCTCGACACTGCTTTCCGGAAAAGGGTTTACGCCCGTTGTCGCCCAGAACGAGATAGAAGGGTTTGAAAAGGCGCTGACCGATCAACCGGACCTGATTATCATGAGCATGATGATCAAAGGAGAGATGTGCATCCGGTTCTATAACCGGTTGCGGGAGCATCCGGAACTTCACCGGATTCCGGTCATGATGCTTTCTTCCATTCAGAACAAGACCATTTTTCATTATCATCGGAGCCGGCAGTTTTCTTCAGGACGACACATTCCGCCGCCGGACCTTTTTCTTTCCCGACCCCCGGAGGCAGCAGAGTTGACGGAGGGCCTCGCGAAACTGCTGAATGCCGGGCAGCTCAGGAAAAGAAGAAAAGCAGACAGGAGATCAGGATTGGGCGAGTATCCTTGTAAAGGAAACTGAAGGGACAGTCATGCATTTGAGGATTGGTGTCTACATTTGTCATTGCGGTATCAATATCGCGGGCAAGGTCCGGGTAGAAGAAGTGGTCGCGTATGCCTCGACGCTGAGAGATGTAACTGTTTCAAGAGAATACAAATTCATGTGTTCCGATCCGGGTCAGGACATGATCGAGAAAGACATTCATGACTTCAGTCTGAACCGGGTTGTTGTTGCGTCATGCTCTCCGAGGCTTCATGAGAAAACATTTCAGAATGTGTGTCAGCGGGCCGGTTTGAATCCGTATCTGTTTCAGATGGCAAGCCTGCGGGAACAGGTATCCTGGGTGACGGTCGATGAGGATGCCGCCACCCGGAAGGGAAAGATCCTGGTGGGTGCGGCCGTAAACCGGGTGTCTTATCATGAACGTCTGGAAACCCGGGAAGTAAAGGTACACCCCGATGTGATGGTTGTCGGCGGCGGTATTGCCGGGATGCAGGCGGCCCTTGACATTGCGGATTCCGGACTTCATGTGCACCTGGTGGAAAAGGGGCCGACCATCGGGGGTCACATGCTTCAGTTCGACAAAACATTCCCGACACTCGACTGTTCCGCCTGCATTGGAACACCGAAGATGGTCAGTGTGGGCCAGCACCCGAACATCTCCCTTCTCAGCTATTCGGAAGTTGTCAAGCTGGAAGGGTTTATCGGCAATTATACCGTGACGGTGAAACGCAGGCCGCGGTATATCATTGAAGGAAAATGCACCGGCTGCGGAACCTGTACGGATGGTTGCCCGGTTACCCGCAGAAGTGAATGGGATGAAGGGCTGGGAACGCGGAAGGCGATTTATCGACAGTTCCCCCAGGCCGTACCCATCACCTTTCTGATTGATAAACAGAAACGGCCGCCGTGCATCACTGCCTGTCCTGTTGGTGTCAATGTTCAGGGGTATGTCCAGCTGATCAAGATGGGAAAATATGAAGAAGCCGTTCGTCTGATCATGGAGCGGATACCGCTTCCCGGCGTGCTTGGCAGGGTCTGCCCGCATCCATGCGAGGCGGAATGCCGCCGTCAGGAAGTGGACGCACCCATTGCGATCCGGGACCTGAAACGGTTTGCCGCCGACCAGATTGACTGGGAACGTTTTTCACTGCCGCTGATTGCCAATCGAGAAGAAAAGGTCGCGGTGATCGGTTCCGGTCCTGCCGGTCTGACCGTTGCCTGGGACCTGAGACGGCAGGGGTATTCGGTAACCATTTTTGAACAACTTTCGGTTTTAGGCGGCATGCTGCGTGTGGGTATTCCGGACTACCGGCTTCCTCAGGATGTCCTGGACCGGGAGATCAATTATCTGCTTCGGACCGGGATTCAGGTAGAGACCCGGAAGGCCTTTGGACGGGATTTCACCCTGAAAAGCCTGTCTGAAGAGGGTTTCAAGGCAGTATTTCTGGGGTTCGGAGCACATGAGGGCCTCAAACTGGGGATCCCCGGAGAGGATGTCTCGGAAGGGGTTGTGGATGCGATTGAACTGCTGAAAGAGGTGAATCTGGGGGTGAAGAAGTTATTCGGAAGCCAGGTGATCGTCATCGGGGGCGGGAACGTGGCAATCGATGCGGCAAGGGTTCTTAAGCGTTCAGGTGTGGAACAGGTCCGGCTTGTTTACCGCCGGTCACGCATGGAAATGCCGGCATATGAGGAGGAGGTCCGGGGAGCGGAAGAAGAAGGCATTCAGCTGCTTTTTCAGGTGATGCCCATACGCATTCTGGTTCAGGATCATCGCGTCATCGGTCTGGAATGCCTGAAAACGGAAATGGTCGCGACAGCCGGGAGCGGCCGTCCGCACCCAAGACCCATAGCAGGGTCTGAATTCACCCTTCCCTGTGACGGCGTATTTCCGGCCATCGGGCAGAATACGGCTGCTCCCTGGGCAGATACCGTTCCTGATCTGCAGTGGACGGAACGGCACACCATTGCCGTGGAAAAGGAAACACAGCAGACAGCCATCCCGAATGTCTTTTCCGGCGGAGATGCGGTTTCCGGTCCATTCACGGTAGTGGAAGCCATCGCGTCCGGTCACCGTGCCGCGATGGCAATGCACCAATTTCTTCAGGGGCATCCGGCAGCCGATAAAGCGGAAACACACTTTCAGGGTCCTGCAAGCAGAGAAGACCGGCAACCAATTCCTTTTGATATTGAAAAAGAAAAACGGGCAGTCCCGGTTTTTTCCGCTCCCCATGTCCGGTCATTGACATTTGATGAAGTCGATCCAGGCTTATGCAGGGAGGACGCCATTCAGGAGGCCGGGCGATGCCTGAATTGCGGCGGATGCTGTGAATGCATGGAATGCGTCCGCGTCTGTGAAACCGGAGCCATTGATCACCAAATGCCTGAGGAGATTCTGTCCATTCCGGTGGGAAGCATTATCACCGCGACCGGATTCGATTTGTTTGATAGCCGCCCGATCACCCAATATGGATACCGGGTATATCCCAACGTGTTCAGCAGCCTGGAATTTGAACGCCTGAACAACGCCACCGGTCCGACCGGAGGCCTGATCCGGATGCGGGATGATCGCGGGAATTTTACCGATCCGCCGAAAAGTGTCGCCATTGTTCACTGCGTGGGCAGCAGGGATGATCATTATCATGAATACTGCTCGCGGGTATGCTGCATGGCGGCTCTGAAGTACGGGCATCTGATTCATGACCGGCTGGGACATCGGGTACCGGTATATGATTTTTATATCGACATGAGGTGTTTTGGAAAAAATTATGAATCCTTTTTCCGTCGCTGCCAGGAAGAGGGGATCTGTTTCACACGAGGGAAACCCGCTGAGATTCGATACCAGACCAGAGAGCCGGATCTCGGGAAACTGATTGTAATCGGTGAAGACACCCTGCTCGGCATGCCGTATCGTATTCCGGTGGATATGGTTGTTTTATGCGCAGCCATGGAAGCGCGAAAAGATGCGGGTGATGTGGCCCGGATACTGGGCATCAGTCAGGGGCGCGACGGTTTTTTCCTGGAGGAACATCCCAAGCTGGGTCCCTTGAATACCTCCACAGACGGAATTTTCCTGGCCGGTGCCTGCCAGTCTCCCAAGGACATCCCCGATACCGTGGCCCAAGCGTCCGGGGCTGCTGCCAAGTCGCTATCCCTTGCAACACGGGGAAAGGTTGAAATTCCGTCCACCATCTCCTGGATTGATCCGGATGTCTGTGCCGGATGCCGGACATGCATCGACCTGTGTCCATACACGGCGATTAATTATGATGAACGGCGCGGAGTTTCGGTAGTCAATGCCGCGTTGTGCAAAGGTTGCGGGTCCTGCGCAGCCGGGTGTCCCAGCGGTGCGGCGCAGGTACGGCATTTCCGGAAACGTCAGATTTTTGCGGAGTGTCATGGCATACTGGATGGATTGAAAGGAGAAGCCTATGGATGCGTTTGAACCGTCTCTGGTTGCGTTTGTGTGCAACTGGTGCACTTACACGGCTGCTGATCTGGCAGGCACGTCACGGCTCTACTACCCTCCGAATGTCCGGTTGATACGGGTGATGTGTACCGGCATGGTTGATCCCCAGTATGTCATCAAGGCATTCCTTGAAGGCGCGGATGGGGTTCTGGTCAGCGGCTGTCATCCCGGAGACTGCCATTATATCAATGGAAACTATAAAGCCCGGCGGCGCATACGGCTTTTAAAAGAAATTCTGCCCCGGTTCGGTTTTGACGAAAGAAGGCTTCGACTGACCTGGATCGGTGCCAGTGACGGGATTGAGTTTTCCCACATTATCACAGAACTGGTGGAAGAACTCAAACGACTGGGGCCGGTCGAAACGCGGAATACGATGGTTCTTTAGTAAAGGCGGAGGAAGGAATGGGTGAAATTTTCAAATTGGAGATGATTGACAACAGCCTTTTGAAATCGCTGCAGGCGTTTCTGAAAACAATGCTGGATATGGATGACATTCAGTCAATCCTGGTTCCCTGCCGTTTGCCGATGAAGCCGCGCATCATGCCCATGCTGGTTTCAGATGCATCCTGTCTTTCGAATGCCGATCCGATCGCACCCTCATTTCCGTTGAATTCCGCCCGGATTGTCTCCCGGCTCACCCGGAAAACAGCCGGCGGTGTTATTGCCGTTGTCTTGAGGCCCTGCGAGAACCGGGCATTTGTCGAACTGGTCAAACTGAACCAGGGTCATCCGGATGATCTCGTTATCGTGGGACTGGATTGTATCGGCGCATTCAGCAACAGGGATTATGCCGGGATTGCCGATCTACATGACAATGATTTCAGCGAGAGCTACTGCCGGAATGTTCTTTCCGGAAAAGACACGAAAACGGACGGGATGGATCTGACCCCGGCCTGCCGGACCTGCATGCAGCCGGTTCCGGATCAGGCGGATATCCAGATTCAGCTGTTTGGTTCGGGTTTTGAAGACGGCATTCGCATCAAGGCCGGATCGGAAAAGGGGGAGCAGCGGATATCCCGGATGCAGTTGAAGCCTTTGGAAATATCTCCGCAGCGGGATTCCGCAGTGGAAGAGCTGATCCGGATCCGGCAGAGCCGTTGCGAAAAAATGATTGCGGAAGTGGAACAGAAAACAGATTCCATGGAAAAGCTCAGCCGCTATCTGGCGGATTGCGTCAACTGCTATAACTGCCGGGTGGCCTGTCCGGTATGCTATTGCAAGGAATGCGTTTTTGCAACCGATGTCTTTTGTCATGAGCCATATCAGTATCTTCGATGGGCGGACCGGAAAGGGGCGATCAAGATGCCGACCGATACCGTTTTTTACCATCTGACACGCCTGGCCCACATGAGCACAGCCTGTGTCGGATGCGGTCAATGCAGCAACGCCTGCCCCAACGATATCCCGGTGATGGAACTGTTCAAGAGCGTTTCGCTTCGCATGCAGAAGATTTTTGATTATCAGGCCGGAAGGGATGTTCATGAAAAACCTCCGCTGACATCATTCCGGGAGAAGGAATATGAAGACATTGTCGGATAAAAGAGGCAGCATATGAAAGGTCAGCGGAAAAACGGCAGCGTACTGGTGATCGGTGCCGGCATCAGCGGCATCCGGGCGTCTCTGGATTTGGCCGAGTTCGGATACAGCGTCACCCTGATTGACAGGGCTGCCTATCCGGGAGGCGTACTGATGCAGCTGGATCATCAGTTCACCACGAATCACTGCGGGATTTGCCGGCTTCTTCCAAAGGTGAATCAGGATAGCGCTTCCATGTCCTGTATCCGGCGAGGATTGTTTCATGAAAACATCACCCTGCGGATGAATACTGAGCTGTCTCATATCCGTGGTGAGGCCGGCAACTTTCAGTTCATCTTCCGGGAGCACTCTCCCAGGGTTGATCCGAAAAGATGCCATGGATGCGGCTTGTGTGAAACTGTCTGCCCGGTCGATGTCCCGGATATCTTCAATGCCGGACTGGGCGCATGCAAGGCTATCCATCGTTCGACGCCCTATCTTGATCCTCCGACCTTTGTCATTGAAACGGAATTTTGCACCCGGTGCGGCGCCTGTGCAAAGGCTTGCCCTGCCGGGGCGATCCAGTTGACACCGCTGGACCGAAAAAAGTTCCATGTATTGGTCGTGGATGATGAACTGGTGATCCGGGACTCTCTGAAGGAATGGCTTCTGGATGAAGGCTTTTCAGCGGATATGGCGGCATCCGGTCCGGAAGCCCTGGAAAAGATCACGCAGCACTCCTATCAACTGATGCTGCTCGACATCAAGATGCCGGGTATGGACGGGGTGACGGTTCTCACAAAGGCTAAAGAAGCAGCTCCCAGCCTCGCGGTGGTGATGATGACCGCCTATGCAACGGTGGATACGGCGGTTTCAGCCATGAAAACCGGTGCCATGGATTATCTGCTGAAACCGTTTGAACCCGAAGTGCTGATCCCGAAAGTGATCGAACTTTATGAGACGCTGAAACCGCAGGACGAAAATTCTCTGACCGCTCAGGCCTTGATCCTGGCCGGAGGTGTCGACTATTACCAGCCCGGAGCCGGAGAAAATACGTTCGGTCTGGGCAGCTTGCCTCATGTGATGACCCATCTTGCCTTTGAACGCCTTTTGAGCGGCACCGGCCCAACCGGAGGCCGCCTGGTGCGTCCTTCGGACGGAAAGTCGGTGGAAAGAATATCCTGGATTCAATGTGTCGGGTCCCGGGATCTTCAGCACAGCGCCGATTTCTGTTCCGGCATCTGCTGCATGACCGCCATCAAGGAAGCCTTGCTGGCCAGGGCGGCATCTTCAGGCCTGCTTGAAACATCTATTTTTTATATGGACATGCGGACATTCGGAAAATCATTTCAGCGGTATCGGGACCATGCGGAAAAAGAGATGGGAATCCGGATGGTTCGGGCCCGGGTGCATTCAGTGGTGGAGGATCCTGCCGGAAGTGGTCTGCAGCTTCGCTACGTGGATCTGTCCGGCAATCGCCATCTGGAAACTTCCGACCTGGTCGTGCTTTCCGTTGGTCAGCGTCCGTCTTCCGCATGCCGCACCCTGTCGGAGATGCTCGGTTTTTCCCTGGACCAAACCGGTTTTCCGGTGTCACAGCCATTTTTGAAAAGTACAACGGATCAAGAAGGAATTTTTATTGCAGGATCTTTCGGCGGTTTGCGGGATATCAGCGAATCCGTGATTCAGGCCGGTGCAGCTGCGCTGGGCGCCAGCCGGTTTTTACACAAATCCGGCAGGGGATTGCGTGCGGAAGTCTCGGAACCGGTGGAAATCCGGAGTGTGGATCTGGAAACACCCCGGATTCTAGTTGTTGTCGATGCCGGCTCCGAAATCCGGAAGCGCTTGGAACAGCAGGATGAGCTGATCATGCGTTTGAAAAAGGACCCCCTTGTGCATACGGTTCTGTTTTCCGATCCGCTGGATTCCATGGACGATCTGATCCGGTTTCTGAAGGAAAAGATGATTTCCCATGTCAATCGCCTTCTGATCAGCACCGGTTCCCTCATCCTGTCGGAAAACCAGTTGCAGGAAATTGGAGCGGCTGTTCATCTCTCCCGGCAGTATATCCATGCTGTCCGGCCGGTGCCGTTTTTTCCGAAGTCCTTTCCTGAGCAGGAGGAATCGGCAGGAGCAGGAAGGTATGCAGAGTCCGTCAGGATGTTGCAAACCGGGATTGCCGTCCTTAAACATGCAGTTCCCCGTGAAGAGGCGAATCTCATGATTCATCAGCGGGCCCTGGTGATTGGCGGAGGGATTGCCGGTCTGACGGCAGGGATGGGTATCGCGGATCATGGATTTGACGTGGATGTGGTGGAACAGATGGAACAATTCGGCGGCAACCTGGGATGGATTGAACAGTCGTTGACCGGTGATTCTCCCCGTTTGTTTTTGGAAGAGATCCTGGCAAAGGCGGAAAAGCATCCGCACATCCATCTGGTTCCAAATACGCTGGTTAAAAAGCTATCCGGAAATTTGGGACGTTTTTCCGCAGCACTGTCTGTTCAGGATGCGGTGGAGCAGAAGGTTCAATACGGTGCGGTCATTCTGGCGACCGGCGGAACCGAATGCCGGACAACATCCTATCATTTCGGTCATCATCCTTCTATCGTAACCCAGAAGGTTTTTTCACAGGAACTGCAGCAGGGAAACACGGCTTTGTCCACAGTCGTTATGATTCAGTGCGTGGATTCCCGCGAGGAGCCGCGAAACTTTTGCAGCCGGGTCTGCTGTCAGACAAGCCTGCGCCTGGCATTGCAGTTGAAAAAAAGCAATCCGGATATCCGTATTTTCATTCTGTACCGGGACATGATGAGTTACGGGGCTTCCGAGGCTTATTATACCGAAGCACGCAAACAGGGCGTCCTTTTTATCCAGTATACGGTTGACCGGAAGCCGGAAGTCATTCTGCCGACGTCTTCAGAAGAGGTCCTGCGGATCAAAACCTTTGAACCGATTATCGGGCGGGAGATTGAAATCGAGACCGACCGGATTGTGCTGGCAACCGGCGTGAAACCGTCCTTTCCGGCCAATGTGACGGATCATCTAACGGCAGCGATGGATGGGGACGGCTTTTTTCAGGAGGCGGAAAGCAAGTGGCGTCCTGTGGAGTCCATGACGGCAGGTTTGTTCGGGTGCGGTCTGATTCGTTCTCCCTGTACCATCACCGAAGCGGTTGCATCGGCGGAAGCCGCGGCAATGGGTGCGATTCAGGTTCTGGACAGGCATCGTCTGACATTTTCCCCCAAAATAGCAAGGGTGCGGGTCAGCCTGTGCGCCTTGTGTGAGCGGTGTATTGATATCTGCCCCTTTGAAGCCAGAACCCTGAATACCGAGCTGGAACAGATCAAGGTGAATCCCCTGCTGTGCCAGGGCTGCGGGGCATGCGCGGCAGCCTGTCCCAACGATGCATCGGTGCTGGATGGGTACGCGCCTGAGCAGATTTTTGAAATGATTGATATTGCTCTGGGAACACCCGAGAACCGGAAATCCGGGCAGGAAAAAGTGCCGGAGGAGCGATAGACAAGGAGACAGGACATGAAACCGTCCATGTTCCACAAAGAGGAAAAGACAAAACCGGGTCCCGCTGATCTGCTGCAGGATCTCTCACGGGAACTTCGGACCTGTATTCAGTGCGGCACCTGTACCGGCTCATGTCCCAATGCCGCGGCCATGGATATGACTCCGCGTCAGTTGTGGAGATGCGTTCTGACCAACAGGGTTGAAGCCATTTTTTCCAGCCGGACTTTCTCCCTCTGCTCATCCTGCTACTGCTGCACCCTGCGGTGTCCGCGAGAACTTCCGCTTACGGAAATCATGGCCCGGTTAAAACAGATTTCCCTCTGTTATGGATTGCACAAGGAAAAGAGGAGTGACCTGTTTTATCACTGCTTTCTGGAAAGTATCCGGCGTCACGGGCGTATCCGGGAGTCTGAATTTATGCTGATGTTTTTCTGGCAGATGAAGAGTCCATGGCTGCCGATTCAGTATTCTGCGCTGGGTTGGCAGTTGATGAAACGGGGCAAGATTCACCTGAGCCTGCCGACCGGAGGGAGCCGTATCCTGGAATCCCTGTTTCAAGAGGTTGCAAGGCTGGAGGGCGGCCGATGAATTATTTTTACTACCCTGGATGTTCTCTGGAAGGAACCGCACAGGAGTATGATGCCTCCACCCGGGCTCTTTTTTCAGCGCTTGGGGTGAATCTCACGGAAGTCACTGACTGGACATGCTGCGGTGCCGGAGCAGCGGAGTCCACAAGCCGTCTGCTTGCCCTGGTATTGCCGGCTCGCAATCTGGCGCTGATTGAAAAAACCGGTTCGGACGCAGATCTCCTGGTTCCATGCAGTGCCTGCTACCTGAATCTGAAAAAAGCCGGTGAAACCGTCAAAAGCGGATCTGATATGGCCCGGAAAATCAATGAAGCCCTGTCCGTCGAAAACCTGTCCGTTTCCGGAAAAACCAGGGTCCGCCATCTCCTGGATGTTCTGATTCGCGACATCGGGCCGGAGGTCATTCATGAGCATACCGTACACCCTCTTTCCCATCTTCGTGTCGCACCCTATTACGGATGCCAGTGTCTCCGGCCCTATGCGGTTTTTGATGATCCGGAACATCCCTCTTCCATGTCAACCCTGCTTGCCGCGGCAGGCGCCCGGCTGCTGGACTGGCACATGGGCGGAACCTGCTGCGGTGCTTCGCAGACGCAGACAAAGCCGGAATACGGGATACGGCTGGTGGCGGCCATTCTGCGCGAAGCCCGGGAAGCGGATGTCATCGTAACCGTTTGCCCCATGTGCCAGATGAATCTGGAGGCCTTTCAGAGAGATGCATCGCGAATGGAGCCTTTGATCAGACCCATTCCGGTTCTGTTTTTGCCGCAGCTTTTAGGGGCCGCAATGGGCATTGATATTTCCATTCTGCGGCTTGATGCCAATCTTTCGGTTACAAAGGAATTTACAGAAAAGCTCATGGCTGACCATGTTTTTGCTTCTAATTCCCCCTCAAGGGAAAAAGTCATAGCGGGAATTGGGATATGCGACCGAAACAGCTGAAAAGTGTTTATTCTATTCAGGGGGAGAGATGACCAGGGAAAAAAAACTGAAAAAAATATACAGCCGTCTTCATCACAGCCTTGCTTCCAAGCTGATTGCAACCGTCGGGCTCACGCTGCTCCTGTCCATCTGTACCTGGGCCTATTTCAGCATTCAGTACCAGAAGCAGAAAATGATGAATGAGATTATTACCAGTGGCGCAAGGCTTACCGATACCATCAAACTGGGAACCCACTATGCCATGATGTTGAATTCCCGTGACGATATCAATCAGATTATCCAGAATATCGGCAAACAGAAGGAGATCGAGAGCATCCGTATTTACAACAAGGAGGGACAGATCAAGTTTTCCAATACCGCGCAGGAGGTGGATCAGGTCACCAATATCAAAAATGAGGCCTGCTATGTGTGCCATCGGACAGACCCAGCCCTGACAACTCTTGATCTCAGCGAGCGGACCCGGATTATTGAATCCTCCGGCGGATACCGCCGTCTGGGGATTATCAGCCCGATCTACAATGAACCCAGCTGTACAACCAGCGACTGTCATGTGCATCCGGAAGGGAAAAAGATACTGGGTGCTCTGGATGTGGTGGTCTCTCTGGCGGAAACCGATCAGGAAATTCTGTTCTTTGAAAAAGGGATCATTGTTCTTGCCATATTTGTGTTTGTATTGACGGCGTTCATTATTTCCATTTTTGTTGTCCGGTTTATTGCCCGGCCGGTTCGACTGCTGATTGACGGGACCCGTAAAATTGCGGCAGGCGAATATGACAACACCGTGAATCTGGATCAGAAGGATGAAATGGGAGTGCTGGCATTGTCGGTAAACCGCATGGGGCGAAGCATTCATGAAAAGCAGACCGCACTGAACCGGCAGCGCTATGAATATCAGAATCTTTTTGAACAGGTTCCCTGCATCATCACGGTTCAGAATCATGATTTCAAGATTTTGAGATACAACCGGGAGTTTGCCGAAAGATTTACTCCCAAGACCGATGAATATTGTTATACCGCGTACAAGGGCCGTTCCGAGAAATGCCCGGATTGCCCTGTGGAAAAAACATTTCAGGACGGGCAATCCCATGTCAGTGAGCAGACCGGTCTGAACCGGGATGGAACCATGACCTACTGGCTGGTCCGGACATCTTCGATCCGCGATGAGGAGGGCCACATCATCGCGGCCATGGAAATGAGTCTGGATATCACCAAGCATCGTCAGCTGGAATACAAGCTGGCAGCCTCGGAAAAAAAGTACTACGCGATTTTCAACAACATTCCGAATCCGGTATTTGTATTGAACCGGGACAGCCTGGAAATCCTGGATTGCAATGAAAGCGTCAGAACCGTATACGGCTATGACAAGGCGGACATCATTGATACTTCTTTTCTGCGGCTGTTTCAGAATGGTGACACGTCATTCCATGAACAGGAGATCCGGGAAAAATCCGTGATGAACAAGCTGAAGCACGTCACCAAGGACGGCAAAACCATTTATGTGGAAATCCGGATTTCTCCATCGGAATATGACGGACAGAAGGTGTTTCTGGTGACCTCCAGTGATATCACCAAAAGGCTTGAAACCGAGCAGCAGTTGCTGCATGCAGGCAAGATCACCACCCTGGGAGAGATGGCAACCGGTGTGGCCCACGAGCTGAATCAGCCGCTTTCGGTCATCAAAACCGCCAGTTGTTTTTTTATGAAAAAAATCGATCGGAAGGAGCATTTTGAAGAGGAAGTTCTGCATACCATGCTGGAAAAGATTGACCGCAATGTGGACCGGGCCTCCCGGATCATCAATCACATGCGGCAGTTTGCCCGAAAAACCGAACAGGATCTGAAAAAGGTGAATGTCAACCGGATACTGGAGAGCGCTTTTGACATTTTCAGCCAGCAGTTGAAAATCAGGGGCGTTGAAACGGTGTGGGAGATCGACGATCGCCTCCCGATGATCATTGGTGATGCCGGACGTCTGGAGCAGGTATTTATCAATCTGCTGCTGAACTCTAGAGACGCCATCGAGGAAAAGGAGAAGCAGATCGATCCGGATGGCCTGGCTACCGGAACCTGGGAGAGGAAGATTTTTCTGCGATCCCGCGTGGAGGGAAAAAAGGTTGTTGTGGAAGTGGAGGACACCGGCCAGGGCATACCGCCGGAAATTCAGGATAAGATTTTTGAACCGTTTTTTACGACCAAGGAGGTCGGAAAAGGAACCGGACTGGGACTTTCCATCGGGTATGGTATTGTCAAGGATTGCGGGGGGGATATCCTTGTGCAGTCAACACCCGGAAGCGGCGCCTGCTTCAGGCTTCTTTTTCCGGCAGTGGAATGACGGAATATGAAATATGCTGAGAAAATACCATTGTTGCTGGTGGATGATGAAGAAGATATCCGCGACGTGCTGGAGCTTACCCTGACGGATCTGGGTTATACTGTTTTTACCGCCTCAAACGGAGAGAGCGCCCTTCGGATATTCAAGGAGAAGCGTCCTGAAATCGTGCTTACCGATATCAAGATGCCTGGCATGGATGGCGTGGAACTGCTTCGGCAGATCAAACAGGAAAGTCCCAGCACGGAAGTGATCATGATCACAGGGCATGGTGATACCAGTCTGGCCATTAAAAGCCTGAAACACGAGGCCATCGACTTTATCCCGAAACCCATTAACGATGAGGTGCTGGAGGTTGCCCTGAAGCGGGCCATGGATAAGATTGAGATGCGCCATCAGATGATTGAGTATACGCAGAGCCTGGAAGCACTTGTCCGGGAAAAGGCGGAAATGCAGGATCATCTGACCACATTGGGTTTGATGATCGGATCTATTTCCCACGGGGTCAAAGGGCAGCTTACCCGGCTGGACGCGGGCCTGTATGAACTGGAAACCGCTCTTCAAAAAAATGATCCGGTCCGCATGGCCGAAGGATACCGGATTGTCAAGGGGTCAGCCGGCCGTATTAAAAAAATGGTGCTGGATATTCTGTTTTACAGCAAAGAGCGGGATCTGAAGATGGAAAAGGTCCGATTGACCGATTTTTCCAGGGATGTCGCGTCGGTGATTGAATCCAAAGCCGCCGGAGCTGAAATCGCTTTTCACTCCGCATGCGATGAATCCGCCGGAGAGGCAGTCCTGGATGCCGAGCGCATCCATTCCGCTCTGGTGAATATCCTGGAAAATGCAGTTGATGCGTGTGCGGAACATATTTCTCAAAAAGCAAAACGCATTGATTTCAAGGTCAGCACGGATAAAGACCATGTCTGTTTCCGGATTCAGGACAATGGCGTGGGCATGAATCAGGAAACCCGTGAAAACATATTCAACCTGTTTTTTTCCGCCAAAGGCAAAAAAGGAACCGGCCTCGGCCTGTTTATCGCCAACCGCATTATCCGACAGCATGACGGCACCATCAGCGTCCAATCAACCCCGGGAAAGGGCAGTGAGTTTATCGTGCGCCTTCCCAAGAAATCTTAAAATTCATGTTGCCCTGGAATGCAGGTTTGTCTCTATCGCCGGTCGTGGTAACGCCACTGTAGCGCTACTAACAGGATAAGTGGCGTCACCAACCTGTCATCAAATTTTGGGTTCAGTTAAATAATATATATGTATTTTAATAAGTTAAAAAATAAATCCACGTTCCGGCATGTTTTTTGTTTTATGGTTGACCGATGGGTTTGAAAAGCAAAAACATCAAAGAATGGGGTTATGTTTTCGATTATTAACGGATTGTTTTTTTTAATACTTTTTTGTTGTTCACCCTCATGCAGGAGCAGAAAATGAAACGACTGGTATTTATTGCCTTGATGACTGTTTTTCTTGGAGCGGCTTGCGTTTTCACGGAAAAGCATATCAATAACCCTGAACCGGAACGTCCTGCTTCGGCTGAGGATTACGAAGTTCATCTCAAGGGCCCTGAACCGGAAAGTTTTCCTGCGACTGAGGATTGCGCGGCCTGTCATAATGTGTCCAGAATTTATGACGAGCTTTCAATGTCGTCGCATGATCTTATGAGTTGTTTGGACTGCCATGTGCCGGGCAAGGCCCAACAGGACAAGTACGAAGCGGATGAACGCAGTTTTTATCACCTCGGTTATTATGAAGGTCACGAAAAATGGCTTGAAACCAATGGTAACGATGTTTGCTTAAGATGCCACATGGACAGGGAAGCAGAGGCTTTGGGCAAAAAATGCTGGGAATGCCATATGCGGGTTCAGGGTACGGATGAGTTTGTTCTGGTCAAGGACAAAAAATTGCCACCGACAGGCGATAATATTAAAGTTAAAAAGATATTCCCCCACAGTTCCCACACGTTCAGAATACATCCGGACGCAGAAGAGGCAATGGGCAAATAAACCGGCTTTTGCCATTGGGGAAACGATTTAAAAATAAGGAGAAGATCATGTCTGCTATTGGAATCATCCGTCTGAAGGGTATGATCCCAAAATCTTTAAACAAGAAGGAGTCATTTAAAATGAAAGTTGCTGTGAGTGCTACCGGAAAGGATCTCAACGCGCAAATCGACAGCCGTTTTGGAAGATGCCATTATTTTATCGTCGTGGAAACGGATACCCTGTTTTTTGAGGTTTTTGAAAACAGTAATGCCTCCTTTTCAAGCGGAGCCGGTATAGAGTCGGCCAGTTTAATGGCCTCAAAAGGCGTCAGTGCTGTGTTGACGGGCAGTTGCGGTCCAAAGGCTGCTCAGGTTTTCGCAAACGCTGGTATCGATGTTTTCACCGGGCTTCAGGGTACGGTCCAGGATGCTGTAGTTGAATTTAAAAACGGCCGCTTGTCTGGCGCTACCGGCCATAATGTTTCCGAAAAATTCGGTTTAAACGCTGGGAGACCATTGCAAGACCCTGAAAACTTTTCAAGTAATCGAAAAATGGGAATGGGTGGCGGTCGTGGAATGGGCGGCGGCGGCGGTATGGGAATGGGTGGAGGTCGCGGAATGGGTGGCGGCGGCGGTATGGGAATGGGTGGTGGCCGTGGAATGGGAATGAGAACAAGCCAGTCCGGTGCTTCCCAACCGAAATCCGCAGATACAAAGGTTGACGGAGACCTGGAGCAACTGAAAGCACAGGCAGCTGCCTTGCAGGCTCAGATAGACGCCATTCAATCCAAAATCAAGGATCTGGAGTAAGTCTGCTTGTGATCAAATCGGCTATAAACCCGGTGATATCATCGTATGAGTATTTTCGATCGAGCGATACCCTGAGAGACATGATTTCGATCAGACCGGTGAGGGCATAGGCCAGCAAATCCGGGTCGATTTTGCGAATGATGCCCTGCTTGACAGCCTCTTCAATTTCACGGATAACCGGCCGGGTCAACCCATGATAAATTTTTTGTATCTTTTCATGGGGCCATTCATCATCACTCGCCATCTCGGCCCTTAACTGATTCAGTATTTCATTGTACCGGATATAGTTTTCATAAAAAACCCTGCCTCGTATCTGCAGTCTTTTGACAAAGTCCCCTTCATCCTTAATCGCCCGGGCTGCCTGCCCGACAATGTTTTTAAAGACATCATCGATAACTTCAATGAACAGCTCTCTTTTATTCGTGAAATAAATATAAAAAGTACCGGTTGATATGCCCAGCGCGCCGGTTATATCGGAAATCTTGGTTCGGTGGTATCCATTTTGAGAAAACACCTGAATGGCGGCGCGGATAATCTCGGCTTTGCGTCTGTCTTTTGGAGGGAGGGGTGTTTCAGATACTTTTTCCGGTGGGAATGGTTCTGTTACCTTCTGATATTCGGACTCCTCAAATGCTGTGATCTGTTTTCGGATGAAATCGATGGGCATCCGCATGTCCATTTTCATTTTTTGAATCGTCCGGAGTCGCGTCAGATGGGTCTCATCGTAATAGGCCATTGTCTGGCCTGTCTTCATGGGCGGATGCAGTAGCCCCTTGCGAAGATAAAAATGAATGGTGGAACGGGTCAACCCTGAACGTTTTACCAGTTCGCTGATTTTAATATATTCTTTTTCTTTCAATCTGTTTTCCTCCAGTTTCGTATTTTTCCCCGCGGAGCCGGCGTGATCTTCAGCACCTTCCAGATGGCGGCTTTCTGCTAACCATAAATAAACCGGAAAATAATTCAAGTGTTTTTGGTTTACAGTAATGATCAAAAATTTAAAACTATAAAGTAACTATAGAGTTAAGAACGATAATAGAAAATATTTTTTATTAGAATTTCAAGCATATAGCAAATTGAGCATTTTGAAAATTTAAATTAAAAATTATAAAAACCAATAAGATATAAAAAAATGAATCTGATCCGCCAATTGCCGGGGCAGGCTGAAAATAACTTGACAGTCATGAATTAAATCTGTAAATAAAACATGACGATTCATTCATAACTATAGATTGATCGGCTGGGTAAGTCAATGAAATTTGGATTGGGTAAGTGAAATGATGCATTCCATGGTTACAGGATTTGCAGTGGACAGGAGGAAAACATGAAACCAGAGCAACTGGCCATTATCGGGATCGGTGAAGTGCCTACCGGTATCTATCCGGACCGGTCCCGGTGGGATATTATTTATGACACATGTATGCAGGCGGTCAAGGATTCAGGACTTCATAAAAATGATATTGAAGGGGTTATAACGGTGGCCCCGCAAGCCCAGCCCGGATTGTCAGCGGAGATTTCATTCGGTAAAAT
>JAWOIJ010000062.1:0-22043 GCA_046484745.1 Desulfobacterales bacterium | reverse complement strand
ACCATTTTCAAAAGCTCCCCCTTGACCGTATTGTCTCCCTGAAGTAAACTTAAAGTAGAAGTTTACAACATCATGTCACCGCTTAAGGAGGAAGCCATGCGATTTTCCATGTTGATTGCCATCATTTTCATTGTCCTTCCGCTTTCCGACCTGTATGCCGGCTCGATCTATTCATGGACAGATAAAAACGGGATAAAAAAGTACAGCAACACCGCACCGGAGGAAGATGCCAGGGACCTTGAAGTCATTGAAGAAATGCCTGTTTCGGAAACCGTTGATGCCAATGTCGACATCGAAGAGGATGAACTCAGCCAGCATTTACAGGAAGTAGAGGCTCAAAAAGTAAAAGCGGAACAGCAGCGACTAGATGCGGAAAAAGAGGAAAACAAAATAATTGAGGCAAAGGTTAACGAAAAAATTCAGGCAGAAAAAGAACGGCTGCTGGGAGAAATCGACCGTATTGAGAAACTGGCAGTAGGCTCGAGCCTTTCATTGGCGCGTAAAAATGCCATGATCAAACAGTTCCAGGATAAACTGGACCTGCTGGAAAAATCGCCCGAAGAATATTTCAGCTCCGGTAAAGCAGAGTAAGTCATAAACGCGGATAGGCCGGGTTAATGGATGGCTTGAATTCAAGCCCAGGAGATGCATGAGGTCCGCAAACGTGAGCCCCATAAGACCTGTTCCGGCAGATCCTGCCAAATCGTTTTGAAAAAACCGCATACCGGACCGTATCGATATACAGCGAACAAATCCCATAAAAAAAGGGTTTGGCTTTTCGATCAAGCCAAACCCTTGCAACTACGGTGGTGCCGAAGGCGAGACTCGAACTCGCACAGCCATACGACCACTAGACCCTGAACCTAGCGCGTCTACCAGTTCCGCCACTTCGGCACGAAATCTCTTATCCAAAAACTGTTTGCTTTCAAAATAAAGATCAACTATGTATATTGATTTGATATTGCTGTCAAGAATTATGTTGGGGACGAAAAAGCATTATGAAGGTGATTGAAAATTTAGAAGAAATTACAAAACCTTATAAAAATTCTGTTGTTACGATCGGTAATTTTGACGGGGTACATAAGGGGCATCAGAACCTGCTTGCAAAAGTCAGGAAAAAAGCGGATCAACTACAGGGTACCGCCATTGCCATCACATTTGAACCTCATCCGATGAAAGTCCTGCAGAAGGAAGCGTGTCCCCAGTTGATTACCCTCTATGATCAAAAGGTCGAACTTCTTTCCAAAACGAATCTTGATATCCTGGTCTGCATCCCGTTTACAGAAAAAGTTGCCGCCATTACCGCGCAATCCTTTGTAACCGATCTGCTGGTTGATAAAATCGGCATGAAGGTGATTATTGTCGGCAAGGATTATGCATTTGGAAGAAACCGTGAAGGCAACATCGGTTTTCTGAAATCCGTTTCCGCGGAGCTGGGTTTTGAGGTGATCGTAGCGGACTGGAAAACCATTAACGGCATTGAATCCGAAAGAATCAGCTCTACCAAAATACGTGAAATCGTAATGGAAGGAAATGTTGAAGAAGCGGAACAACTCCTCGGCCGTCACTATCAAATCCGGGGCAAGGTTGTCAGCGGACGCAACCGGGGCGCCAAGCTTCTTGGGTTTCCAACGGCGAATATTCATCTTCACGATGAACTCTGCCCGAAAACCGGTGTATACGCGGTTACCGTGGAGTGTTCCGCCGGCAACTATCTGGGAGTCGCCAACATCGGCTATAGCCCGACTTTTGATGATCACGTGTTCACCGTTGAGGTGCACATACTTGATTTCAATGAAAACATTTATGGCCAGAGAATCCGCGTGAATTTCGTAAGCCGGCTGAGGGATGAAAAAAAATTTTCCGGCATTTCAGAACTTTCCAAACAGATTCTGAAAGACATTGAAAAAGCGCGGGATATAATGAGTTGAGCTTTTCTCTTTTCACCTGAAGCGGGCATTTCAATCCGGGTCAAACGGTAATTGGATACTTTTTTTAAAACGAAAAAGGCTTTAATTTGAAAAAAAATATGGCTTTCTCCCTGGTGATCGGGACCGCGATATCGGCGGCAGCATTATACTTTGCATTTAGAAATGTTCCATTTTCAGAACTGATTCAGTACTTTAAAACCATAAATTATTTCTGGATGCTTGTTTCCCTCCTAATTGTCGTGATCAGCTTTTTGGTGCGGGTGCTCCGATGGCAGGTTATACTCCGCACTTCGGCAAAAATCAGCTTCTGGAGAGCCTATCACCCCATGATGATCGGATTCATGCTGAACTGTATCCTGCCGGCAAGAGTCGGCGAACTGGCAAGGCCCGCCATACTCCACCAGAAAGACGGTGTCCCCTTCACAACCGGACTGGCTACGGTGGCGACTGAACGGCTCTTTGACCTCTTTTTACTGATTCTCCTTTTTGCGGTTATGCTCTCGTATGTTGAAATCGATCCGGATATCGAAATGGTCTTCGGCACCTACCATCTGAATCGGGCGACCCTGATGATGATTGGAAGCGGCATGGTAAAAATCAGCCTGGTTCTTATTTTCGGAATCGCGCTGGTCACGATCGATTTCATTCGAAAACAGATCCGGATGATTATCATGAAAATTCCGGATCTATTGTTCTTTGCGGGTTCAACAATAAAACAGGCCATCGCAACCTATTTTTGTCTGCCTCTTGTCAACATCATTGAAAACATCGCATCGGGTTTCGGATTGTTGAAGGACTTTAAAAATATCAGCATCTGTATAGTGTATTCACTCACAATCTGGCTGCTGCAGGCGCTCTCCTACTATGTAATGACCTTTGGCAGTCCCGGAGTGGAATTGTCTTTTTTTGAAGCCACTACCGTCCTGATCATCATCTGTTTTGTTATCGCCCTGCCGTCTGTCCCTGGTTTCTGGGGCCTCTGGGAAGCGGGGGGGGTCTTTGCGCTCTCTCTGTTTGCCGTCAACGCGAAAGAGGCATCCGGATTCGCGCTTGCAAGCCATGCGGTTCAGATGTTTCCGGTAATCATAATCGGCCTCATTTCAGCTCTGGTTTATGGCGTTAAGATACGGCAGATAAAATATGAAAAATAATTCTTCAACCCGCACCCGACAAAGGCGTTTATCATGGCACTACTTGAAATCATCACCTATCCGGATAAATTTTTAACCAAAAAAACCGATCCGGTAAAAGAAATCAACGATGAAATCCGGCAACTGGTTAAGGATATGGCAGATACCATGTATCAGGCTCCGGGTGTCGGCCTGGCCGCGATACAGGTGGGTGAAAACAGAAGCATCATTGTATACGACCCTGAAGCGGATAAGGAAAACCGCCCCTACAAGGCTCTCATCAATCCTGAAATTATCTCCATGGAAGGTGAAATCATATCGGAAAATGAAGGATGCCTGAGTGTTCCCGACTTCAGGGCAGATGTCAAACGCGCGGAATTCGCTGTGGTTACCGGGATCGACCTGGACGGAAATCCGGTAAAAATTGAGGCGGAAGGCCTGCTCTCCGTAATTCTGCAGCATGAGATCGATCATTTGAACGGTATTCTTTTCATTGACCGCATAAGCTCGCTGAAAAGAGGCATGTACAAACGAAAAGTAAAAAAGCAGCTTAAAACAAATGAATAAGTCTCCCAATATCATCTTTTTCGGAACTCCTGATTTCGCGGTTCCTTCACTGAAGGCCCTGGTTCAAAGCCGTTTCAACGTTTCGATGGTGGTCACTCAGCCTGACCGTCCAAAAGGAAGAGGCCGCAAAATGCTGCCATCTCCTGTTAAAATTGCCGCAGAGTGTTTGGGTTATGAAGTACTTACGCCCGAGTCCATAAAAACAGAAAGCTTCTATCGCGCGGCAGCCGAAGCCTGCCCGGATTTTTTAATTGCAGTCGCGTTCGGCAAACTGATCCCCGAGAAGCTTCTTTCACTTCCAAAAATCTGTCCCGTAAATATTCATCCCTCTCTGTTGCCCAAATACCGGGGGCCGGCTCCCATTCAATGGGCGCTTATCAATGGAGAGAATAAAACCGGAGTTACCATCATGGCCCTGGATTCGGGGATGGATACAGGCGACATCCTGATGTGCGAAATAGAAACAATAGGCCCGGAAGACACATCCGCCGATCTTCATGACCGCCTCGCGGAAAAGGGGGCGAATCTCCTCTTGAAAACGCTGGAAGGGCTTTTAGACGGCAGCATAACCCCTCGGCCGCAAAACAGTTCGGAAGCGACAGTTGCCCCGCTTTTGAAAAAAACAGATGGCCTGATCGACTGGTCTCTTCCTTCTGAAAAAATTGAAGCCTTTATCCGGGGTATGACTCCATGGCCGGGCGCATTCACCTTTTTTAATGAAAAACGCTTGAAAATTTTTAAAGTAAAACCGGCTGATCCGATTGAAGACGCGGCTCCCGGCACGATCATCAAAAGCTTTCAGGATGAGCTGCGTGTCAAGACCGGTAATGGGGCGCTTTCCATACTGGAAATTCAGGGAGCATCGGGAAAGCGTCTTGTGATCCGGGAATTTTTACGGGGCACGACCATCCCGGAAGGAACGGTCTTGCAATAACCTGAAGTGCGCGTTGTAATGTTTAACAACATGGATTTCCAAAATAACTGATCTGCCAGGTGCCCGACATGCCGGATGCTCGCCGGAACGCATTGACCATACTCAATATCCTTGATCGACAGCAGACGACGCTTGACCAGGTGGTGGACGAGATGCACGCGGAAAATGCCGAAGCGTTTCGAAGAGACCGTGCGCTTGCAAACGCGCTCGTCTATGGTGTCGTAAGGTGGCGGGGAAAACTTGACTGGATGATTCGCCATTTCTCCAGAACTCCTCTTAAAAAAATCGACCCGAACATTCTGAACATCCTCAGAATCGGCGTTTTCCAGATACTGTATATGGACCGCATCCCCGATTCAGCCGCTGTAAACACATCCGTGGAACTGGCAAAGCCTGAATCTCCGGTATGGGTCATTCGATATGTTAACGGTCTTCTTCGAAATGTTGTTCGGCATCATCCGGATGTCTCTTTTCCTTCGATGCAAACCGATCCCGTGAATTCAATTGCCGCGTCAAAATCTTTTCCAGGCTGGCTGATCGAAAAATGGATCGCACGTTTCGGCATGGAAGAAACCATTGCCATGTGTGATGCCGCAAATACCATTCCTCCGATTACCTTGAGGACGAACACGCTGAAGGTTTCAACAGAAAAACTGAAAGAGGCGCTTTCCGAAGAAACGGAATCCCCGGCATCCACCGGGTATTCTCCGTATGGACTGAAGATCAGAGGCCCGAAAGCCGCCATACCCGAACTGGCGGCTTTTCAAAAAGGGTGGTTCCAGGTTCAGGATGAAGCGGCACAGCTTGTGGCAATGCTCGCGAATCCAAACCCGGAAGAAACGATCCTCGATGCCTGTGCGGGTCTCGGCGGAAAGACCGCTCACCTGGCCCAGATGATGGGAAACCGGGGGCACATTATCGCGATGGACAGCAATACAAAAAAACTGAACAAACTGGAAAGTGAAATGAACCGGCTCGGTGTCAAGACGGTTGAGACATGCCGGCACGATTTAAGCAGCCCTCCATCAAAAAACCGGTTGGGAATGTTTGACTGTATCCTGCTGGATGCTCCCTGCTCCGGACTTGGCGTAATCAGAAGGAATCCGGATATTAAGTGGTCGGAGGCCAAAAAAAATCTGATCCAATACCAGCAGAAGCAACTCCTTTTCCTTTCCAATCTTGCGCATCTTGTCAAACCCGGCGGGAGAATGATTTATGCTGTTTGCAGTACTGAAGAGGAAGAGAATGAACATGTGATCGAATCTTTTTTAGCAACTCACCCCGAATTCAGGCTTGAAGACAGACCTGGTTCCCTTCCGGATAAACAACCTTCCATTCTCTACCGGCAGAGCGGCTTGAAAACATTTCCTCACCTGCATGATATGGATGGTTTTTTTTCGGTCTGCCTGAAACGACAAGCATCCTGTTGACCGGTGACTGTTTTTACGCTATTTCACTGAAAACTGGCGTGTACCATCAAGCAAGGTAAAAAGTGATTTCACGAATCCTGAAAACAACATCTCTCATAACCGTTTTTTTTCTCGCTGCCGGAATCAGCGCTTACCTGGCCCTCACGGTCATCATTAAAAGTGAGGACACGGTCATTGTTCCGGATCTTGTTGAGAAAAATCTCGTCTATGCTCTGAAAATATTATCGGATCTCGGACTGAATACAAAAGTGAAGGGGCTTGAGTACAGTGCGACGGTTCCGAAAAATCACATCATTTTCCAGGACCCGGATCCTGGAGCGGAAATTAAAAAGGACAGGGATGTCAGGGTCATCATCTCCAAGGGAGCCAAAACAATTCTGATGCCGAATCTGGAAGGACTTTCCCTGCAGCAGGCCCGAATCATCATCGAGGAAAATGATCTTTGCGTTGGCATGCTTTCCACGACATACCACGGTGTCTTTAAAAAAGAGACCCTGATCGCCCAGACCCCGATGCCCGGCACACTGGTAACCAAAGAAAGCTGTGTGGATCTCCTGATAAGCATCGGAAAAAGGCCAACAGCGTATATGATGCCGGATCTGACCGGACTTCCACTGGATGAAGTCATCCTGACGGTTGAAAAATACAACCTGGTCATCGGGGAGATCAAGTCTATTTTTCATGCAAAAAAACCCAGAAACCTGATCCTGTTCCAGGAGCCTTTGCCCGGTTATCAGATACTGGAAGAAAGCGCTGTAAATCTTGTCATCAATCGGAAATCCGGTGACAACCATGCTGGTCTGTCGCGCGGATCAGGCGGGGTAAGGCTTTTCAGGTACAGGCTGGAAAATGGTTTTCTTCGGAAAAACATTCGTGTCAATGTGAACTGTTTTGGATTTTCATTTGATCTGGCCAATGAACTTGTAAAACCGGGAAGTGAAATATGGGCGCTGATCGCGCGGAACAGGGATACAACCCTGTTCCTCTACCAGGACAATGAGTTAATAAAAACCGAGGTGTTTGATGCCTGGTAAAGCAAACACAGGGAGATAACAGCAGGCACCTCATCATGAATGGAACCATAAAGGAAAAATTCAAATGAAAAAAATTATTGCACCATCAATTCTGTCCGCGGACCTCACAAAACTCGGAGATGAAATCAAGGCGGTAGAAGATGCGGGCGCAGACTGGATTCATATCGATGTTATGGACGGTCACTTTGTGCCCAATATCACTTACGGCCCGATCATCGTTGAGGCGTCAAAGAGGGTGACAACGCTTCCGCTCGATGTTCATCTCATGATTGAGAAGCCGGATCTCATCATTCCCGATTTTATAAACGCGGGTGCCGATCTGATTTCGGTGCATCCGGAAGCCTGCACGCATTTGAACAGAACGATCGGGCTGATAAAAGAAAGCGGAATCAAGGCCGGTGTCGCGTTGAACCCCGCAACCGCATTATGCTCCATTGACTGGATACTCGAAATCGTTGACTTCATCCTCATCATGAGTGTAAATCCAGGTTTTAGCGGGCAAACATTCATTCCCAATTCGATTGAAAAAATCGCGGAATTAAAAACAAGACTTCAGGACATGGAACTTTCCACCCTTATCCAGATCGATGGGGGTGTGAATTCAAAAACGATATCTGAAATCGCTTTAGCCGGTGCAGATTCGTTTGTGGCCGGGTCGGCTATTTTCGGCAGCAAGGACTATAAAGCGACCATCAAAGATTTCCGGAAAAAAATTGAATCGTCCAAACTTTAGAAGAAGAGAAGAACAGAAGAATGCTTCTATGGTTAACGGCTGAAAGAGAATCTCGCGCGGAGACGCAGAGGCGCTGAGGAGCAGAGAATGACGGAAAATGAGATCGGAACCATCGTGATTGAGGCCGCAATTACCGTACATCGCGAACTGGGCCGGGGCTCCTTGAGACGGTTTATGAAATCATCCTTGCCCGGGAACTTCAGGATCGGGGGCTGACGGTCGACCGGCAAGTCCCCGTAGCGATCCAGTACAAGGGTATCAGGTTTGACGAAGGCTTCCGGACCGACATCATCGTCGCTGGCAAGGTTATCCTGGAACTGAAGTCGGTTGAGCGGGTGACGGCTGCACACAAAAAGCAGGTCCAGACGTATCTACGGCTGACCGGGTGCAAGCTCGGATACCTATTGAACTTCGGCGAAGCGTTGATGAAGGCCGGGATTACCCGTTGTGTCAACGGCCTCGAAGAATGATCTCCTCCGCGTCTCAGCGCCTCTGCGCGAGAAAATGATTCGGATCCCAAAACACTCAAGCCGACGTGCTAAAGCACGCGGCCACGCTTCTCGTTTTTGAAAACAGATTGCGTCCATGATTAACTGTTGAAATCAGGCTGAAAGACAAATACTGCCAACGACAAAACAAAGGAGCCTATAATGCCAAACAACAGCCGCCCAAAAATCCTCGTAATTCACGGTCCGAACCTGAATACACTGGGGAAAAGAGAACCGGAGATTTACGGCAACAAAACTCTCGACAATATCAACGAAGAACTCAAGACTCAGGGCGATCAACTGGGTGCATCAGTGGAGACCTTTCAGTCCAACCATGAAGGCGCGATCGTAGAAAAAATCCAGGAGGCAATGGGTAGGCATAAAGGGCTGATCATCAACCCGGCTGCCTTCACCCATACAAGCGTGGCGATCCGTGATGCTGTCCTTCTGCTTGATATTCCGATCGTGGAGGTTCACCTCTCAAACATATATAAGCGGGAAGCGTTCAGACACAAATCCATGCTTTCGGATGTCGTCACCGGACAGATTGCCGGTCTGGGGGTTGTCGGATACTCACTTGCGCTGGAAGCGGTGATCCGGTTGATTCGATAGCCCTGTTCCATGAACCGGGCCTTAAATGGTTTCCACCGAGGCATATTCCGGCTCATGCAGGGGCAGCAGGATATCAGCCATCTCTTTTACCTTCAGCATCGTATCATACGCTTCATATACATTTACATGGGTCCCCGGAGGGAGTACCTCCATTTCCATGGCCCGAATTTCTCGAGAGGGATAAAAATTTTCCTTTATGACGCAGAATCCGGTTATGGCGGCCTTTCCGCCTTCGGTTTCAATCAGAACGGTTAATCCTCCTTCCGTATGCACAGGCGTATGGATCACTTCAATTCCCGGAACGATCTCCATATCACCCGTTACCATCCGTATCTGTCCGTTTTCTTCCACCTCTTCGATATAATCTTCGAGATAGCGGTAATCCAGAGGATGGGGATTGTGAATGGTCTCCATCTCCTTTTCATGGACAAAAATTAAGGCATTCGAACATTTATAATCATTCTCGCAATGATCGTTATGAAGATGGGTGTGGATGATAATATCGATATCCTGAGGTGTCAGATTCCACTTTTCAAGTCCCTGTTCAAAGGTATAAATTCTGCCCCCCAAAGACTTTTCCCTGTCCGGGGACTGGATGGGATTCATCTCGCCTGTATCAACCAGAATTTTTTTATCCCCCCCTTCAAGGTACCAGCAGTAAATCGGAATGACATAGGTTTCGCCCTGCCCGGATTGATACGTCATCATGCTCTTATCAAAAACCTTGGATCCCATGACAATGGGATGAATTTTAAATTTTTGCATGTCGAACCTCTGCTAAAACTCTTTTTGATACAGACATTTTCCGGATTTCAGCTTCTTCATGATTTCATCTTTTGAACCAATAAACGTAACCGGGCTGTTGTCCGACCAGTTCCATGTCTTACCCAGGACAAAATGGGTGACCGGGAGATCTGAATCCGGAACGGTTACCGTATCTTCTACCGTGGAAATCACCTGCGCAGCCATTCCCTTTATTCTGTAAACCTCGGAAATGACCCACAGCTCTTTATTCACCTGGTGAACTTCAAGAATCCGGACTCTCCATCCGGAATCCGGGACCTGAAGCGTTATGGTAATATCCTTTTTCAGGTCCCGTTCAGAGGATTGAATCTGCATGCCCATGCATGCCATCGAACAGGATATCATAAGAAACAGACAGATTTTTTTCATAGGCCGAACCTCCTGCGCATGGTTGAAATCGGTTTTGGAACCGGTTTCGATTCCATTTCATGTATCACCGTTTTCAGGCTTTTTGATCTTCCCGGGGTCTACTCTTTTTTCCGTCCGGCTTTTTTGGCAGCGATCTCAAGTGCCTTTTGCTCGATCAGACGGGTATATTCGGACCATTTCCTGGCTTCATCCGAATTTCCACGCCAGATTTCGAAAAAACACGTTTCATTGCCGGAAGGAATGGTGGTTTTGAATGCAACGTCCCAGACATCATCGCGTCCCTGCTCCCTGCAGAAATCCAGGGCAGCATCGACCATCCCCTGCACAAAATACCGCTGAACCCGGCAGTCAAATGCTTTATAATGATCCTGGTGGGGGCACCAGTCGATATGAAAATTTGCCTTGCTTTCATTTTCAAGCTCAGGTGATTCAAGAGATGCATACGCAATCCGGTTGATGACGGTGGCAAAAAAACTGATCCATTCCGCATTGGTCATGTCATCCGGAATCTCGGTTCCTTCGGTGATTTGCCGCCCCACATCGTATCCCACCTTTTTCAAACTTTCAAAAATGATCTGCTGCCCTTCCGCGCCGAACGTCCCCTCAACCGCTTTGAGGATTTCAATGATCGCCATTGCCTGCATTGTGCCCCATTGCCAGAGTGTCGCGGGGTCAAAATTTGTCCTTGCAAGGACTTCTTCCCGGAGGCGGGTCAATCCTTTTTGATAGGGCTGGTTAAAAGTAAAATTTTCCCAGCTTTTTTCCGGACGATTTTCCCAATGCCTTTTGCTTTTATCATCATGCTTTGATTTCATAAAGTCTCCCTGGGCAGCCGGTTACACGTTGCATGCGTTTTTCGTTAACCACGCCTGATCCCGGGCGTAACACTGCCTCCGTCTTTCAACCTGTCCGGATGATCTCTTTCAACAAACCGTCTTGCCCCTTCCATGATTTCGGGTGAACTCAACAGCCGGTTAAAACATTCCGCCTCGATTCTCAACCCTTCCTGTAATGGAAGACCGAATCCCCGAACAGCAGCCTCTTTGTCCGTGTGAATCGCCTGCTGCGGAAGTCCGCATATGAATTCCGCCAGTTCCATGGCTTGCTCAAGAGATTTTCCCCTTGGGACAATCTCATTCACCAGACCGATTCGCAGGGCTTCTTTAGCATCAATTACACGGCCGGTTATAATCAGTTCCATGGCCCGTCCCAAACCGACGATTCTGGGCAGCCGCTGGGTTCCGCCGTCTGCGAGGCCGATATTCCACCTCCGGCACGTGACGCCGAACGTTGCATGTTCTTCAGCGATTCGAATATCCGCAAAGCATGCCCACTCGAGCCCCCCCGCATAGGCGACCCCGTTTACCGCCGCGATAATCGGCTTGTAGATATCTGTCCAGCGGCTGGGACCCAGAATCCCCGGCCTCTCCCCGCGGTTATGCGCCGCCACTTCTGAAGGAGTCGACGGAACAACCGCGATGCCTGCTTTTATATCACCGCCGGATGAAAAGGCTTTATCACCGCTTCCCGTGATAACGGCCACTTTGGCGGATTCATCAACCCGGAACGCGTCCCAGGCCTGAACCAGTTCCTGATGTGTCCTCGGCCCGATACAGTTAAAAACTTCCGGACGGTTGAACTGAATCAGGGTCACCTCGCCCCTTTTTTCATAAATAATTTCTTTAAATTCCATTTCACCTTCTCCTACCGGCATATTGATCTATTCACTGCCAGAATTGATATTCATCATATCGTGTTCACCCCATATGCCGATAGATAAAATCACTCATCAGATGAAAAATCGAGTCAGGAACTCTTTTTGCAATACCTCTGAACAGGCGGTATCTCAGGGAGGCTTCTTTGTTTTCACAGGCTGAAAAAAAGGATAACGGATAATAGAACTGTGAAAGCGGTTCAACCGTCGTTCCCCAACGCTGCTTGTACAGCATCAAGCCTTTATTCAGGGCAGAACTCCGGCCAAAGCTTAACACCTTGTATCCTTCTCTTTTTGCCAGCTTGACAGTCTCCCAATCCAAAAAGTGATTGGGGCTCAAGTTTCTGTGCTGTATCTGATCAAACCCATACTCGATGACAACCATCTCTTTATATTTTAAGAGCATTGAAGCGGCAATGGCTTTTCCATCATGCATTGCAAACAAGATTTGCAGGTTACCTGTCGGATAAAAAATTTCCCATAATATCTCAAAGTATCGAAAGGGGATCAACGGCAGCCCCAGTCTTTTCCGTGATTGGGAAAAAAGCTCAAAAAATACGGGCAAATCGGAATCATCCCCGGCATATCCCAACTGAAGATTGTTTCTTTCCGCCCTGATGATCGATGCCCGAACCGCTTTTTTATGAAATGATTCCATCAAAACCTCTTCAGCGCGATCTAAAACGAGATAATGATGATAGTAGAAGTCACTCATGCCGAAAGATTCAAACGAACTCAGCACGCTGCTTTTCCAGGTCCTGATTTCAATATTCAACGCCTTGTTTTTTGTATAGAGATCGATCAGAAAGGGCAGGAACTGCCTCATTTCATCCGCCTTCGAGATGAGCGGATCACACAGGGTGGCAAACGGTATGCTGACGATTCTGTTTCCGGTAAATCTGCTCTGGATCGCGTAGACCGGTATTCCGGCAAGGATTTCATTGGAATCGTCGGCACACAGTGCGGCGATATGACCCTTGATGTGCCTGAAGGACCTCTCGATAAGGGTTTTCCAGGATGAAAGATGATAGATTGTTCCGTGTGGATGTTTTTCTACGAATGAATCCCAAAAGGGCATATCAGACGATTGGAGCCAGCGAATTTTTCCCATCTAAACGATTCTCTCACTTCGAACTTTTACGATTGCAGGCCGATCCTCTGTTGAGTCATCAATCCGGATCCGCACAAAATTCTTTGAATATCCAATTCTCAACTTTTCGCAAATCGATGTTGTCCATGAACCAGTCTTCTTCAGCAACCGATCTGCTTTTAATCGGACGAGCCAATAGGTAATAAGAGCCCCGCACCCTGTCTTCCATCTTTTCAAACAAAGGACTCGTTCTGAACTTCAACTGTTTTAACAGGTGAAAAACATCCTGCCCAATGTTGGTATTCCAGATGGAGATCATTTTAAAGTATTTCTTTTCAATGATGTATGTCAACAGAATCTTGAGCGCGTTGGGTTCAGACTGCCCATAATCGATGATATGAACGTTATTGCTGTTCTGTACCGGCTTTATAATCAGATACCCGACAATGCGGTTTTCATTCCAGAGATACCAATAGGTATAGAACTGTTTCGGATTGTTGAACCGATACTCCAGATATGATTCATGCTGCAGCATTCTGAGCTTTCCGTGCCGCAACTCCTGTTTCTCGATTACCGCGGCCATCTGTTTGACTTCCGGAATCCTGCTGACTTCAATGTTGCCGAATCTTCCATAGTGGATATCCGGACTCACCGCGCTGCGCCTCCCCGCTTTAATTAAAAAATAATCAACCAATTCGTTCAAACCGAAATGCCGGAGATAGGTCCTCTTTTCAATCGGATGCCAGTCAAGCTTTATATTGCCGGAAGCGGCCTTCTGATTGGCGCTTAAATTAATAAACACCTTGTATTGTGTGTTTTCGAACATTTCAAGCGACAGCTTTGTCATGGCTGTAAAAAGGCCTTTTCGGCGATGGTCCGGATGCACGACCGTATCGGTGGGCGATAACATATGGATCTTCCCGCTTTTGCCGCCGGTTTCCCATAATGAGGGATAAAAACTCTTAAAACCGACAACCTCTCCATTGTAGAGCACAATCATGCCCAGCGGGTTTTCCGTCAATGGGTTTTCCTCATATTTCCATTTAAAAAATACAAGGTTTTCGTCAAGGCTTCCTCCCCACAGGTAGTGAAGGAGTTTAACGACAGGAACCAGATAATCGTTATCATAGGGTTTGATGTCGTATTCTCTGAATTTCATTCCCGATGGGTGCATTTTGCATTCACTGTAAAAAATGATTTCCGTTTCGATGCAGGACAGCATGCGAATCGCATCGGTTTGATATGCGGCGGTCTTCAGCCGGTTCTACAGCTATTGTCAAAAATATATTCCGATTAAACGGTGATCAAGAACCTCTTTGTTCGCTGATTCCGTCATTTGGAGGGTTCTATCATTCGCTCCGCTGGATTTGAAAAATCCGGTCGCAGGCTCCCCTATCGCTGTTTCAAATTTCAGGCTCTGGAAAAATCTGTCACATGGTCGGAAATCTCTTCATGGTGTCAGGTGTTCCCGATAATCTCATAAGCCTTTTCAATTGCCTGATCGAGATTCTCCGGTTTCGTCCCGCCTGCCTGAGCCATATCCGGTCTTCCGCCTCCGCCGCCGCCTACCACGGACGCGACCTCCTTGACAATGTTACCGGCATGAAATCTGTCGGTCAAATCTTTGGTCACAATCACGATCAAAAGGGCTTTTGAACCTGAAACCGCTCCTAACACAACAACCCCGGATTTGATCCTGTCTCTGAAATTGTCCGCGAGCTCCCTCAGCGCGCCGGGATTATCAATGGAAACTTTCTTTGCAAGGACCTTTATTCCGTTTATCTCTCTGTATTCTTCCCTGGGTGCGTCCGCAGACATCATGGCCATCTTTGCCTTGAGCTGCTCTTTCTCCTTTTCAAGTGATTTCTGGGAAGCCATGAGCTTTTTGATCCTCTCTGCAAGCGCTTCCGGTTTTTCCTTTAAAATCCCTGCCGCCTCATTGACCGTCCGAACCGCATGTTGAACATATTCTACCGCGGATTCACCGGTTAACGCCTCTATTCTCCTGACACCTGCCGCCACACTCGACTCGCCGGTAATCTTGAACAGGCCGATATCGCCTGTTCGATCCGTGTGGGTTCCACCGCAAAACTCCTTGCTGAAACCGCCAAGGGAAACCACCCTCACCTGGTCACCGTATTTTTCCTCAAATAGAGCGGTCGCTCCTGTTTTAAATGCCTCTTCCGCATTCATTTCATCGGAATTAACCGGAATGTTTTCCCGTATGCGGTCATTGACAAACTTTTCAATCCGGTTCAAATCATCCGGGCTCACCGAAGAAAAATGGGTAAAATCGAATCGAAGCCTGTCCGGAGCCACCAGTGATCCTGCCTGTTTCACATGGTCGCCCAAAACGGTTCTCAAGGCTGCATGGAGAATATGTGTCGCCGTGTGGTTCAGGGCTGTTTTGCTTCTTTTCGCTCCAGCAACCGTCAGTATGACTTCTTCTCCTTTTTGGATACTTCCCCTGACAATTTTGCCCCTGTGAATAATCAGGCCGGTAGGGTCCTTCAGTGTACTCTCTACTTCCATCTTGAAACCATCTGTCGATATCTCTCCGGAATCACCTGCCTGACCGCCGGACTCTCCATAGAAAGGGGTTTTTTCAACAACGAGCTCGATTTCTTCCCCTTTTCCAGCCTCTTGAATTTCGTTGCCGTCTTTGACGATCACCAGAATCTTTGAATTGCAGGTTAACGTATCATATCCGAAAAACTCAGACTGGATACCGGCTGCGGAAAGATTTCGATAGGCGTCGCTTAATTTTGAAAAACTCACAATTGATCTGGACTGAGACTTCTGCTTTTCCATGGCGGCGTTAAAACCGTCCATGTCAAGACTCATGTTCTGATCGCGGACAACATCCCGAACAATGTCAACCGGGAAGCCAAACGTATCATACAGTTTAAAGATCATCCGGCCGGGGATGCTTGTTTCTCCCTTTTCTTTCAGTTCAAAAAGGGTCTCCTCGAGAAGCCTGAGTCCGTGATCAAGGGTTTCTGAAAAACGAACTTCCTCGTTTTTGATTACATTGGTTATAAACGCGTCCGCCTCTTTCAGGTCTGGATATGCAGACGCCATGATATCCGAAACAATTCTGGCCGTCTCATGCAGAAAAGGCTTTTCAAGCCCGATATTCCGGCCATACCGGATTGCCCGCCGCATGATTCTGCGCAGCACATACCCTCTGCCTTCATTGGAAGGCAGAACTCCGTCACCGATCAGAAAAGCAGCCGCCCTGCTGTGATCCGCGATAACCTTCATGGAAACATCGATTTCAGGCTTTTCCCCCATTCTTTTTTCCGAAAGGTTTTCCACTTTTTGAATAATCGGCAGAAACAGGTCGGTTTCATAATTGGTGGGAGCGTTTTGAAGAACGGACGCAATTCGTTCAAGTCCCATTCCGGTGTCGATGCTTGGTTTGGGAAGCGGAGCCATTTTGCCTGTCTCATCCTGATTAAATTGCATGAAGACAAGATTCCAGATTTCGAGATAGCGGTCGCATTCGCATCCGACCGCGCATTCCGGACGACCGCAGCCGAACGATTCACCGCGGTCAATGTGGATTTCGCTGCATGGCCCGCAAGGCCCGGTATCCCCCATTGCCCAGAAGTTGTCTTTTTTGCCGAGCCTTACAATGCGGTCTTCCGGCACACCAATGTTCTTGTTCCAGATGTCAAAGGCTTCGTCATCATCGAGATAGATGGAAACCCAGAGTTTGTCGGCAGGAAGCCTATATCCGTCAACAAGAAGATCCCAGGAATATTCAATCGCTTTTTCTTTGAAATAATCACCGAATGAAAAATTTCCCAGCATCTCAAAAAAGGTATGATGCCGTGCCGTATACCCGACATTCTCGAGATCGTTGTGCTTTCCTCCGGCACGCACACATTTCTGGGAAGTGGTCGCTGTCACGTAATTTCGTTTCTCTTCACCGATAAAAATCCGTTTAAACTGAACCATGCCCGCGTTTGTAAAAAGAAGCGTCGGATCATCATGGGGCACCAGAGAGGAACTCCTGATCATCTGATGGTTCTGCCCGGTAAAATAATCGAGAAACTTCTTTCGTGCTTCATTGCCTGTCATCTGCTGCTCCAACCATCCTTTCCGTTTTCTTTACTTTTCAACTTCCACCGGCGCATCTTTCTTTGAAAGTCCGAGTTCTTCCCTGACCTTGCGCATCAGATCAAGATAAATATCATGATTGTCCTTGAAAAAGATTTTCACATTTTCTCTGCCCTGTCCGATTCTTTCTCCCTTGTAGGAGTACCATGAGCCGCTCTTTTCGACCGTACCGGTTAAGACCCCCATATCCAGAAGATCCCCTGCTTTTGATATCCCCTCTCCGTACATGATATCAAATTCAGCATCTTTGAACGGGGGCGCCACCTTGTTTTTAACAACCTTTACCTTGGTTCGGTTTCCGACAATCTCCGTACCATCCTTGATGGCGGCGGACCGTCTTACATCGAGCCTTACCGAGGCATAAAATTTAAGGGCGTTGCCGCCGGTCGTCGTTTCGGGGTTCCCAAAGACAACCCCGATTTTCATCCGAATCTGGTTGATAAAGATCAGGGAGGTCATGGTCTTGCTGATGGTTCCGGTGAGCTTTCTCAAGGCCTGAGACATAAGTCTCGCCTGAAGCCCCATGTGTGAATCTCCCATTTCACCTTCGATTTCCGCCCTTGGGACCAGCGCGGCCACCGAGTCGATTACCAGAATATCAATTGCCCCGCTTCGAACCAGCATATCCGCGATCTCAAGAGCCTGCTCCCCGGTATCCGGCTGGGAAACCAGAAGCTCATCGGTGTTTACACCGAGCTTTTTTGCATACACGACATCCAGCGCATGCTCCGCATCAATAAAGGCGGCAATCCCTCCCTTCATCTGGGCTTCCGCGACACAATGCAGCGCAAGTGTCGTTTTCCCCGAAGATTCCGGACCGTAGATTTCAATAACCCTTCCCCTTGGAATGCCTCCGATACCAAGCGCTCTATCAAGTGCGATTGAACCGGTTGATATCACAGGAACATCTATAACGGAGCCGCTTCCCAGTTTCATGATGGCGCCTTTTCCGAACTGTCTTTCAATCTGGCCCATCGCCGCCTCGACTGCTATTTCCTTGTTTGTGGATTTGCTCATGGTATCCTCCCGGACAATTCAGTTATCCGCTGTGAATTGAAGTCTCAATGTTATTTCCAATTTCCAAAATAGTGATCCCTATACTATTAAATCGACCTGATTGCAATCAACCCTTTTAAATATCTCGGGCGCCGGGGAGTTTATCATCAACATCGCTTCATGGATATACTCCAATTGAAGCCAAAGACAATGAAACCGATTGAAGCCTTTAACGGGTATTAGATGCAGAAAATTGTTTCTTCTTGAAGCCGGCAGCTTTTCAGAAAGCAAAAAATTCTCCCCGAAACCGGCAGGAACATTCACCGATCATCGGAAAATCGGATATTTTTCAGACAGGTATAGACCGCGCCTTCCGGTTTCAAATCACTCTGAAACAAAATCACCTCATCGACGTGAAAGGGTTCTGTTTTATAATCAAAAAAATCGCGTATCGCGGTTTTGAGGTTCTCCGGATCCGGAGCTTTTCGAACCCTTCCGATGGTGAGATGCCCCTTGTAGGTTCTTGTTTCAGCCTGAAATCCCAGATGTGCCAGATTCTCATCAAGTTTTTTCTGGAACCCTGCCAGGATGCCGATCTCGCCGTCAATTCCGATCCAGACTACCCTCGGACGGCTTGCATTGGGAAAAACACCGATGCTTCCGGCAAGAAGAGAGATCGGACGCATGCCTTCCGCAGATACTTTTATAGCGGTTTCAATCGAATCGATACGGTCACAGGGAATATCTCCTAAAAACTTCAGGGTTAAATGAACATTTTCAGGCAATACCCATTTCAGTTTGATTCCCCGTTGTTTCAACTTCTTCTGTATCTCACGGATAAATCCCGGAATCCTGTCCGGAAGTTTGAAGGCTATGAATGCGCGTATGCTATCCATATACTCGTATCTTATCCATATCATCAATGGTCTTGTATTAAACCAGAATGTCGCGCAGAGTCGCCAAGCCGCAAAGTTAACTTATTAATATCAAATGATATTTTTTGATGCCTTTGCGAGAGAATTTAGTTTTTACAAATTCGTAAAAATGAATTGATTTACATTAATTTTTTATCCGCCGGAACCGGTAAGATAAAGTATAATTCTAAGTACAATATTCCCCATAACACCGGCTGCAATGTCATCTGCAACAATACCTGCCCCGCCGGGAACTTTTTGATCCAGAACGCGGATTGGAAACGGTTTTAGAATATCAAGGACCCGGAAGAGTATAAATCCGGAGACAGCGGAAAAAGCGGTAAACGGCAGGCCGGCCATGGTCACCATAATACCCGCAATCTCATCCAGTACGATCTCTCCCGGATCTTTTCGGGCCAGAAGCTTTTCCGCTTTGTCCGTGATCCATACAGATAAAGCAGTTACAAGCGCGATACAGAAAAAACTGAACACCGGTTCAAGCCGGGACAGGAAAAAGCAGAAAACCAGGCCCACAAGTGTGCCGGCCGTTCCGGGAGCTGCCGGAGCCTTTCCGGCATAAAATCCTGTTGCGAGAAAAAGGATAACCTTTTGTTTGAAAATCATGTGGCGGAACTTCCTGCTTCAACCGCATCATAAACGCTCTTGACCGGAATATTCTTTTCAAGGGCAATTTTTCGACAGACCTCATACTCCGGAACAATCACGGTGCTTCCGTCCGGTTTTGTAATTTTTTTCGCCTGCAGTCTGCCAAAACAGGTATCGACCTCAACGGTTTCCCGCTGAAGAATTCGACGATCAGCCCTGAAGTATCTTACGCCGGAGGTGGTTGTTTCGGTCAGTATCCGGCTGACAATCTTTTCCCGGATGCTTTCATGGCATACAACCTGTACCATGGTGCCGGGGCGATTTTTTTTCATATATATCGGCAGCCAGTATACATCCAGGGCACCATCCTCGAACAGGCGCTCCATCAGAAAACCAAAAATTTCAGCATTCATGTCATCGATGCAGGTTTCAACCAGAACAATTTTTTCCACCCCATTCTCCAGGTTTTCATCAACCCTGCTTCCGATAACAATCCTCAGAACATTCGGTATTTTTTCCAGATCCCGCTTTCCGGCGCCGTATCCAATTTTATCTATCTTCATATCCGGAAAAGGATGAAACTCACCGGCAAGCGCAGCGATAATGGCCGCGCCGGTCGGCGTTACCAGCTCCTTTTGAATACCGGTACCGATAACCGGAATCCCCTTTAAAATTTCTAATGTCGCAGGGGCTGGAACCGGCAGCGTACCATGGCTGCATGTTGTATATCCCCCCCCAAGCGAAATCGTTGAAGCGGATATGGAGGAAAGATTCAGGAAATCAACGCAAAAAGCGGTCCCCACGATATCAACGATGGCATCTACTCCGCCGACTTCGTGAAAGTGAACTTTTTCAATTGGGCACCCGTGTATTTTTGCCTCTGCTTCGGCAATTCTGCCGAATATGTCAAGGCTTATGTTCCGGACCCTTTCCGGAAGGAAATTTTTCCGTATGATGGATCTGATTTCCAAATAATTTCGAGAGGCTGTGTTTTCACTTCCGGTTACGGCCACATTCACGGCAGTGATTCCTTTTCGGGAAACAGAATTGACTTCCAGGTTAAAATCATTTTCAGGTAGGACCCGGCTGATGGATTCTTTCAGAAATGAAACCGGGACCCCGAGGTCTATAAATGCCGCGAGGGTCATATCGCCGCTGATTCCGGAAAAACAGTCAAAGTAGGCATGCATGGGTTATTTTATCCTTGGAACAACAGTTCTCGTTTCGATGTGGACACTGTTTCATTTTTCTTTCAGGTTGAATGAAGCCGGATGATCTCGATCAGCAGTTCAGCGGTCCGGGTCATGTCATCCAGACTTATCGATTCCCGAACCGAATGCATATTCCGCATTCCAGTCCCGATAACACCGGTCACGATCCCCTGTTCGAAAAAAATATTTGCATCCGCGCCGCCGCCGGTTGATCTGGTTTTCAAGGTTCGTCCAAGATTCAAAGCCGCCTTTTGAGCGACCAGGATCACCGGATGGTTCTCCGGAATGCGGGTCAGCGGGAAATCCTTTTCGATCTTATATTCAAAGCGCGGCGACCCGGACGATACTTCATTCTCCTTCCAGTCGTCTACCGCACTCCGGAAGGCATTGACCATAACCTCCGTTGTTCGGTCCAGCTTCTGTTTGTCATGGCTCCGGACTTCTCCCTGTATGGTAACCAGTTTCGGCACAATATTGGTTGCCACGCCCCCATTGATTACGCCGATGTTGCAGGTCGTTTCGTGATCGATCCGGCCAAGCTGGAGAGTTGCTATCGCTTTGGATGCAAGAACAATTGCGTTGATGCCCTGTTCCGGCGCTACACCCGCGTGGGCATCCTTTCCGAAAACCTTGAATTCAAGACGATTGGCAGCCGGTGCCTGATTTACAATCACCCCGATGTCCGAAGTATCCAGCACATACCCCTGTTTCGCTGTAATCAGGCTGAAATCAAGATTTTTTGCCCCCTGAAGGCCGATCTCTTCACAGGTTGTCAGAACACATTCCAGAGGGCAGCAAGGCAGATCCTTTTCGACGAGAACACGCATCACTTCAAGAATGATCGCGATTGCGCTCTTATCATCGGCCCCCAGTATGGTGGTTCCGTCACTCGTGAAAACCCCGTCTTTAAAAATGGGTTTCACGCCGCATCCAGGCGCGACCGTATCCATATGAGCACTTAAAAGAAGAGGAGCCAAGGGTCTGTTCCCCTTGAATTTAAGAACAAGATTGCCGGTATCGCTTCCGGTGCGCTTTGCAGAATCATCCACATGGCAGATTACGCCCAGTGAATCCGCAATTTTCCGGATTTCGTTTGCTATCGCCCTTTCGTTTCCGGATACGCTGTCGATCTCGACAAGCGATTTAAAAAGAGTTGCAAGCCGTTCCCTGTCGATCATCTCTCTTACCATCTCATCTATAAATGGGTTGACAGAAAATGAAGAAGAATACTATATTACGATTCTTTTTGGAAGTGCGCAGCTTACTGGTGAGGCTCCCGGACTTCAAATCCGGTGTGAGGCGTTAAACCCGTCTCGGGTGGGTTCGATTCCCATGCACTTCCGCCAACACTTTAC
>JAWOIJ010000028.1:0-10060 GCA_046484745.1 Desulfobacterales bacterium | reverse complement strand
TTTTCATAATGATAAAAACAAAGAAACCCCACGGTCGGGATGAAGTCGTGACCGCTCTGATTCGGGCGGCAGCGGAGCTTTTTTCTGAAAAGGGTGTTGAAGCGGTTTCACTTCGTAAAATTGCGGTCAGGGCAGGTGTGAATCACGGCCTTATTCACCGTCATTTCGGTTCCAAAGAAGCTCTTCGAAGGCAAACCCAGGAAGCCCTTGCAGCGGGTATCCGCGAAGAGATCGGTGATCCGGATGATTTTTTAAGTGCTGTATTGCGCTCATCAAAAGCAATACGCGAAAATGACATGTTCTGGCGCGTAATGGCCCGTACGTTTCTTGACGGGAAAGACAAAGGAGAAATTCAGGGCAATTTTCCGTTTGTCCGGAAACTCGTGGATCTGGTGCGCCGGGAGCAGGAAGAAAAATCGATCACTTCCAAAATAGACCCGCGAAATATTGTTGCGGCAATCCTTGCCTACGGTTTAGGCATGATGGTGTTTGAACGGTATATCCTCCCAGCCGCAGGTCTTGATGCCGATCCTCCCCTGGAAGTACTCGAGCGGCTTGACCGCGAGCTTTTTTCACTTTTTGAAAAATGACGTTTCCGTGTCGACGGTCCGCATTAATTTTCTGAACAACCCCATATGGAATTTTATTTTCAGGTGCGTGTCATGACTTTCCGTCTATGGCTTCAAGGTATTGCCGGATCTGGTGGATGGCCTTCATCCCCGTTATCCATTCCTGCGGAATTGATTCAAGGCCGGTGTGTGCGCCCAGCACCATGCCGACAAGCAGGCCTCTTGCAGCAGAGTCACCTCCGGACATTACATTTTCGATGAGGGCCTCCCGGGGATTTTTTTCATATTTTGCAATCAGATGAATTACAGACGGAAAAGCACTTTTGACATCACACATCTGGCCGAATTTAAGAATCGCGTTTCGTGTGTCTTCCGATCGGCTGCTCAAACCCCTGTCAATCCAGCTTCGAATCGGGTCTTTGGAAAATTCCGTGTCAGCCAGTTTTTGGATGGACCGAACCGGTTCTGTCCCGTTTAGAACTTCCATGGCAACGGTTGCAAAAAACACCGCGCTTTTGATCACATTCGGGGTATTGTGGGTCAATGCGGTCTGTTGTTTGACTGCATCGATGAGCTTCTCACTGTGATTCCGGTAAAAATAAACCAAAGGGGGAATCCTGGATGCGCCTCCGAGATCGCTGGAATCGGAACCGCATGTTTGGGGATCTTTGCCGTCGGCCATATTCGCAAGGGTCAATTTGGTGGCATGATCTTTATAACCGGTATAGGTGTTGAAAAAATCAAGCCAGGCATCGGCATACCTATTCATATCGAAGGAGATCCCATCTGCTATCGATTTCAGGAGGAGCAGTGTCTGATCTCCGTAATGGGTGAATTCGCCTTTGTTTTTTGTGGGGTGAAATGAATTTTCAAGAGGTTTTTTCAGATTTTCAACGCGGCCGAATTTTTGGTCGATCTGGCTGGTATCATAGATCCAATGAGGCCCCAGTGCAAGGGAATCGGCGGCAAATGAAGTTAAAATCATCGCGATGGCATTATCGGACATGTAATTCTCCTTCATGGTTGTTCAAAAAAGGAATCAGGACGCCATGCCGGTTTGGCATCTCAAAACCGTCATAATTTTATGTTGCCCCGGACCAACGGATTTCTTATTTTAATCTTGCAGAAACACGATCCCAGTCAATGAGGTGTTTCAGTACTTTTGCAACATAACCGGACCTTCGGTTCTGATAGTCCAGATAGTATGCATGTTCCCAAAGATCAATGGTCAGAAGCGGCTTCTGCCCATGGGCAACGGGGGTGTCGGCATTTGATGTTGTAACAATCAGCAGTTTGTCCTGATCCATTACCAGCCATACCCACCCGCTTCCGAACAGGGTTTTCGCAGAGGTTTGGATCTCTGTCTGGAAAGCTTTGGTGCTTCCAAAATTTTCTTCAATTTTCTTTTTGAGTACTCCCTTGGGCTTGCCGCCACCTTTCGGTTTGATGGAGTCCCAGAAGAAGGCATGGTTCCATGCCTGCGCAGCAGCGTTGAACAGCGCTGAGTGTTTCTCTTTTCCGGACGTTGCCCGGATAATTTCTTCCAGCGTTTTTCCTTCGAATGAACTGCCCTGTATCAGGCTGTTTGTTTCAGCTATATATCCTGCATGATGTTTGCCGTAATGAAAGCGCAGGGTCTTGGCGGAGATATATGGTTCCAGTGCATCTTCCGGATACGGAAGCGGTCCTTGTACCAGAAGGCCCTCCTTTTTCGGTTCTGATGTGCAATGACAGAAACAGAATGCGATACAGATGAATACCAGCAAAAGAAAGCCGTTTCGAAAATTTTTTCTAAGGACAGGGTGGCATCGTTTCATGATATCTTTCCTTTTAATTTGAAGGTTTTAAAAAATATGCCTGTCTTTAAGTGCGCCGCGTTATAATGAAGAATTGTGGCAGCTCATCGCCTTGCCAACGGCAGGATGCCGCTTTCCGGCTTGAATAATCGAATTGTCAAAACATATCAAAAAATAAATGTGAATGCAAGGTGTTATGGGCGTGTTCCAGGTTTTTTCGGTCTGAAACCAATTGTGGTTTTTGAACATCATCCTTCTATAAAATTCTTGACTCGGAAAATTTTTTTAGTTAGAGTTAACTTTAAGTTTAATGACGGGAAGAGGAAAATGGCAAAAGCGCCCAAAAAAAATCAGGAAGCGTTCCTGATATCCGAACTGGCGGCTCAGCTTGATATGAGCCCCCACACGATACGGTTCTATGAAGAAAAGGGTCTGATCTCTCCCGAAAGAACTCCAGGCAACCAGAGGATTTACACCCCAAAAGACAGGGCCCGCTTGAAATTGATATTACGGGGAAAACGATTTGGATTTTCCCTTGATGAGATCGCAGAAATGATCGGTATGGCGGATACCAATGCAAACGAGCTGTGTCAGATCGATAAAAGCCTAGCCTATGGAACGAAAAAATTGAAGGAGATCCGTAAGCGGAAAGAAGAACTTGTGCTGCTGGAAAAAGACCTCATGTCACTCCGGGATAATCTTTTAAAAAGGCGGAGGGACCTTCAAAAAAAGTGAAGTGGGCTTATAAGCCGGCAGGAGATTTTTTTGAGACTGCCTGAAATGAAAGGAGCTTGAGATGTTTGACTATTTGCTTTCCGAAGAACAGAAAAAAATTCGTGATGAGGCAAGGGATCTTGTAAAATGGGTTCCCCGGCAGATGATCATCGACATGGATAAGGACAACATTAAATTTCCAAAAGAATTCCTGCAGGAAGCGGGCAGACGCAATCTCATGGGGTGTCGCTATCCGAAAAAATGGGGCGGCAGAGGGCTGGACTGGGTCGCCACTGCCACGGTAATGGAAGAAATCGGGACGCTTGGCTATATCTTTGCCTGTGTTTTTGGAGTCGGTGCGGAACTGGTATGCGATGCAATTATCCTGCATGGTACGGACGAGTTGAAGGAGAGGTATGTTAAACCGCTTCTGAAAGGAGAAATCTTTGCAGCGGAATGTCTTACAGAACCTAGAGGAGGTTCTGATTTTTTCGGGGCCACCAGCACGGCTGTTGATAAAGGAGATCACTTTGTTTTGAACGGCCAGAAACGATTTATCGTGGGCGCTGAGGGCGCGGACTATTTTCTGGTTTATGCCAAAACCGATCCGGATGCGAAGCCGCACAAATCTTTAACCTGTTTTATTGTTGACCGGGAGCCTGGTGTTGAAGTGGAATACCTGTATGGGCTCATGGGCTGCCGGGGCGGCGGCGCCGGCCGTCTTGTTTTCAGGGATGTAAAAGTTCCGAAAGAGAATGTGGTTGGAACGGTAAACAATGCACTTGCCATTTTTAATACCATGATGATACCGGAACGGCTTGGAACGGCCGCCATGACTATCGGTGCTGCCCGGCCTGCGCTCGAAGTCGCCACCGGTTATACCACCCGCAGGAAGGCATTCGGAAAAACCATCAATCAATTCCAGGGGGTAAGCTTCCAGGTTGCAGAAGCAGCCATGCTGCTGGATGCCTGCCGCTCGATGATTTATACGACATGCCGAGCCGTAGAGTCCGATATCGAACCCGCAAGGGTGAGAAGAATGATATCGGAATCCAAAAAATTTGTTACGGAAGCCTGCCAGAAAGCGGCACATAACGCGATGCAGGTCATGGGAGGAATCGGCTATACAAACGTTTATCCGATCGAGCGGATTGAGAGGGATCTACGCCTTGCATCGATCTGGACCGGTTCAAATGAAGTGATGTCCATGATTATTGCCCACGAATGGTATGGTGAATATTTACAAAACAGGAGTGCGGCTGTAACGCGTGATTGCGAAAAGGATGCACCGGAGGCCGAGGCTGTGGATGAAAAAATTTATGAATAGGGCGGCAGGGTTTTACAGGTTGACTCTGGAATAAACGTCGGCATCCTGCTCTGTCCGAACCCCCTTTTTCAAGTAGTGATATCCGGTCACGGCAATCATGGCGGCATTGTCTCCGCAAAGATCGATGGGAGGGATATGAACGGTCAGATCTTTTCCAGTGGCTTCAGACCTGACCTTCTCCCGGAGCCTTTTGTTCGCGGCTACGCCGCCGACGATGGTGATGTGTCCGCACTTTTTTTGAAGTGCTGCCTGGATTACCTTGAAGGAAAGCACATCGACTACTGCTTCCTGGAATCCAGCGGCAATGTCTGCGGTCTGTTTTTGATATTCCGGATGGGTTTTGATATATCGGTTTACGGCTGTTTTAATGCCGCTGAAGCTGAAATCGAAAGCGTTTTTATCCAGATAGGGGCGTGTAAAATTGATTCTGTCCGGATCTCCTTCCCTTGCAAACTGATCGATCACTTCCCCTCCCGGATACCCGAGACCCAGCATTTTGGAGACTTTGTCATAGGCTTCACCGGCGGCATCGTCTCTGGTTTGCCCCATGAGTTGATAACGGGTATGAGAGGTCACATGATATATGCCGGTATGTCCGCCTGAAACCAGCAGGGCAACAAACGGAAAGGGAGGCGGATCATTACATAGAAAAACCGAATTGATATGAGCTTCAAGATGATCGATCCCGACAAACGGAATATCCAGTGCCCATGCGTACCCTTTGGCAAAGGAAAAGCCGACAAGAAGAGAGCCGATCAGCCCCGGACCCTGAGTGGCGGCCACCGCGTCAAGCTCCTCTTTTTTTTTCCCCGATTTTTTGAGCGCTTCGTTTACTACCGGGGTGATATTTTCGATGTGTTTTCTTGAGGCAAGTTCCGGAACGACACCGCCATAGGCATGATGTACTTCGACCTGTGAGGACACAATGGATGATAGTACAATACGGCCGTCTTCCACAACTGAAGCGGCTGTTTCGTCACAGGAGGATTCAATTCCAAGTACAATCATTGTTTGAGAAGTATAAGGGGGATGTTTTTCCTGTTGATGTCATGATTTCAGCACCCGCCCGGTGCGTGATTTGCCGACTTTTCATGTTTTGCAGACGGGTTTCTGTTTCTGCCCGGAAGCAATCCAGTTCAGGAAGTGTTTAATCAGAGAAACAGCCTGTTTTAAAAAAAACGGTCTTTCGACCTTTTTTCTGCCGTTCGGCGCCATATTTTTATTTGATCCATTTTATCTGGGACTTGGATGTTTCCCGTTCAACGACTTTTCCGATCAGGAAGGCTTTTTCATTCAAGCCGGTAAACCTTTCTATGATCTCCTGAGAGAAGTTTTCGGGAACGACCGCGATAAGGCCGATACCATTATTGAACGTCCTCAGCATCTCTGCTTCCGTTATATTCCCCGCCTGTTGAAGGAAGGAAAACACGGGTGGTATCTCCCAGGAAGATTTTTGAATTTCGACCTTGCAGGCTTTTGGAATAATTCTTATAATGTTGTCGGAGATTCCTCCCCCTGTGATGTGAGCCAGTCCGTGAATGGGAAGATCTTTGACCAACCGTTGAATGGTTTCCGAATAGATTTTGGTTGGTTCAAGCAGCTCTTCACCAAGGGTCCTCCCAAATTCCGGGATATGGGTATCGATCTTAAGTTTCAGCTTTTCAAAACAGATCTTGCGGACAAGGGAATAACCATTGCTGTGAATACCGCTCGATCCGATTCCGATGAGTCGATGGCCGACACGGATCTCCGATCCGTCAACAATTTTGCTGTTATCGACAACACCTACCGCAAAACCGGCAAGATCATACTCTCCCTCATTGTATATGCCGGGCATCTCTGCTGTTTCGCCACCTATCAGGGCGCAGTTTGCCTGTCTGCATCCTTCTGCAACCCCCTCGATAATCCGGGACGCGGTTTCTGTCACCAGCTTTCCGACAGCAAGATAATCCAGGAAAAAAAGCGGCTTGGCTCCCTGCACGGCAATATCATTGACGCACATTCCTACGAGATCGATGCCGACCGTGTCGTGCTTGTCCATTAAAAAAGCGATTTTTAATTTGGTGCCCACGCCATCGGTTGAACTGACAAGGACAGGCCTGTCAATATTTTCAACATTCAGGGAATACAGGCCTCCGAACCCCCCGATCTCTCCCATTACACCGGTTCTGGGGGTCTGTTTTGCGATTTTTTTGATTGTTTTTACCAGGCTGTTTGCCTTGTCTACATCAACGCCTGAATCCGCGTAGGTTAAAGATTCGCTCATTATTTTCTCCTGTGTCGGGCTTCCTGTAATGCATCGGTAAAACTAAACTGAATCAAATTAAAAGTCAAAACAATTTTTGACATCAAACCCGTCATTGTGTAATGTCATGGTATTTGCAGGTTTCTATTCCTATTTGGGAAACGGTCGACATCAATTGGGAGAATGACGGAAAATGAAAGATATAAAGATTGGATTACTTGGCTGCGGTACCGTCGGTACCGGAGTTGCAAAAGTGTTATATGAAAATAAAGACCTGATCCGGTCTCGCGTCGGGATCGGGCTGGTCTTGAAACATGTGGCGGATCTGGATATGGAAACCGACAGGGGTATCCAGTTCGAGGAGGGTGTTTTTATTTCAGATGCATTTAAGGTGGTCGATGATCCTGAAATTGATATTGTGATTGAAATGATCGGTGGAGAGACCATCGCAAAGGAACTGATTTTGAAAGCGATCGATAACGGGAAGCAGGTTGTCACCGCGAACAAGGCGCTGCTTGCCTCAAGCGGCAATGAAATTTTTCGGGCAGCCGCGGAAAAAGGTATTGATATCGGTTTCGAAGCAAGTGTGGGCGGATGCATGCCTATTATTAAAACCATTCGTGAATCCCTTGTGGGAAACCGGATTAAGGCCATGACAGGAATTCTGAATGGAACGTGCAACTATATTTTATCCAGAATTACAGACACAGGAATTTCTTTTAAAAAAGCACTGGAAAAAGCGCAGGCAAATGGTTTTGCCGAAGCAGACCCTACACTGGATGTAGAAGGATTCGATACGGCACACAAGCTTACAATCCTATCCTCTCTGGCTTACGGAATGGAACTGAATTTGAAGGATATCTATGTTGAAGGCATTTCAAATATTACTCCCATGGATATTGAGTTCGCAAAACAGTTCGGATACAGGATCAAACTCCTTGCTATCAGCAAATTTTTCGAAAATTCCGTGGAGGCACGGGTTCATCCGGCAATGATACCGGCAGGCAATCTTCTTTCAAATGTCAACGGTTCTCTGAATGCGGTTTCCATTACCGGTGACGCGGTCGGTGAGATTATTCTTTATGGGTATGGCGCGGGAATGATGCCGACTGCGAGTGCCGTGATCGCCGATACGGTCGATATCGCACGCAACCTGATGCTGGGAATAAGCAACAGGATCCCGGCATTGTCATACCAGCCGGAGCATATCAGGAGGATACCCGTGAAACCCATAGAGGAGATCGATACCCATTATTACTTCAGGTTTTCCGCTCTGGATCGGCCGGGGGTTCTCTCAAAAATATCGGGGATATTGGGAGACCTGGGCATCAGCCTCAAATCGGTTCATCAGAAAGGCAGGGAATCCAAGGGGCCTGTTCCCATTGTGATGCTGACGCATATTGCAAAAGAGGCGAATGTCCGCAAAGCCTTTGACCGGATCAGCAAGCTTGATATAATGAATGACGCGCCTGTGCTGATTCGCATTGAAGGGGAAGAATGACAATCCTGGAGCGCTATTGTAAAAAGTTTTCTATATCATAATGAGTTAAATGGCATCAGTTTTTTAAAGGGGAAGTATGAATATCGTATGCTCAGATCTTGAGGGAGTTTTCGTGCCGGAAATCTGGATTAATGTTGCCGGAAAAACAGGCATCGAAGAGTTGAAGCTGACAACCCGGGATATTTCCGACTATGATGTGTTGATGAAAAGACGGCTTAAGATTCTGGATGAACATGGCCTTAAAATAAACGATATCACAAATGTGATCGAGACAATGGATCCGCTTGAAGGGGCAGTTGATTTCCTGGACTGGCTGCGGATGAAGTCTCAGGTAATTGTGGTCTCAGACACCTTTACACAGTTTGCAGGACCGCTGATGAAAAAACTCGGCCGGCCGACCCTGTTCTGCCATTCCCTGTCCATTGAGAATGACGGCAGGATTACCGGGTATAACCTGAGGCAGCCGGAAGGCAAAAAGAAAACCGTTCTTGCGCTGAAAAGCCTGAATTACAGGGTGGTGGCTTTTGGCGATTCATATAACGACATCGGGATGTTAAAGGCCGCGGATTCAGCGATGCTTTTCAGGCCTCCGAAGAATGTCATTGAGGAGTTCCCGGAGTTTCCGGTTACAGTCGATTATGAATCCTTAAAAAAGTTGCTGGAAAAAGAATTTGAAGTCGAAAATCTGAATTTATAATAGAATACCATGCTGGATATCAAAGAACATGACAATGGCCTTACATTTAAGATATTTGTTCAGCCGCGATCCTCAAAAAACGAGATCAAGGGATTGCATGGTGATGCGGTTAAGATCCGCATTACCGCGCCTCCGGTAGATGGCGCTGCCAATAAGGCGTGTCTCAAATTTCTCTCAAAATGCCTGGGTGTTCCCGGATCCCGCTTGGAGGTGATATCCGGAATATCCTCCAGAACCAAGCATATACGTGTGAAAGTGGATGAGGGCGGAAACTCTCAAAAGGAGTTCGATCGGATCAGAGAATTGCTTACCTCATACATAAAAAGATAGTATTCTCTTGACAGAGATTCAAAGGAAAGATATACACGTTAACTTCTGATGCGGGGTGGAGCAGTCCGGTAGCTCGTCGGGCTCATAACCCGAAGGTCACAGGTTCAAATCCTGTCCCCGCTACCAAAAAATAAAGGAGTTAGCCATTAACGGTTGACTCCTTTTTTCATTTACTGAAAACCGAGTGAATTCGCCATGATCAGTATTTTACCCGGCAACAAGCCAGGGCAAGCATTTTTGAATACATTGAAAGTTTTTATAACCGGTAACCGTCGCCATTCCCGGCTTAACTATATGAGCCCTTGTAATTACGAGATCTGGAAGATGGCGGCTTAACTTGGTGTCCATTATTTTGGGGTAAATGCATCTGCTAAACCTTTGTATTGGATTAAAAACATTTCAATTTCTGTCTCAATGGCCTGAGCTAACAACCTTCGGGCTCCATTCCGTAAAATTTCTGTAATCGGGTCATCAACAAAGGGTTCTGGCTTTTTGTGGGGAGGGGGTTAGTTTGATAATGCATTGAAATTAAAGAATCAGGTGTTGTGTTTTCTTTACAATCTCCGTCACACATTTTTAATGCTATTAAATAATAAAATAATTACAATATATTATATCTGATTTAGAGTGTAAAGTTGGCTGTAGAATATTGATCATCAAGGCTTTGCGGTGGACAAAATTTTAGTTTGATAAAAAAATTGATTTTTTAGGAACTTTTGCTCTTAGTTTGATATAAAATATAATATAAATTTGCATCATAAATCCAAGTGAAACTCATTCCTTTGTTAGCTTCGTTTTCTGGAAAAATATCTCAACATGCAAGCCCTCTAAAATCCCTGCCATCGTTAAATTAAATCACTAAGATGCCAACTGGGTATCTC